>CAVALA010000016.1:0-48204 GCA_963589615.1 Prevotellamassilia timonensis
GCCACTGCATCATGTCAGGTCCTGCCGACGAACGCGTACAAAACTCCGCCCTTAAAGAGATGGTCTTCACCGACAGCATCCCCTATCGTGGCACTTGCACCAAGGTGAAGGAACTCAGCGTAAGCGGAATGCTTGCCGAAACCATCCGCCGTGTGATGGAGAACGAGAGCATCTCTTCGCAGTACCTCATCAAGTAAGCCGTTCCATTTTTCCTCGAACACGCACGAATAATAAAAGCCTGCGCATCGTATACCGATACGCAGGCTTTTATTGTCTATGTGCAAACGTGGTTCTATATGAGCCAAGAGGCTATAAGGTATGTAGCATAGGAAGCTATATAAGCAAACACGGTGGTGTAGGCTGCAGCAAACAAGGCCCATTTCCAACCTCCGCTTTCGTTTTTAATGGCGGCTATCGTGGCAAAGCACGGGAAATAGAAAAGGATGAAGACGAGATAGGCCAATGCAGATTGCGTGGTCATGTTCTCACGCAAGGCAAGGATGAGATGGTTGTCTGACGACGCAGTGTCGGTGTCCACTTCTTCGCCGGCATACATCACAGCCAACGTGCTGACAACCAATTCTTTTGCCCCAATGCCAGAAAGTATGCCGACGCTCATTTTCCAGTCGAAATTCATCGGGCTAAGCACGGGTTGGATAAACTGTCCAAGCTGTGCCAAATAGCTTTCGGACTGATCTTTAGTTTCTGGTGACAAAGCAATTGTATTGTCGGCTTCACCTTGGGTTACAGCAGTTTGCTCGGTTTGAGCTACAGCTGTTTCCAGCTCTTCGTGATGAGGAAAATAGTTAAGTGCCCATATTACAATGGAAAACACGAGGATGATGCCGCCCATTTTTTGCAGATACTGACGTCCTTTCTCCCACGTATGGCGCACCACACTCTTTGCCGTAGGAAAGCGGTAAGGCGGAAGTTCCATTACAAAGGGCAAGTCTTCTCCATGAACTAGGAAACGGCTGAACACGCGCGCCATTACGATGGAGGCCACAATGCCAAGTGCATAAAGTGCGATGAGCACCCAAGCCCCATAGTGTGGGAAGAAAGCCCCCACAAGCACCACATAAATGGGAATGCGCGCCGAGCACGACATAAATGGCGTAATGAGCATGGTGATGAGACGGCTCTTCGGATTCTCTATCGTTCGCGTGGCCATGATGGCCGGCACATTGCAACCGAAGCCCATGACCATAGGGATAAAGCTCTTACCATGCAGCCCCATTTTGTGCATGAGTTTGTCTGTAATGAAAGCAGCGCGTGCCATGTAGCCGGTGTCTTCCAGGAACGAAAGGAAGAGATAAAGAATGAGAATATTGGGCAAAAACACAATAACGCTACCCACACCACTTATCACGCCATCGCAAATCAAATCCTTTAGCATCCCGTCTGGCATGCAGTATTGCACGAACTCAGAAAGTTTGCTTACGGTCCAATCTATCCAGTCCTGAGGATAGGCACCCAATACGAACGTACCATCAAAAACAAGGAACAAGAGGAGGAAGAATATGGGGAAGCCTCCCCACTTACTAGTCACCACGCGGTCGAGTTTTTCGGTAAACGTTCGCACGCTACGCTCTGCATGCGGCTCGTAGGTCTCTTTCAGTGCACCTTGAACGAAAGCATATTTTGCATCGGTCATGGCATTGTCGAGCGTGTCGCCGAGCACATCCTCTATGCGTTTGCGCTCTTCGTAACGTGCGCTGATGAGTTCGTCGTGTTCCGGAAGAGTTTCCACGAGTTTGTTGGCTTCGCTGTCGCCTTCCAAAAACTTTATGGCAAGATAACGCGTAGAATATTTTGAACGCAAACTACTGTGCTTTTGGAAGATGTATTTTACGCGGTCAATGCTCTTCTCTAATTCAGTGCCGTGATTGACGTGAATATGACGATGAAGGAAGGAGTCTTCAGGGTGTTCATAAACGGTGACAACCGTTTCGAAAAGTTTGCGCAAACCTTCGCCCGATCGCGACACGGTGGGAATCATAGGAATGCCCATCAAATGGCCCAGTTGTTCGTAGTCGAGTTTATCTCCGCTCTTGCGAAGTTCGTCGTACATGTTTAGAGCCGTCACCACACGCAGATTCAAGTCAATGAGTTGTGTGGTAAGATAGAGGTTGCGTTCCAAGTTGCTACTGTCCACCACATTGACAACCACATCGGGCGTCTTGTCGATGAGTTGGCGTCGCACATAAAGTTCTTCGGGCGAATAGGCTGTAAGCGAATAGGTTCCGGGCAAGTCAACAATGCGGAATGTGTATTCGCGCCATTCTATTTGCGAGCAATTCGTTTCAGACTGAGATGTGGAGCAGTTACCGTCGCTGCATCCAGCACATACTGAAGAGAACGTACCGTCAAAGGGAGAAACCGTATTGTCGTTTTTCTTTATGCGTACCTTCATTTTGAATACGCCTTCCTTTGCATCTACTGTCACGCCGCTGTAGTTTCCCACATGCTCGTGGCTACCGGAGGCTATATTGAAGAGGGAAGTCTTTCCGCAATTGGGATTGCCCACGAGTGCCACGTTAATCACGCGGTGCTTGCCTTCGGCCATGTCTTCCATGTGCTTCTCCAAAGCGGCTACTTCGCCTTTGTCACGGCATTCGTCATCGTAACGCAATGGTTTGAGGGCTTCACCTTGAGTGAGGCGTTCGTCGTTTTCGGCTTCGTTTTCGCCAACGACTTCGACGAGCGAAGCCTCTTCTCGACGCAACGAAATCTTGTACCCCATAATTTCATATTCTATGGGGTCGCGCAATGGTGCATTGAGTATTACCTTAACGCGCTTGCCTTTGATAAACCCCATCTCTACGATGCGTTTGCGGAAACCTCCGTGGCCCGCTACTTTCACGATGATGCCTATTTCGCCTGTGTGAAGGTCTGATAATTTCATTGTTTCTGTTTTTTATAAAAGTCCGGACTGTGCCTTTGTTGTGGCATGAGTCCTGTACTTCAAAGTGCAACTCATCAGCACTGTGCAAAAGGAGGAACCATCGAGGTCCTCGTTTGTGCACAATGCCTTATTGTGAGTTTCGCAGAACAGAAGATTGTTTGTATGAGTCTTGTAAGGGTGGTACTAGATAAAATGCCACCATTATTGTATTGTCACTTCTCCTTGTCCTTATAGAGAGGAGTGAGTTGAGCTGTGTGGTAGTAATGGGAAAGAATACGTTCGTAGCCGTATCCCTCGTTGCTCATGACGGCAGCGCCTATCTGGCACATACCCACACCATGTCCCCATCCTGCGCCGAAGAGTTCGAACTTCTCGGGAACAGGCTCCGAGCAACCTTCAACGATGAGGCTCCCGGAAGGGCGTACTATAAAAGCAGAACTATAGAGGTGCGTGGGCGAAAGCGAACGGCGTATTTCAAGTTCTTTTCCGATGGTCATCGTAAGGAGCGTGCCTTCAATGCGCAGACTTTCGAGTCGTCCACTGACGGAACGCTTCACGGGTACCATGCGCAACACATAGCCAAAGTCTAAGCCTAGTTTTTCTTTGAGCAACGCTTGCAGTTCTTCTTGTTTGAGGATAATGTGCCAACGATAGAAGTCGCTCGTTTCCTGGTCGTAGGAGTTAAGCACCTGACGCAGCAAATTTCCGTCGTGTGAATTGCAAAACGATGTGGGGGCAGACATAATCCAACGTTCGGCCTCGTCTTCACGCGTAAGGTCGGGAAGTGGTTCTTCGGGCCACGTGTCGCGAGCGGGTTGCAGGTACGGCAAGTCTTTGTCTTCCCAGCACGCACCATAGCGTTCAGTCACACCTCCGCAACATTTGGAGAAGCGAGCATCGCATATCTCGTTGCCGTCCATGAGAACCTGTCCGCGGGTAGAGAGCACAGCTTCCTTCACATTGTCGAGAAGCGAGGAAGTGATGCCTTGATAGCGCTGGCAATGGTCGTCGGCACAAACGTCGAAAAGTGTGTGATCGTTCCTGTCGTACCAACGTATAAGTTCATTGGGCCGGTGTACAAAACTGAAAAATCCTTTTCCTTGCTTTTGTTCGGCATTGTGGCGGTTTATCATCTGACTGAAGAGCCAGCTGCGCGAAACCACGGCATGAGCTTTGAGAAGTTCGAGCGACGAAGAGGCGCTCATCTCGGACGAGATGACACTTTGCAAATAACTTTCGGCCGGAACTTCATTGATGACAACGAGTTTGTTTTCGTTGACAATAAGGCGGAGGCGCCCGCTGAAAGTCTGCTTTTGCTTGCGTTGCCAGTGGAAGTTCACACCTATTGTCACGCCTTCTAGCGTGAAGGAAGCTTCGTCAGCTTCAGGCGTAAAGAGCAGTTCGCTATAGATGTTGCCGTTCCAGCTTATGCCGCCGTCTTCGTAATGGACCTGCTGCAAACCTTCAACTTGCTGTCCTTTAGCAAGGAAATGTCCGTTGAGGGTAAAGGTTGCCGCTTCGGTTTCCATAATGCCAACACTGACGTTGGGTTCTGAAGAGAAACGTTGGTCAAATAAATTGGCAGAAGAACGCTTTTTGGCTCGCACGGTGTGGAGTTTGCGCACGATGGCAATTTGTTCACTTTCAGTAATCGTCACTTCGCGGAGTATGCTTTGCGCCATGCGGGGAGTGAGTCGGTCGAAATCTTCGTGACGCGGCGTGATGAGAAGCCCGCCCATATCCACAGCTCCTGGACTGATGAGATAATGGTTCTTGCCTTCTGCCGCATAACAGTCTGGACGATGTTTGCGACGGGGGAAAACGACGTTTACAATGTGGTCGCTGCACGTTCCGTTACCCTTTTGTCTCCAGGCAATAAGATTGAAATCGGGCTCACCCTTTGCGTCGGCCGGTTTCATGGCCTGAAGCAACTTTGAAAGAAGGAATGGATTGGACTCGGAAAGGTTTCCGCGCACTACAAATGCCGGACATGCATAACCCTTAAGAACGAATATTCCAGCGTTTTGCAGCGAGTTGCCGTGTGCTTCAAGTTCGGCTTCTTCGTCGCCAGTCGAAGGGTAAATACGTTCCAATTTGGCTTCAAAGTTTTTCCAATCGCGTTCAATGGGTATCACACCTCTTTCGCCGGCCTGCAAGTGGGCGTGGTCGGGAGCTGAAGCGCCGCAACGTGGACCATTGTAGAAAACCACATGGTGGGGCATATTCCAAACCAAGCGATCTGTAAGAGGGGCGAAGCAAGAATAGTCTTGCGGCGTATGGCGACGAGTGGGGATGGTGAGATGTCCAGGAAGTATGGGGAACGGATTGACCAACACATGCAATTTTTCGAGCAAGGGAAGGTCGTGTTGCGCAGACGGGCGGTTGATGTCGCAAAGGAAACAAGGACGCTGCTTTACGGTGTTCTTATCCATCTTTGCTCCCGTGCTCACAATGCGTATGGGATTGTGTTGCACTTCAAGCGTACAAGTTTCGAGCGGAAGGCTGCGGTTCATCACTTGGCCTGCAAGGTCGTCAAAGCGCTGCTTCACTTCGGGCCACGAGGCAAGTTCTTTCTGAAAGAAATCGTCTACTTCATCTTCATTGACGGGACGTTTCCATTTGGCCGTCATCGCCATGCGAGCATGAAGTTCTATGGTGCGCAGCTCATCCTTGTAGGCATTGTTGCGATTTTGTTTGTCAACGCTAAGAGCGGCATCGGAGTTGCCGTTCCATCTGCGACACAGATAGAGTTCATCGTAAATGCGAGCTATTCGGTAACGACGCGAAATGCGCAAACCGAGGGCATAGTCTTCACCATAGCTCGTATTGGGAAATCCATACTGTCGGAGCACATCGGTGCGGAATGCGCGTGGTGCACCAAGGCCGTTGATGCGCAGTGCATTGTTGCGTCCATTTTCTGCAGTCCATTCCGTATGGGCAATGAGGCCTGGAGGCAAAGTCTGCAAATCGAAATCTACCATGCGATACGAACCGATTACCATGGCCGCACGCGACTTGCGGAACGTTTCCACAATGCGCTCCAGTACGTCGGGAGCCGAATAAAGATCATCGCTATCAAGCTGCACGGCATAGCGTCCACAAGCCTCGTGACGGATGGCTGCATCCCAACAACCACCTATACCCAAGTCGGTGCGCTTAGGGGTTACCACCACTACTCTCTGGTCGGCTTTGTAGCGCGCAAGAATGTCGGACGTGCCGTCGTCGGAATGATTGTCGACCACAATCACGTTGTAGTCAAACGATGTTTCTTGCTGCAACACGCTATTCACAGCATCGGCTATGGTACGTGCACGATTCTTCACGGGAATGATGACGCTGGCTTCTACCGAATACGTTGTAGCACTGTGTGGCAAATCGTCGTATTCATCAGGAGCGAGCCAAGCGCCTATAGCTTGCAGATGTTCTGTGCATGCACGCTCCATCTCGAGTTGAACGGAGCGGTTGGAAGGATTGACATAGTCGAACTGTTTTTCGCCACTCTTGCGGGTGTCTGTTTCGTGTTGGGTATAGAGATATTCCCTCAGATGAACAATACGGCTTGTGCGCGACACAAAGAGCCGCAATGCATACATGGCAGCGAAGCGCCACCGTGGTGCGGTTTCCTCAAGGAAGTTTGTCAGACTAGCACGAGCAAACATTTGGAGAGCACCAAAATCGAAATCGTCGCGCAGCGAACCTTCCTGATAGTCTATTGTGGGGTGCACGCCATTGGCATCGTAGCGATCGGCGTAAATCATACCGGCCTCTTGATCGGCAGCTACCTGTACCATACGTTCCAAGCTACGGTAGCCCAATGCCAGATGTTGCGAAGAGAGGAAGAACGCCACATATTGCGCAGTCAGCAACGGGTGGAGCGAACGAAGGAGTTTGGAACTGTTCAACTCATCGCTATTAACAACCTTCACCTTTCCGAACGTTGAAAAATCGTGTAAGTCGGCGGCCTTCGGTGCAACCAACACGACGGTTTGAACAATGGGCAAAACCTGAAGTTGTTCCAGCAGATGTTTTCTTTCTGCTATATCTTGGCTGTATGCCAACACGAAGTCTATTTTGGATTCCATTTTGGAGATGTTTTACGGTAAGAAAATCACCCGAAGGTGAAGCTTTTGCAAAGTTAACCAAAAATGAAGCTCCTACCATTCATTGCCATACATTATTACTTCGGCGGTATGTGCTTTCTGCCGTCCGTCATCTCTTCGTACCGCCCAATGCCCGCATGGCATTGAGGACGGCAAGCACGGTGACACCGACATCGGCGAAGACTGCCATCCACATAGTACCCATGCCAAAAGCAGCGAGTAGAAGAACGGCTACTTTCACGCCGATGGCAAAAGTCACATTCTGACGGGCTATGCCGTTTGTGCGACGCGCTATGCGGATAGCCAAAGGTATCTTCGCCAAGTCATCGTCCATCAGCACCACATCGGCAGCCTCAATGGCCGCATCACTTCCAAGCCCACCCATGGCTATGCCCACATCTGCACGTTTGAGCACAGGGGCATCGTTAATTCCGTCGCCCACATAAGCCAAGGTTTTATGCGGTTTCTTTTCTTTCAACAAACGTTCCAGTTCGCTCACCTTGTCCGTGGGCAGAAGTTCTGACAAACATTCGTCTATACCGACTTTTTGTGCCACGTCCTCGCCCACTTCGCGGCGGTCGCCCGTGAGCATCACGGTTTTCTCCACGCCTAGTCCACGCAGTTCGGCCACTGCCTCACGACACCCTTCTTTCACGGCATCGTTGACCACTATGTGACCAGCATACCGTCCGTCTATCGCCACATTAACAATGGTACCGACATGAGGACATTCGTGCACATCAGCACCGACAGATTCCATCATTTTGCGATTTCCCACACAGACCACAGAACCATTAATGCGAGCACGAATTCCATGTCCGGCTATCTCTTCCACGTCCTCCACCTTACAACCATCTGTGGCTTCGGCGGGAAAAGCCTTACGAAGAGCTGCGCCGATAGGATGGGTCGTAAAGTGTTCCACATGCGCGGCCAAGTGAAGCAACAGTTTTTCTTTGTCGGAATGCTCGCCCTCATGCGTGCGGCACGTTCCTTCTGAACATTCACCTTCGAGATGAACGGCCTCTACGGCAAACTCGCCATGGGTCAGGGTTCCAGTTTTGTCGAAAACGAAGGTACCAATCTTTGCCAATGCATCAATGTAGTTGCTACCCTTGATGAGTATACCGCAGCGCGAAGCTCCGCCAATGCCGCCAAAGAACGTGAGCGGCACACTGATTACCAATGCACAAGGACAAGACACCACAAGAAACATCAGTGCACGGTTGAGCCATAGAGGAAGATTTTCCCACAAACTTCCGTCGCCAAACCAAGAAGTGGCTATTTCTAAGCTACCGAGCAAGGGGGGAATGATTGCCAACGCCAAAGCAGCATAAACGACAACGGGAGTATAAACGCGGGCAAAACGAGTGATAAACGCCTCGCTCTTCGACTTGTTCTCGTCAGCCTGCTCTACGAGTGCTATGATTTTCGTCACGGTGCTGTCGCCGAAGGTCTTAGTCGTGCGTACACGAATGACGCCCGTGAGATTAATGCACCCCGACACCACGTCGTCGTTCTCTGCCAACTCCCGAGGCATGCTCTCTCCGGTGAGTGCTAAGGTATTCAAGGTAGAACGACCTTCTACGACTTTTCCGTCGAGCGGAACTTTCTCGCCCGGACGCACCACAACGATTTCGCCGACTCTTACATCTTCGGGAGAAACAGCTTCCACCCTACCCCCTCGCTCCACATGGGCCACATCGGGACGTATGTCCATCAAGTGCGATATGCTCTTGCGACTTTTGCCTTCGGCATAACCTTCAAACATTTCGCCCACTTGAAAGAAGAGCATGACGAACACAGCTTCAGGAAATTCCGTTTCGGCGCCGGGGAAGAATCCGATACAAAGCGCTCCAAGCGTGGCAATGGACATGAGAAAGTTTTCGTTGAACATATCTCTTGCCATAATACCCTCCCATGCTTCTTTCAGCGTTTCGTGCCCTACAACGAGATAGGGCACCAAATACAGAAGCAAGAGTTGCCAAACGGCCCAATCACAGTTCCGCTCTATTGCGACAGCCACAACTAATAATACGACAGCCACTGCAATCTGAACTAATTTCATTTTCAGACCACCTTCTCCGTGCTCGTGATGATGGTCATGACAGTGATCATGCCCCGCGCCATGCGAGTGGGTATGCTTGCATGTACAGCCACAAGTGCCTCTGCTATGCTTTTCGTGTGTCATAATGCCTCGGTTTTGTTTGTAGTCATGTATTTCTGCATGCAAAGGTAGATACGTGGAGTTGCAACCGAGTTGCAATATTCGGCTCGCACAAAAAAAAAGCGGAAACCGAACGATATGCCGGTTCCCGCAAACTTATCTTATTGCGAATAAAGTTCATTTCAGCCGAAGGGTGAGCGCATAAGTGGCAAACCACGAAGCGAAAGCATAAAAGGCCAGCGCCACCGCATTCACCATAAAGCATACAACTTCTACCCACATCGGAATGAAACTGTCGTCGCCGATGAGCTGAGAGTCGGCTGCGGCAAACGAAGCTAAGAGATAGACGGCCATAGGCAACAACAGCAACAAACGGACAAAGCAAGTGGGGATGGCGCAAAGCAAGAGTGCGCTAAAGACCCTTCCCCAATGCTTAACAAACCCCATGAGCAAGGACTCTCCGTACGAAAGTCCGTAAACTACACGATAGATGCCCGCTGCACGCACTCCACAAAATGCATAGCACCACACAGGCACCCACACGAGCAATATCCACCAGGAATACTTCGAAGCCAACCAAGCGATGAGACCGGTCAAGATAGCGGTCAACACATACACGGGCCATTGAATGAACATCAGACGCAAAGCCATCTCCCTATCGTCCTTTGAGCAGAGGCGATTAGACGCCGTCGGCATCCACGCCTGTCCGTGGCGATACGAAAGAAGGAAGTTTGCACAACGACCTTTTAGCCAATAAACGTTTATCAGCAGCACAATCAATACGATTAAAGCCACAGCAGCGTATACCAAGTCTGGTACAAGAAGATAGCGAACCACATCGTGTCCTTGTCCGCTCTGCCAAAGACGGAGAGCGGGAAGCGCATGGTTCATGACATAGCCTCGCAGTGCTTCTACCACGAAAGCGCCCGAAAGTCCCAGCAAAGCGAGCAACGGCCAAACTTGGCGCAACGCTTTACTGATATAGAGCGAAAACATGTACCATGCCGCAGCAATGCTGCCCTTCAGTCCACGTTCTTTATTGAAATGTCCGATTTGTTGCATTTGTAGTCTGCAGTTTAAGAAAGGGAGAAATTGAAATTCATGCAAAAGTAGCATTTTCACAACGAACACTTTCGCCACACAATGTAAAATATGTCAAGCCATGTTACGCGATTTACGCCAAAACCATCCTTGAACGTTGAATCTCAGCATTATATAGCGCAACTAAGTCACAAAGAGACATACTTCCACTCTCATTTTGTCAGCGATAAGACAAATAAAAAATCAAATCGTCAGAAAAATAATCACTACAAAAGCTTTGTGGTAAAAAGAATATGCTTACCTTTGCATTGCGTTACGAAGGAAGCTCGCGCGGAAACGTTTTGACGGCAATCGATCAACACACCGTAACATATTGCTTCTCGAAGTAAGCATCAACCGACATTTTATCAAAAACCAGAATAACTTCAATCCACAACACCGAAACATACCATGTGCGGAATAGTAGCCATATTCAACATTAAGAAGCAGACAGCAGAACTTCGTCAGAAAGCACTCAGCATGAGTAAGAAGATTCGTCACCGCGGACCCGACTGGAACGGAATCTACTGCGGGAAGTCTGCCATACTTTGCCACGAACGTCTCTCCATCGTGGATCCGCAAAGCGGAAAACAGCCGCTCTTCTCCCCCGACAACAAGCAAGTGCTCGCCGTGAACGGCGAAATATACAACCACCAGGACATCCGCGACAAATACGCCGGAAAATATCCTTTCCAAACGGGTTCCGACTGCGAAGTACTCCTTGCACTCTATCGCGACAAAGGCATCAATTTCCTTGAAGACCTCAACGGCATTTTTGCCTTTGCACTCTACGATGAAGAAGCCGACGACTTCCTCATTGCACGCGACCCCATCGGCGTTATTCCCCTTTACATCGGCCACGATGCCGACGGCACCGTTTACTGTGCCAGCGAACTCAAAGCGCTTGAAGGCTACTGCGACAGCTACGAGCCCTTCCTCCCCGGACATTACTACAGAGGCAGCGAAGGAAAAATGACGCGCTGGTACAAACGTGAGTGGGAATCGTACGAAAACGTGAAGGACAACGGCGCTTCTGTGGCCGAACTCCACGACGCACTTGAAGCGGCAGTGAAGCGACAGTTGATGTGCGACGTACCCTACGGTGTACTCCTCTCCGGAGGACTCGACAGTTCCATCATCTCCGCTGTAGCCAAGAAATTTGCTGCAAAACGTGTAGAATCGGGTAGCACACAAGCCGCTTGGTGGCCTCAACTCCACTCTTTCGCAGTAGGTTTGAAAGGCGCTCCCGACCTTGCGAAAGCCAAAGAGGTGGCAGACCACATTGGAACGGTCCATCACGAAATCAACTACACCATACAGGAAGGCCTTGACGCCGTACGCGACGTGATTTACTACATCGAAACCTACGATGTGACAACCGTACGCGCTTCTACTCCAATGTATCTTTTGGCACGCGTCATCAAGTCGATGGGCATCAAGATGGTGCTCTCTGGCGAAGGTGCCGACGAAATATTCGGTGGATACCTCTATTTCCACAAAGCTCCCAACGCAAAAGCATTCCACGAAGAAACCGTACGCAAACTCTCAAAGCTCTACCTCTATGACTGCCTGCGAGCCAACAAGAGTTTGTCGGCATGGGGCGTAGAAGGACGCGTCCCCTTCCTCGATAAAGAATTCCTCGATGTGGCTATGCGCCTCAATCCCGAGGCCAAGATGTGCCCGGGCAACACCATTGAGAAGAAGATTGTGCGCGAAGCCTTTGCCGATATGTTGCCGGAAGATGTAGCTTGGCGTCAGAAGGAGCAATTCTCCGACGGCGTGGGTTACTCATGGATTGACACACTCAAGAAAGTCACATCCGAAGCCGTAAGCGACGAACAAATGGCTCATGCTGCAGAGCGTTTCCCCATCAACACACCGATGAACAAAGAGGAATATTACTACCGCAGCATCTTCGAAGAATACTTCCCAAGCAAAAGTGCCGCACAGAGCGTGCCGAGCGTTCCGAGCGTGGCTTGTTCCACTGCTGAAGCTCTAGCCTGGGATGCCGCCTTCCAAAACGTAAACGACCCTAGCGGCCGTGCCGTTTCGGGAGTCCACAACGAGGCTTACTAAACTATATAAATGTTATTTTGGTTGATCTGTCCGCTGCACGCGTTGAAAAGCGTTTGTGTAGCGGACTTTTCTTTGTTGATGAAGATACTCGCAAAGACATAGGACCGTATGCAAAAAGCAAGGCACGGTCTTAAAAAACCAAGGCACGGTCTACGACGTACAATATGGAAAAGTGCGATGAAACCGAACGTTTTTGGAGAACAACGTGTCCCATGCCCCACCAAAAGTCCCCATTACACACCACATATATATACACCAAAGTTTGTGCAAACTACCTTCAGCCTTCAGCCTTCAGCCACCATCGTTGAGGCTCACAAAATCCCTTGCGTGCTGCGCCTTCTATCTATTGTGCGCTAGGCGGTCAATGGCTGAAGGCTGAAGGTAGTTTGCACAAACTTTGGTGTATACGCGCGCACGCGCGAGGAACGGTCAATGGCTGAAGGCTGAAGGTAGTTTGCACAAACTTTGGTGTATACGCACGAGGAGCGGACATAATGCCCGCTCCTCGTTCATTTATAAGTGGAATAAGTATTTTTCTTCAGTCACTTCTCCGCCTTCTTTCTCAACACGACGGCTGAGCGTGCCGGCAGGTAGAGCTGAAGCCAACCCTTTCCATCGCGTTTGAGCAGTTGGTCGAAATTGGTGAGATGTTCCACACTATCGTCTGCCAATCCGTTGCCGCCATAGGCTTTGTCGTCGGTGTTGAGCACCACGTCGTAAGCGCCTTCAGGCATCATAAACCCATAGCCCTCGTAAGAACGTGTGGGAGAGAAGTTGAACACGAAGAGAAGGTCGCCACGGCTATAGGCAAGCACTTGGTCGCCATCGTTGTGCCATACTTCCTGAACGGGGAAACGGCGTATGTCGCCCTCGCTCTGAAGCACCTTGAGCATGTCGTGGTCAAAGTCGCCAAGATAATGGTAACACAAGTCGTGGTTGTCCACCAAGTTCCACTGACGGCGGGCGTACTTGTAGCTCCAGTTGTTGCCCTCGCGCGGGAAATCAATCCATTCAGGATGTCCGAACTCATTGCCCATGAAGTTGAGGTAGCCACCATTGATAGTAGATGCCGTCACAAGGCGTATCATCTTGTGGAGAGCTATGCCACGGTGAACCGTACCATTCTCGTCGCCTTTGCGGAAATGCCAATACATATCAGCATCGATGAGGCGGAAAATGAGCGTTTTGTCACCCACGAGCGCTTGGTCGTGACTCTCGCAGTAGGAAATGGTGCGCTCATCGGCGCGTCGATTCGTCACTTCCCAGAAGATGGACGAAGGTTTCCAGTCTTCATCGCGAAGTTCCTTGATGGTCTTTATCCAATAGTCGGGCACATTCATCGCCATGCGATAATCGAAACCGTAGCCGCCGTCCTTGAACGGTGCGGCAAGTCCCGGCATTCCACTCACTTCTTCGGCGATGGTCACTGCCATCGGCTTCACTTCGTGGATGAGCAGATTGGCCAGTGTGAGATAACAAATGGCATTATCGTCCTGATGACCGTTGTAGTAGTCGGGATAGCCGCAGAAGGCTTCGCCCAATCCGTGGCTGTAGTAGAGCATAGAGGTGACACCATCGAAACGAAATCCATCGAAGTTGTACTCCGTAAGCCAATACTTGCAGTTGGAAAGAAGGAAGTGAATCACTTCGTCTTTGCCATAGTCAAAGCAGAGGCTGTCCCAAGCCGAATGTTCATGGCGGTCGCCAGGATAGAAGAACTGGTTCGGGTCTCCGCAGTAGTTGCCCAAACCCTCTACCTCGTTTTTGACGGCATGACTGTGTACGAGGTCCATAATCACGCTGATGCCCGCTGCATGCGCTTCGTCGACAAGACGCTTGAGTTCTTCGGGCGTACCGAAGCGACTTGATGCGGCAAAGAAGGAACTTACGTGATAGCCGAAACTACCGTAATAGGGGTGTTCGGCAATGGCCATAATCTGAATGCAGTTATACCCTTCCTTGATAACACGAGGCAGAACGTTTTGACGGAACTCTTCGTAAGTACCCACCTTTTCTGCGTCCTGACTCATGCCGATGTGGCACTCATAGATGTAGAGCGGCGCCTTTTGGGGGCGGAAGCGCTTTACTTCCCATTCGTAAGGTTCAGACGGTGCCCACACTTGTGCGGAGAAGATCTTTGTTTGCTCGTCCTGCACCACACGCTGAGCCCAGGCAGGCACACGTTCGCCTTGTCCGCCTTCCCAATGGATGGACAGTTTGTAGAGGTCTTCGTGCTTGAGCATTCGGGCCGGGAGTTTCAATTCCCAGTTGCCCGTTCCTTCCAAACGTTTGAAGGCATACTCGGGCTGTTCGCTCCATCCGTTGAAGTCGCCTACAAGATAGATTTCGGTGGCATTGGGTGCCCATTCGCGGAGCACCCATTGGCGAGCCGTACGATGAAGACCGAAGTAGAGGTGTCCGTCGGCAAAGTCGGAAAGTTTTCCCGAACCCTTGCTGAGTAGGGCCAGTTTGTAGAGCGCATGGTCGTGACGGCCTTCTATGGCAGCCTCGTAAGGCTTGAGCCAAGAATCGTTTTTGATGAGCTTCAACTCTTTTTTCCGCGGAGCCGCAGTCTTTTTGGCAGTTTTTGCGGAGGCGCGGGTTGCTGTCGCTTTTTTACCTTTGGCAGCGGCAGTGGTCTTTGAAGCAGCTTTTGCAGCAGATTCTGACGTTTTTGATTTCATGGAACTAAGGGTATAAAGGTGTTGTATATTGCTTGGTGAGGGACAGTCTACACGGGACGTCCGTTGGAATATTCTCCTTTCTTCACTACGTTGCCGTTGGCATCGTATTCGGTGTAAGGACCGTGTTTCACGCCGTCCTTGTATGTGCAGTCAAGGCGTGTGCCGTCGGCTCGAATTTCTACCGACTTTCCGTTGCGCTTGCCTTCCTTGAACTGTCCTTTGAAGCGGCCGCCAGCGGAGAAGCGGAGGGTGCCTTCGCCGTCCATCTTGTTGTTCTTCCACTCGCCGTTGTACTCATCGCCGTTTTTCCATTTATATACGCCGTGGCCGTGCATCATGTTGTGTTGCCACTGACCGGTGTAGGAGGCGATTCCCTTCCATTGGAAAGTGCCCTGTCCGCTTTGTTCGCCATTGAGAAAATTGCCCACATACTGGTCACCGTTGGCAAAGCGGAAGGTTCCTTCTCCAGTGCGTTCGCCAGCCACGTACTGACCTTCGTAGACGTCGCCGTTGCGGAATTTGTAGATGCCACGGCCGTCCTGCATGTCGTTTTTCCAATCGCCGGAATAGTAGTCGCCATCGGCATAGAAGTAGGTGCCACGGCCATTGCGTTGGTTGTTGACCCACGAGCCTTCGTACTTCGACCCGTCTTTCCAGTCGAAATATCCCTTGCCGTTCTTCTGGTCGTCTACCCAGTCGCCTTTATAGAAGGCACCGCTCTTGAACGTATAAGTGCCCTTTCCGTTGCGTTTGTCTTCTTTCCACGTTCCGTCGTATACGTCGCCATTGAAATAGTACATCTTGCCCTGGCCTTCCTTTTGGTTGCGATACCAGAGTCCTACGTAACGATTGTTGTTGACGGCATAGAATGTGCCGCGGCCATTGCGTTCGTTTTTTGTCCAACTACCCTCGTAGCGCGATCCATCGGCTGCAGTGAAAGTACCTTCGCCCTGGCGATAGCCTTTTACGAATTCGCCTTCGTAGGTGTCGCCGTTTTCATACTGGGCGCGTCCTTTGCCGTTGGGTTTGTTTCCAGACAATTCGCCGGTATAGATACCCCCATCTTTGAGGTCGCACGAACCGACCACAATTTTCTGGGCAGACACGGCAGACGATGCCGAGAGCAAGGCAGAGAGGAAGAATATGTGGATTGACGATAATTTCATTACGAAGTACCTGTATTATGAATTGAGTTTTAAGAACTGTTCGGCACGCTGGAGATCTTCCGGTGTGTCTATGCCGATGGTTTCGACGTTGGTCATTCCTACTTTTATGCGAAATCCGGCCTGAAGCCAGCGCAACTGTTCGAGCGATTCGCAAGTTTCAAGTTCACCCATCGGCATAGAGGTGATGCGCTTCAATGCATCGGCGCGATAGGCATAGAGACCAATATGTTTGAGGAACGTATGGTGTTTGGGCCACTGGGCTTTATCAATGCCACGCAAGTAGGGAATGACACTGCGCGAGAAATAGAGCGCATAGCCTTTGGCATCTACCACAACCTTCGGAGAATTCGGGTTTTCTATGGTTTCGATTGGCACATCGGCTCCAAAAGGCTTGACGAGCGTAGCTATTTCGGTCTGTGCATCGTCGAAACATTCCATCGCCGCACGCAGTTGGCTTTCGGCAATAAAAGGTTCGTCACCCTGCACGTTCACCACAACGTCGGCGTCGCCTCCCATCTTGCAGAATGCTTCATAGCAACGGTCGGTACCGCTCTTATGGGCCGTGGACGTCAAGACGGCCTTTCCGCCAAACGACTCTACGGCTGCGGCGATGCGTTCGTCGTCAGTAGCAACGCATAGATTGTCGAAAACGCTCTGTACACGTTCATATACACGTTGAATGATGGGTTTGTTTCCCAATACGGCCAAGGGTTTGGCGGGGAAACGCGTGGAGGCATATCGCGCGGGAATTATGGCCAAGAATTTCATGATTTTCTTGAACTTTTTGGGGATTATCTATTTAAGGGTGATCAAAAGGATGTCGGTGCTACTCGAAATACGATTCGGAGTTGGCATTGCCCTTACCTTTCGCAGCGGAAGATTCTGAGGAACGTTCTGTTGTTGCGTTTTCTTCATGGGCATCGTCTTCGTCCTCACTTTCTTCGTTGCCCGACTTACGGGTGCCGTGTGTGACATTTTGCTCTCTTGAAGCCGGCTTCTCAAAATCGAGTTCCGGGTCGTAGCCCAATGCTTTGTTGGCATAGACCTTTCTCATATAGAGTGCCCATATGGGGAGAGCTGAAGCGGAACCTTGCCCAATGGCCATACTATTGAAATGGATGTCACGCTCTTCACCGCCCACCCAGCACGATGTGACGAGTTGCGGCACACAACCAACGAACCATCCATCGGAATTGCTGTTCGTCGTACCCGTCTTGCCTGCTATGGGTCCGTTGAGGTCGTAGGCATAACGCAGTTTGCGACCCGTACCTTGGTCTATGACGGCTTTCATCATGTCTATCATGTCGTAGGCTGTCTCTTCGCTGTACACTTCATTGGTGCGGGGCACGAAATCGGCCACGACATTGCCTTCGCTATCTTCAATTCGAGTGACGAGAATGGGAGCACGGCGTATGCCTTTCTCCACAAATGCGGTATAGGCCGAGGCCAATTCACCGGCAGTGATGTCGCATGTACCCAAACAGAGAGGAAGCGACGGTTGCATGTTGTCGTTAGCGACACCGAGCGCCTGAAGGTCGCGCACGAGTCCTTGGCCGGTGGGGTCTATCTCATACATCAGAGCTGCTGTCACCCAGTTGTTGGACTGACTAAGGCCCCATTTGAGCGTCACGTGCTGACCATAACGCGAACGACTTGCGTTTCGGGGCATCCAGTTGCCAAACTTGCGCTGCACATTGAGGATGGTAGAGTTTGGGGTCCATCCACCGGTCATAGCCATGGCATAGACGAAAGGCTTCATTGTAGAACCTACCTGGCGACGGCCTACCATGGCCATGTCGTACTGAAAGTGGGAGTAGTTCAAACCGCCCACGTAAGCTTTTACATAGCCGGTCTGCGGATCTATGCTGACGAGACCGGAACGAAGGAATTTTTTGTAGTAGAGAATGGAGTCGATGGGGGTCATCGTGGTGTCAACGTCGCCATGGAGCGTAAACACGGTCATGGGCACCGGTGTGTTGAAACTCTTCTCTATTTCTTCAGGCGTTGCATTGCCAGCCTTGAGTTCGCGGTAACGGTCGGTCTGTCGCATAGACTGCTTGATGCGTTTGATAACATCGGAACGCTTGAGGTCGCTGCTATAGGGGAAATTGGGAGAACCACGGCGCTCGGCTTCGAAAAGGGGTTGGAGTTTTCTTCCCACCTGTTGGAACACGGCCTCTTCGGCATATTGCTGCATGCGAGAGTCTATAGTGGTGTAGATTTTCAGTCCGTCGGTATAGATGTCATAGTTGGAGCCGTCGCGCTTTGTGTTTTTGTTACACCAACCATAAAGCGGGTCGGTGGCCCATGCCAAGGAGTCTTCGTAGAACTGCTGATGCTGCCAGTCGCGATAATCCTTTCGGTTGGGTTGCTTTGCCATCATGATGCGACGCAAATATTCGCGCATATAGGCAGCCAGTCCTTCCTTATGGTCTACACGGTGGAAGTTGAGCACCAAGGGTTGGTCGGCCAAATTGTCATATTCGGCCTCAGAGAGTTTGCCAGCCTTGACCATTTGCTGCAGCACCACGTTGCGCCGTTCGCGGCAACGCTCGGGTTCGCGCACGGGGTTGAAATAAGAGGGATTCTTGCACATTCCAACAAGTGTGGCACTCTCAAGGATGTCCAATTTGTCGGGTGACTTTCCGAAGTATACGTTGGCAGCAGTTTTGATGCCGACAGCGTTATGAAGGAAGTCGAAGTAATTGAGATAGAGTGTGAGAATTTCCTCTTTGGTATAATGGCGCTCAAGTTCGGTAGCTATCACCCACTCTATGGGCTTCTGGAAAAGGCGCTGCACGGAACTTTCTGCCGTAGAGGAATAGAGTTGCTTGGCCAATTGTTGTGTGATGGTACTGCCACCGCCAGCTGACTTGTGACGGAGAATGCCACGCTTCACCACAGCACGCCCCAAAGCACGCACATCAACGCCAGAATGGTCATAGAAGCGCACGTCCTCTGTGGCCACAAGCGCGTCGAACATATAAGGCGAGATGCTATCTTTGCCAACGAACACACGGTTTTCATTGCGCGACCATGTGCCGAGTAAGCGTCCATCGGCACTGATGACCTGTGAGGCGTATTTGCTGATGGGGCTTTGAAGTTCGGCGATAGGCGGCATATAACCTATCCACCCGCGCTCGATTGATACAAAAGCGAGCACGGCGACAAGCACGAGGAGTAGGTATATGCCCCAAAGGACGGTGAAGAATTTCTTTCTCATACGATGGATACAGTGACGCACCTGCGATTGGCTGATTGGGGTGCGTGTTGTGTCATTGTTTCTGCAAACTTACGGAAAATCGTTGAAAAATGCGACGTTATGGGTAGATAATGCGGTTTAGGTGTATGGGAAAAGCAATGTAGCGGTATCTATTGAGCGGACTGCCTCTGCAGTTCTTCGGGCGAAAGCAACTTATGTTCGCGTGAAAAACGATTGCGCTTGTGTTCCCTCTGAGACGTTTCGCCGGCTGCGGATACAGACTCGTTTTTCATAGGAGCTCCAGCACGTCCCACATAGGTTCCGCCACCGTAAGCTTGCCAACGTTCCACTATAGATTGCACATAGCCATACGTCTCGCTTCCAATCATATAGCCATGGCGTACTATAGGATCGCGATAATACTTTGCCTGACTCAAGCCGCGCACAAATTGGCTCACGTCGCTCCATGAATTGGCATTGCGACCATACTTGCGCGCAAGGGCTTGTGCGTCCTGAATGTGACCAGGGCCGGCATTGTATGCTCCCAAAACGAACATGATTCTTTCCATTGGGTCGGGAACGGACCTGAAGATGTTTTGCAGATGGGATATATAGCGTGTGGCTGCCGCAATATTTTCGGCTGGCTTGAAAATTAGCTCCTTTTTAAGTCCCATTTGTGCGGCCGTGGAAGGCATGAGTTGCATCAGTCCAGACGCTCCTGCCCACGAAACGGCATTGGGGTCGAATCCCGACTCCTGATAGCATTGCGCTGCCACCAATCGCCAATCCCAACCGACGGCATGGGCAGCTTCCTTGAAATAGGTGTCGTAGGTGGATATTACGCCTTTTTCTTTTGAAATGAAAGGTGCATGCACATGGCGACGTACTTGCAAACGCTGTTTGAGGCGCTGATTTTCGGCTTTTTCGACCTCTACTTCCACGCCGTCACCGAACCAGTCGTCAAGCGACTCAGCCAAGTCGGCCATGTCTTTCTTCACCACCCAAGAGGATTTTCTGCCGTTTTTGTCTGTTGAATAGGCTCCAGCAAAGGACAAACTGTCCGTTTTCACCGCATTTTCGGGCATTTGCAATGCCACGAGGTCTACATCGCCATGCTCAAGTTTGGAAAGCAATTGAAGGGTATCGCTGCAAACTTCTACTCGCAAGGCTACGCCTAGACTTTCTGCATAGTTGGAAGCTAGGGCGTACTGAAGGCCGAAACCTTTGTCTTGGTATTCGAAGTAGGTGTCTGGACCGCTGAGTGTGGCAACAATCAATTCCCCGGAATCAACAATACGATTCACGTTGTCGCCCTCCACTTGCTTTTCCTTTTTGAACGCACCATTCTCTCCCGCCGGCGCTTTCTGGTTATTATGGCAGGATACAACAAAGAGGAGCGAAAGGAACAAGAGGAATATACGCATTGAGGGGTTGATTGAAGAACATTAAGGCAGAGGGCTGAATAAAAAGCGTGGCTTATTCCCGACAAGAAATCTCAAGTCCGTCATAGGCGAAATGAACATGAGGTGGCAATTGGCGTTCAATTTCTGCATGAAGTCCTATTTGGTGGCTCATATGGATGAGATAGGTTTCCTTTGGCTTTATCTTTTCTACAAAAGCCAAAGCCTCCTGGAGTGTCTGATGGGAATTGTGATGCTCATGACGCAGAGCGTTGACCACAAGGAGGTCTACATCTTTTAGAAAATGGGCGGATTCATCGGGAAAACGGCTCATGTCGGTGATGTAAGCCATACGTCCCATCCGGTAAGCGAGGATGGGCATTTTTCCGTGTATCACGGTGAAAGGTTCAATCTCAACATTACCAATCTTAAAGGACTTGCCTGGAACGACTTCGCTCATCACCAACTTTGGCACACCGGGATATAGCTGGGTTGCGAAACAATAGGGCAATTGTCGATGAAGAAGGTCTGTCGTTGTGCGGTCTGCAAATATCTGAACGTCGCCAAATGTGCAAAAGGGTCGCAAATCGTCAATTCCTCCCGTGTGATCGTAATGGATATGTGTTAGCAAAACCCCATCCAAAGCGCGGAAATCCACGGGAATCATCTGCTGCCGAAAGTCGGGACCACAATCGATGAGAATGCGCTCGCCCGAGTCGAAATCTACCAAAGCGGAAGCGCGAAGGCGTTTGTCGCGTGAGTCATTAGATGTGCAGACTGCGCACTTACAGCCTATTTGCGGAACGCCTGTACTTGTGCCCGTACCTAAAAATCGGATTTTCATTGACTGACAGGATTGGGATGTACGTGAATCAGATGAAGTTTACCTCCGGATGGATGTCTATGCCGAATTTCTCCTTGACATCCTTTTGGATGGCATTGCTCAACGCCACGATGTCTCTCCCTTTTGCACCGCCTAGATTGACCAACACAAGGGCTTGCTTGGGATAGACGCCGGCTCGCCCCATGGAACGGCCCTTCCATCCGCACTTTTCTATGAGCCAACCCGCTGGAACTTTTACGCCGTTGGGTTGCGGATAATGGGGCATTTCGGGATAGTCCTTAAGAAGTTCCTGCGCTTTTTCGTCCGTCACGATGGGATTCATAAAGAACGAGCCCGCGCTTCCGGTTTCGGCAGGATCGGGCAGTTTTGCGTGGCGAATGTCGCAGATAACTTGGCGCAGCTGCACGGCTGTAAGCGATGCACGGTCAATGCCGCGAGAGTCAAGTTCGCGACTTATTGCGCCGTATTCCAAGTCGGGTGCGAAAGTCTGTTGGAATGCATAGGTCACGTGGGTAACGATGTATTGTCCCTTCAGTTCGTGTTTGAAGAGACTACTGCGGTAGGCATATTGGCAGTCTTCGGCACGAAACGTACGCACCATTCCAGTGGCTACTTCCACGGTTTCCACTTCGTGGATGAGTTGACACACTTCAACGCCATATGCACCGATGTTCTGCACTGCGCTGGCCCCGACTTCGCCGGGGATGGCAGAAAGATTTTCGGCGCCGTAGTATCCGTGTGTGGTGCAGTAGTCTACGAGGTCGTCCCACACTTCGCCTGCTCCCACACGAAGAAGCGTTTCGCTTTCCGTGCGGCGGACTTCCTCAATGCCGCATATGGCAGAATGGAGAATTGTGCCGTTGAAATCGTCGGTAAAGAGAAGATTGCTGCCTGCTCCTACATGAAACCAACGTTCGCCGCGTATCAAGGGGAGTATTTCCTGCAGTTCTTCTATGCTGCGGTATTCGGTGTATTGTGTGCAGCGGGCATCAATGCCAAAGGTGTTGGGTATGGGGTATGACATGACTCAATGTTTTTTCGGATCTTGCTGGAAATGATTTTGAACAATCACGATACTTGTCAGTTCACGAGTTTCATGAGTGTCCATCCGCTTTTTTTGCGTTGGAAGATCAGCGAACAACCCATTCCTCCCGATGGCGTACAAACCATCAGCACGCGGCGGTTTCCGTTTCCGTAATGTTGCCCGTAATTGATGTTTGTGATTGTTCCCTTGGGCAGTTCGGGACGAAAATCGGGCCATTGCTGGGCATCAAGTACGCCTTCGATGGGTTCGAAGTTGTCTTCGTCGAAGGTTTTGAAACTAATCGTATTGTTCACATGACGAAGTTGGAAAGCATGGTCGCTGGCAAACTTGTCGTAGAAGAGGTAGAAGTCGCTGTTGATGTTTTCGCTCAAAGCATGCTTCACAATCTCTGTAAGGAACCACTCGCCTTGGATGCGATGGAAACGATATTGCTTCACTTCGCGACGCTTGAGATAGACCCATTCGACGGCAACGCTGTCGAGCGACGTGTCTTTCTCTGCTTTCACGCTTTCTTCGGAATCGAAGATGATGGTGTACACTTCGTTGCGAAGATACATTTTGTCGTAGTGCCATGCGTTGGCTGCAATGTGTTGCTGCTTGCCGTGGTCGTTAACGAGGAGCGGAAATTTTATGCGTTGTTTCTGAAACTTGGGGTTGCGCATAAAGGAATAGACAAAGTCGTCGAACAGCCCGTCTGCCTTTTTAGGCGGCGCAATCATTGTGGTGTCGGCGGGTAATGTGTCGCTAGCTACGACCGCCGTGTCTTTGTCGTTCACAGCGGCGGGTGCCGGTTTATCGGTTTTGCAGCTTGCTGCCAACAAAACGGCAAGGAGCGTTATTACAACATGTTTTGTCATCACTTTATCTATGTGAATGGGAATGACACTTGGTAGAGCCGTCCCAACAGTTTATTGGTTCTGTCCTTTGTGAGACTCACGACTGCCGTTGCGGGGCTTGTTGCCGCCTGAGCGACCTTTGGAGTTGGGTTTGCCACCCTTCCTATGGGCAGATTCTGCGTTTTTGTGAGAAGATGAGGCGTTGTCCTTTCCTTTCTGTTGACCTTTGCCATGACCTCCTCTGCCGCGAGACTGTCCTTTGGAATAGCCGCCACGCGAACGTCCGTCGCGCGAATTGGCGTTGCGCTCCACGGGGCGTACACCTTCGGGAAGTTTGGCGCGCGGAATCTTTATCTTCAGGATGCGCTCTATGTTGGAAAGGGCAAAAAGGTCCTTTTCACCGATGAGCGTATAGGCCGATCCAGCACGTCCTGCACGTGCTGTACGACCAATGCGGTGCACGTAGTCTTCGGCATCGTGCGGAGCATCGTAGTTGATGACCATGGTGATGTCGTCGATGTCGATGCCTCGAGCCACGATATCCGTTGCTACGAGGAGATCCACTTTATGGGCACGGAATAGCTGCATCACTTCGTCGCGTTCCGGTTGGGAAAGATCGGAATGCATGGCGCGCACATTGAGGCCGTGTCGCTTGAGAATGATGGCGAGTTCCTTCACTTTTTGCTTGGAGGAAGCGAAGAGAATGACACGCTGAGGCGGTTGTTCCTTAAAGATGTGTTTGAGCACGAGCGTCTTGTCGCTTTCGCGGCATTCAAACACGCTTTGGCGGATGTTTTCCGCTGGCTTCGAAACGGCAATCTCTACTTCCACGGGGTCGTGCATGACGCTTCGTGCCAGTTGGGCTATCTTCGGCGGCATGGTGGCGGAGAAGAGGATGGTTTGACGGTTCTCCGGCATTTGCTTCACGATGGTCATGATGTCGTCGGAGAATCCCATGTCGAGCATACGGTCAGCCTCGTCGAGCACAAGATGGGTGGTTCGACTAAGGTCGAGCGTACCCAGTTGGAGGTGAGTGATGAGTCGACCCGGCGTGGCAAGCACAATGTCGGCACCGGCTTGCAACGAACGGCGTTCCTGCTCGTAGCGCACGCCATCGTTGCCGCCATAGACGGCTACAGCATTTACGCCGGTATAATAGGCAAAACCCTGAAGGGCCTGGTCTATCTGACGTGCCAATTCGCGAGTCGGGGCAATGACCAAGCAGTTCACGGCATCGGCAGGATGGGGCTCTGTTCCAAGCAACGTGAGCAAGGGAAGAAGATATGCTGCTGTCTTTCCGGTTCCGGTTTGCGCCACGCCCAACACGTCGTGATGTTCAAGTATAGGAGGAATGCAAGCCGCCTGTACGGGCGTACACTTTTCAAAGCGCATATCGTAGAGCGCATCGAGGACGTCATCGGAGAGCGCCAAGTCCTCAAAGTAGGTGACTTGCTCTTCTTGGGCGCCATCGGCAGGTACGGATTCTGCGGTGGAATCGGCCGTTTTGACGTCCGAATCGTTCTTGGCAGTCTCTGCGACGGGAGTCGCCGGCGTTTCGACTTCGTGGTCCGAAACGTTATTTTCGTTGTCAGTTGTGCTCATTGGTCAAGTATGTTAGTCGTTGTGTGTGTTTACTGTGGCGTTCTCCAAACCAAGACGAGGGCTATGATGGAAAACAGTATGTTGGGAATCCAAACGGCGAGGGCTGTGGGCACTTGTCCGCTAACGGCAAAAGCCGATGAAACCGTCTGAAAAAGGATGTAGGCGAAGGACAAAGCGAGTCCGAAGCCGAGGTTGGCACCTATTCCGCCCTTTCTCTTTTCGCTGGAAAGGCTCACGGCGATGAGTGTTAGGATAAAAGCGGCAAATGGGGAAGCGATGCGTTTGTGGTATTCTACTTCAAACTTGCTGGCACCTGCCGATCCGCGCATGGCTTGGCGGTCTATGAAGTCTTTGAGTTCGGTTAGCGTCATGGTCTCTTCTTGGTCGCGCACAAAGAAGAAGTCGTTGGGCTCCATGATGATGGTGGTGTCGATGCGGTCGCCCGATTCGAGTTTCTCTCTCATGCCTTTGAGCGTACGTATGTTGTACTGGTGGAGCGTCCAGGAGAAGCGATGGTCGGAAAGTGTGTCGTACTCAATGGTTTCGGCAGTGAGGTGCGAGACGAGTTTCTTGTCGGAGAACTTGTCGAGCGAGAAGCCGTAGCCGCTTTTGGTGATGTTGTCGAAATGGGTGATGTAGGCCACTACTCCCGTGTCGACTTGCATCTGGACGTTGTCGATGGACGTAGGGTCCATCGTTTTCTTGAGATACCTATTGGCAAAGGCCACACGCTTCACGTTGCTCTTGGGAATCACATAGGCGCCCAAGGCAAAGGAGGTGGCTGCGATGAGAGCGGCGGAGAAGAGATAAGGGCGCAAGAGACGCTTAAAGCTCATACCCGTGCTCTTCATGGCTATGATTTCGGAGTGGCCGGCAAGGTTGGAGGTAAAGAAGATGACGGCCACAAAAACAAAGAGCGCGCTGTAGAGGTTCGCGATGTAGGGGATGTAGTTGAGGTAGTAGTCGAAGAAGACCTTCTGCATGGACACATGACTGCGCGAGAACTTGTCGATGCGCTCGTTGAAGTCCACCACCACTACAATCATCACGATGATGAGAATGAGGAATATGTATGTGCTGAGGAACTTGTAGATGATGTAGCGGTCCAAGCGCCCAATCAGTGGCTTGTTGAAGCACGAACGGAACTTGAGCAACCATTTACTGAACGAAGAACTTTGCTTTCCGCGACTTTCCTCAGCGGCCTGAGGTTCGCTGACGGCACCAGTTGCTTCGTCCGTAGGTGCTTCGGCCGTAGGTATGCTTGGCTGTTTATGGCGTCTGAATAGCTTGAACATATTATCTATAATCTATTGTAGCAGAATACATTCCGCATAATAATCTCGTGCGATACTTTAAACGCATCGCGAGGCTTATAATTTACGTAAAAGACGCTCCACCATGTCGCGTTTCCACGTGGCGAACGTGTCGTCAAGGATGTGCTTCCGTGCTTCGCGAACGAGCCAAAGGTAGAACGCCAAGTTGTGAATGGAACCGATTTGCATAGCCAGGAGTTCCTTTGACTTATACAAGTGGTGCAAATAAGCTTTTGTGTAAGCTGTGTCTACGAAGCTATGCCCCATGGGGTCAACAGGTTCAAAGCAGTCCGCCCATTTGGCATTGCGCATGTTTAGGACGCCTTCGGAAGTGAATAGACACGCATTGCGTCCGTTACGCGTGGGCATGACACAGTCGAACATATCCACGCCGCGCTCTATGCCTTCAAGGATGTTGACGGGAGTACCTACACCCATGAGATAGCGGGGACGGTCTTTGGGAAGGATGTCGTTGACCACCTCAATCATTTCGTACATCACTTCGGCAGGTTCTCCCACGGCAAGTCCACCAATGGCGTAACCTTCTGCACCAAAGTCGGACATGAAATGAGCGCTCTCCTGACGGAGGTCTTTATAGACGCATCCCTGCACGATGGGGAAGAGTGACTGATGGTAGCCATACTTGGGCTGCGTTTCGTGAAAACGTTTCCAGCAACGCTTCATCCAACCGTGCGTAAGATCCAGACTCTTACGGGCATAGGAACGCTCAGCGGTTCCGGGAGGACATTCATCGAAGGCCATCATGATGTCGGCACCGATGGTGCGCTCTATGTCCATTACTCGCTCGGGAGTGAAGAGATGTTTGGAGCCGTCGATGTGGGAACGAAACTCGCATCCTTCTTCTGTGAGTTTGCGGATGCCGGTGAGCGAGAACACTTGGAAACCGCCACTATCGGTGAGCATGGGACGGTCGAAGCCGTTGAATTTGTGAAGTCCGCCAGCTCGTTCGAGTATGTCGAGTCCGGGACGCAAATAGAGGTGATAGGTATTGCCAAGGATGATTTCGGCATTGATATCGTCCTTCAATTCGCGGAGGTGCACGCCTTTTACGCTACCCAACGTGCCTACGGGCATAAAGATGGGCGTATGGATCTGGCCGTGATCGGTGGTGATGAGTCCGGCACGGGCTGAAGAATTGGCGTCGGTATGTTGAAGTTCGTAAGTCATGTAGTCGGGCTAAGGGAAAGTGCCTGGTCCTGCGGCGTGATTCCTACACCGTGAAAGAGCTACTACAGGCGGTTTAGGCCTGATGTCCCTTATGGAGAAAAACTTTAATATTCGTGTTATAATAAACTGAAGTTCAATCTTTTTCTTTCATCAATCGTGCGCACACATCGGTATTTACGGGTTGAAGTTCCGTCTTTGCAGATTGCTCTTCGCGAAGCGGAGCTTCGAGGTCGATGGCATTTTCAACTTTCTCGTCGAGCAAGGCATAGGAGAGCACATCGAGTACGTCGCCAACGTAGTGGAAGGTGAGCCCTTTGACGTAGCGTTCGTTGATATCCTCCACGTCTCGTCGGTTTTCTTCCGAGATGAGTATGTCGGTAATACCTGCACGCTTGGCGGCAAGAATCTTCTCCTTGATGCCACCCACTGGAAGTACGCGTCCGCGAAGGGTTATTTCGCCTGTCATGGCAATATGGTCGCGTACTCGGCGCTGCGTGAGTGCCGAAGCGAGCGAAGTGGCTATTGTGATGCCTGCTGAAGGGCCATCCTTCGGAGTGGCTCCTTCGGGAACGTGGATATGGACGCTCCAGCAGTCGAATATGCGGTAGTCGATGCTGAGTTTGGAAGCGTGGGCCTTGATATATTCCAATGCGAGCACGGCACTTTCCTTCATCACGTCGCCGAGGTTGCCGGTGAGTGTGAGTTTCGCGCCTTTGCTACGGCTTAAGCTAGTCTCAATGTAGAGGATTTCGCCACCTACAGCGGTCCATGCAAGACCGGTTACGACACCGGGGTATTTGTTGCCTTGATATTTGTCGCGGTTAAAGAGCGGTTTGCCAAGAAGCGATTCAACGTCGCTTGCCTTGATGGCTTGGCCTGCATAGGGCATTTTCTCTTCGCTGTTTGTGGCCGTGAGGTAGGACACTTTACGGAAGAGTTTGTCTATCTGCTTTTCGAGCTGACGCACACCGCTTTCGCGGGTGTAGTGTTCAACGATTTGATCTATGGCCGAAACGCTGACCTTGAGTTTGCCACCTTCGCCGAAGTCGTATTTCTCTTGCTCCTTGGGAATGAGGTGGCGTCGGGCTATTTCGCGTTTTTCTTCTGCCAGATAGCCTTCCACTTCGATGATTTCCATGCGGTCGAGCAAGGGCCGGGGGATGGTCTGCAGATTGTTGGCGGTAGCAATGAAGAACACGTCGGATAGGTCGAAGTCGAAGTCGAGGTAGTTGTCGTGAAACGTGCTGTTCTGCTCCGGATCGAGCACTTCGAGAAGTGCGCTGTGGGGGTCGCCATTGTAGTTGTTTTCGCTGACTTTGTCTATTTCGTCAAGCACAAAGAGGGGATTGACGGAACCGGCCTTGATGATGCCTTTGATAATGCGTCCGGGCATGGCACCCACATAGGTGCGGCGATGGCCGCGAATCTCGGCTTCGTCGTGTACACCGCCGAGGGATATGCGTACATACTTGCGCCCTAAGGCTTCGGCAATGCTGCGACCGAGCGAGGTCTTACCGACTCCCGGAGGACCGTAAAGGCAGATGATGGGCGACTTTTCTTTTGTGGCGAAGCGCAAAGAGGCGAGATGTTCGAGTATGCGTTCCTTCACGCGCTCCATGCCGAAGTGGTCGCGGTTGAGCATGCGTTCGGCATTTTTCACATTGAGATTGTCCTGGGTATGACTTCCCCATGGGAGGTCGACCATAGTCTGCAGATAGTTGAGCACCACGTTATAGTCGGGATTTTGCTGGTTCATGCGACGCAGCTTCTCGAGTTCGCGGTTATACGTGTCTTTGATCTTTTCGGGGAAAGGTATTGCCTTTCCTTTATCTTCCAAGTTTTTGATGTCAAGGTTGGCACCCTGACCGAGTTCTTCCTGAATGTTCTTGATCTGCTGGGAGAGGAAGTATTCGCGCTGCTGCTCGTCGAGTTCGGCACGTGTGCGTTCCTGTATCTCATGACGTAGGAGTGCGAACTGACATTGGCGGTTGAGCACTTGAAGGAGTTTGTAGGCTCGCTGCTTCACGTCGTGCTCCTTGAAGAGTGCTTCACGCTCTTCTTGCTCCATCGGCATATTGGTGCAGATGAAGTTGACGAGAAACACGGGATGCGAGATGTTCTGCACCGCAAAGATGGTTTGCTGCTTCATGAGCTGGTTGCCGAGGTTGAGGAACTTGATCAGTTCGTCGCGGCATTCTTCTACGAGCATCACGAACTCGTTGTCGTCTTCTTCGGGCAGTATGTCTTCCAACGGCGTGACTTCTGCACGAAGCATGGAGCGCCGATGGGTGAGTTTCTCAAGGCGTAGCGGACCGTAGCTTTGGATGACGGCAGACACCTGCCCGTCTGGCAGATGAATGAGTTTCACCACGCTTGCAGCCACACCTTCTTCGTAAAGGTCGGCAATTGTCGGGTCGTCCACTTCGGCGTCTTTTTGGGAAAGTACGGCTATGAGGGAGTCTTTAGCATTGGCTTTTTTCACTACATTGAGACTGGACTCACGGCTCACCGTCACGGAGCATACTACTCCTGGGAAGAGCACCATGTTGCGCAAAGCCAAAGCGGGAAGCGAGGTGTCGAACTCCGTGGCGAGCAGTTGTTTCATGTCGCCTTTAAAGTCGGATATCAAAGAAAATGATCGGAGTTTGCTGTCGTCGTTTGTATTCATTACTTTACGGGGTTCGTTGTGGGGCAATTAAAGGTTGAGGACCTTTCCCCACCGAACTTTTTACGTTTGTATAGGAAGAAAAGGGTAAATCAAACGCAAAAATACGCCAATCTCGGCATATGCGCAAATGCACGGGGGCTTTTCTTGGAATGTGGCGGGCAGGAGCACTGTTTAGATAATTGGCTTTAACAATAAGCAACGCATAAACGGCATATGCGCATCTCGTTGTTAACAGGGAGAATCGCGCAGAATTTTCCGCCAGCCGCTTGGCTGAAAATACACGCGCCACGAAGTGCATGATTATACACAAAAAGATCTACAAGGCTGCATATTTTCCACATTTGCGCATATTTAATGTATAAACGCGGCGTTGACGATAAAAAGGAGGACGTTTGGAGCGAAAAAAGATAGGCATCCCGTGAAAGTTCCAAGGCTTGGAATTCATTTGAGCTGCCTTGGAATTTTTACGGGATGCCTTGGAGTGAAACGGACGTAAGCAAAACGGACAAAAACATAGCCATTTTGCGCTAGTTTGAACGTACGGAACGAATTATTTTCGCCGAAATATTAACAAACGAAAGGTTCGTTTGCAACTACTCAGGTAGTTACCTCCCACAGATCTCACAGATTTCCCAGATTGGGCTAACGCCCGCATTCGTCTAAAAAATCTGTGTCATCTGTGTCCCCCCTACCTGAGTAGTTACGTTCGTTTAGAAACTCGTTTGCTTGGGGCTGCATTCATCGTGCTTTCACCGGAACGTAGTCGCGGATGTCTGCCACGCAACGGTAGGCGGGACGGATGATGCGACGGCCAGAGAAACCGAGTTCTTCGTTGCGATGGGCACACCAGCCTACGATACGCGCCATGGCGAAGAGGGGCGTGTAGATTTCCACAGGGAGACCGATGAGGTCGTAAACGAAACCAGAATAGAAGTCCACATTGGCGCAGAGGGTTTTGCCGTTGCCCTTCACATTGTGAATGGCTTGTACAGCCAAGCGTTCTATGCGCTCCATAAACTCAAACTCCTCGGTGCGTCCTTTCTCTTGCGCCAAGCGGCGAGCCATACCTTTGAGTTGTACGGCACGCGGATCGGAAAGGGTGTATACGGCATGACCAATACCATAAATGAGTCCGGTTTTGTCGTAAGCTTCCTTGCGGACAATGGATTCGAGGTAAGTGAGAATTTCGTCCTCGTCGGTCCAATTGGAGATGGCACGCTTCAGGTGCGTCAGCATGTCGTGCACACGGATGTTGGCACCACCATGTTTGGGGCCTTTGAGCGAACCGATGCCTGCGGCTATGGAGGAATAGGTGTCGGTGCAAGTAGACGACGTGACGCGCACGGTGAACGTGGAGTTGTTACCGCCGCCATGCTCTGCCTGGAGAATGAGCAGCAAATCGAGCGTACGGGCATCGAGTTCGGTAAACTTGTTGCCGAGCAGCATATAGAGGAAGTTTTCGGCTATACCGTATTCTTCCTGCGGATGGCGGATGTGGAGCGAACGGCCTTGCGTTTTGTGGCGCAACATATTGTAAGCATAGGCAATGATGGTGGGAAACTTCGAAACTAGTTCTATGCTTTGGCGCATGAGATTGTCGCGCGAGATGTCGTCGGGACGCGCATCGTAAGTGTAGAGTTCAAGTACGCTGCGGGCAAGGATGTTCATGATGTCGCTTCCCTCGAGCTCAATGATGTTGAGCGTGGTCTTCGGCATGAGGGGCATACCGTCGAAGAGAAGATGCTTGAAGTCGGAAAGTTCTTCGGCATCGGGGAGTTTGCCGGAGAGCAGCAGATAGGCAATCTCTTCAAAGCCAAAACGTTTCTCCTCCAGTACGGAACCTACGAGGTCGGCTATTTCGTAACCGCGGTAGAAGAGTTTTCCTTCAATGGGTTCAAGTCCATCTGCAGTACGTTCGTAGCCCACTACATTACCGATGTTCGTAAGTCCAACGAGCACGCCCGTGCCGTCTTCGTTGCGCAAACCACGCTTCACGTCGAGTTTTCGGAAAAGTTCGGCATCAATGCGTATGCAGCCCTTCATGCTGTCGGAGAGCTTATATATGAGGTATTCCTTCTTGTCGGCCATCGTACGTAGTGGGATTAAAGGTTGAGGATTGTTTCTACTATGTTGTCGCCAAAGGCTTTCGTGCCAAGAGCATGTCCATGGGGCATGAACCGTGCAAGGTCGGCCGTGGCTTTGCCTTCTGCAAAACTCTTCTCGAGCGCAGTCACTATGAGATTGGCTGCGAGATCGAGTCCAAGATGCTGGAGCATCATGACGGAGGAGAGAATGATGGACGAGGGGTTGACAACGTCGCTACCCGCAATGTCGGGAGCTGTGCCGTGTGTGGCTTCAAAGATGGCGCGACCGGCTTCGTAGTTGATGTTTGCTCCGGGAGAGATGCCGATGCCGCCAACCTGAGCTGCAAGCATATCGGAGATGTAGTCGCCATTGAGGTTAAGTGTGGCTACCACGTCGTAGGCTTCAGGTTTGAGGAGTGCATTTTGGAGGAAAGCGTCGGCAATGCAGTCGTCCATCTTCACTTTGTCCTTAAACTCGCGCTCGGCAAGGGCATAGCCCCAGTTCTTGAATCCGCCCTCGGTGAACTTCATGATGTTGCCCTTATGGACGAGGGTAACGTGGTTGAGGTTCTGCTGTACGGCGTATTGGCAAGCGGCACGAATGAGGCGTTCGGAGCCTTCGGACGAGACGGGTTTTACGCCGAATGCGGAAGTTTCGGGGAAGCGGACTTTCGTCACGCCCATTTCGTCGTGGAGGAACTCGTAGAACTTCTTAGCCTCAGCCGTTCCCGACTGCCATTCTATGCCGGCATAGATGTCCTCCGTGTTTTCGCGGAACACCACAATGTTCACGCGTTCGGGATGCTTCACAGGCGATTCGACGCCTTGGAACCAGCGCACGGGACGCAGACAAACGTAGAGGTCGAGTCCTTGGCGAAGCGCCACGTTGAGCGAGCGTATGCCACCGCCCACGGGGGTCGTCAGCGGGCCTTTTATGCCCACGTGATAGTCGGCAAATGCCTTGAGCGTTTCTTCCGGCAGGGGCGTACCGAGTTCTTTGTAGGCTTTCTCGCCAGCGAGAAATTCTATCCAGTTGATGGAGTGCTGGCTGCCGTATGCCTTTTCCATGGCCGCATTGACCACTTGCTGCATTACGGGGGTTATCTCCTGCCCCACCCCGTCGCCGGAGATAAAGGGAATGTCTATGATGTCGGGCACTTGAAGTGCGCCGTCTGTGAACTGTATTTTTGCCATTGTATCAAAGAAGTCTGTTTAGTATGCTTGATTACGTTCTCGGCGCTCATTTTGCTCTCAGCGCCGAGCCTGCCTTGAACCATTCTATTTGGGCGGCATTGTAGGTGTGGCGCGTTTCGATGTGCTCTACGACGCCATCGGGACGAACAACGTCGACCGCCACCATTGAGCCTGGTGCGATGGACGCGCAGTGGATGTTGAAGCGTGAACCTTCGACCACGAGTGCATAGTCGGTAGGGTTGGCAAACGTCAATGCCAGCACGCCCTGCTTCTTGAGGTTCGTTTCGTGGATGCGGGCGAAGCTTTTGGCTATGACGGCTTTCACGCCGAGGTAACGCGGTTCCATGGCAGCATGCTCACGACTTGAACCTTCGCCGTAGTTGTCTTCTGCCACCACTACACTGCCGGAGCAAGCTTCGCGATAGTGTTCGGCCACTTGCCACGGTTCGGCCGTCTGTCCGTTGAGTTGGTCTTTCACCTTTGCCGTCTCGCCCGTGAAAGCATTGACTGCTCCGAGAAGAAGGTTGCGGGAAATGTTTTGCAGATGACCGCGGTAGCGCAACCAAGGACCGGCCATGGAGATGTGGTCTGTAGTACATTTTCCCTTAGCTTTGAGAAGAAGCGGCAGTGCGAGGAAGTCCTTTCCGTCCCAAGGCGCAAAAGGCTGCAGACGTTGCAGGCGTTCACTGTCGGGATCGATAACAATTTCGGTTGTCGGCACGGCATGGCTCTCGTAAGGTGGCATAACGGCGGCCGCTGCTTGATAATGGTAACCTTCGTGGGGCAAGGCTTCGCCCTCGGGTTGCAACACGGGACGCTGCTGTGCGTCGAGACAAGGATGCGAACAAAGCGTACCGGAGAAGGCGAAGCCTACTGCCGTTTCGGGCGAGGTGATGAAGGCGTACGTATTGGGATTGCCATCGGCGCGCTTTGCAAAGTTGCGATTGAACGTGGTGACAATGCTGTTGGGACGCTCTGGATGGGGGTTCTCGCGTTTCCACTGACCGATACACGGACCGCAAGCATTTGTCATGATGGTTGCTCCGGCATTGACGAACGTATCGAGAAGTCCGTCGCGACGGAGAGTCTGGCAAACGAGTTCCGAACCAGGACAGAGAATGAGCTGTGCCTTAAGTTCCAATCCGGCTTCAAGTCCTTTGCGTAAGGTCGCTTCGGCACGGGCTATGTCGTGGTAGGAAGAGTTTGTGCACGAACCGATGAGCACGACTTCTACGACAGGCGGCAGATTCTCCCGCTCCACTTTCTCTTTCATTTCCGACACGGGCGTAGCAGCATCGGGCGTGAAAGGACCATTGACGTAAGGTGTTAGCGCTGAGAGATCAATGGTGATGACCTGGTCGTAGTATTGTTCGGGATGTTCCGCCACTTCGCTGTCGGCACGGAGTTCTGCGGCACAAGCCTGTGCCATGTCGGCCACCTCTTTGCGTCCTGTAGCCACAAGGTATTCCGCCATGTGGTCGTCGAACGGAAATAGCGAAGTGGTAGCGCCAATTTCTGCGCCCATATTACAGATGGTAGCCTTTCCCGTAGCGGGGAGCGTAGCAGTTCCCGGTCCGAAATATTCTACAATAGCGTTTGTGCCGCCCTTTGTGGTAAGTATTCCGGCAAGATGGAGTATGACGTCTTTGGGGGAAGCCCATCCGTTAAGTTCGCCAACGAGTTTTACGCCTATAAGTTTGGGCACTTTCAGTTCCCAGGGTGTGGCAGTCATTACGTCTACGGCATCGGCACCGCCTACACCGATGGCCACCATGCCAAGTCCGCCTGCATTGGGGGTATGACTGTCCGTGCCGACCATCATTCCGCCGGGGAAGGCGTAGTTTTCGAGCATCACCTGATGAATGATGCCCGCACCGGGTTTCCAGAAGCCCATGCCGTAACGCTCTGCAGCCGACTGAAGGAAGCGATACACCTCGCTATTCTCATTCAGCGCCACTGGCAAGTCGGTGTCCGCACCTTTTTGGGCACGGATGAGGTGGTCGCAATGGATGGTTGTGGGAACTGCGGGAAGTTCTCTTCCGGCGTTCATGAACTGAAGGATGGCCATCTGCGCCGTAGCGTCCTGCATACACACACGGTCCGGACGGAACGTGGCGTAGCTTTCGCCACGCGTGAAACTTTGAGGTTCTTGCCCTGCGGTGAGATGGGCGAAAAGTATTTTTTCGGCACACGTTAAGGGACGTGCGAGTTTTTCTCTGGCTTGCTCCACACGCTGTTTGTAGCTTTCATAAAAAGCGCGGAGCATATCTAAGTCGTATATGTTCATAGTTGAGTTTGTGTGCTTGAATGCCATTCTTGTCTGCGGCGCACACTAGCGTGCCGCTTTCATTTTGTCTTTAGATAATGCAAAAGTAAGTCTTTTTGCTCAAACCGCAGCCCTCAATAGTGCATAAATACACAAAACACCGAAAACTTACGGCGTTTTGCTTCCTTATGCAGTATATATACAACAGTTTGTAAACAGCACCTGACGAAACAAGGATGAACATTAGCGTGCACCAACGAGGCAATATTCTGCGCAGTTCTTTGTTAATATGTATAGATAGATTCGCGAAAGGCCATTGTCACATTGGCGTGTTCGGGAAAATGCCTAACTTTGCAATAGTAGTTTCCAAGATGAACGAATATCAATAAAACATCATACCACGACTTATGAAAAAGATTCTCATTGCACTTGTATTCACGCTTCTGCCTTTGGCCGTGAGTGCACAGACGCGTTCGGTGGACAAGCGCTACCTCAGCGGCGCGGTACCCGTTGTGAACGGTTACGTGCAGTTCAGCAAGACGTACAAAGCTGCGGGAAAGACGAAGGCCGAACTCTTCCATGCGCTCAAGGACTACACGCAGAAGAGCGTGGTGGAAGGTCCCGACCATCTGCCCCAAGCGCGCATCACCGAAGCCGACAGCCTGACCGGCACCATTGCGGCAAGCATGGACGAATATCTCTACTTCAAACGCACCAACTGGCAGATTCACCGCGTACATTTCTACTATCAGTTGATTTTTGAGGTAAAAGACGGCGAATACACTGCCACCATGCGCAACCTCCACTACAAGTACGACCCCGAAGCCAACCCCGAACAGGCAGGCCAGGACTACCGCGCCGAACAATGGATTACGGACGATGCTGCACTCTCAAAGAACGGCACGAAGCTGCAGCGCGTCAGCGGCAAGTTCCGCGTGAACACCATCAATCGTAAGGACGAAATATTCCGCGGTGCAGCCGAAGCTGCTGGTGTAAAGAAGAAGACCAAGACGGTAGAAGTGGAAGTTGACGAAGAAGACTGACACTCCTTATTATATACACGACAAAGTGCAACGCGGTTTGTTCAGCATGTTTGAACAAACCGCGTTGCACTTTTTATTTGCATTTATGGACAGATGCTCCGCTCAGCGCCCCTGGAGCAGGTGACTGTTGATGAAGTCGGTGACGCGTGCGCGGTAGCTTTCGGAAATGGGGAGATGTTTGTCGCCAAAGACAATCTGGCCACGCTCTATGACGCGCACCTTCTGCATGTTTACGATGAACGAACGGTGCACGCGGAAGAAGGTGCTTTGCGGAAGCGTCTCTTCCATACTGCGCATGGAGGAAAGACTGAGCAACGGCTTGGGTTGCGACTCAAGATATATCTTCACATAGTCTTTCAGCCCCTCCACATAGAGTATGTCGGAGTGGTTGACGCGTATAATCTTGTAGTCGCTCTTCACAAAGAGATAACCATCGGAAGGTTTGGGTTCTGCCGACGTTGCAGCAGCGGCAAGCGCCTCTTGTTGTTGACGGAGCGCCTCGAACCACCGTTGCGCACGGCTCACGGCCGAAACGAAGTCGGCGTAACTGATGGGTTTGAGCAGGTAGTCGATGGCATTGACCTTATAGCCTTCAAGGGCATACTCGCTGAAAGCCGTTGTGAAGACAATGCGCGTACGTGTATGGTCAATCATGCGTGAGAAGTCAAGCCCGTTGAGGTCGGGCATCTGTATGTCGAGGAAGAGCAGGTCCACGGGATCCTGCTGAAGTCCGGACATGGCCTTAATGGCGCTGGCATATTTTCCCCGAAGTTCAAGTCCGGGTGTCTTTGCCACATAACTTTCAAGAAGACCGAGCGCGAGAGGCTCGTCGTCAACGATGGCACATTTCATAAGCAGCTATTGTTTTAATGAGCAATCAGAAGTCTATTTCAATTGATGAGCGGTACACGCTTCCGTCGTCGCTCGCAGAAGTTTCCCATTTGTAACGTCCAGGATAAGCGAGTTCAAGGCGTGCTTCCACTTGCTTGAGCCCGATGCCACCGGGGGCCTTGTCGCTTGCCGTTTTTGGGAAATTGGAATTCTCGCACGTGAAAACAAGACGCTTGCGCGTTGCTGACAGTTTGATGTGGATGAAGCTGTGCAACGTGGGACTTATGCCGTGTTTGAATGCATTCTCTACGAGCGAGATGAAGATGAGCGGTGCCACGTGGAGGTCTTTATCTTCGATGTCGGTCTCGAACGTCACATCCACGTCCTGAGCTATGCGCAACTTCATAAGTTCTATGTAGCTCTGCATGAAGTGGACTTCTTTGTCGAGCACCACGCGGTCGCTTTGGTTCTCGTAGAGCATGTAGCGGAGCATGAGGCTGAGCTCGTGTATGGCATGCTGTGCCTTTTCGCTGTCGAAAGCGGTAAGAGCGTAGATGTTGTTGAGCGTGTTGAGCAGGAAATGGGGATTAATCTGATTCTTCAGATTCTTCAATTCGGCCTGCGACCGACGTAGCTCGGCCTGCGCACGCGCCCTTTCGCTCTGTCGCCACTTCAAGCTGAGACGCAAGGCCACGGAGGCGGCTATCACGAACACGAAGGTAAGGAATCCACGTATGATGAAAAAGATTTTGGGCGGGAAATGCTTCTCGAAAGCCGTATCGGCCTGATTCTTCGCTTCGTTGAGCATGTGGAAATGCGCCTGCACTTCAATGCCGCCCATAAATATGAGACACATCAACACGTTCACCGCCACAAACGCCTTGATGCGCTGACGGTCGATGACGAAACGGGGGATGAGCAGGAAATAGTTGATGTAAAAGGCGATGCACGTACCGAGGGGGAACGTCATGGTGTGAAGGAAATGGTCCCAGTTGATATCCTCGTCGCTGCGTTTAAAGAAAAGGGGCGAAAGGAAGATGTAGCACCACGTCAACACGTGCACCACCACTTCAATGCCCCGTTCCGTTGCAGAGCGTTCTATGTTTGGTAAAGGCTGTTTCATACGAATGGCCAAGAAGGTAAGGGAAATGTGTTTTGCAAATGTAATGAAAAATAGCCGGAACGTGAAGCGCGAACCTAAGCGTTGCGCCCACTGTTCCGGCTATCGGCATATATAGAGCAATTATGGACTACGTTATAGCTTATTCGTATCGGATGGCTTCAATCGGGTCAAGACGTGCGGCCTTCTTTGCAGGATACCATCCGAAGAAGATACCCGTGGCCGAACATACTGCAAAACTGAGAAGCACGCTCCAAGGCTGAATCTGAATGGGCCAATGGGCAAACACGTTGATGCCGACAGCGGCACCGATGCCTACTACAACGCCTATCAGTCCGCCGGTCACACTGAGCAGTATACTCTCTATGAGGAACTGACTGAGGATGTCAATGCCGCGAGCACCGACGCTCATGCGCAGACCGATTTCCTTGGTGCGCTCCGTCACGCTGACGTACATGATGTTCATGATGCCAATACCGCCCACAATGAGCGAGATACAGGCCACCACGAGGAGCAGGATGGTCATGGTGTCGCTCGTGGAGTTCATCATCTCGGCCATTTCCTGCTGGCTGCGAATGGTGAAGTCGTCCTCGTCGGAGGTTTTGAGTTTGTGGTTCTCACGCAAGAGGGTGGTCACTTCGCTGATGGCGAGGTCGGTCATATTCTCTGTCACGGCGGAGGCGTTGATGCCTTCGAGATAAGTGACGGAGAGGATACGCTTCATCACGGTGGTGTAAGGAGCGAGCACCATGTCGTCTTGGTCCATGCCGAAGGAGTTGTAGCCTTTTGACTTGAGCACGCCCACCACGCGGAAAGGTATCTTGTTGAAACGGATGACCTGACCCACGGGGTCTTCGCCGTTGGTGAAGAGGTTGTCGGCTACCGTCTTACCGATGAGGCAGACTTTAGCGCTCGACTTGATGTCGTCGTCGGAAAACATCTCTCCGTCCTGCACTTTGAGCTGGCGTATCTCGAGATATTCGGGCGATATGCCGTAGAGCGTACTGGGCGTGTTGTTGTTACCGAAGATGAACTGGCCGGAGGAGTTGACGCTCGGAGAGATGGCGGCAAGATACTTGGAGTCCTCCTTGAGCGTCTCGTAGTCCTTGAGCTTGAGCGTCTGCATCTCGGAAGCGTCTTGACGCGCACCGCCGGGACCTTTGTCTTGTCCGGGTCGAATCATAATCATGTTCGAACCCATCTCAGAGATGTTGGCCTGGATGCTTTTCTTTGATCCCTGACCAATGGCGAGCATGGCGATGACGGATGCCACACCGATGATGATGCCCAGCATGGTGAGGAACGAGCGGAGCTTGTTGGCGGCAATGGCGCGGAGGGCTATCTTGAAGAGGTTGGATATATTCATGTGGCTGAATGTTCGGGGTTACTTGTGGGTTCCTTACTCTTCGGGTACGGGGAGAGCAGCCAGGGCCTCTGCGGCTGAATGGATGTCGTGGTTCACTACGTCCTCGCGCACGAGTCCGTCTCGCAGCACGATGTTGCGGCTTGAGTAGAGCGCAATCTCGGGGTTGTGCGTCACAAAGACGATGGTGCGTCCGGCGGCGAAGAGTTTTTGGAAGAGTACGAGTATTTCAAACGAAGTGCGCGTGTCAAGGTTACCAGTGGCTTCGTCGGCAAGAATCACGGCGGGGTCGTTGACGAGTGCACGGGCAATGGCCACGCGCTGCATCTGTCCGCCGGACATCTGGTTTGACTTGTGATAGAGGCGCTCACCAAGACCTACCATTTGGAGGGCTTTGATGCTGCGCTCGCGGCGCTCCTTGGCACTGACGGCGGAGTTGTACATGAGAGGGAGTTCCACGTTCTCCACCGAAGTGGTCTTGGCTAGAAGGTTATAGTTCTGGAACACGAAGCCAATCTTACGGTTGCGGAGCACGGCGCGCTCACTGCGGCGCATGGTGCGCACGCTGACACCGTCGAGCAGATACTCTCCGCTCGAGGGGGTGTCGAGGCAACCGAGTTGGTTGAGGAGGGTAGACTTTCCGGAACCTGACGTACCCATGATGGTCACGAATTCGCCTTCGTATATCTTGAACGAAACGCCGCGCAGGGCGTGGACCGTTTCGTCGCCCACGATGAAGTTGCGTCGCACGTCGCGCAGTTCGATGACGACCTTGCGCTGCGAGAGATCTTCCTCGGGCGAAATTAATTTTTCACTCATAGGGCTTTTGAGTTGTTGTGATAAAAGAGGAGTGAGGTTGCGACTTGCCGAGGCCTGACGTACACTTGGCCTATTCTTTCAGACCAAGCCGGCAAGTCGCTTACCGTCGTTGCGAAGAAGCGTCACTTCTTCTTGTTCTTGTTCGGGGGACCGGGCGAGAACGGACTTTGTTCGCTGCCACTCTCGGAGGTATCGGAGGAAGAAGAATCGTCGGTCGAAGCTTCCTTCATGTCCACGACAACTACGGTACCTTCCTTCACACCGCTAAGAATCTCGGTGCGGGTGCCGTTGGTGATGCCGGTCTGAACGGAGTAGGCCTTGAAGGTCTTTCCGTTGCGCACCCAAAGTTTGTGCGTACCGTTGCAGTCCTCTATCTTGTCCTGCTTGCCTACGGTTTCGGCCGTCGGAGTGAAGCGGAGGGCTTTGGTGGGCACGCTGACGATGCCGGTGCGCTCAAGGGTGTAGATGGTCACATTGGCAGTGAGACCGGGTTTGAGCTTGAGGTCGGGATTGGGAGCGGAGATAACCACTTCGTACGTAACCACGTTGTTCGTAGTGGTAGCTTCGTTGCGAACCTGCGTAACGGTGCCTTCGAACACGTCGTTGGGATAAGCATCGACGGTGTAAGTCACGCGCTGACCTACAGCCACTTCGCCTATGTCGGCTTCGTCCACGTCAGCCACAACGCGCATGTCGGTCATGTCCTTCACAATGGTGAAGAGCGTAGGTGTGCTGAAGCTTGATGCCACGGTCTGACCTTCTTCCACGCTCTTGCTGAGCACAACGCCGTCGATGGGCGAGGTGATGGTAGCGTAGCCGAGGTTGGTCTTGGCCTTGTTTACGGCTTCCTGGCGCTGGGAAACGGAGCTCTTTGCCTGTTCAAGGGAGAGACGGGCGCTTTCAAAGTCGTTGGCACTGATGAGGCCCTTCTGGTAGAGCGTCTTCTGGCGGTTGAAGTTGGACTGCTGATATTCGAGGTCGCTCTTTGCGCTGGCAAGCTGGCTATTGGCACTGTTGAGTTCGCTGATGAGGTTGGTCTTGTCGAGTTCGGCAATGACCTGTCCCTTCTTCACTTCGGAGTTGTAGTCGACATAGATTTTGTCGATGATACCGGACACCTGTGTACCGACATCTACGGAAGTAACGGCTTCGATGGTACCGGTGGCTGTCACGCTGTTACCGATGGTGGCTTTCTCCACCTTAGCGGTCTCGTACGTCACTTCGAAGGGTGCCTTTTGGGAAGAGAGATAGGCATAGACGCCGCCTCCTGCCGCTGCGAGAACCACCACAGCCAAGGCTATGTTTCTGATGATTTTCTTCTTTTTCATAATATTGTTCGTCTCGTTGGATGTTTGCTTGATGAGTTATTTTGGTTGCTGTCCGCTCACTTGAGGTCCTCGCCTGCGTAGAAGTTGAGGAGGTTACGGTTGAGATAGGCTGTGTATTTGTCCTGGAGCATCTGCTGCTGGGCGCTGAGAAGGCTGGCACGGCTGGTGAGGAGTTCGGCTATGTTCTTGAGCCCCACGTTGAACTGCTCGTTCATGAGTCCGTAGCTGGTCTGGAGGTTCTCCACGTTGTCGGTGGCAGCGATGTACTTAGCCTGGGAGTTGGTGGCATTGAGCCAGTAAGTTTCCACGCTCTTGTAGAGTTGCTTCTGGGTGTCGAGCAGATCGAGCTGGGCGGTTGTTTCGGCCACCTTGGCGCGCTCCACAGCGCTCTTGGTCTGACGATTGTCGAAAATGGGAACGGACACCGACACACCGATTTGCGTGTTGAAGTTCTGCTTCATCTGATTGAAGAAGTTGTTCTGCGCACCCGTCATGTGGCTGTCGCCGAGTCCGCCCATCAAGCTGATGGTTGGATAGTAACCGGCCTTGGCAATCTTCGTGGCGAGTTTGCTTTGGTCAATGGCGAGCTGTGAGCGCTTCACCTCGGGACGGCTGTCAAGTGCTGCGGCATAGACGCTAGCCTTGGAGGGAATCTGACTGAGCACCTCTGAAGCGGTCACGTCTACAGAGACTACATCGAAATCCTCCGTTGCGGGGAGTTCAAGAAGCTGCTTGAGCTGCATCTTGGCGTCGGCAATCTGAGTCTGCACGTTGACGATGTCGTAGCGTCCTTGGCTGACCTGCGACTTGAGCTGTGCCAAGTCGGCCTTGGCGAGCTGACCTACGCTGACCATCTCTTCACCTCGGGCGAGCACGATGGAGTCCTGCGTGAGGAGCGTGCGGTTCACCTTCTCGGCCTCGGTCATGTAGAGGATTTGCGTATAGAGTTGGGCTATCTGTTCCTTAATGGTGTTGGCAGACTGTTTGGTGTCGAGTTCGGCGAGCTGCTGGTTCAACTGCGCGTTCTCGATGTTCATCTTGGTCTTGTTGCCGTTCCACACGGTCCACTGGGCGTTGATGCCATACGAACCGCTCTGCGTGGCCTTGTCGGCAGCGGAGGTGGCAATGCCGCCGTTCACAAAGTTGCTGCTCGTCTCCTGGAAGGGACGGTAGGTGAGGCTCTGCGAAACGGAACCGCTCAGCGACGGAAGGCGGGCGGCCTTGGCTTCGAGCACGTTGATGGCTGAGGTCTGTTCTGCCGCGCGGCTCTTCTGCAACTGCACGTTGTTCTTCACAGCGTAGTCGATGCATTCCTGAAGCGTCCACACGCGTTGTGCGGAGAGCTGTGCAGAAGTGCCGAAGGCCAAAGCTGTTGCGAACAGTGCGGTCACGAGCTTTCTATTCATTTTCATAGGCTCTTGTGTTGATATAAAATGTTTCTGGTGCAAAATTATGGTTCACAGAGCTTTATCTTTGGCAATAAATGTTTGTTGACGTGAAACACTCGACGAAATCCCCGCTTTTCCCGACAATTTCCCTCTCCCACTCTGCCGAAATGGCCTCACTGAGGCTTTTGCAGAAACGCTTCCCCATGCATTACTCCTCTTTTCACATTTACTTTAAACGCCTTCCATGAGGATGAGGCATTGAAAACCTCGCCCATGGAAGGCGTTTGAAAAAGACCATACAGTCTGAATCAGAAATCTAATCCTATTGTTTGTTTTTCCCCTTATTGTTTAGCATTTTGATAGTGGCGAGATATGCCTCTTCAACAGGTGAAAGTGTTTTGACCTCCCATTTTCGATACTCAGTTTCTGCTTTTTCCATAGCCTGGATATGACTTACACTTCCTGCACCATGCAATAGGGGATCTCCATTGGCAGAGAGTATACGGTCGAGATGCTCGATATAGTCTGCCATATACATGGGATGATGCTTCTTGGCTTGTATCTCGGCAAAATCGAAATAACCGGAAACGATGTTGTTGAGAATATCCAGTTCTTGGCTATCCAAATAGTTCTTGGCAATTTTTTCGTCGCGTAATGTTGAATGGTCACCCTTAAAGGATGTCATGCCCATGATAGGTTTGTCGGCATCGGCACGATTGTAGATTACCTCTGCTGCGGTATGCCCATGTGCTGCAAAATGTAGTTTATTCTGCACTATTTTGAAAAATTCAACTGAAACATCTGAGCGTGGGTCATAGTCTACAGCAGTAGCATAGAGGTCTAAAACCTGCCTAAACATCACCTTTTCCGATGAGCGGATGTCACGGATGCGGTTAAGCAGCTCATTCCAGTAGTCTCCGCCTCCCAACTGTTTCAATCGTTCATCGTCCATTGTGAACCCCTTGTAGAGATATTCGGTCAACCTTTCTGTAGCCCACTTGCGAAAGCGCGATGCAATAGAGGAACGTACGCGGTAGCCGACAGAAAGTATCATGTCGAGATTGTAATAGATCATCTCTCTTGTCACCTGTCTTGTACCTTCTTGACGAACCTGTCGGATTTTCCGACAGGTTGAGTCTTCTAGCATCTCTCCGTCTTCATAAATATGTTTGATGTGTTCCACGACATTTGTGCGTGAAGTCTGATAGAGGTCACATATCTGTGTTGGGAGAGCCATAAGCTTTCCTGCTCAAATTTTACTTCCAAATGAGTCTTGCCGTCCTCACTTTGGTATATCACGATATTTCCGTTATTATTATCGTACATATTGTTTATAGTATCATATTAGTCCGCCAACAATCTACTATTTTATAATATCCATCTCTTATGAGTAATTTTATTTACTGCAAATACATTCGATTTATGCTTTTCATCTTTATGCTTGAGCAGTATTCTAGAGAGAGCCATTTAATAGTTGCTTCTGAACAGCCGTATATTTAGGATGCTTTAGTTTTGGAAACTAATTTGTTTACACAACCTTATCACAAAATACGTCAAAATACTTGAGATATGCAAACATTACGCTGCAGATTTTTCAAAACTGCCCCACGGAGACTTAAGCGCGGCTGCGCCTTCCTTGAAGAGAATGTTTTCAAAACGTCACGCACTAAGTTCAATGAGGCCTTTTTCGCTCCGCACAAGAAGAAAAGCATTCGTTGTTAGGCTGGAAGCAAAAAACTTTACCCATTTTTGCAGCAACATCTGTTTCATATCCTATCTTAGCCATGAACCACCGCCCTACTCTACCATCGCTTCTGATTATCGCCGTGCTTTGCATAGCGGGTTGCAGGAAAACTACAACGAATCCAAAGAACAACACCGAAGCATATGCCCTTCTTGAACAAGCCGCTGAAGCCAGTGCCGGCGGCGATAAGAGTCGCGCCATAGCCATTGCCGACTCTGCGCTGCAAATGAACGCCGCCGACTCCACCCGTTGCTACCTCCTTTGCGAAAAGGCTACTGCGCTCGTGGACATGGGACGCATGGACGAAGCACTGCGTACGGCCGACTCTGCCTACACACTTGCCGAACGCACACACAACACCGATGCCATGCTCAACCTTTGCGGTACGAGGGGCATTGCCCTACGTCGGACCGGGGATACGGACTCGGCACTTGCCGTGTATCGAAGCGGCGCGGAACTGGCCGTAAAGGGACACAACGCGGAGTACGAGGTGTACCTCTGCAACTGCCTCGCGGTGCTCTATAGCGAAGTGGCGCGCTATGCCGAAGCCTCAGCGTTCGCCCTTCGCGCAGAAAAGGCGGCCGACGCCAGCGCCGACACTATCGAAGCCCTCTCGGCACGAGCCACACGGGGTTCCATTCTTCTCCGTCAGGACTCTTGCCGCGAGGCGGTATCGTTGCTTGAAGAAAGGTGGAACGACGTGGAGCGTGCCGGTTACAACGTGCTTAAGCTCAAGTATCTGTCGCCGTTGCTTAAAGCGCTCCTAGAACTCAACAACAGAGAGTGCCTTCGTTACTACATGGCGCAGGCCGACAGCGCAACGAAAGGTGTAAGCGCCACGAGCAACGGGGTGCTTGGCATTCTTGAAATCAAAGCTGCCATGCTCGGAAACGAGGGGCATTACCCCGAACAAATGGTTCTTCTGGACAGTATGTTGCACGTGAGCTCTACCAATCAGGCCATGCCCACACACCGACTCTTGGCTGAGAAATCGCGTTGTCTTTTGGCGATGGGAAGAACAGCAGAAGCACGAGTGGCGATGGACTCTGCCTATTCCCACCTGGCAAGGGTGAACCAGGCAGACATCGACAAAATGCTCAGCGATTTTTCCGTGCGTTACCGCACCTTGGAGAAGGAAATGAAGATTGAGCAAATGACACACAAGGAAGAAGCCATGAAGCGACGCGAACTTACCCTATGGCTCGCTGTGGCATTGCTCGTGCTGTCGCTGTTTTATTTCTTCCGTGAGAGACGGACCAGAGCAAGGCTCGCCAAACTGAAAGAAACGGAGAACTACCTTCGCGGCATGGAACGCGAACGCGAGCGCCTGGCCGCAGAACTCCACGACGGCGTGTGCAACGACATACTCGCACTCACGCTCACCGAAGAAATGCCCAACGCAGCCTTCTCCAACCGACTCCACAACATATGGCGCGATGTGCGGCAACTCTCTCATGCTCTTATGCCACCCCAACTCGACCATGCTTCGCTTCCCGAAATAGTTGAGGCTTACATTTCTGCGCTCTCAAAGGAGGAGAACGTGCGGTACACGCTCCACGCCGCAGCGGACTATGCGTGGAAAGACGTGCCCCAGCAAGTGGCGTACGAACTCTACCGCATTGCGCAGGAGGCCACAGCCAATGCGTTGAAACACGGAAACGGCGCGCCCGTCCGAGTGAGCCTCAGCGCCAAGGGGACTTGCATCACCGTCGCTGTCAGCAACGAGAGTGAAACTCCATCAACGCAAACCTTCCGCACCGAAAGCCGCGGCATAGGACTCGACACCATCTGCCAACGGGCAAAGCGTATTGGTGCGGAGGCCCACATTACCCACGAACACGGTACGTTTTGCATCGGCGTGACGTACACTATGCACAAGTAAATCATGACAATACTCCTCGTTGACGATCACCCCATCGTGAGAGAAGGTCTCACTTCGCTCCTCCTCCGCCACTTCCCCACCCTTCAAGTGCGAAGCGCTTCTTCGGCAACCGACGCTTTACATATTATGGAGCACGAACCCGTAAGCATCGCCGTCCTCGACCTGGAACTGAAGAAGGAAAGCGGTCTGAAACTCTGCAGCACACTTCAGGAAATGAGTCCGCAGACGGTTATCATCGTTTACACCATGCATGAAGAACCGTGGACTGTACGCCAAATTCTCAAAGCGGACCCCGATGCCGTGGTGGTCAAGTCAGACCCTCCATCGGAACTTCTGCGTGCGGTGACAGCGGCAACGGCAGGCAATGGATTCTACAGTGCCTCCTTCGTGCGACTCATGCAACAGCTACAACTCTGCCCCTCTGAACTTTCGGAAAGAGAACTGGAAGTGCTACGTCACACCGCAAACGGCCTTTCGGCAGCAGAAACGGCACGCAAGTTGGGCATTTCGGCCAACACCGTAGAGTTTCACCGCCGCCGCATCATGAAAAAGCTCTCGACTACGAATGTGGCAATGATGATTCAACACGCACACGACTTGGGCCTCCTCCTTCCCTTCTAATTCTTGCTTTCCATGGGGATGACGTTTTCAAAACGCCACGCTCTACACGGCCTCACGGAGACTTTTACGTGCTGCGGCATGTTTCTTCGCGCTCATAAGTCACGTCGGAGACGTGACCCCCATGCGCTTGCGCCTTCAAAGCACAGCACGCAAAACTGTCCGTGACGGCCTCAGAGCAGACTAAGTGATATTCAAAAAAATAACTTCCGCAGAATTTGCAAGCGCGGAGCGGGCTGAAAGCCCAGCAA
>CAVALA010000016.1:48233-48343 GCA_963589615.1 Prevotellamassilia timonensis
ACCCTGGGTATACCGCATTTCCTACCTGTTCGCCCTGAAAGGGCAAAAGCCTATTGCCTAGGGCAAGCGAAGCAACACCCTAGGTTCTTGTAGGAACGTGTAGAACAGAC
>CAVALA010000017.1:0-46956 GCA_963589615.1 Prevotellamassilia timonensis
CGCGGAAATGCTGGGCTGTAGGCTCAGCACCACCAATGGCGAATTATCAACATTTCAATGCGCCTTGCCCGCCCTTGTGCTGAGCCTACAGCCCAGCACGCTCGCGCAAAACCTACCCACGGTTGACACCGTGGGCTAGTTATATGTCTGGCATACAGCCAGATTTCCGCATAAATTTAGGTTTTTTCTAAATCCGAAACTTGAGTAGATTATCCATACAATCTCCAAGAAACGATGGAAACTGAAAGAATGAAAATGCTGGCTGGCAAACTCTATGATGCCAACTACGACAAAGAACTGTTGGAGGCGAGGGCTGCTTGTGCCGACCTCACTTATGAGCTGAACCTGCTGCGTCCCTCCCAGGCCGAAGAGCGCAATGCACTCTTGAGGCGCATATTGGGCAAGACGAAGGGCAACTTCGCGATTATCTCACCTTTCTTCTGCGATTATGGCAAGCAAATAGAGGTCGGCGAGAACTTCTTTGCCAATATGAATTGCGTTATCCTTGATGAGGCTCCAGTGCGCTTCGGCGACAATGTGTTCATCGCTCCCAACTGTGGTTTCTATACCGCAGGTCATCCATTGGATGCCGCGCGCCGTAACAAAGGTTTGGAATATGCACGGCCTATTACGGTGGGCAACGACGTGTGGATTGGAGCCGGTGTCAGTGTGTTGCCAGGAGTGACAATAGGCGATGGGGCTGTAATCGGAGCGGGAAGCGTAGTGAACCGTGACATTCCGCCTCGAGTGCTTGCTGCAGGAAATCCATGTCGAGTCGTAAGGGAGATTACTGACAACGACAGGCTACGTTATGCAGACTAATTGATGCGCGCCAACTTTTGCACGTCGGCGATGTTTGTAGGTAATCATAACTCAAGTTTCGGATTTAGAAAAGAACTTGGTTTTATGCGGTAATCTGGCTGTAGGCCAGACATGTATCCAGCCCACGGTGTCAACCGTGGGTATGTTTTGCGCGAGAGTGCTGGGCTGTAGGCTCAGCACAAGGGCGGAAAGGCGCATTGAAATGTCGATAAATCGTTCTTGGTTGTGCTGAGCCTACAGCCCAGCATTTCCGCACTCTACGTTACCCACGGTTGACACCGTGGGCTATTTACGTGTCGTGCCTACAGCACGATTTCCGCTCAGATTTCAACGCAAAACCTAAATCCGAAACTTGAGTCATAACTTTGCAAAATCCATCCAATTCCCAAAAAGTATTGACTTTTTTGGAATTGACGTGCTGAGGGGCGGAAGAGCGGTTGGGGTAGGTCGGCTATCAGAACGCTGGGCGACGGGGGTGTTTCGGTACGCTGCGTCTTGCAAGTTTGGGCAGCTTGTGCGGATTTGCTCTTAGCTCAACGTGTTGAGCTCGTAGATAGTTGTTTGCATCTGTTAGCAATCAGGAGGGTTGATGGTGGAGGCGTGGTATTAGGGGCGGTTTGTGTAGCTTTTTGTGGGTGCAACGTTTCTCGAACGTGGCTGTTCTTCGTGGTGGGGTAGGGTTGCTCTCTGTCGGTGGTGCAAAGATACAACGCGGAGGGGGCGATTTCCAAATTTTTTTCGGGCCTCGTGTGTCAATCGGCTGTGGATAAGTGGCTGAAATGGCGCTGCAATGGATTGTGGGACAGGTGGATGTAAATTTTTTTGAGGCTCTGAAAAGTGTCGTGGTTTTGGGGGCATGCGCAATGCTCTCAACAGCCATGCAAATTGTGTCCGAAATTTTAAAGACAAAGAAAAAAAGAAAAGTCCGCCCTTTCCTCCCCTTAAACCCTACCTATTCCCAAAGAAAAAGAAATAAAAGAAAAAGAAAGCGGCGGCGGCGGCTTCGGCAGGCGCACGGGCGCACACGCGAGGGGCGCGACGGGGCGTGAAGCACGACGGGTGGGGGTGGCACGACGGGGGCAAAGGCGCTGTGGCTTGGAGCGTGGTGGCAGTGTGGCATGGTCGTGGGGTGGGGGAGGCATGACAGAAATGGTGACAGAGCCGTGTGGCACGACGTTTGCAAGCGAAGCAGCGGTAGGCGAACGGGTGCGAGGCGAGCGAACGGGCGGAAGGCGAAATCCTCATTCGTGGGTATTGGCTACGTCCGTGAAAATTCTTTCCTTTGCACCTCGAAACGCAGCGGTCTGGGGACACACACTTGCTCTCCCTTCGGGTCCCCTCCACTGCGTTCAAACAGCTGCAAAGCGGTGGCACAAAGCAGAAGGCGCTATCAGGCGAGGTAGCGTGTGAAAGCCGCACGGCAGCAACGATTGGAATAAGAGCAACGGATAAGTGAGAAACAGTCATTGCCCATATCGTTCCTTGTGAAAAAATTATGCAATAGCTTCAACGCTTATTGTATTTTCTTCGTGAAGAATGTGCTAGGCCCGACGTACAAACTCCTTATGGTACCACAATTATTGCCCATCAAACGACAATAACTCTGATATGATAAGAAGCAACTACGTACGTAGGGGTGCGCTCGTCGTATGCACTTTTGTGTGTGCGTCAGTGGTGTCGGCCCAGCACGAAAAAGACTCTCTAAACTTTAAGCAAAAACATACACCGACGGGCGAAAATGTCGGTAAAGCACATCGCCTGGGCGAAGCTGTCGTACGCGGCAGCCAGGTGAAGCGTGTCAACACGTCGGCGTTCAACGTCACGGCAGTCGACACGCGCCGCTTGCGCAACACGAACCTCGACCTGGCGCACGTGCTCGACCGTGTGTCGGGCGTGAAGGTGCGCGAAGACGGCGGTCTCGGATCTGCCGCAAGCGTGAACCTCAACGGCTTCACCGGCAAGCACGTGAAGCTCTTCATCGATGGTGTGCCCATGGACGGCGCTTCGTCCAGCTTTGGGCTCAACAACATTCCGGCGAGCTTTGCCAGCCGTGTGGAGGTCTACAAGGGTGTGGTGCCCGTCGACTTCGGTGGCGATGCCCTCGGCGGCGCCATCAACATCGTGACCGACCACTCGCCCCATACCTACGTCGACGCCAGCTACAGCTACGGTTCGTTCAACACCCACCGCAGCAACGTCGCGCTCGGATGGTCGGGCGCCAAGGGGCTCACCTTCAGGCTTAATGCCTACCAGAACTTCTCCGACAACGACTACAAGGTGAAGACCCAGTGGACCGACCTCGAGACCAACGCCGTGAGCCAGGAGGAACGCTGGTTTCGCCGCTTCCACGACCGCTACCACAACGAGGCCGTCATAGCCCAAATGGGCTTCGTCGAGATGTCGTGGGCCGACAAGTTCATTCTGGGCGTGAATTACACTCACGAGTATGCTCAGATACAGAACGCCAACTTGATGAAAATCGTGTTTGGCGGCAAGTACCGCACCGCCCAGGGCATCGCCCCCTCGCTGCTCTACGAGAAGCGCAACCTGGGCACCGAGGGCTTGAACTTGCGCCTCTCGGCGCGCTACGACGTGGTGACGACCCACAACGTCGACACCCTCAGCCGCACCTACAGCTGGACGGGGCAGTACAAGGCGAACGCTTACCAGGGCGAGGGCGTGCCCACCCTTGCCGAATTCAAGGGCCGCACCTTCTCGGGCGTTGCCAACCTGACCTACCACATTGGCCACCAACACTTCTTTACCTTCAACGACACCTACACCCACTACCGCCGCCGCACCACCAACAGCGCTGCCAACAATGTGCAGCAGACGGCATCCACCTTCATGCGCCGCGTGAACGGCAAGAACGTGGCGGGAATCTCCTACAAATTTTTGCCCTCCACGCGCTGGAACCTCGTGGCTTTCCTCAAGCACTACCGCTCGAGCGTGCAAGGACCCGTCAACGTGGCCACCTCCGGCCGTGCCGACTACGAGGAGCAGCAGCGCAGCAACAGCGCACTGGGCTGGGGCGCTGCCGGCACGTATTTTCTCCTCGGCAAGGACCTCCAGCTGAAACTCTCCTACGAGCGCACCTACCGCCTCCCTTCCGACCGTGAACTCTTTGGCGACGGCGACTACGAGGACGGCAACGCCACGCTGCGCCCCGAGAAGAGCGACAACGCGAACTTCAACGTGGGCTACCAGCACACCTTCGGCGACGTCCACACTCTCAGCTTCGACGCCGGCTTCAATTCCCGTCACGTGCGCGACTACATCATCCGCACCATCGGTCAGAAAGGCGTGGCCGTCAGCACCAACCACGGCAAGGTCCTGGGCCTTGGCATGGACCTCGGCATTCACTATTACTTCAGCGACGTGGCCAGCGTGGGCGGCAACTTCTCCCTTCAGAACACACGCAACAAGGAGCGCCTCAACTCCCTTGGCGCGCCTTCCGTTACCTACAACAACCGCGTGCCCAATCTCCCCTACACCTTTGGCGGCGCCGACGCCTCCTACACCTTCAAGCGCGTGCTGGGTAAGGCCAACCGGCTCACCCTCGGGTGGTCCATGCGCTACGTCCACAGGTTCTACCGTTCGTGGGCGGGCGAGGGTGCCAAGCTCTACGTGCCCCCGCAGTTGAGCCACGACGCCACGATGGTCTACGCCATAGCGGGAGGGCGCTACAACGTGTCGGTGGAGGCCAACAACTTTACCGATGCTTTGCTCTACGACAACTACAGTCTGCAAAAGCCCGGCCGCAGTTTTTCCGTCAAGTTCCGCTACGTCTTCTACAAGCGGTAGAAGAGCACGAACAAATCACACAACCCACACACATACATCTCCAAGAATGAAGAAAACTTATTACTCGCTGTCGGAACGGACGGCGACAGGACTCCTCTTGTGCCTTTTATCTCTGTGCGCTGCGTTCACCTCCTGCAGCGGCAGCGACGACGCTACCTCCGACCCCAACGGCAGCGACCACGACACGTCGGCGGTGCAGAACGGCAAGGGCGCCTATTTCGTTGCCGTCAAGACCGACAACGGCACGGAGTACGTCATGCAGACCAACAGCCTGACCGCCGGCAACCTCGACGTGCGCCACAACATCCTTGAACTCCCGCAGACCAACTACACGTGGGTCTTCAGTGGTCACGACGCCATAGGCATGGTCTACCAGCAGCAGTTTGCCGGCCTCGGCTACGGCATGCGTTGGACATCGAACGACGCGCAGCTCACGACGCTCGGCGAGTTTCGCATCGACACGCGTTTCTCCAACTACGGCTTCTTCAACGGTCAGCTGCTCACCAGCGTGGGTGGCCAGCTCTCCGCCGACGGCTCGCGCAACGACGGCGCCACCTTCGCTTTCTGGAACATCACCGACCAGGGCGTGAAGCTCGACCACACCAAGACCCTCTGGACCGAGGACCTCACGGGCAACGGCCAGCAAGTCACCTTCTCCAGCATTGTGGACAACGGCGACGGCACGTTCTTCTCCGCCATGGTGCAGTCGGCCTTTCACCAGACCGGTACGGGCGACGGTTCCAGCGTGGGCGACGTGGCTTACCCCGACAGCTGCTGGGTGGCCAAGATGGACCGCGACCTGAACATCGTCAACGTCTACCGCGACGACCGCATCAGCTACTCCGCCGGCCACTACCGCTCGCAAGTGCTCCACGAGGTGCACAAGACCGACGACGGCACCGTCTACGTCTTCTCCAATGCCTTCAACACCGCCACCACGCGCAAGGCCGGCGCACTGCGCATAAAGAAAGGCGCCACAGAGTTTGACAAAGATTACTACTTCGACCTCCAAACCCCTGCCGGCGGCTACAAGTTCCGCCGCGTATGGCACATGACGGGCAGCAAGTTCCTCCTCGAAATCTACAACGAGAAGAACGTCACCACCATCACCCCCGGCCACCAGTTTGCCCTCGTGGACATGGATGAGAAGACCTTCACGCCCCTCACTGGTCTGCCCGCCAAGAACCTCATCACCTCCGGTGCCGAAACGGGCGGCGTGCCCCTCTTTGCCGACGGTGTCATCTACCTCCCCATCACCCAGTTTGGGCAAGATGCCGCCATCTACCTTGTCGACCCCGCAACGGGCGTAGCCACCAAGGGCATCACCCTCAAGGGCGTGACGGAAATCAGAACGCTCGGCAAGCTTAACTGACGCAGACAACCTAATTACTCCCACACATAATCCACAAAAGAACAAAGAAATGAACAAGTTTCTCTATTCCGCAGCGCTTATGGCGCTTTCGGCCGGCATGACGTTCACCTCATGCTCCGACGACGACACCGCCAAAACCCCCGACACCACCATCGACGCTAAGGACATGAGCTTCGTGGTGACGGCTGGCGACCCCACGACCGACCTCACCGGCGGTGCCTACATGAAAGTCTACACCGATCTCACCACCGCCAAGACGGGCGAGGAAGTGTACGGCGCCACCGACGCCGTGAAGAGCTTCGACAGCTTCACACAAGTGACCTACAACGCCCAGAGCGGCGTGTTCTCCGGCTACATCTACGCCCGTGGCGCAAGCGCTGAAGGCATTGGCGACAAGCAGGCCGGCCTTCGCAGCTACAAGGTGGAGAACGGCACACTCGTCGAAATAGGTAGCCCCGTGAAGGTATCCGCCTTCGGCAACACGGGCACCTTCGGCACCTACTCCTACGCCGCACAGATCAGCCAGCCCTACGCCATGGTGGTCGACGCCACCGGTGCGGGCAACAACATCAGCGTCGACCTTCCGCAGTATGCCATTGACGAAGTGAACCCCAACATCTCCAACATCGTCGACATGGGCAACAACCAGGTGGCCATGGTGCTCAACTACACCAACCGCGACTCCGCCGTGGTGGCCTTCTGCGACTATCAGCTCCACATCTCTAAGGTCATCTACGACAACCGCATAGGCTCGTCGGTAGGTGCCATGCGTTCCGTACGCTACACGCAGAGCGGTGCCGACGATGCGGGCAACATCTACGTTTTCTCCGGTTCGAGCGCCACGGACAGCAAAGTGGGCGCACTCCGCATCAAGAAGGGCCAGACCGAGTTCGACAAGACCTACAAGTTCGACATCCTCTCCAAAGCCGACGGCTACCGCTTCCGCAAGGCATTCCACATCAGCGGCAGCAAGTTCCTCCTTGAGTTCTACCTCGATAAGGCCCAGTATGGCAACATGGCCTCTTCTGGCAAGATGGCCGTAGTGGACATGGAAGCCCAGAGCCTCACGTGGGTGAGCGGTCTGCCCGATCCTTCTAGCGTTTCGTTCGGTTGGGGCGACGGCTACGACGGTGCCTACTACCTCCCCGTGGCAGCGCCCACCAGCATGAGCGGCGGTTCGGGTTCCGGCTCCGGCGGCGGATGGAACGGTGGAAAGACGGTTGCCGCCACCTCTGCCTCCTCGTCCGTCACCCCCACCATCTACAAGATTGATGCAACCACGGGCGTGGCCACACCGTTCATGACCTTCGGCACGGGCAACCTGCTCAAGGCCATCACCATTCTCAAGAAATGACAATGAACCACACACTCAAAACCTTGCTTGTGGCTGCCGCAGCAGCCGCAAGCACGGCTTCGGTCACCGCACAGACCCTCCCCGCCTCGGTGAAAGAAGCCACGGGCGGCAACGCTTCGGCCACCGCCGTGTTCGAAAACATCCTTTCGCGCACTAGCGTACGCCACTTCAAGTCCCAGCCCGTAGAGGACGCCAAGGTTGAGGCCCTGCTCCGTGCCGGCATGGCAGCCCCCACCTCCGGCAATCTGCAGCCTTGGCACTTCGTGGTGCTCAAGGACAAGAAGGACATTGAGGCATACGCCGCTTCAAACTCGCGCCACGCCGAGGACATCCGCAAGACGCCCCTCTTCATCTTCGTCTGCGCCGACACCGCGCGCATGGCCGAAGGGCAGGGCCGCGAACTTTGGGTGCAGGACCTCTCTGCCGTGTCGGAAAACATTCTTCTTGCCGCCAATGCCTTGGGACTTGGCGCTTGCTGGACCACCATCTATCCCATAGAACGCAAGGTGGCGGGCATTTCCCGAACGCTCAAACTCCCCGCGAACCTCATCCCCCTCAACGGCATCGTCGTCGGTTACCCCGACGAGCCGCTGCAGCCCAAGGACAAGTGGGACGAGAAGAAGATTACCTGGGGCATTGGCGAGTGAGGTTAAACTTATTCTGCTTTTGGACGTCTTCTGCTTTTGGACGTCCAAAGGACAGAATCAAAGACAACAGCACCGAACGAAAAATGAACACAAAAATCCTACTCCTCGCCGCTCTGCTCACCGCGGGCGTTGCAAAGGCCCAAAACGTGATGACCAAACAGACGGACGGCACATGGGTGGTCAACACCACCACGCTCGCCAAGGACGTGAAAGGCTTTGGCGGAGCCACGCCCCTCAAACTCTACTTCAAGGGCAACAAGCTTATCAACGTGGAGTCGCTACCGAACAAGGAAACGTCCGACTTCTTTAACCGGGTGAAGACCACGCTCCTTCCCAAGTGGCGTGGCATGAAGGTGTCGAAGGTTGCCACCGCAGAGGTCGACGGCGTGACAGGAGCCACTTATTCGAGCAAAGCCGTGAAAGAGAACCTCAAGCGCGGCGTGAAGTACTACATGAAACACAAATAATGTTCTGAAGATAGAAGAGAGCCTCTGTGAGGCAAAAAAACTCCGCTGCAAACCTTTTCGTTGGTTCACAGCGGAGTTTGTTTATCTGTCAAAGCCAGCCCCCTCAGTTTTGGTCGTAGGCGTGGCGCGGATAGTCGATGGTGTAGTGGAGGCCGCGGCTTTCCTTGCGTTCCATGGCTTGGCGGGTGATGAGGTAGCCCACGTTGATCATGTTGCGCAGTTCGCAGATGTCGCGCGTGGCCTTCACGCGTTTGAAGAGTTCTTCCGTCTCTTCGTAGAGCAGGTCGAGGCGCGTCCAGGCACGGCGTAAGCGGAGGTCGGAGCGTACAATGCCCACGTAGGACGACATGATTTGTTCCACCTCCTTGGCGTCCTGGCGGATGAGCACCTTCTCTTCGTTGGTCAGCGTGCCCTCGTCGTTCCATTCCGGCACCTTCGTGTTGAAGTCATACTCGCCGATGTGCTCCAACGAGTGGCGTGCAGCAGCTTCGGCATAGACCACAGCCTCAATGAGCGAGTTGGAAGCCAAACGGTTGCCGCCGTGCAAGCCCGTGCACGAACACTCGCCCACGGCGTAAAGACGGTGGATGGACGAGCAGGCGTTGAGGTCCACCTTGATGCCGCCGCAAAGGTAGTGGGCGCAGGGAGCCACGGGGATGTACTCGCGGGTGATGTCGATGCCTATGCTCAGACACTTCTGGTAGATGTTGGGGAAGTGGTGCTTCGTTTCTTCGGGGTCCTTGTGCGTCACGTCGAGACACACGTGGTCGATGCCGTGAATCTTCATCTCCTTGTCGATGGCACGCGCCACGATGTCGCGCGGAGCAAGGGAGAGGCGCTTGTCGTACTTCTGCATGAACTCCTCGCCGTTGGGCAAGCGGAGTATGCCGCCGTAGCCGCGCATGGCTTCCGTGATGAGGTAGGCGGGGTGCGTTTCGCCGGGGTGGTAGAGCGCTGTGGGGTGGAACTGTATGAACTCCATGTCGCGCACGGTGGCTTTGGCGCGGTAGGCCATGGCTATGCCGTCGCCCGTGGCAATGTTGGGGTTCGTCGTCGTGGCGTAGACGGCACCGCAGCCACCGGTGCAGAGCACAGTGACGCGGGAGAGGAACGTGTCGATCTTGCCCGTGTCGGGGTCGAGCACGTAGGCGCCATAGCACTCAATGTCGGGCGTGCGGCGCGTCACCTCCACGCCGAGGTGGTGCTGCGTGATGATTTCCACAGCAAAGTGGTCCTCCAGCACGGTGATGGCGGGGTGGTTGCGTACGGCTTCGATGAGGCCGCGCTGAATCTCAAATCCCGTGTCGTCGGCATGGTGCAGAATGCGAAACTCCGAGTGTCCGCCCTCGCGGTGAAGGTCGAAGTCGCCGTTGTCCTTCTTGTCGAAGTTTACGCCCCATTCCACAAGGTGCTTGATGCCCTCGGGGGCGTTCTTCACCACCTGTTCCACGGCGCGGCGGTCGCTGATGTAGTCGCCTGCCACCATGGTGTCTTTGATGTGTTTCTCAAAGTTGTCCACCTCGAGGTTCGTCACGGAGGCAATGCCGCCCTGCGCTTTGGCCGTGTTGGCCTCTTCTATGCTTGTTTTGCAAACGAGGGCCACCTTGCCTTTGCCCGAGGCGGCCACCTGGAGGGCGTAACTCATTCCGGCCACACCGGAACCAATCACAAGAAAATCGAATTTGCGTATCATCGTTTTTGTATTGACGCTTCCCTGCCGCAGCTGCCTGAAAACCATTGGTTGCAGCGTTTCCCGAGGGGGAAAGGGCAGGGGAGGGCGGCTTAGTTTGTGTGCGAAATTACAAAATGATTTTCGCAAACTCACAAGATGTGCACGGAAATGGCTACTTTTGCAGCGAATTGTATATTGCCCAATTATGTCGGTGCCGCAGTCGTGCGCCCCGGCAGTCCTAAAGTGGCAAAATGAAAGCGGCCCTTGCACCCACACATTATTGCCCGTTACTCCAGCAAACCAATACATATATAAACATACAATGAACAAACTCAAAGCCTTTTGGCTGCTCCTCGTGGCAAGCATCGTGCTTCCCGTGGCAGCCCAGCAGCTTCCGCAGTTGCCCATGGACAAGGCTGTTCGCTACGGCAAACTTGCCAACGGACTGACCTACTACATCCGCCACAACGCACTGCCCGAGAACCGCGCCAACTTCTACATTGCGCAGAAGGTCGGCTCCGTTCAGGAAGAAGAGAACCAGCGCGGTCTCGCCCACTTCCTCGAACACATGTGTTTCAACGGAACAGACCACTTCCCCGACGACCGCCTCGTGAAGTACTGCGAGACCATCGGCGTGAAGTTCGGACAGAACCTCAACGCCTACACCGCAGCCGACGAAACCGTCTACAACATCGACGACGTGCCCGTGACGGAGCAGAACGTCGACTCCTGCCTCCTCATCCTTCACGACTGGGCCGACGGACTCACACTCGATCCCAAGGAAATCGACAAGGAGCGCGGCGTGATCCACGAAGAGTGGCGCATGCGTTCCAGCGCTTCGGGCCGCATCCTCGAGCGTAACCTTCCCAACCTCTATCCCGGTTCGCGCTACGGCCACCGTTACCCCATCGGCCTCATGAGCGTGGTGGACAACTTCAAGCCCGAAGAACTTCGCGCCTACTACGAGAAGTGGTACCGCCCCGACCTTCAAGGCATCATCGTGGTCGGCGACATCGACGTGGACAAAGTGGAGGCCAAAATCAAGGACCTCTTCTCTTCCATCAAGATGCCCGAGAACCCCGCTGCTTACGAACTCTACCCCGTGCCCGACAACCCCGAAGCCATCTACATCGTAGACAAGGATAAGGAACAGACCCGCGGCGTGGTGCAGATCAGCTTCAAGCACGAAGCCATCCCCACCGAGATGAGAAACACCACGGCCTACCTCTCCGTCAACTACCTCATCCAGGCTTCCACACGCGCTCTCAACGCACGTCTGGGCGAGCTTTCCAAGAAGCCCGAATGCCCCTTCATCGCTGCCGACTGCGAAGACGGCACCTACATCATGTCCAAGACCATGGACGCCCTCACCCTCGGCGTGCTTCCCAAGCCCGGCAAGGACGCCGAAGCCGTGCAGGCCGTCATGGAAGAAGTGGAGCGCGCCGCCCAGTTTGGCTTCAACGCTTCTGAGGTTATCCGCGTACGCGAAGAGTTCCTCAGCGCCATGGAGAAAATCTACAACAATCGCGACAAGCAGGAAAACTCCTTCTACGTGCCCCAGTACGTGCGCCACTTCCTCGAGAACGACCCCATCCCCGACCTCGAAACGGAGTACAACACCTATAAGCTGATTGCACAGCACGTTCCCGCTGAATACGTGAACGCATTCTTCAAGGAACTCGTAGCCTCCACCGACACCAACTTCGTAGTGCTCGGCATGTACCCCGACAAGGAAGGCGTCACAGTGCCTACCGCCGACCAGCTCAAGCAGGCCGTGGCAGCTGCCAAGACCGCCAAGCTCGAAGCCTACGTAGACAACGTGAAGAACGAACCCCTCGTAGCCAAGCTCCCCAAGAAGGGTAAGATTGCCAGCGAGACAAAGGCCGACTTCGGCTACACCTGCTGGACCCTCTCCAACGGTGCACGCGTCTACTTCAAGAAAACCGACTTCGACGACTCCGAAGTGTCCTTCCAAGCCACATCGTTCGGCGGAAAGAGCCGCATTGCCGACAAGGACCGCGTCAACATGGAACTCCTCGAAGGCGTCATGCAGAGCACGGGTCTCGGCAACTTCAACAGCACCGAACTCGAAAAGGCACTCTCCGGCAAGCAGGTGAGCTGCGTTCCCTCGCTCTCTCAGAGCAGCGAATACCTCAACGGTGCTTCCACCCCCAAGGACCTCCGCACTCTCTTTGAACTCATCTACCTCCGTTTCCAGACTCCCGCCAACGACGTGGAAGGCTACAACAACCTCATCGCCGCACTCCGCGTGCAGCTCGAGAACATCGAGAAGAATCCCCAGGCTGCCTTCTCCGACTCCATCCGCGTTACGCTCTACAACCACAATCCCCGCTTCGGCCGCATTCACCTCGCCGACCTCGACAAGGCTAGCTACAGCGAGATTCGCCGTCTCTACGCTGAGCGCTTCAACGCCGGTGGCGACTTCGACTTCTTCTTCACCGGAGCTTTCGATGTCGACTCCCTCCGCGCCTTCACCGAGCAGTACATCGCTCCCCTCAAGGCCGTGAAGAAGCGCGAGACCTACGATGCCGCCAAGGTGTTCAACATAGCCGAAGGCGTACGCACCAACAACTTCCGCCGCGTCATGGAAACGCCCCAGGCTTCCATCGTGCAGGTTTGGAGCGGAAAGACGCCCTACACCATGCAGACCGCCATCGCTGCCAACGCCCTCGGCGAAATCCTCACCCAGCGCTACCTCAAGAGCATCCGTGAGGACGCCGGCATCGCCTACAGCGTGTTCGCTGCAGCACAGGCACAGTACGGCACAAGCGACAACTACAACGTGCAGATTCAGTGTCCCGTTAAGCCCGCCAAACTCGACTCCGCCCTCCTTCTCATGAAGCAGGACTTCGAGAACGTGGCCAACAAGGGCGTCACCGACGAAGAACTCAACAAGGTTGTCACCTTCGAACTCAAGGACTTCGCCGACAGTCAGAAGAAAAACAGCTACTGGGAGAACCTCGTAATCAACAAGGTGCGCTGGGGCAAGGACGAGCAGACCGGCTACGAAGCCGCCCTCAAGGCCCTCCGTCCCGCCGACGTGCAGAACTTTGCCAAGAACGTCGTTCTCAAGCAGAACAACTGCTGCACCATCAGCATGCTCCCCGCCGACTTCACCGAGAAGGACGGCACGAAGTAAGCTGAGCCACCACATAACAGCTAATCCAAAGCCCACGGACCGTATGCAAGCCATACGACCCGTGGGCTTTAGTGTTCTTTGCGCATGGGAGTGCAACGCATGGGGGTCACGTCTCTGACGTGACGCTCTACACGAGCTTTTGCGTAGATTATCGCCATTATTCTCCGCAAAATGTGCGGAGAATAACGCCGTTATTCTCCGCAAAATTTGCGTAAAAGCACGAAATGCGGTAACTTGCGCACAAAAATAGAACCGTATGAAACGCAGCGCAACATACATCTGGCAACACGACGAATGGCCGAATATGCATTTTGACCATTCCGCCATCAGTTCCCTCTTGGCCGAAGTCAACCGCATGAGAGGCGAACTTTTGGGGCGCATCTCCATGTTCGGCTTTGAAGAACAAAACATCTCGGCGCTCGAGTCGCTCACGAGCGAGATAGTCCACTCGGCAAAAATAGAAGGCCAGGAACTCAACCGCGACAGCGTGCGCTCTTCCCTGGCACTCCATTTGGGACTTCCACAAGTCGGTCTTCCCGTGCCCGACCACTACACCGAAGGCATTGTGCAAGTCATGATGGACGCCGTGAACGGACGAAACCGCTCGCTCACCGACGAGCGCCTCTTCGCATGGCATGCAGCCCTCTTTCCCACAGGTCGCAGCGGAATTTATGAAATAACCGTGGGCAACTGGCGACAAGGCGACGAGCCTATGCAAGTTGTGTCCGGTCCGCTCGGACGCCAAAAGGTCCACTACGAAGCACCTCCCTCTAACGTAGTGCCCGAAATGATGGGCCAGTTTATATGTTGGATAAACTCGGCAGACGACGTCGACCCAGTAGTGAAGGCGGCCGTGGCCCACCTCTGGTTTGTTACGATTCATCCCTTCGACGACGGTAACGGACGCCTATGTCGCACGCTGACAGAGATGCTCCTCGCCCGCGCCGACAATGCCTCGCAGCGCTACTACAGTCTCTCCTCTGAAATCCTGAACCACCGCAAAGACTATTACGAACATTTGGAACAGGCGCAAAAAGGTACGCCCGACGTCACACAGTGGATTGCTTGGTTCCTTTCTGCAATGAAAGGCGCGCTCAAGACTGCGTTGGCAAGAACCGAAAGCGTAGTGCGCAAATCGCATTTTTGGGAGCAACACCGCCTCACACCACTCAACGAGCGCCAGCGTAAGGTCATCAATCTCTTGTTTGATGGTTTCGAGGGCGTTTTGAATTCCTCGAAATGGTACAAAATAAACCATTGCTCGCAGGACACCGCCATCCGCGACATCAACGACTTGCTCCAAAAAGGCATCCTCCGCCAAACCGAAGGGCGCGGACGCAACACGAGCTACGAACTCGCGTCGGCCGAATAGCTCAACCTCGCCACGCTCTGCTTTTGCTTAGTTTTGCCTTGCGGCACCCCACAATATGTAGCCTTTTATATGTTCTTTAGTATAAAACGTGAGATTTTTCGTTCTGGGGGGGTGATATAAAACGTTTGCCCTATATTTGCGTCAATATGCAATAAACAACGTTAATTCATTACCATCCCCCTATGAAAACAATCAAGCATTTACTCTTTGCCCTCGTTGCCCTGCTCTGCCTGGCATCGTGCGGTGAGTCCACGAGCGAGATGAAATACCTCGCCGTGCAGCTCGTAGGCTCCGACATGTGGAGCATCGTCGACATCGAAAGCGGCGAAATCATCCTCAAGGACGAATTCAAGAACCAGCCCTCCGTCATTGTCGACGACGTCTTCTACGTCGAAAACGGCGACGGCAAGTACGACTACTACAACGTCAAAGACCCCAAGAAGCCCATCAACCAGACTTCCTATCTCACCGCTTCCATCTTCTCCGACGGCTATGCCCTCGCTGTGGAGGAAGGCAAAAGTATCAGCGTGATCACTCCAGACGGAAAGGTCAAGGCACAGCTCCCGACCTCTATCAAGCGCGCCAGCATCTTCCACCAAGGTGTGGCCGTTGCCGTCTACTCCGACGAAAAGTTTGGTTTTATCAAGCCCGACGGCTCGCCCTACATCGACAAGAAGTACGACGCTTATGTATGCGGCTTCAACGACGGCATGGCCGTAGTGGCCAAGAAAAGCGCCGATAGCATTCAGAAGTACATCGTCATCGACAAGTCCGGCAACGAACTCTTCACGAAGGACGCTACCGAGATTTCCGGCGTGCGTAATGTGGGCGACGGCATCGTAGTGATGGAGAAGGGCGACAAACTCGTTATGTTCGACAAGGAAGGCAAGAAAGTCGGCGACCTCGGCAAGCCCGCCCTCTCCAACGGATCGGCAGTGAAGGACGGCATGGCTGTCTACTACGACGGCGAGAGCTATGGCCTCAAGAACACGAAGGACGAAGTGGTGGTACGTGCCAAGTACGAAAGACTTGCGCCCTCGCCCCTGGGAGAAATCTTCAGCGTGCCACAACTCTATGTCGGCACGAAGAACGACAAGCGCGGCGTTGTTGACACAGAAGGCAACGAAGTAATCCCCTTCGAGTTTGAAGAAGCCGCCGTGCTCACCAGCGAGCGCTTCCTCCTCGGCGAAGAGAAGAGCTTCTCCCTCCAGGACAAGGAGAAGAAGGACGTCTGCAAGGAAAACTTCAAGAACGCAAGCTTCGCCGGCAACGGTATAGTAGACAGCAACTTCTTCGACGCTGAAGGCATAGCCAAGAACTATGCCGCCCACATAGCCGGTGCCACATTCTTCGGCGTGAAGGCCGGCGACAGCTTCGCAAAGTATAAGGACAACGCACCCTCGCCCGAAGCTTGCGAATATAAAACCGCTATTGACCACTATGAGGATGGCTATCATTTGGCACTCTTCTTCGATGGTCCCCTCGCCGTTTCCACTCCGCGCTATAGCACCTACACAAATTGGTGGGGCGAAACCGAGCAATATCAGACGGGCTACGACTACAGCTACAACGACGCTGTGCGCATAAAAGCAGCTCTCGTTACCCTCAGCGTGACTGACTACGCCCTCAACTCCGAGGAACGCTTTGTAAAAGCTTTGGAGAGCGAACTCAAGAAGGCCGGCTTCAAGCAGTCGTCGCCGGGCATTCTCAAGCACAATTCCGGTGCGGCCGTGACCATCGGTTACGAACACGGCATCATCTCGGTGACCTACGTATTCAATGCCAAAGACCTCAAGGAAGCCGCCGGTCGCAAGCCGCGTAAGGACAAGAACGACGTGGGCGAAGTGACCGACAGTTCAGCTCCGTCGTTCAGCGAAGTAGAAGAGTGCGATACTGTTGCGACAGACTCTACTGACTATTACGCTGAAGCAGATTCCTGCGCTGCATAAACGAACTTCAACATAAAAACCAAAAGCCCGGCACGGGATGCGTTGCGCAAACGCATTTCGTGCCGGGCTGTTCTTTGGGGGTAATTCTTGAGTCTCACGCTTCTATGCTCCAATCGCTGAGGTTGCCTTTCTCGGAGTTGAAGTTGATGCCCACTTTCGTAATGGGCTTTCCGCAGAGAGCGAAGCGGCTGGCATAGTCCTTCATATTGATTTGGCGCAAGGCTGTGGCGGCATCCTTGTTCAGTTTTAGTTCCAAGAGATAAAGATTGGTGGCGGTTTCCATTACGATGTCCACGCGTCCCTTGGCTGTGTGCACTTCCACGTCGATGAGAAAGTCCGTGAGGATGGAAAAGATGACGAAGAGCATCTGCTGGTAGTGTCCCTCGTAGTTCGTGACGTTGCAGTAGGGTACAGTCTCAAGGAAAGTCTGCAAGAGACGGAGCGCACCGTCCATATTGTTCTGGCGGATGAGAACGGACATGCGGGCAATGGTGACGTTGCCGTTCTGTGCATACATCCCTTCAAGGTAGTTGGGGAGAAGACTCTCGAAAAGTCCAGCCTTTATTTCCTTGTTTGGAAGGTCGAGGGTGTAGAGACGCGACATTTTGTCGTAGCCTTTAATGGTGATATATCCGCTCTGGTAGAGCAGAGGGGTGATGGCCGTCATGTTCTCCGTGGGAGCATCGAAGGCCGATGCCATGGCATAAGTCCGACCGAGGTCGGCGGGCTGCACGTTGAACTTGCGCAACATATGGAGCAAGTAGGTCGGTGTGCCTGAGGCAAACCAATACGCACCGAAGTCGCCGTTCTCAAAACAGTTGAGTAGGCTGAAGGGGTTGTAGATGTCGGGCGAGAAGGCGGAGAAATGGTAACCGTCGTAGTTCTCCTTCAGTTGCTTCGCCACTTCCTCTTTTGTCAGCCCCGTTCTTTTCCCGAGCTGTTCGATGGGACTGTCCATCTGCGTGAGCAACTCTTCCTCGGTGATGCCGCAGATGGCGGCGTAGTCGTCGAGCATCGATATGTTGCTGATGTTGTTCAGTTCGCTGAAGATGCTGAGTTGCGAGAATTTTGTGATACCGGTGAGGAACACGAAGCGCAACTTAGCCTCGCAATACTTCAACGGGCTGAAGAAGTTGCGCATAACGTTGCGCAAGGCGGCCAGTTGCTCCGTTTCGTGTGCCACGTCAAGAAGAGGAGCATCGTACTCATCGATGAGCACCACCACTTGTCGGCCGCTTTTCTCGTAGGCCGTGTTGATGAGTTCAATGAGTCGGTTGTTCGCACCTTTCTGTGGCTGCGTTATGCCCCATTGCAGCTCTTTCTCCTGCAGGCGGTAACCGATGTATTCTTCGAGTTGCTCTTTTTCCATGTGTTTCCCTCCGCTCATGTCGAAGTGTAGCACGGGGTGTTCCGTCCACTCTGTTGCCAATCGGTCAATGGCCAGCCCTTTGAAGAGTTCGCGCTTTCCCTCAAAATAACTTTTCAGTGTAGACACGAGCAGCGACTTCCCGAACCGGCGGGGACGGCTCAGAAAGACAAACTTCTTGCGAGTCATCTTATAGATGTACTCCGTTTTGTCCACATAGAAGTAGTTGCCTTCTATGACCTTTTCAAAAGTCTGTATGCCGATGGGATATCTTTTTTCTTCCATGCTGCTGTGTTTTCTTGATTTTCTGCAAAGATAATGCTAACTGCCAAATCTCCCAATTCCGTTATGTCCTTTGTCCTTTTCTGCCATTTTTTCCGTAAGTTTGCACCAACTTACCCGCATCTTTGCCAGTGCGCTCCGGCAGCCTACGGCAAAGCCTGCGGACTCAACGCAAAACCTACCAATGAAAATAGCACTTATAGGATATGGCAAAATGGGCCATATGATAGAAGAAATAGCCCGCAAGCGCGGTCATGAAATCGTGAGCATCATCGATGTCAACAACCTCGCCGACTTCGACAGCGACGCCTTCCGCAGCGCCGATGTGGCCATAGAGTTTACCAACCCCACCGCAGCCTACGACAACTATCGCCGGGCTTGGGCACAGGGCGTGAAAGTGGTCAGCGGAAGCACCGGATGGCTCAAGGACCACGAGGCCGACGTGCGCCGCGAATGCACCGAAGGCGGACACACCCTCTTCTGGGCTTCCAACTTCTCGCTCGGCGTGGCCATCTTCTCGGCCGTCAACAAATACCTCGCACGCATCATGAACGCCTACCCCGACTACGACGTCACGGAAGTGGAAACCCACCACGTTCACAAACTCGACGCACCCAGCGGCACCGCCATCACCCTTGCCGAGCAGGTATGCGCCAACCTCGACCGTAAGAAAGGATGGATAAAAGGCGAAGTCCACGAGGCCGACGGCACCGTGAGCGGAACAGCCAACACGCCCGCAGACCTGCTCCGCATCGACGCCCTACGCGAAGGCGAAGTGCCTGGCATACACACCCTCACCTACGATTCGCCCGCCGACATGATCCAAATCACCCACTCCGCCCACAACCGCAGCGGATTCGCCCTCGGCGCCGTGCTCGCCGCCGAATTCACCGCCACACACAGCGGACTCCTCTCCACCGACGACCTCTTCAACTTCTGATATCCAAGCCACATGGCACAAGAAAATCTTACGAACAACGGACATACCGCCCCAGCGCAAAACTCCGGCAAAGGCAAGGCAAAACCAACGGCCGCCAGCTGGATAAAGTTTGGCATCTACACCCTTCTCTACTGCCTCTTCCTCTTTTGGGTAGGCTGCTGGTGGGGCATTATTGTCATACCCCTCATCTACGACCTCTGCATCTCCCGCAAAATAAAGTGGGGCTGGTGGCGCGAACCCGAAGTGGGCCCCGTCACGCGGTTCGTCATGGGGTGGGTCGACGCCATCGTCTTTGCCCTCGTGGCCATCTATTTCATCAACCAGTTCTTCTTCCAGAACTTCGTCATCCCCTCCTCTTCTCTTGAGAAAACTCTCCTCACGGGCGACTATCTCCTCGTGTCGAAACTCTCTTACGGCCCGCGCATCCCGCAGACGCCGCTCTCCATGCCCCTCACGCAACACACCCTGCCCATTGTCAACTGCCGAAGCTACATAGAGTGGCCCCATTGGGACTACCGCCGCGTCAAAGGCCTCGGCCACGTGCAGCTCAACGACATCGTAGTCTTCAACTACCCCGCCGGCGACACCGTGGCTCTCAACCAGCAAAACCAGGACTACTACCGCATGGTCTACCAAATGGGCGACCAGTTGCTCGGCACTCCCGCCGCCAATCCCGGCGAAGCCCCCACGCTCGCCTCCGCAGCCCTCAACCCCTCCATGAGCTACGAGGAGCAACAAGCCATCTACCGTAAAATCTACGCCGCAGGCGCAGCCTACATGCGCCAGGCCACCGAACAGTTTGGCGAAATAGTGAGCCGTCCCACCGACCGTCGCGAAAACTACGTGAAGCGCTGCGTCGGACTCCCCGGACAGACGCTGCAGATACGCAACAACGTCGTTTATCTTGACGGCAAGGCCAACCGCGAACCCGAAAACTCGCAGTATGCCTACGAAGTCACCTTCAAGCAGGAACTTCCCATAGACCTCAAGAAGGAACTCGGCATCACCGACGAAGACCTCTACACCGTGAGCAACGGCAACACCGTGTGGATGCCCCTCACGCGCAAAGTGAAGGAAGCCCTTTCGCACCGCCCCGACATTGTAAGCTCCATCAAGCCCGCTGAGGCCGCTTCCGACTGGCTCTATCCGCAAAACATGGCAAAGACCTGGACCACCGCCAACTACGGTCCGCTCTGGATTCCAAAGAAGGGCGCCACGCTCCAACTCTCCCTTGCCAACCTTCCCATCTACGAGCGTCCCATCCGCGTTTACGAAGGCAACAAACTCGAAGTGCGCGGCGGAAAGATCTACATCAACGACCGTCCCGCTACTTCCTACACGTTCAAGATGGACTACTACTGGATGATGGGCGACAACCGCGACAACAGCGCCGACTCCCGCTTCTGGGGCTTCGTGCCCGAGGATCACGTGGTGGGCAAACCCCTCTTCGTCTGGCTCTCGCTCGACCCCGACTACAGCTTCTTCAACGGCGGAATGCGATGGAACCGCCTCTTTAAGCGCGTGTGGGACATCAAGTAACGCACCGCTGAGGCTTCCCGCCATCCAACGACATACACGACACAAGCCATGAAAGCTATCGTGCGAAAAATAGTATTGCCCGTACTGCTGGCCGCAATCATGCTGCTGGCAGTGCGGTTTTTGCTTCTTTCGCACATGACCATGCCGTCCAAAGCCTGCTTGCCCGACGTGCGTGCGGGTCAGCGCGCCTTCGTTTCGCTCACGTGGTACGGCCTTCGCTTGCCCGGCGAGAACCTTTGGGGCTACCACCGCCTTGGCTACCGCCAGCCCGCGTGTGGCGAACTCCTCGTCTACCGCCTGCCCGGCACTGCCGACAATGTGGCCGCCGTGTGTCGTGCCCTCCCTGCCGACACGGTGTGGATAGACCCCGTGCGCCAAAAGGTTCTCCCTGCGCGCACCTCGCCCGACGCACAGCCCATTGTGGTACCAGCCCGTCGCAAGCGTCTGCGCGTGACGCCCTACAACGCTCAACTCCTTGCCTATCTGCTCACGACCTACGAGCACAGCCGTGCACGTGCCAACCGCCAGCGCCAGCTGGAGATGGACGACCGCGTCCTTTTGTCCGTGACGCTTTCGAAAGACTATTATTGGCTCGAAACATCCCCCGACGTTTATGCCGTAGTGCCTCACGATGCCCTCGTTGGACGGTGCTTCCCCTATGACGGCCTCACGGAAACTTTTGCGCGCTTCGCTCGTTAGTCATTTGCGTTTGCACATCCGCACATTAATCAGAATACATCCACATTTAGTGCATCCTTCATTTGCACATTCGCACATTCGCACATTTGCACATTGGCGAAGCCACATTTGCATATTATTACGACCTTGCACACCCTCATCACCCCCACGGCCTATCTTGGCCCCGTACAGCTCTACGCCCACATCTATGCCGCCGACCGCATAGTGGAAGACCGTGGCGAGCACTTCATCAAGCAAACCTACCGCAACCGTTGCTGCATCGCTTCCCCCACAGGACCGTTGGCACTCACCGTGCCCATTGTGCGCGACAATGCCACGCACACCCCCGTGCGCGACATACGCCTCTCCGACCACGGCAACTGGCGGCACCAGCACTTTACGGCGCTCGTTTCGGCCTATGAGAACAGCCCGTATTTCTTCTATTATGCCGACGACTTCGCAGCCATTTATGAGAAGCCGTTCACGTTTTTGGCCGATTTCAACGAAGCTTTTCACGAAACCGTGCTCCAGCTCCTTGCTTTGGACCGCCCCGTAGAGCACGCTGCGGATTACGTCGATGCTGCGGCTTTCGACGCAGCATCCACCACCGACCTCCGTCCTCTGCTCTCGCCCAAGCAGCCCCTCACGGCCGATCCCTCGTTCGCTCCCGCGCCCTATTGGCAAATATTCCAGCAACACACCGGTTTTCTTCCCAACCTCAGCATCGTAGACCTGCTTTCTTCCATGGGACCCGAAAGCCGCATGGTGCTAAAACGCAGCTTGCACGCTCCGTTTTAGCCCTATTTACGTTCTAAAACCGCCCAAAAGGCTCTCGTTCAGCCCGAAAAGGCTTACCTTTGCACCTTGGAGTAAAGTCGCTCCAAGAAGATAATCCCCACAAGAAGTTTGAAAACATTTGAAGAGTTGGGCGTTTCGGAGGAAATCCGCCGCGCCATCAGCGAAATGGGCTACGAACAGCCCATGCCCGTTCAAGAAGAAGTAATCCCCTATCTGCTCGGAACGGGCAACGACGTCATAGCCCTTGCCCAAACCGGCACGGGCAAAACTGCCGCCTTCGGACTCCCCGTCCTCCAGAAAGTAAACCCTGAGGACCGCCGCACGCAGGCCGTCATACTCAGTCCCACCCGTGAACTCTGCCTTCAGATAGCCGGCGACCTCAAGGAATACTCCCGCTACATTGACGGCCTCCACGTGCTCGCCGTCTACGGCGGTTCGAGCATCGAAAGCCAGATACGCTCGCTCCGCAAAGGCGCGCAAGTCATCGTGGCAACCCCCGGCCGCCTCATCGACCTCATGCACCGCGGCGTGGCCAAACTCGACGCCGTGGAGAACGTGGTGCTCGACGAAGCCGACGAGATGCTCAACATGGGTTTCACCGAGAGCATCAACGAAATTCTTGCCGGTGTGCCCGAAGAGCGCAACACGCTCCTCTTCTCTGCCACCATGGGCAAGGAGATAGAACGCATAGCCAAAAGCTATCTTCACGACTACAAGGAAATCGTTGTCGGTTCGCGCAACGAAGGTGCCGAAAACGTCAACCACATCTACTACCTTGTCCACGCCAAGGACAAGTATGCCGCCCTCAAGCGCGTGGTGGACTACTATCCCCGCATCTACGGCATCATCTTCTGCCGCACCCGCATGGAAACGCAAGAAATTGCCGACCAGCTCATCCGCGACGGCTACAACGCCGAAGCCCTCCACGGCGACCTTTCCCAGGCACAGCGCGACCTCACCATGCAGAAGTTCCGCCAGCACCACACGCAGCTGCTCATAGCCACCGACGTGGCAGCCCGCGGACTCGACGTGGAAGACCTCACCCACGTCATCAACTACGGACTTCCCGACGACGTGGAAAACTACACCCACCGCTCCGGCCGTACCGGACGCGCCGGAAAGCGCGGCACGAGCATCAGCATCATCCACCTGCGCGAGAAAGGCAAGGTGCGCATCATCGAAAAGGTAATCGGCAAGAAGTTCGAAGTGGGCACACTCCCCGAGCCACAGGAAATCTGCACTAAGCAGCTCTACAAGGTGATGGACGAACTGGAGCGCATCGAAGTGAACGACACCGAGATAGCCCCCTTCCTCCCCGAGATATTCCGCAAACTCGAGTGGCTCACGAAGGAAGACCTCATCAAGCGCATTGTGAGCCGCGAGTTCGGCCATTTCCTCCGTTACTATGCCGACGCCCCCGCCATAGAGCAACCCACCGACCGCCGCAGCCGGCAGGACAAGGACGGCGCCGACGCCGAGAGCCGTCGCGAACGCCGCCGCTCGGGCGACCACAAAGCCGAAGAGGGCTACACGCGCCTTTTCATCAATCTTGGCAAGCGCGACAACTTCTACGCCCGCGAAATCATCAACCTCGTGAACCGCTACGTGCGTGGCACGAAGGTGGAGATAGGCCGCATAGACCTCACGAACAACTGTTCCTTCTTTGAAGTCCCCTCCGACGATGCCGAACTCGTGCTCAGCAAGATGAAGCGCGTGAAGGTGGGCGACCGCAAAGTTGTGGTCGACAATGCCGACCGCGAAGACGGTACGCCCAACGGCCCTCGCGACCGTGCCGAACGCAAGCCGCGCAAGGACCGTCCCAAAGGCGGCCGCACCTATGCCGACGTGGCCGACGCCCAGCAGCTCAAGCAAGGATGGAAGGCCGAGAAAAAAGCACGCAAGGCAAAAAAAGGCAAGAAGCAGGACGACACCTTCGAAGTGCCCGACAACGGCAAGAAGGACGACTGGCGCCAATTCTTCAAACACGACTAATCATATCCATCCCTCTATGCGTATGAAAAAAACATTGTTTCTCCTCACGCTCTGCTTTGCCACACTCTCGGCAGCAGCGCAGAACGTGCAGTTCAAGATAGGTGGCGGTTTCGCCTCCCACTACGGAAGTTCCTCGCAGCTCGTAGGAGCTTTCAAGGTGGGTGTGGGCTACGAAATAGAGTTCAACCAGCACTTCACCTTCACACCCACGCTTTCCGTCTACGGCAAAGGTTGGAAAGACCCCAACCAGCGCGTGTTTGTCTACGACGACAACCATCAGCAAGTGTTTGACGAAAGCGGAAATCCCCGTACATCCATCAAGAACCGCACCACCACGGCAAACTACGTGGAGATTCCCCTTCTCTTCTCCTACTATCTGCGCACCGGCGAGTCGCGCTACGTGGTGTTCTCTGCCGGTCCCTACGTGGCGTGCGGCATCAGCGGCAAGCAGAAGACCAAAGGCGACGCCGAAACCACGGGCAGCAGCAAACTCTACTACGAAGAGAAAACCTTCAACGAGCAAGGCGTGCACCGCTTCGATGCCGGCGTGCAGGCCATGGTGGGCTATGCCTTCCCCTCGGGCGTTACGCTCGGCTTGGAAGCCGACTTCGGCGTGACGAAATTCAATGCCGACGGCGACCGCAACCTTTCCGCCCTCATCTCCATAGGTTACCGCCTAAGATAAATACGAAAAAGAAAAACGGCCAAGCGTTGTTCAGAGAGAACAACTCTTGACCGTTTTCTTTTGATGTACCCAGAGCCGGGGTCGAACCGGCACGGGTTGCCCCACTGGTGTTTGAGACCAGCGCGTCTACCGATTCCGCCATCTGGGCTGCTTCGTCGCTCCGCAAGCGAGCGGTGCGTTTAGCGGTGCAAAGATACGCCTTTCCCCATAACGGACAAAACGTCGTGTGCCTTTTTTCTTCTCCGAACGAAATCTTTTATCTCCAATTCTTGAAAACCAACGGTCAGAAGCCTAAGTTTGCTTTTTTTATTTCTCTGCCGTGCCGTCCTGTCTTTTAATTTGTTACCTTAGCCGTGAAATTCTTAGGAACAATTCTTTGACCTTGAACTAACAGTAAATAGATATGATGGAAATACAGAAGAACAACTACTGCATCATTTTGGCTGGCGGCACGGGCCGTCGCCTGTGGCCTGCAAGTACCACGGAACTTCCCAAACAGTTCATCGACTTCTTCGGCACCGGCCGCACCTTGCTGCAACAGACGTTCGACCGCTTTGTGCGGTTCATTCCACGCGAAAACATATTCATCTCCACCTTTGAGGACTACGTGCCCATCGTGCGCAAGCAGTTGCCCGAAGTCCCCGACGACCACATCCTCCCCGAACCCGTGCAGCTCAACACCGCACAGGCCGCTGTGTGGGGCACCTGGCACGTGGCGCTTCAGGACCCCGGAGCGCGAGTGGTGGTCACCCCTGCCGACCAACTCATCCAGCGCGAGGACATCTTTGCCGAGCAAGTGAAGCAAGGCCTCGACTTTGTGGGCGAAAACCCCGTGTTTCTCGCACTCGGCGTGAAGCCCACAGTGCCCAACACCGCCTACGGATACATTCAGATGGGCGACGAACTCAACGACAGCGGACTCTGCAAAGTGCAGTCGTTCAGCGAAAAGCCCGCCTCGGACTACGCGCAGATGTTCATGGAGAGCGGAGAGTTTCTGTGGAACACCGGCATATTCCTTTGGACTGCCCAACTCTTGGGCGACACCTTGGCCGAGAAGAACCACCGCGAGTCAGTCCCTGTAGAATACTATGCACGCCAAATGGTCAGCATAGCCGAGGAAATGCAATTCGTGCGTTCCGTATTCTCCAACGAAATGCCCCGTTCGGTGGACATCTTTGTTCTCGAGACGTGCCGTAACGTAGCGGTTCAGGAGTGCAACTTCGGATGGGCCGACGTGGGCTGCTGGTCCGAACTCCACGATGCCTGCCGCAAGGACGCCGACGGAAATGCCGTGAGCGGTTCCGCCCGCGTGATGTTCTGCGGTTCGCAACACTGCATGGTGTCGCTTCCCGAAGGCAAGAAAGCCATCATTGCCGGACTCGACAACTTTGTCGTGGCAGAGAACGGCAACGTGCTCATGATTTGTCCCAACGACAACCCCGACTTCACCCGACGGCTCATCAACGAAGCACAGGTGGAGCTCTGACGCGCTCCGTTGCCGGACCGCAACGCAAGCTTTGAACGCCTATGAAAAGCTACCACAAACTCAAGGAATACATCTGGCTCGTCCACGTGTTGCGCCGCGCGCGCAGCCTCTCCTTTGCCGAAATTCAGGAACGGTGGAAAAATTCTGAACACAGCGAGGGAAACACCCTTTCGCGCAGCTCCTTCAACCGTCACCGCGAAGCCATACGCGAGCTTTTCGGCGTGTGTATCGACTGCGACCGCTCCGGCAACCGCTACTACATTCGCAACGAGCAGTTGCTCACGCAGCACAGCGTGCAGAACTGGATGCTCTCCTCGCTCACCGTGGGCGAACTCATAGCCGAAAGCCTATCCCTCCAAAACCGCATCATGCTCGAGCACGTGCCCTCCGAGGAAGTCTTTCTCAAGCCTTTGCTACAGGCCATGAAGCTCAACGTGAAAGTCGTTGTGGACTACCGGCGCTACGGCTCAGAGGAGGTTACACGGTCTGAATTCGAACCTTACTGCGTGAAACTTTGCCAGCAGCGCTGGTACGTGTTGGGCCATTTCCATCGCGAAGCCGACGACAGCAAGCCCGAGCGCGACTACTTTGCCGTCTTCTCCCTCGACCGCATTGTGCGCCTTGAGCCCACCCGCGTCACCTTCGCTATGCCCGACGATTTCACTGCCGAAGAGTTCTTCCGGGAGTGCTACGGCGTGATTGTGGGCGACGACACGCCCTGCGAGCAAGTTGTGCTGCGCGCCTTCACACCCGAAAATAACTACATGGCCGGTCTTCCGCTCCATTCCTCCCAGCGCATAGTGGGGCAGGGCGACGGCTATACCGACTTCGAACTCACCCTCCGTCCCACGGTCGACTTCCGCAACTTCGTGATGAGCCGCGGGCGCTACATCAAGGTGCTCTCGCCCCAATGGCTCGCCGACCATATGGAAGACCGCCATCGGCGCGCAGCCGAAATCTACCGCAAGGACTGACGCCTCAAATTGTAACGACATATAAAAATCCGCCCCGCTGCAATACATTGTTGCAGCGGGGCGGAGTCGTTATGCGATGAGTCTTTCGACTTAGTTTTCGAGGAAGTAATCCACAGAGGTGACCACGCGCACGCGTTTGACGTAGGGTGTGTACTGGTCGCGGTCCTCAATGGTGAAGAGACCTTGCGAAGCGCTCTTTATCTTGCCGAGTTTGCTCTCCGAGTCGTTGGCAAACTTTTCGGCAGCTTCGCGCGCCTTCTTCGTGGCTTCCTCAATCATCTTGGGTTTGATGGAGTTGAGGCTCGTAAACTCATATTGCACCGTTGTGCCGTAGTCGCTGGCAGAGATGACGATGCCCTGCTTGAGCAGTTCGCCCATGCGCGTCATGAGCGAGCGCACCTTGTCGACCTGCGAGGACGACACCGTCACGATGCTCGTCACGTTGTAGCGGTCGCGCGCAGCATCGTCGCTCGAAGCGTAACGCTCGGCGCGAAGGTCCACAATCTGCGGCGCGCCAACGCTGATGTCGGCTTTCGCCACACCGTTTTGTACGAGGAAGTTCTCTATGCGTTGGTTGGCATTGTTGATGTCGGCATAGAGTGCCTGCATGTCGTTGCCAGTGGTCTTGTAGGTGATGGGCCAGATGACGTGGTCGGCCTTCACCTCATTTTCTGCAAGTCCGCGCACGGTCACCACCCTGTCGCGGGCACCGAAGGCCGAGAGGCCGAGATAGACGAAAAGTCCGAGCAGGGCCAAGCCTGCTGCTACAACTACCGATTCGATTCTGAAGTTTTTCATTGTCATGTAGAGCGTTTTTTAGTTTGAGTATTTTAGGGTTGTGCTGCGTAGGGTAGGGTAGTGTGCCCTCTGCGCTAACGTAGCATGCCGCAAATGTAGAGTTTTTATTCTGTTCCAATGATTTATTCTTCAAAATTCTGCTCTTGATTGTATGCCTTTTTTTGAGTAAGGGGTAGCGCATGGCGTGCAACGCATGGGGGTGTAACGCATGGAGGTCACGTCTCTGACGTGACAGTTGAGCGCGAGGCTTCAGCCTGTAGATGTCAACGAATCTTTCGATTGTTAATTTCCGAGTCCTCAAAACTTCGCTCCAAGAGGTTGAAATAGAGTGACGTACCCTGCTTTTCGGCATAAAAATAGCCTTCCTCTTACACACCAAGGTAGCAAAGAAAAATTCCAAGGCAGCAAATTTAAATTTGCTGCCTTGGAATTTTTACTAGCTGCCTTAGAATTTAGTGCCCAAACATCCCCTTTTCACCTCTCCAACGGTATTTTATGCACCGATATGCAACAAAATCGGCCTATATGCGCCGTTTCTGCTCCGAACGTGCATAATTATGCACGCTGTGGCTGGCGTATTTCCCACCACTTGCCTGCTTGAAAAATCTACGCGATTCTCAGTGTTAAAATGGCGGGCTTGCGCCTTCAAAAAACCGCATACAAAAAAGGCCGCATACCTGTTCGGTACGCAGCCTTGCTTTTTGCGCTTCAGGATGGGCTTGAACCAACGACCCCCTGATTAACAGTCAGGTGCTCTAACCAACTGAGCTACTGAAGCAGTGACGTGAAGTAAAAAACTTGCCGCCTTGCGCTGAATTGCGGTGCAAAGGTAAGTCTTAATTTTGAAAAAGCCGTATCTTTGCGCAGAAAAATTCAAAAAAAATCGGATGAATAAGATTTTGGGCATCGGAAATGCCCTCATTGACGCGCTTGTGCAGATAGACAGCGAACAGCTGCTTGAGGAACTTGAACTGCCGAAAGGCTCTATGCAACTCATTGATCGCGAGCGCTTTGCCAGTGTGAGTCGTCGTCTCTCTCCGCTTGCTCAAAAGCGTACGACGGGCGGTTCGGCATGCAACACCATACGCGCACTCGCCCACATGGGCACACCCACCGCACTCATTGGCCGAGTGGGTAGCGACGAGCTTTCGACCGTTTTTGCCGACAACTGCAAGGCGTGCCACATCGAAGCACACCTCGTCCACGACCAAGAATTGCCCACCGGCGTAGCCACCACGCTCATCACCCCCGACGGACAACGCACCTTCGGCACCTATCTTGGTGCAGCCGCACAGCTCACCGCTGCCGACTTACGGACCGAGTGGTTCGACGGCTGCGGCTACTTCTATATAGAAGGCTACCTCGTGCAGAACCACGCCCTCATTCGCCGTGCCGTAAGGCTCGCCCACGAAGCCGGGCTGCAAGTGTGTCTCGATCTCGCCAGCTACAACGTGGTAGAAGCCGAGCGCGAATTCTTCGCCGAACTCCTCGCCGAGACCGACATCGTCTTTGCCAACGAATACGAGGCTTGCGCCTTCACCGGCGAAGACGACCCCCTCTACAATCTCGAAACCCTCTCATCCCTTTGCGGCATTGCCGTGGTGAAAGTGGGCAAACGCGGCGTGTATGTGCGCCGAGGCGACGAACAGACCTTCTGCGAAGCACGCGAAGTGCCCCACGTGGTCGACACCACCGCCGCCGGCGACTACTTCAGCGCCGGATTCCTCCATGCCCTCGCTTCGGGCGGAAGTCTCCACCAGTGTGCACAGCTCGGTTCGCTCCTAGCCGGCCACATCATAGAAGTGGTAGGCACGGCACTCGACGAGCCCACCTGGCAGAAGCTCCGCCAAAGCGCTGCGCAGATGCACTGAACAGACGAGTGCGACGCGTCTGTTAGCACTCAAGACTTTAATCCTATCCCCACAGCAAGGCAATGCCGCGGCATTGCCTTTGCCTTAGCCCTAAAAAAGCATGAAACGATTCACCGGCCTTCTTCTACTTCTCCTGCTCGCCCTGCCCTGTGCGGCACAGCGCAAGAGCCACAACGCGGAAGTGGCAAAGTATCTCGACATTTTCAATGCCCTCTACCGCGACCTCGACCTCTACTACGTCGACACGCTCAACGCCAAGACGAACATCGACAACGCCGCGTCGTACATGCTCGAGATGCTCGACCCCTACACCGAATACTACCCCGAAGAAGAAACCTCTTCCCTTCGCCAGATGACCACGGGAAAGTACGACGGCATAGGTTCGGCCATATATTATAAGAAGTCAGAAGACCGCTGCATCATCAGCGAACCCTACAAGGGCATGCCCGCCGACGAAGCCGGACTGCTCCGTGGCGACGTCATCCTCTCCATAGCCGGCCACGACATACCCGTGCGCGGCAACACCCCCACGCAGGACTACACCGCCGACGTCAGCGCAAAACTCCGCGGCGAAGCCGGCACCACATTCGAAATACGCGTGCGCCGCCCCACCACAGGCCGCGTCATGACCTTCAACGTCACACGGCGCCACATCACCACCCCCAGCGTCACCCTTCGCAAAGTACTCAACGACACCATAGGCTACGTCCACGTCACACAGTTCATCGAAAACACCGCCACCGAACTCCAGCGCGCCGTTTCGGCCCTCAAGACCGAAGGCGCACGCCGCCTCATCCTCGACCTGCGCGGAAACCCCGGCGGACTCGTTGAAGAAGCCGTCAAGGGCGTCAACCTCTTCATCCCCCGCGGACGCGAAGTGGTCAGCATGCGCGGCAAAATAAAAGAGTCCAACAGCACCTTCCGCACCACCACCGATCCCCTCGACGCCGACATGCCCCTCGTTGTGCTCGTCGACTCCTTCTCTGCCTCCGCCTCCGAAATCATGAGCGGAGCACTCCAGGACTACGACCGCGCCGTCGTCATAGGCCGTCGCACCTACGGCAAGGGACTCGTGCAGCAAAGCCGCGACCTCCCCTACAAAGCCATGCTCAAGCTTACCACCGGCAAGTACTACATACCCTCGGGCCGTTGCGTTCAAGCCTACAGCTTCAAGGACGGACTCCCCGTGCACCGCCCCGACAGCCTCTCCCGACTCTTCCGCACCGCTTCCGGACGCCCCGTCTACGACGGAGGAGGCATCACCCCCGACATCGTCGTAGCCCCCGACAGCCTGCCCACCCTCATCGCCTACCTCAGCACCAGCGACCAGCTCATCGACTACTGCGTGAAATATCGCGGACGCCACGCCACCATAGCCTCTCCCTCCGACTTTCGCTTGACCGACGAGGAGTACGCCGACTTTTGCAAGTTCATGAAAGACAACGCCTTCAGCTACGACCCCCAAAGTCTGCGCGTGCTCAAAACCCTCCGCTACGTGGCCCACGTCGAAGGCTACGACACCGATGCCGCCGATGAACTCAACGCACTCGAAACAAAACTCAAACACGACGAGGACCGCGACTTCCGCCGCTGGGAAACAGAAATACGCCGCGTCGTAGAGCAGCGCATCATAGAAACCTACTACTACAGCCTCGGCGGCGAAGAGTACAACCTCCGCTACGACAACGCTCTCCAACGCGCGCTCCACACCATTTCCAACCCCCGCCTCATGCAAAAGATACTCAGCGGAGAACCCGACGCATAGACTTACATGGTCATTTCGATGCCTTTGGTTCTTTTTTAGTAGAATATTGCAACAACTTTCATTGAATATCTGTAGCTTTGTAGCCAAAGTTAGCGGAATCAATGTTTAGCATTAAGGATATATCAGAGTATATTGTGGCACTTATTGCAGCTTTTGCCAGTCGTTACACAATGACTGAAGCTGAGGCGTATAAGTACCTAAACAAGTATGGCGCAATCAAAGTAGCACACGATTTCTATGACGTGATGCACACTCAGCCAATGGACGACATGGTTCAAAGCATGGCAAGCTATTGCAGAAGAAAAGGAGGTACATTATGATACATCTATATCATGGTTCTACTGTAAAGATAGACCACATAGACTTGCTGAAATCGCGTCCCAACAAAGACTTCGGTCGAGGCTTCTATCTTTCTGCCGATCGCCAACAAGCATGGCGCATGGGTGAATTCAAAGCCATGATGGAAGGTGGAGAGCCGATGATGAATGAATATCTTTTTGATGAAACTCTGCTTTCAACTGATGAGTTGCGAGTTCTGACATTTGAGAGCTATACCCGCGAATGGGCTGACTTCATCTTCCTCAATCGCAATAACAAGACCAATAAGCCCGCTCATGACTATGACATAGTCTATGGCCCAATAGCAAACGACCGTGTGGGCGTTCAAATTGGCAAATATGAGGCAGGAGACATTACACTCAACCAGTTTCTCAATAATCTGAAATATATGAAAGGCATCACATTCCAATACTATTTTGGGACGGAATGCGCAATCTCTAAACTTCAAAAGGTATGACAGGCCTAAATGTTTCACAGCAGGAGTTTAAGTATCTGAAGGAGCAGCTTACGACTCGAATGATACAGGTACTTGCAGAAGAGCAAGGCTACTCCCTGGAGGAAGCCTTTGATAGAGTATATACCTCACCTATATATGACAAACTGAGCGACGCACGAACGGGGCTGTTCTATCAGTCTCCACGTTATGTGTTGTCGTATATTTCGGGCTATCCGGTTGAGCGAGCAAGCGTTGCGGGCAGAAAAGAATCCGTACAGTGACTAAACGCTCATGGGCTGATTTGTATATTGTATGTTAGCTTTTTATGCCTTTCTCCTTGAGTGGACATCACGCCATTCTCGCAAAGTTGCATTTCGGAGTTTATTCTTCCCCAACAACGAAACAAAACTCCATTTTGCATAAGTTAAAAAGTTTCATTACCTTTGCCGTGTCTTACTGTGAATAAACAAATACGACAACAAATATGATGAACATCAAGACTATGCTGGTCTCGGCCCTCATGATGGGTCTTGCCACGCAAACAGCCTTGGCACAAGACTGCTGCGAAAGCAAGTGCAAAGGCAAGAAAGACTACCCCTACGCCTTCATCGGCATTCAAGGCGGCGGTCAGGTAACCTTCACTAACTACAAAGCCGACAAGCTCATCACCCCCATCGGTGCAGTCAGCGTGGGCGGTATGTTCACTCCCGCTGTAGGTGCACGCATCCACGTCAGCGGACTCAACGAAAAGGGCGGACTCAAGAGCCTTGGAACAACTTACGACTACAAGTTCGTGACCTCCAACCTCGACCTCATGCTCAACCTCTGCAACGTCTTTGCACCCCAGAAGCACCACACACTCAACGCCTACCTCATTGGCGGTGTAGGTCTCGGCTACGCTTGGGACAACGACGACCTTAACGGCATGAACACATCCGCCGTTAGCGACGGACTCAACCTCAAGTGGGACGACGACCGACTCGTACACAACTTCCGCGTCGGCATGCAGCTCGAAGCAGAACTCTGCCGCGCCGTAGGACTCGGACTCGAAGTCACCGCCAACAACTACCACGACCGCTTCAACTCCAAGACCAACAACCACGGCGACTGGCAAGTGCAGGCACTCATCGGCCTCAACTTCAAGTTCGGCCGCGGAAAGGCTAAAGCCGCTCCCGCACCCGTGCCCGTTCCCGAGCCCACTCCCGAGCCCGTTGTAGAACCCACTCCCGAGCCCGTTGTAGAGCCCACTCCCGAGCCCAAGCCCGAAGTCAAGAAGCTCGCCGAAAAGCGCGTAGACATCTTCTTCAAGATAAACAGCTCCGCCGTCAGCGACAGCGAAGAAGCCAAGGTTAAGGATCTCGCACAGTGGATGAAAGACCATCCCACTGCCAAGGCCGAAGTGATGGGCTACGCCGATGCCGGCACCGGCACCGCAGCCATCAACCGCAGCCTCTCCGAGAAGCGCGCCGCACGCGTTGTCAAACTCCTCACCGAGAAGTACGGCGTTGACGCCTCACGCTTCACCTCAGGCTACAAGGGCGACACCGTACAGCCCTTCGCCGACAACGACTCCAACCGCGTAGTCATCGGCATCGCCAAGGAGCAGTAATCCGCACATCTTAGTGCGCCAAGCGCACACCGCATCATAACAGCGTCCGCAAAGTCCCTCCTAGGATTTTGCGGACGCTGTGCTTTTTCTGCAAACATTTTCCTCGAAAACTAGCCGTAAATCATCAGCAAGAACTACCTTTGTCCAACAGAATGGATAAAAACAGGGTAAAACTGTCCAATCGATTGGATAAAAAGCAGTCCATTCTGTCCAATCAGTTGGATGAAAAGAGCGTATATGGACAAACTTCTACTGGAAAAAATCATGGTTGAAAACCACAAGGAGGTTGAAGAACACGACGTAAAACGTCGCAACATTTCCTTTGAAGGATTTGACCGTTACATATTGGTAGGTATAAGACGAGCCGGTAAGTCTTACCTGCTTTATCAGCAAATGCAGCAATTGTTGGCAGAAGGTCACGACTGGAGCGAGATGTTGTACCTCAACTTTGAGGACGAACGTCTGGAAGGCTTCACGGCAATGGACTTCAATCTCATACTCGAAGCCCATTATGAACTTTACAACAAACGCCCCATGCTTTTCCTGGACGAAATACAGAACATTCCAGGTTGGGAGAAATTTGCCCGCCGTTTAGCAGATAATAAGTACAAAGTCTTCATCACGGGAAGCAATGCAAAGATGCTTAGCTCCGACATACAGACCACTCTGGGCGGGCGATACATCCCAGTGGATGTCTATCCCTATAGCTTTGCGGAATATCTTGACGTATGCGAAATTCATCACGACAAACTTACGCTCATGACAACCGAAGGGAAAGCCAGTGTGGTAAACCGCCTGAAAGACTACATCCATCACGGCGGCTTCCCAGAGGGAGTGCTCATGAAGTCAAAACGAGATTACCTCTTGAGCGTATATCAGAAAATATATCTCGGTGACATTGTGGCAAGAAACGGAATAAGCAATGTCTTCGGATTGAAAGTAATGATAAAGAAAATAGCAGAAAGCGTCAAGCAACCCATCTCGTTCAACCGGATAGCCAATATCATATCTTCTACTGGCACAAAGTTGAGCACCACCTCTGCTGTGAAATACATGGAGTTTATGCAAGCTTCATGGCTTATCACGAAAGTAACCAACATCGCATCAAAAATAGCCGACAAAGAGAGCAATGCAAAATATTACTTTACGGACAATGGACTACTTGATCTGTTTCTGATAGACTCAGACACGTCCTTGTTGGAAAATTTGGTGGCCGACAATCTGATTCGCAAATACGGACGTGAAGATTCCGTCTTCTTCTACAATAAGGACATAGAAGTGGACTTCTATATCCCCGAAACCGAAACGGCCATACAAGTAGCGTATTCCATATTTGATGAATCTATCCGAAAACGCGAAGTCAAAGCATTGCTCTCCATTCGTAAACTACTGCCTTGTAAACGTTGTTGCATCATAACGTACGATGAAACAGACGCATGGCAGCTGTCAGCAGAAGGCATAGAGGTGATACCGGTTTGGAAATGGCTATTGGATATGTAAATGCTATTGGCTCTCCGAAGAACGAAAACCGAAAACCGCAAAAAAATAAGTACTTTTGCCTTATGAAACGCAAAGTCACAGTCATCAAAGTGGGCGGAAAGATTGTCGAAACGCCCCAAACCCTCGAACGACTCCTTCAGGACTTCGCCGCCATCAGCGGAGAGAAAGTACTCGTACACGGAGGCGGACGCACCGCAACCGACGTGGCGCGCCAGCTCGGCGTGGAAACACACATGGTTGACGGCCGGCGAATAACCGACGGCGAAATGCTTCGCATCGTCACCATGGTCTATGGTGGACTCGTCAACAAAAACCTTGTGGCGCGCCTCCAAAGCCGCGGCGTCAACGCACTCGGGCTCTGCGGAGCCGACATGGACGTCATCCGCTCCCACCGCCGTCCGCCCGTCGGCGGCATCGACTACGGATTCGTGGGCGACGTAGATCGCGTGGACGGCTCGCGCCTCGCTGCTCTCCTCGCAACTGGCATCACCCCCGTACTTGCGCCCCTCACACACGACGGCGAAGGACACCTCCTCAACACCAACGCCGACACCATAGCCTCCGAAACCGCCAAAGCACTTGCCGAAGCCGGACTCGACGTCACGCTCATTTACACCTTTGAGCACGCCGGCGTGCTCTCCAACCCCGACGACGAAGAAAGCGTCATTCCCCTCATCACCCCGCACGACTTCCCGCGTCTCAAAGCCGAAGGCATCGTCTCCGGCGGCATGATACCAAAAATAGAAAACGCCCTCCGTGCCGTAGAACAAGGCGTACGCCGCGTCGTCATCACCCGCGCCGACGCCATCGACGGTTTCTGCGGAACAAGCATTGAAGCATGATAATGTGCGATTAATGTGCGAATGCTGTTTTAATGTGCAAATATGCAAATGTGCGAATGTGCAAATGCATATGCACGAGTTCGCACAAATAAGCGTTTTCAGCTATACTTCATTTGCACATCTGCACATTTGCATATTTGCACATTGGCGAAGCCTCATTTGCACATCTGCACATTTGCATATTTGCACATTTAAAAAACATTCCCACCATGTCACAATACGAAATAATGGCTCCCGTAGGCTCTCGCGAATCGCTCGCAGCCGCCATCAAGGCTGGAGCCGACTCCATATACTTCGGCATTGAAGCCCTCAACATGCGCGCTCACAGCGCCAGCCGATTCACCATCGACGACCTCCGCGACATAGCCGCACAGTGCGCCGAGCACGGCATGAAGTCGTACCTCACCGTCAACACCATCATCTACGACGAGGACATACCCCTCATGCGCCAAATCTGCGACGCCGCACACGAAGCCCACATCTCCGCCATCATAGCCTCCGACGTAGCCGTCATGACCTATTGCCGCACCATAGGTCAGGAAGTACATCTCAGCACGCAACTCAACATTTCAAACGTCGAAGCCCTCCGCTTCTACGCACAGTTTGCCGATGTCGCCGTGCTCGCACGCGAGCTCTCCCTCGACAAAGTGGCACACATCCACCAAGCCATCGAGCAAGAGCACATCTGCGGCCCCGCAGGCCAGCCCGTACGCATAGAAATGTTCTGCCACGGCGCACTCTGCATGGCCGTTAGCGGCAAATGCTACCTCTCGCTCGACAACCTCGGTCGCTCTGCAAACCGCGGCGAGTGTATGCAAGTGTGTCGCCGCTCCTATACCGTGCGCGACCGCGAAACAGGTACCGAGCTCGATGTCGACAACAAATACATTATGAGTCCAAAGGACCTGAAGACCATCGGATTCATTGACCGCATGATGAAAGCCGGCGTGCGCGTGTTCAAGATAGAAGGACGTGCCCGCAGCGCAGAGTACGTCTATACCGTCGTTTCTTGCTACAAGGAGGCCATACGCGCCGTAGAGGAAGGAACGTTCACCGCAGAGCGCGTGGAAGAGTGGAACAAGCGACTCGCCACCGTCTTCAACCGCGGATTTTGGGACGGCTACTACCTCGGCCAGCGTCTCGGCGAGTGGAGCAACGTCTACGGCTCCAGTGCCACCGAACGCAAGCAGTACGTCGGAAAGGGACAGAAATATTTCTCCCGTCTCGGCGTGGGAGAATTCTATATTGAGGCCGGCGAATTCAGCGCAGGCGACAAACTTCTCATCGTAGGCCCCACCACTGGAGCGCTCTACGTAACCGCCACCGACATCCACGGCGACAACGGCCCCGTCGACGTAGCCCGCAAAGGCATGCGCGTCAGCATTCCCGTGCCCGAAAAGGTGCGCCCAAGCGACAAGTTGTACAAAATAGTCAAAACGGAAAATGTCTGACCCCATACTCCTCTTCGACTTCGGCGGCGTGCTCGTAGACCTCGTGCGCGAACGTGTGGAGACGGCCTTCGACCGCATAGGTTTCGACATACGCCCCTATCTCGGTGCCTTCAAGCAGAGCGGCGTGTTCTCCCAGCTCGAACAGGGACGCATCTCCGTAGCCGATTTCTGTCAGGAGCTTCGCAATCTCTCCTCAGACCCCTCGCGCATGACCGACGAAGCCATCGTTGAGGCTTGGGAGAGCTATCTCGACACCGTGCCCGAAGAGCGCCTCGAGATGCTCCTCCGCATTCGCCGCCACTACTCCGTGAATCTCCTCAGCAACACCAACGCCGTTCACTGGCGCATGGCAGAGGAACGCTTCTTCCGCTATAAGGGGCTCGGTGTGGACAACTTCTTCGACCACATCTTCCTCTCCTGCCGACTTGGCATGGAAAAACCCGATGCCGCCATCTTCCACAAAGTGGTGGAAGGCCTCGGCGTAGAACCCCAGCGCATACTCTTCTTCGACGACAGCGAAACGAACTGCCAGGCCGCACGCAACTGCGGACTCCAGGCTCTCGTGGCACCCGCCGCAAGCGGATGGTTCGAGTATTTCGACCACGACGGACGTCTGCTTTAGTTCTCGGAGCAGCGCCATATTGCCCCTAAACATTACCGCCATGTACAACTTCACTTTCCATAAGTTTCGGCACGACGCCGACTCTTCCGTCGGTTACTGCGCCGCCATAGGCTTCTTCGACGGCGTGCACCGTGGTCACGCCTTCCTCATAGAACAGGTCAAGGCTCTTGCCTCACAGCGTGGGCTGCGCCCCATTGTCATCACCTTCGAAGAGCACCCGCGTCTTGCCCTCGGCACCACGCGCTACTGGCCCGAACTCCTCACTACGAACGAGCAGAAACTGCAACTCCTCCGCCAAAGCGGCATTGACGGTTGCGTGATGCTCCACTTCGACCACGCCATGTCCATGCTTACTTCCGCAGAGTTTATGCAACTCGTGCTCAAAAAGCAGATAGGCGTGAGTTGTCTTGTTGTAGGCTACGACCATCACTTCGGTTCCGACCTCAGCGCCGGATTCAAGGACTACGTGCGCTACGGCCGCTCGTGCGGCATAGAAGTGGTGCGCGAGCGTCCGTTCGAAACGGGCGACATCCGCGTGAGTTCCTCCGCCACGCGCCGTTTTCTCGCAGGCGGAAATGTGGAGATGGCGCGCGTGTGTCTCGGTCGCCCCTATCTTCTCGAAGGCACCGTGGTGAAAGGTCGTCACGAAGGCACCGCCCTCGGTTTTCCCACGGCCAACGTCAGTCCCGACTGCGCAGAGCAGGTCGTGCCCGGACGTGGCGTCTACGCCGTTCGTGCCGAACTGGACGGTTTCTCCTACATGGGCATGCTCAACATAGGTTGGCGCCCCACGCTCAACAATGGTTCCGACCAGACCATAGAGGCGCACCTCCTCGACTACGACGGCCCAGACCTCTACGGCCGCCACATAACCCTCAAGTTCTACCGCCGCGTACGCGACGAACATCGCTTCGAAAGCCTTGAAGCCCTCAAGGAACAACTCGCAGCCGATGCCCATGCCGTGCGCCAAATGTTTGCCGAACAATGAAGCGTGCCGTCACCATTTTTCTCCTCTTCGTCCTGGTCAGCATAGTGGCCAACAGCGTGGCACTGCTTTTCGGCAATTTTTCCGCCCTTGCCGCTGGTACGCCCTTGCGCGAACTGCACGTCGATGCTGTGGCTAGCGGCGTTTCGCTCTTCGTCATGGACTTTCTTCTGGCTCTCGGCCTTGTGTGGTACTTCTCCTGGGCCGACCGTGGTGTACGTGCTGCACTGAAAGGCGTGGTCCCCGTCACAGCGAAGAAGTTCCTTTGCTGCCTAGTCGGCGTGCTGCTGCTCAGCCTGGGCCTCACGCTCGTGCTCACGCCCCTGCACCTTTCCGATGGCGGCAGTACGCTCCTTTTTGAGGGCATGAAACACAATGCGCTCTGCGTGCTGCTCCTTTGTGTGGTGGGTCCCGTGACGGAAGAACTCGTGTTTCGCCGCGGCATCCTCCTCGGACTGCTCAAAAACGGCGTGCCTCCGGTGTGGGCATTGGCGCTCAGTGCCCTGCTCTTCGCTCTCGTTCATGGCAACTTGGCGCAAGGCGTGGTAGCCCTCATCGTAGGGCTGTTTCTCGGCCAGGCTTTTCTCCACACGGGGAATCTGCGCCTTTCCGCACCGCTCCATATTGCCAACAACACGCTGGCCGTTGTGCTCCTGTTCTTTCCCGCCATAGAAGCACCGCTCGAGTCGCTTCCTGCGGCCGTGAGCGTTGTGCTCGGCATTGTGGTAGCCGCCTTTGGCGGTGCGCTCCTGTTCTTTGGTGCGCCCCTCCGCAAAAATGCCATTCCGCTTTTCCCGAAAGCGTAGTGGCAACAAAGTAAAAACCCGCAAAAACTCTCCATAAACGTCCTATGAAGATAGGTTCTCTCGACTTGGGCAACCGCCCCGTGGTGCTTGCCCCGATGGAAGACGTCACCGACATTGGCTTCCGCCTTCTCTGCCGCCAGCTCGGGGCTTCCATGGTCTACTCCGAATTCGTTGCCGCCGACGCCCTCGTGCGTATGGTCAACAAGAGTCTCGACAAACTCACCGTGTGCAACGAAGAGCGCCCCGTGGCCATACAGATTTACGGCAAGGACCCCATTGCCGTGCGCGACGCTGCCCAAATTGTGGTGGAACGCGCCCATCCCGATGTGCTCGACATCAACTTCGGTTGCCCCGTGAAGCGCGTGGCAGGAAAAGGTGCTGGTGCGGGCCTGTTGCAGAACGTGCCGCTCATGCTCGAAATCACGCGTGCCGTGGTCGATGCCGTCAACGTGCCCGTAACTGCCAAGACGCGTCTCGGATGGGACATGGAGCATCGCATCATCGTGCCTCTAGCCGAACAACTTCAGGATTGCGGCATACAAGCCCTTACCATCCATGGCCGCACCCGTGCACAGATGTACAACGGCGAGGCGGACTGGACGCTCATTGGCGAAGTGAAGCGCAATCCACGCATGCGCATCCCTATCATTGGCAATGGCGACATCACGTCTGCCGATCGTGCCGTTCGTGCCTTTGAGGACTACGGTGTGGATGCCGTCATGGTGGGTCGTGCCACCTTTGGCCGCCCTTGGATTTTTAAGGAAATACACGATGCCCTGCAGCCTGCCGACCATAGCGTGGACCACGTCGTCCCCAGCCAGTACGCTCCCATGACGGCCGACTGGAAACTTGATGTGCTCAAGGAGCAAGTGCGCCAAAGCGTGGAGCGCATCGACGAGTATCGCGGCATTCTTCACGTTCGCCGCCACCTTGCTGCCAGTCCGCTCTTCAAAGGCATCGCCAACTTCCGTCCCATCCGCATCGCCATGCTCCGTGCCGAAACGGTCAGCGAACTTTACGACATCATGGAGAGCACGCGGCCCCTCATCCGCGAGGCAGCAGCGCAAAATGCGCCAGAATAACGTGCTTCCCCGGCATCTGTCGCCACTTCCAGGCATTGCCTATTCGCAAGTAACGACCGCCTTTTCTTTTGGTGCGCGCGTGTTCAATTAAGAAATGCGTATGTTCTGTCGGGAAAAGCAAAGTTTTGCCGCTGCAAGGTTGCGCGTTTCAAATAAAAGCATTACTTTTGCACCCACAAAGTAGGAAACTCGGCTTTTCTACTCGGACTTGTAGCTCAGTTGGTTAGAGCAACAGACTCATAATCTGGAGGTCCTAGGTTCAAGCCCTAGCTGGTCCACACAACGAAAGAAGCAGTTACGAATCCCGTAACTGCTTTTTTCGTTTTACCTTTTTTGAGATTTTGTATCCGCCGTGTAATACACCTTTTTGAGGTTTTTCTTGTTGCGAATACGCACCTTTTTGAGATTTCCACATACACTCTTGGCTTTTTATTGACGGAGCGTAAAGCTCAAAGCGTCTTCAGAATATTATTACTTGGCTAAATCTCCTCAAAACGTCGAGATTTAGCCGAATTATAAATTATAGCTTGGCTAAATCTCGGCGTTTTTGTAAGTTTGCGCCAATATATAACTTATACCGACATGGAGAAATCAATCATTGGCCGTCAGCACGAAATAGAAAGGCTGAAGAAATATATAGCATCGGAAAGGTCTGAATTTATCGCTGTTTATGGCAGAAGACGAGTGGGAAAGACGTTCCTTATAAAGGAGCTGCTGGAAGGGAAGTTTACTTTCAGAATGACAGGTAAAGAAAATGTACGCCTGGCGGATCAGCTTCTGAATTTTTCGTATGCTATGTCCGACTTTTTTGGCGAGGAAGGCCTTCCGAAGGATTGGGCCGAAGCATTCCGCATGTTGTCTAAGGCGATTGAGAAAATGGCCGAAGGGACGAAGATTATCTTCATTGACGAATTGCCGTGGTTAGATACGCCCAAAGCCAAGTTTATCAGTGCATTGGAGCATTTTTGGAACAATTGGGCTTACTACCGCTCAGATATCAAGTTGATTGTCTGTGGGTCTGCCACTTCGTGGATGCTAAACAAACTCATCAATGCGCGTGGAGGACTGCACAATCGTGTTACGCATAAGATTTTGGTTTCGCCTTTCACTCTGTATGAAACGGAATTGTATTTCCGTGCCGGCGGGTTTGATTATGAACGGACGGAAATCATTGACTGTTATATGGCGGTAGGTGGTGTGGCATATTATCTTTCACTTTTTGAAAACGACAAGAGCGTAGCCGAAAACATTAACGCTCTGTGTTTCACCAAAGGTGGAGAACTTACCGACGAATTTGGAAAACTTTTCAAGTCTCTCTTCAAGAAAGCAGATAATTACGTTGCTGTTGTCAACGTTCTTAGCACTGTGGGAAAAGGCTTGACCCGGAACGACATCATAGAGAAAGCCAAATTGTTGAATAATGGTAATCTGACTTCCCTACTGGCAGAACTTGAACAATGTGAGTTTATACGTTCTTTCGTGCCATTTAAGAGGGAGAAGAAAGATAAGCTTTACCAACTGGTAGACCAGTTTTCGCTTTTCTATTTTCGTTTCATCAAGGGACAAAGCACTTTTGCAAAGGACTATTGGACAAAGATGATCGGCTCGGCTGCATACCACGCATGGAGTGGCTATGCCTTCGAGATGGTATGCCTGCATCATATTGACCAAATTGTTGATGCATTGGGCATCAGTGGCACTATCAATAAACCCTGCTCTTGGGCTTATCGCCCTACGAAGGCTGTAAAGGAGGACGATGGCATTGATGATAACTTGAAGACTGGTGCTCAAATAGACCTCCTCATCGACCGTAGCGATAAAACCATAACTGTCTGTGAGATGAAATATTCTGATGGCGAATTTGAGATAGACAAAACTTACGACAAACATGTCTGTGACCGTCTGCGCAGGTTCAAGGAAGTAGAGAAAACGACAAAGACGCTACAATTGGCTTACATTACTCCTCACGGACTATACAACAACGTGTATGCGCGTAAAGTGAACAAGCAGATAACTGCCGACCAGTTGTTTCGAGAATAATGTTGATGGAAACAGCGTTGTTCCGTGCAGAAACAAGAACTTTTCTTCTGAAACATGATGTATTGTCTTGCAAAAGCATTACATTTGCAATGTCTATACTCATACCGAAAGGCCTGATGGGCAGAGGTTGGGCAGACGTATACATAATAAGGCGTAACTGTACGCTTTGGTTTTGACAGTGTAAGAACTTCGCAAACTCTCAACTGCTGGTCAAAAACAAAGCAACGGGAACGCCTCATGGGGTGTATTGTATACAGCCCTCAGTGGTTTCGGACGGTTCTGCCGCTCGTTGTCATTGAGGTTAATTATATACTTACACTAACGTGGGGCTTTCGGCGTTGCTCGTTTCGACTGGCAGGGCAATGCGAAGGCCTTTACACTGTGGAACGAGTGACAGGACTGGCTCCGCGTTTCTTATTTCTGTATATCTATAACTGAGACCATAACCAACTCTGTGGTAGCCAAGAGTCCAAAATATTAAACTATGGCTATTGCATTGAGAAATCCAATTACGGCAAAGGTTGATGACAGGGCAAGTTTTTTACGCACTCTTTTAGAGGAATACCCAAGATTCTTGAATGGATGGGAGAATAGCACAGAGGAAGAATTTGCACAAATAGCTAAAGACAATGCTGATGGTGATAAAGAAATAGAACATACAATATATTCCTCTCTATGTTCTGTATTTAATGATAATGCAGATAGGATGAATATGTTTTATCAGTCGGTTTTCTTGATGTGCTATTCATATTATGAGAGCTGTGTAGCGCAACTAAGCAAAAACACGAAGACCAAAGAATCCATACAAGCGATATGTAAGTCTAAGAATATCTCTTTGTCAGAAGAGTCTATCAATGCTATTGACTACTTGCAAAATGACATAAATGACTTGAGAAACAATATTTGTTATAATAATTTTGGAGCATACCGTAAGACAAATTCCTTAAAAAGGCTGTCAGAACTTAATATTGGTTTTAATTTTGACGACAACACTTTGATTTTTACAGATTCAAAGCTAATAATAGATGTTTTGGATAAGATGCATATGGTTATATGTGAACTATGTAAAAAAAAGGATATACTACAATGATACCTGATGTGAAATCTAAATAATAAAGGAAATGAAAAAATTATTGTTTTTGATTTATGTAATATCTTTCTCCATACGTGTGTTATCCCAAATTAGTTCCACTGGATATTCGTCTAAAATGAATCCGCCATTTGGCGATCAATGCACGTTAGAAACTCTTAAAAATTATCTCAGCAATAGTGAAAGTTTAGATCCAATAGAGGGCCTATATGATGTGAAGTGGACAGATCATTGCACTTACACTCGCTATGGCTTACGCAGCTTTGAAGATGCACTATGTGTTGGAGTTGTTAAGGGGCAAAATGGATTTTATATGTACGCACCATACAATAATGGGTATAGTTGTCAAAAATGGCTATTAGTACAACGTATAGGTGATACCCCTTTATATAACTTTGTTTACCTTGACGATATGGAAGTAGGTACAGAAAGACTAATTTCAACTAAGGAACGAGTCCTATTAAAGGATAATTTGTTTTGGGAATATTCACATACATATTCCGATTCAGAGAAAGCACACCTGGGACATGATGATGTTGTTGTCACTAACTATACTCGAACAATTTCGGCTATAAAAATTTTTCCAACGCAATCCTATAACAATGCAAATTCACCACAATGGTCAGGAACGGGTTTTGCAATTAATAATGGATATATTGCGACCAACTATCATGTAGTAGAAGGTGCAAAAAATATTAAAGTAAAAGGCATTAAAGGCAACTTTGACATAGAATACAGTGCAAGAGTTGCCTGTGTTGATAAAATGAATGATTTGGCGATAATAAAAATAGAAGACAAGAAATGTAAAGATCTTGGGGTTATTCCATACAAAATAAAAGCAGATGCCTCAAATGTTGGTGAGGAAATTTTCGTCTTAGGATATCCCTTAACAGCAACGATGGGAGATGAGATTAAACTAACAACTGGAGTAATAAGTGCAAAAACTGGATTTAAAGGGAATGCTGCACTGTATCAAATATCAGCCCCAATTCAACCAGGCAATAGTGGTGGTCCTTTATTTGATAGTCATGGAAACCTCATTGGGATAGTAAATGCCAAACATAAAGATGCAGAAAATGTTAGTTATGCGATTAAGGTTTCGTATCTCCTGAATCTGATGAAAAAGATATCGTTAAAGAACATGATTACTCAAACTAATTCTATTTCATCATTAAATCTTAGTGGCAAAGTTAAGAAAATAAAAACCTCTGTTTTCATGATTGTCTGTTCAAAATAAAGAATCTTTCAATATGGACAAAATAGTATCAAAAAGAATTATTCGTCTATGCATAACATTAATAATCTTTTCTATCGCAACATTATGCAATGCGAAAAGTAATGAGCCAGGAAATAATCTTGGTAAGACAATTAGTGAATTACGTCAAGTATTTCCAAATGCACGTTATGTGCGTACTGAAGCTAAGGGCGACTTCTATACGGATGGCGAAGATCCATCAGAGGGATTAAGTTGTTTTTTCTACTTGAAGAACAATAGAGTTATTGAAGAATGTATGATAATACAGAGTAATGATGGATTCCCCAAAATGGTATACAATCAATGGATAAACACATTCTCCAAATACATGTCAGTAGCTGCGTTTGGTGATGGAGTTAATCATATGTGTTTTTCTACATTCTCAATGCATATAATGTTCTTTACAGAGCAAGGCAAAAACACTGCCTTGTTGGTTTACCAAGCAGGTGGTGTCAACAATGGTGTTACTTATAACGATTTTATGAACAAATGGAGCAAATGAGATATATTAAAAAGGCACTGCAAATATCATTATTTATGATTGCTTTTCTTACGATGCAGTCATGTTATACCACTCAAAGCGTAAATCACTACGTGTCTGTTATAAACGACTTGAATGACGAGTATATAGGGAAAGACAAAAACTACATCATTGAGAAATTTCCTATGTCTCCAACTGAAATTAAGTATTTAGACAATCAGTATGAAATAATTATCTTTAAAAGATATCGTAATCAACTTGTTGGTTATGGCATAACAAAATTCCTTTTGAAAAATGGAATATGTTACAAAATAGAAACGAATGAATACAAAATAGAACAGCGATTAGAGAAAGTAAGCATCTTTTGATTGACCTGTTAATATTGTATTATCTGCCAAATAGGCATGTGCATTCTTGTTATTCAATGCAAAAAATAGTATGGGGTGACTTTAAATCACCCCATCCTCCGCTTACTTGTCTATGTAAGATGCTACAAAATAGACAACTGAAATGACCGTATAAAGGAAACACGGCAAGAATATCCAAAGAAAAACCTTCACCCAACCATTCGACAACCACACACCTTCATTCCTTGACATCATATTAGACATATCATAGAAATGGC
>CAVALA010000018.1:0-46116 GCA_963589615.1 Prevotellamassilia timonensis
TCAGCCCGCTCCGCGCTTGCAAATTCTGCGGAAGTTATTTTTTGAACATTACTTGACTGCAAAATTACAACAAACTACGCATATCTGAAGCGCACAAAACGAAAGGGACGTTCTTTCCGCGCGTTGAATTGCGGAAAGAACGTCCCTTGCTTATTGAGCAACGAAGTAACTTTTACTTCAACAAAAGGCTGATGCTGGTGAGCACGGCGAAGATGAGCATGTTCTGCGAAGTGTAGCCCAAGATGCTGTTGAGTTTGCGGCCTTCATGGATGCGCACCATCTTTCGCCACGTGAGCATGTGCGGCAGTAGATAGAAGAGCGGAACGATGGCACACCACATATGTCCTTCAAGGGCCAGGAGCGCCACGCAGACGTAGCCCGCCACGCCTTGCAACAAGTAGAAGAGCGAACCGAAACGCTCGCCGAGTGCCACAATGAGTGTGCGCTTACCGCTCTGCGCGTCCTGATGGCGGTCGCGGTAGTTGTTGAGCACAAGCAGCGTGTCGGTGACGAGGCCACAACCGGCAGCAAGCCACCATACGGAGGGCGAAAGGCTGAGCGCCTGTACGTAGTACGTTCCGCACACGGGCACAAAGCCGAAGAACACCCACACTAGCACGTCGCCGCAACCCATATAGGAAAGCAGTGTAGTGTAGAGAAAAGCGAACACTACGCAAGCCACACCGATGGCCACCAAGCCCATTCCGCCAAAGGGGAGCAGACACAAGCCGCAGGCACAGGCCAAGGTGAGCATCACGGCTATGCCGCGACGCATTTCGCGCGGTGCTATCCAGCCTTTGGCGCATGCGCGGTCGGGGCCGAGGCGGTCGTCGCGGTCGGTGCCTTTGAGGAAGTCGTAGAGGTCGTTGATGAAGTTGGCAGCTATTTGCATCAAGGCGGCAAAGAGCACGCAGAGCAGTGCCGGCTGCCACCTGAAGTGGCCCTCAGCTGCGGCAAGCGCCGATGCGCACACCACGGGAATGAGCGCCGCACTCAACGTTTTGGGCCGTGCGGCATAGACCCAATGTTTTATTGTGGGCATAGAAGGAACTTCAGTTTAGGGTGGTTCTATAAATTAGCTTTGTCAGATTTCGGTGCTATTTTTCGTTCCTTTTGTTTGTGAACGAAGGAGCATAGCGGGCTATGCGACTGAGCGAACAAGCAAAAGGGGCGGAAAAGAGCCCAAAAGCTGACAAAACGCCACTTGAGCGAATTTGTACATATTACGGTGGTTATTTATAGAACCACCCTTTACTTTTCAGGCAAGAAGTCGAGCAGTTCAACGAGGTTGTCGGGATTGCTCCAGCTCCAAAGGCGGTTGGCCATCAACACCTTGAACGCTTGTTTCTGCTCGGGGTCTATCACTTTCTTGAATTCGCTTTCGTTGGCAGGAACAATCTTGCCCGCCACACTGAAGTAGTACTTGTCCTGAAGGGGAATGCCGGTGTCTTCTTCGCGTTGCTGTCCGTCCATCTGGAGAAACACGTTGAAGTCCGACATCTCGAAGAAGGGCAGTTCGCTCGAACCGCTCGTCTCCTCGCGGTAGCGCTTCATGTTGACGGAGGTTACGCAGAGCAGATAGTTGTAGCCTTTCTGTGCCACTACTTTCGCCATGGCGGAGTCAACCTTCATGAAGTGGAGCGAGTCGAAGTCCACGCCGTAGATGCCGCGCGTGTAGGCACGAATCACCTTGCCGTCTTTCATGTAGCAAAGCGAAGCATCTTTCAGGTAGATATTGGCCTTGGCTTTGGCTATGCGGCCGAAGGACTGCTTTACGTTGGCATCGCGAAATTCCGGAAAGAGGAACACGGTCTTGCTACGCTTGAGTTCCTGCACTTGCTGCGCGTTCGTGCCGAGAGGCACAACGGAAAGCAGGGCGAGCAGGAGTAGTGTCAGGTAATGTTTGTATGCTTTCATGGATGTTGGGATAAATATTACTTTTCTTCGGCCTCGAGCTTGAGGCGAACGAAGTTTTCGATGAAGTCGGCCGTGCCTCTAATGCCGAGCACGGAGGAGTTGATGCAGAGGTGGTAGGTGTCGGCAGCGCCCCAAGTGCCGGAACTGTAGAAGTTGTAGAAGCTGGCGCGCTCTTCGTCGCCGTTCTCTATGAGTTTGCGTGCCTGCTGCTCGTCGCAGTTGAAAAGGCTACGCACGCTAGCTATGCGGTCTTCAAGATTGGCTGCCACGAAGACGTTCACGCAGCGCGGAAAGTCGCGCAACACGTAGTCGGCACAGCGGCCAATGAAGATGCACGAATGCGTTTCGGCAGCCTTGCGGATGGCTTCGCCCTGAATGCGGAAGAGGTTTTCGTTGGAGAGTTCGTTGTTGTAGTACGCACTGCCGCCTCCCACGAAGGGAATGATGTTGCCGAGCGTACGGAGAAAGGAGTTTTTCTCGTCGGAGCGTTCGAACACTTCGGGGCAGAAGCCGCTTTCCTTGGCGGCAAGGTTGAGAATTTCGCGGTCGTAGTAGTTGATGCCAAACTTCTCTGCGAGAATGTGACCGATGGCGCGTCCGCCGCTGCCGAGCTGGCGACCTATGTTGATGACGAATGGTTTTTCCATAAACTTAATTGGGGGGGGATATCTTTGATTGTGATTTATTTAAATGCTGCGTATGCCTTGTCCGTTCTTCAGTTTGCGCACTTGCTTGATGAGCAGCACGATGGCGAGCACTGAAGCCAGCGCGTCGGCCGTCGGTGCGGCGTGCCAGAGTCCTTCGAGCGGATCGCTGAAGAGGTGCGGAAGGATGAAGATGGCGGGCACAAGGAAGATGAGCTGACGCGTGAGGGAAAGGAAGATGCTCTTCTTGGCATAGCCGATGCTTTGGAAGAACGACGTGGAAACGATTTGGATGCCAACGATGGGGAACATCATCACGAGGCAACTGAGGGCATGGGACGCCATACCGATGAGTTCGGGCGAGTCCTTGGCAAAGAGCGTGGCACAGGGCGTAGAGAAGAACGTGCCGATGAGAAAGCCAGCCATGGTCACCATGGTGGCAATGACGAGTGCGTGTTTCAACACGCCTACCACACGGTCGTAGCGCTTGGCGCCGAAGTTGTAGCCGGCAATGGGCTGCATGCCTTGGTTCAGACCGATGACCACCATCACGATGAAGAGTACCAAACGGTTGCATATGCCGAAGGCTCCTACGGCCACGTCGCCGCCGTAGGTCGTCAGGCTACGTGTCATCATGGCTGACACGAGACAAGCGCAAAGGTTGATGAGAAACTGCGGGAGTCCCACGAGCAACGACTCGCTGATGATTTTCTTTTCCGCATGCATGATGCCCTTGTGGAGGTGAATCATGTCGTTCTTGTTGCTGAAGAGATGAATCTGCCAGCAGAGCATACAGAGCTGGGCAAGGACGGTGGCGAGTGCCGCTCCGCGTATGCCCCACCCCAGAACAAAGATGAACACGGGGGCTAGGCAGCAGTTGAGGATGACGGTACCGAAGGTGGCACACATGGCTTTCTGTGGACGGTTGGTGGAACGCAGCAGAGCATTGAGGCCGAGATAGAGGTGCGTCACCACGTTGCCGGCAAGGATGACGGACATGAAGTCGCGGGCATAGGGAAGCGTCACGTCGCTCGCGCCGAAGAAGCGGAGCACGGGATTGATGAAAAGCATGAGCACGGCTCCGAGCGTGATGCCGAGCGTGATGTTCATGATGAGCACGTTGCCCAGAATTTTCTGCGCCGTGGTGTAGTCGCGCTGACCGAGTTTCACGCTCATGAGCGTGGCGGCTCCCACGCCTACCATGGCACCAAACGCAGCGGTGAGCGACATGAGCGGACCGGTCAGAGCCAAGCCCATGATGGCTTCGGGGCCTACGCCTTGCCCGATGAAGATGCCGTCCACAATGTTGTAGACCGACGAGGCTGCCATGGCCACGATAGCGGGAACGGCATACTGCACGAGGAGCTTGCCTACGGGCTTTTCGGCAAGCACATTGAATTGGTTTGTCTTGTTTTGCTGTTCTACGTTTTCGTTCATATCATTGCAAAATTACTGCATGCGTTGCGAGAAACAAAAGTTTCGAAACGGATTTACGGAATATTTTGCAATTTAAAGCATATAGCTAATAGGAATTGACCAACGGGGTTGCCACAAATTCGTCTCATATCTACGTGCTTCTCACGTTTTGATGAGGTTTTGGGACCACAATTCTCACGTTTTGACGAGGTTTTGAGACCACGATTCTCACGTTTTGATGAGGTTTTGAGACCACGATTCTCACGTTTTGACGAGGTTTTGAGACTACAATTCTCACGTTTTGACGAGGTTCATCGGTTGCAAAGGTATAGAAATGTACACCCCGCTCATTTTTCGAAATGCTGGTAGTCCTTGCGGTTGGTCCAATCGCCGCCCCACGTGAAGCCGGCAGCGGTGAAAAGCCGGTAGCAAAGGTCGCCCTTCACAATCTTGTAGTCGAAGTCGCGGTCGCGGTCGAGATAAGGCGCGCCCGTGGCAGGCTCTATCACCTCCGTGCCGTCGCTGAGCGTTTTGTGGTAAGGATTGTAGAGCGTATTGATGTCCACGGCAAGTCCCTTGCCATGCTTCGAGACGGTCTGCGTGTGAGAGATAAAACGGAAGTTGAACGACGAAGAGTTGTTGTCGCGCATGGCCATCTCGTCGTCGGCATTCCAATTGTCTATAAGCCGCATGCGCTCTATGGGATAGTGCGCAGCGTAGAGTTTGCGGAATATTTCGAGCACCTCGTTGGCCACCGACTTGTTGAGCACCATTTCGCCGAGCAGCGTCTGTCCGTTCTTGTCGGTGTGCAGACAGGTGATGTAGCGCAATGCTTCGCGCTGCGTGGTACACTCGGCCTTGAACGACTTGCCTTGCATCACGGCAAACACGGAGTCGGAGATGGCGTTGCACGAGAAAAAGGCTTCCGTGCCGTACGCCTTAAGCACTTCAGTGGGGATGGTGTCGCCTGGCATGAAAGTCTCGGGCGAAGGGGGCGCGGCAGGCGGACTGACGGGCTCCGCGGTTTTCACATCGGAAGAACACGACACGGTGGCCGAAACGCTCATTGCCGCAACGACAAACGAGGCGGAGAGCAGAACGGTGCGGAACGAAGGGCTTATTATTTTTGAGAGGAAACGGGTAAACATCAATATTTGAGATTAATCAGTGAGCGTGTGTACAATCGGTTGTTTCGCCATGCAAAGCTACGCAATAGTCCTGCAACCTTCGAGTAAACGGCCCCACATTTTTGCGCTGCACGCAATGCGCCAAGAGTACGCACTCCACGGCAGCAAATCGGAATTTGCGCCTTACTCAACACGTTGAGCTCGTAGAAAGTTGTTTACAGATGTTCACACCGTCGCGGACGGTTTTGCGTGGCATGCGCCTTGGTGCGCTAGCGCATGGGGGTCACGTCTCCGACGTGACGCTCTACACGGCCTCACGGAGGCTTTTGCGTGCTGCGCTTTGTTTCTTCGCGCTCACCAGTCACGTCGGAGACGTGACCTCCATGCGTTAGCACCCCATAGCAAGCAAAAATTCCAAGGCATGGAATTCAAATTCCAAGCCTTGGAATTAAAATTCCCTACGGGCCCAACACATTGGGCCTGCGGCCCAAATTTTGCAAAACTTTACAAAGTCTCTTCCCGAACATTTCGGTACAAATCCGCTCTCTCGCGCGTGCGCGCACGCGCGCATTTCACCGAAGTTTGTACATTCTACCTTCATCTGTCACCCTCAACATTGAAATCTTGACATTTATTCTGATATTCAGCATTCTACAATTTCTTGCAAGGGTGACAGCAAATTCTCACGAGGGTATAAAAATTCGTCACGGTCTAAAAATATCGGTCATGCGCATGTACCGAAAAAAAAATGACGGCAAAGGATTAACAAAACAAAAGTGTTGTGACTGCATCTTAATGCTGTCACCGTCAAAACAGCGTATTCGTCATTCCCTTATTTGCACATTTGCACATCTGCACATTTACTCATGCCGCAGCACGCAAAACCGTCCGTGACGGTGACGGGTGACAGCAGGTTGCACAAACTTTGGTGTATACGCGTGCGCGCGCGAGGAATGCCGCAATTACGTCGTTCCCTTTGGCTCTATGCATTACAAGCAAAGCCAAGCAAAAGGCTCCGTGACGAGGTAGCGTTTTGCCTGGCTTCGCATCTGCTTTCAACAGCCTTACTATTTACTGTTACTATTGCTCTTTACTTTCTTCGTTATTTTGATGGCATTCTTCTCATAGTCGATTTCTATGCGACCAAGTTTGCTCAATACGGTCTGACCTAGCAACAACGGGGCCTTTTGGTTATGAACAACGCTCGCTTGCACGTTACTTAGTTCCAAACCGCCAAAGTTCACCTTCTTCAAAACGATGACCGTGCCTTCAGCAATATCGCCACTTGCGGTGCCATAATATTTCTTGCCTTTGATGTCGGTCGGTTTCAGATAATCGTTCTTCAACATGAATTGTGCTTCCACGGAAGATATCGTTACATCTGCTGCCCCTGTGTCGAAGTAGAAATGCAGGGGAAGTCCATTAATCGTGCATTTCACTTTATAGATTCCCGCCTCTTTGGTGAAAGGAACTTCTGCCGTTTCTTCTACGTATTCAGCATCTGTGATATCGGCTTCTGTCACTCCATTGCTATATTTCTTTTGGTATTCGTCCAGAAGTTGCTTGAACTTGTCCGTATGGCGAATGTTGTCGAGATCCGTATCGTTACCGATGTGAACGAACTGGCAATAACCTAACTGTAGTGCCTTTTCGAAATGTGCAAGCGCTTTGTCGCTTTCGCCAATAAGGCTATACATACACGCCTTGTCATACTCCGTACCTTTCGTTTGACGACCTTGAAGGGCTTTTTCAACATAAGGCTTGGCCTTCGTTTTGTTACCCATTCTGGCATAAGCATAGGCCAAAGAGCGACAGTCTTGCTCATCTGTTGCTTTTGCCAACTCATTTTCGACCACCGTATTGCAGTCGGCATTGGCTTCTGAAGTCTTTCCCATCCTTTTGTAGATTTCGCCTCTTCGCAAAAGATACTGCGCTTCATCGGGAGCGAGAGAGAGAGCCGTGTTCACATCGTCAATGGCATTTCTATTCATGTTCGCACACATATAAATCGCAGCCCGTCTTGAATAGAGAGAGGCTTCGTCTGGTTCTAGCTCTATGGCTTTGCTTTCATTTTCGATTGCCGGCATATACTTTCCAAGGTCGTAATATATTGCAGCCCTTAAGTTCCATGTACGTGTCTTTGTCGAATCCTGTGCAAGAGCTGCATCTGTCATTTCCAAGGCTTCGGAACACTTCCCTAGCTCTCTCAATGTCTCCGCCAGATTCTGGTATATGAGATAATTTGGCTGTCCTTCGCTTTCAGATATTCTTAAAGCCTCTCTGAATGCCGGCTCTGCATTGACGTAGTCATTAACAGAAGCTTTAGCCAGCCCCAAATAATAGCTCCACGTTGATTCGGTCGGATCTTTGAGTTGCTGAGCTTTCAACTGTTGGGCAAGACTGTTCATCGCACTATCAGCAAGTTCAAAAATCTGGAAAAAAGCCTTGTTATCACCGTCTATCGCCAATGCTGCAACGACGTCTTGGCAAGCTTCCTTGTATTTATGCATTGCCATATAAGTATCAGCTCTGAATGCAAAGGCCGAAGAATAATTGGGATTAAGTTTTACGGCATAAGAATACTTCTCTAATGCAGCAACGTGGTTTCCTTTAGCCTCTTCATTTCTGCCAGCATACACCCATGTTACATGGCTGTTTTCATCCAGCGCCAAAGCCTTCTTTATTTCCGCATCGACTTCGGCATATCTCTTCTGCCTATGAAGGATATCGCATCTTTTGTAAATGAAGTCAGCCTTGGGGTAGACCTTAAACGCCTGGCCATAGTCGTTTAAAGCTTTCACGCTGTCACCGAGCTCACATTGAACTTGGGCACGAAGGCCATAGCTAAAAGCTATCCATTCCTTGTCTTTTTTCGGTAAGAACTTTAGCGCCTGATTGACATTGGTCAGCGCTTGGCCATAGGTGTCATATATGTCGTAGATGCATGCTTTCCAGACCATGGCATAACCATTCTTCGGATTCTGCTGGAGTTCCTTATCAAAGAAGTCCATGCTCTGCTGATAATTCTCTTGTCCGTACGCCTCTACGCCGCTTTGATAGTTATAGCTGTCAGGGCGCTTGATATTGTCTTGCGCAAAGGCTGGAAAAACTCCGGCCACTGCGAGCACAAAGGATATTATAAATTTCTTCATTGTCGTGAGAGATTTAGTTTATAGCATTTAATACTTCTTTTGCCAGACGCTTAGCTTCTTCGTCTTCGTTTTGATTCGCACTTTCCGAAGCAGTGATTTGCACTTTTCCATATCCATTTTTACGCCGTCACCATAACCATAGCATAAAGCCAAATTATATAGCGCTCGAACAGAACCTAAGTCTGCCGCTTTCTTATAGTATTCTACGGCTTTGGACTTTTGGGACATTTCGTTGTAGCAAAGTGCCATTTCAAAATACAAATCTCCATTATTCTCCTCTGCAAGTTCTATAGCTTTCGTGTAATATTCAAGAGCAGAAGCGAGGTCCTTTTTCGTGCCTTCGCCCTGTTGATATGCATAAGCCACCAGACTGTAAGCATCACGAATACCCTTAGTGCATGCTTTCTTTGCCCACTCAAAACTAGCTGAATAGGACTGCGTCACGCCGATACCGTTATAATAGCATCTTGCAACTTGCAGCAAAGCTTTTGCATAACCCATATCTGCTGCTTCTTTATAACATTGGAAGGCTTTTTGTGGGTCTGCGGTGACCCCAAGCCCATCTTCATAGCAACCGCCGAGTGTATATATTGCAGCGGTATCTTTCTGCTCCGCAGACTTGCTTATCCACTCAAATCCTTTTGATTCGTCTTTTTCAATGCCAACACCACTGAGGTATGCCCACCCTAACATCCGCTGCCCTGGAGCATAACCTTGGTTTGCAGATTTCGTATACCAGTAGACAGCCATACTATAATCTTGGGTAACACGATTTCCTTTATAGTATTCATTGCCGAGATTATATTGTGCGACTTCTTCTCCCTCTTCGGCTGATTTTCGGAGCAGATACAATGTTTCGTCGCTACTTCCATTCTTTTCCTCTATAGCTAACGCGAGATTATTCTTTGCAATAGCAATACCTTGCTCTGCCGCTTTCGTATACCAATAAATTGCATCATCGAGATTCTTTTCTACGCCCTCTGCAAAATGGTACATATGTCCAAGATTGAATTGGGCGTTAGCTACTCCTTGCTCAGCAGAAAGAGTAGTATATTCAAAAGCTTTCTTATAGTCTATGTCACACCCGTAGCCATTATAGTAATAGATGCCAACACTAAACTGAGCAACGTTATGGTTCTGATCAGCGGCCTTTTTCGTCCATACAAAAGCTTGGTTTTGATCTTGCTCCACTCCAATACCATTAAAAAGGCAATAACCGACATAATACTGTGCCTCTGGATTATTTTGCTCCGCAGCCATCTTCATGTAGGCATATCCTTTAGCCGCATCGGGGGTGATTCCTAATTCTCCTTCATCTTGGCCCGAGTAGATGCGTCCAAGCAAAAGCTGGCTATCGATGTCACCCTGCTGCGCAAGAGTTTCTTCCCACGCCATTGCAGTTTTCACCATGGGCGGATCCTGGTGCCAATAATAGTCTGCCATCCATCGTTGCGCGGAATGCAGTCCCATATCTGCTGCTTGCTCATAAAGAGCTTTTGCCTTTTCGGCTTTTTCGGGCTTACCTGAGGCAATGAGTTTTTGGGCTTTCTTGGCAATCTTGACTGCCTTTGTTGTATCAGTGGGCACGGTATAAGAACTCATTGCCATGCTTGCAGAAGAAAATGTAAAGGCGAATGCAAGCACTGAAAAGATTTTGTTTGTCATACTCAAGAATCTATTAAAGAGAAATATTATAAGCTAAAGTTGTTTTGATTTCTGATGCAAAGGTATTCCGACTTCAGCGGGCATCCTGAGATTCCATAACGTTACACGCTTCTTGGGGCACATTGCGTGGCATTGTGGTTGCAAGGTTATAACGCAGGCTTATTGGCGCAGTTTGGATTGATAATCAACCCCTTGCTTCAAATACGCAGTGAGCAACATCAAGCCCAAGAAGACCATCGACAACGGAACGAGCCAAAATTGGGCCAAAGAATCGTATAGTCCATGGATTACGGCAGGTATGCTGATGGCAAGTACATACAAGCCTCGCCTATATTTGGGATAGAGTTTGGCAAAGGAGAGAAAATAGCCCGCAATGCCACACCAGCAAGCATGAAGGAATGGCAAACTGGTCAGTCGTGCTATGTTCAAAAAGAACGATACATCGTAAGCCTGTTCGGCATTCACTGTCATCTGGTATCCTACCCCCTCAAACACGCCAAAAGATATTCCTGACATAAGACCATAAAACACCATTGTCTGAGGTATCAGTGGTTCTTTTGCCTTCCAAAGTATGATAAGAAGCGGTATCATCTTCGCCAATTCTTCTGTAAAGCCAACGCCAAAGACATATCCAAGTACATTAAAAGGGAATGGCGACTCTGTGAAAAGATAGAAGGGATTGATTACCGGTAGTCCCATAATGTCCCATGCTACAAAAACACAAAGCTGGGTTAAGAAGAATATACGTAATGTCGTTCGCAGCTTTACTTGGTTGGTCTTGAAACAGGTGTAGAAGAACAAGCCCCAAATAATAGAGAAATACAACGACACCGCATAAAAGACGAAGAAACCGCCCAACGGTATCTGCATGATAATCATTGGCAGCAATCCCACCAATACCAAGACCAAGAACCGTTTGTCTGTCAAAAATTGGCGTGAAAACATCTTGGTTTTAGGAAAAATCAGTTCCGAACCAATGGCCGAGAGTTGCGCAAAGACATTCCCTTTGTTTTGGACATGACATTTCAGATGGGCAAGTTTCAAATAAAACCCAACCGTCCGTTCAAGGCTATCGCCATCGGCGATAGCCTTGTCCTGCTTCAATACCTGACCATTGTTGACATACGAAAGCAAAGTCTGCTCATCGTACGGACCAAAGTGCTGATTATTTCGGATTACGTAGATATTCATGGATGAAATTGCACAGAAAAAATCAAATCGTTAAGATAAGTGTCGTCACCTTGGTCATAGGTCGAAATCAAACATATTTTGTCGGTATCCGTATCAGAAAGCATGACAAATCTCCAGTATATGATATTTTGATCATATACATACCTCTTAATCTTAACTCTTTTCTTGCAGTTCAATAATTGCTCCTCTGTACTTGAGACAATCCTTGATTCGACACAAGTTGCAAGTGTAGCATCTTCCCACTTATCCCTATAGATATCAAACATATCTCTATTAATACCCGACTTAGTGGCATTTAAATCTGTTTTATTAGCATATTCACTGCACAAGGTTATATTTTCATGATCTTTATTTTCCATATAAAAGACCTTTAAGCCCTGGATTGTTGTATCATTACACTCAAAGCCTTGCGGAATTTCAAATATCACCCGTCCGTCTGTACGTTGGTTTGGATTTAATTTATCTTTCACTTCATCATAAAAGTTTTGCTGCGATTCTTGACATTTTTCGTTTACAGTTGTTTGTTTCTGCTGTATGTCAAAAAAACCTGCAACCAGAAACAATACGGGTATAACAATAACAGAAGCAACTAGACAATAATCAAACTTATTCGTTTTTCGGAAATCAGATGGGATAACGTCTTCAACTTGATGCGACATACGAAGGTACATTATCCATATACATCCCCAAATCAAACTTGCTACCATCTCTCCGGGATTCGAAAATCCACAGCACATTGCTATGAAATTTGAAACCACGCACAATGCGCTATAAGAATATCCCAAAAATACAGCATTCGGTTTTCTCTTATAGAAAGAGTATATCGTAGACATCGCAAGAATGAATGCCAAAATACCGAAGAGTATATCGGACATTCCTAAAATATAGCTACCGCCATAGTTTTCAATATTGAAAGTTGAAAGAGCATCTATTGCACTATAAAAACCTCCCAAAAAGCACCTACCCAAAAAGAAGAAAAGCCAACCATGAATTCGGGTGGTATTTTTCAAGTTCTCGCTTGTCAACTCCATCTCTTCAAAATCAGCATAAGTACTGTTTGATGTCTCCAAACGTACTTCCTTCTTATTTTCTTTTTCTAAATTAATCGCCATATTCTTATTTCTTTAGAAGTTGAATAACCATAAATTGACATCTCTAACTCTTTTCAAGGAGCGACCATCAGTCAGCGAAACGAACTGACCGATGGCAATGAACTCCTTTTCCGTTAGTCGCGCATATCCGACATTCTATGACATTACTGCTATCAATCCAAATCCAAATACAAAAACGAAAATACAAACAATCACAAACAACCAAAGAGCTGTTAGAAAGCCAACGTATTTTGCCCCTCTAAGAAGAGTTTTGAACATTTTGTTCAATGCTTCACTGTCATTCTCTTCGCAAGCCCAACGAGCCTCAGCATTAAAGCAGAAAACGATTCGAACACCATACCCTACAATAGCGGCAGAAAGTAGATAGGACAGCCCCTGAATGAGAAGCTTCGAATCTTGAGAAGCTAAGCCCGCAATAAAAGCAATAATGCCCAAAATTGCAGATAGCACACACAATACAAAGTCTACAATATTCACAAAGCGGAAAAATTTCGTAGCTTCATAAAGGTTGTTCTTCATTTCTGAAGTAACTTCCAAGCGGACTTTCGGGGATTTTTCTTCAAGATCATTACCCGCTGATATTGAAACTGTTTCGGTAGGTACGTTTTGTACTTCTATTTCGTTTAAATTATTGTCCATAGTATGATATGTTTAATGTTTGTCAGTTATAAAGTTAAGGTTTGAATGAGGAGTCTGAATAAGGATCGCCAAGCTATCTTTTGCCCAACAGGCCCTTTAGTATGGCATTGCCGATTTTCCTTTCCAAACTCGCTTTCGACGTTGGAATACCCGTTTCACGGGCGAACTTTTGTTTTGCTTGCGTAATGCCCAATGCCCTTTTCCACGAAAAAGACAATCCGGGTATACCTGTGTTCGATTTACGTCTCATATTCATGACATTTTATGGTACATACCTATTGCTTTTTACGCCACCGAGAATTTGTCCGAGATCTCAAATTAACACCGAAGAAACGAAGCAGTTTCTCCAAGCTCCGTGCTAATGCTCTCAACCAAGCAGGGCAATCCTTGTAATGGTGTGCTAACCATCGTAGGAAATTGTCAAATCCATTTTTGCTATCTTTTGCAGCATACGCCTTCCATGCTTTTAGCATTTTCAGAAAGCTTCTGGTGAAAAAGACAACCATCATACCTAAAACAGTGCCATATATGGTTATTCGTGCATCCTTTGAGGCAAGATACTCTGTTATTTCATTAACAATGTCCATTATTGTAGAGAGGGGGATATAGCCGACAGCGTTATGCTGCAAACTGCATAGTATTTACTTGAGTTTCTGATTTAGGAATTCTTTCGTTCCATAATATCAGTTGTTTATAAGTTGAACTACAATGAGTCGTCCCCCTTGGATCTTTTCAAGGAGAATTTGGCGGCCGTCGGTCAAAGGAACAAACTGGCCGACGGGGATGGGCTTCTTGTCGGTGACGTCGTACATGTCCGGCAGACGGCGGTTCATGAGAATCCACTGTCCGTGATGGAAGTGGAAGTCGCCTACGGGTTTCTTGTCCTCTGCGCTCGTTTTCTCATTGGCAGCCACAAGATAGTTAGAGTGCCAGCGATAGAGCGTCTGCTTGTCGTAGACCATAAGGCGGAAACGCTCGGAGAGAAACTTGCCGTGGGAAGGGGCATAGTAGAAATTGAGAATGGGCAACTGCCCTTTATACTCCGTGCCACAGAAGGGGCAACGCGGCGTTGTCGTATTGTCGAACACATACCAATGTGCCTCACACTTCGCGTTCTGACAAGGCTGTACCAAGTCGCAGGTCTTCACCAAGGCTTCTTCCCACTGCAAGGCAGAGGGACGCACCGCCGGATTGTGGACGCCGTCAATGAACGCCTTGTCGAAAAGTTCCTTCAAGTATGGCCCGCAGATGGTGTAGGGCATCTTGGCCGGGTCGCCTTGCGGTAGCTGCGACTTCGCCAATTGGGCGGGCTTCACCCGATTGGTGCGGTCGGTGGGATGTTCTATGAAGAGGGCCTTCGCCCCGTAACGCATGTCGTCGTCCTTCTGCGGGTCATCGACGTCCCACACCTTTCCGCCGTCCAACGGATGGCGGTTCAAGAGGAACGTGTAGATGAGCACGGCAAGGGCATGGCGGTCGGTTTCTATTTTGGGCAGATTCTTCTTGGGGTCGTCCACCTTTAGCGCTTTGGTGGCAAGCACCTCGGGAGCGATGAAGCCAGGAGTGCCAACGACCTCGGGGGGAAACTTGTGGGGCACAACCAAGCCGTCGCAGTCAATGATGCAGGCGTTTCCGCTCAATGGGTCTACCAGCACGTTGTTGTACGAAAGATCGGAGTGGGCAAGACCAGCTGCATGCAAGCGGCGCACGGCACGGGCTATCTTCAAACACATGTGAAGGCGGTCGAGGAAGGTGCCTTTCTGATTGGCCGGTACGAACTTATTGAAAAGCTTTGCCGATGCAAACCATTTTCCGTTCTTCTCCTGTCCGTTCTTGATGAAGGGCCAGGAGTCGTCCACGCCGCTGAAGAAGAACTTCTTGTCGTAGAATGGGATGACAATTCCGGTAAGGCCTTTCCATTCCACAATTTTTGTGGGCCAGGCGAAGAACTGCTTCCAGTAGTCACCCACCTTGTCGTTCGTAAAAATCTTTTGCCGATGAACGTTGACGATGTCGTTGATGCGGGCTTTGTCGTTGGCATTTATCGGTGTGCGGTAAAAAGCCACGACGTAGGTCTTGTCGGTGGAGAAATAGACATCCTTGACACCGCCTTGGGCTTTTATTTCGTCGTAGAACTCAACGGTTGTTCCGTCGGTTGCTGTAAGATTCACTTTGTTAGGCATAGGCTTACGCTTTTAGTTCTTCACTGTCGAGTTCAATGGTTTCTTCCACGTCGGGAAGCGGCAAAGGCTTTGCCTCTGCTTCTGACGCTTCGCCACTGCTTGCCACGTTGTCCGTTACGGCTTCAGCCACGGAGGGTTCTGCGATCGGTTCGGCAGGCACGTTAGCAACGTCGTGAGTTTCTTCGGGAATTTCACCTTCGGCATTATCCGCAGGACTGTTTGTGGCTTCAGGGACTTCGCCCTCGTAGAGAATGGCAATGGTGCGGTCGTCGTGGTTGCCGGGCGACCAAAAGTCGAGCCAATTCAAAAGTTGGTCTTTCGAGGCTTCGTTGTCGTCGGTAAGCTCCACGCCGTTGGCTTTAAGATCGTCCCAAAGCGCATCCCATTTATCGGGATTGAGGAGGTTTGCATCCGTTTCGAATTTCGGGTCGCTCACGCCGTCGCTCATAAGGAAGAGGGCCGTGAAATCGTCCACCAAATTGAAACGCAAACGCTGGTAGAAGGATTTGGGATCGTGGAATATTTCGGGCATCGTAAGGAAGCGGGTCTGACCGGCAAACTCACCTTCGTCGGGAACGCCAAGAATCTTTACGCTATGTGCGTTACGGTCGTAGAGACAGATGGCACCGTCGCCTACCCAGAACGAAGCAATGAACCATCCGTAGCTGAACTTCTTGCAAACCGTAAGAAGAAGCGTGGTGGCATAAAGTTTTGCGGCATGGCCGCTGGTTGCCGCTTCGGCATTGATGGCTTTGTGGGCCTTGAAAGCTGCAGCGCCAACGGTCTTGTAGACAAAGTCGCCAACGGTCTTTCTCGCGTCTTCTTCCTTGATGGTCTTCAATGCGGCGCTGTACTCGGCAATGGCTCCTTCAAGTGCGGCACTATCTTCCAACGACTGCTTGCATGAATCTACGGCCACGTTGCAAGCTATCTGCGATCCCTCGCGGGAGAATTTTGCACTACCTGCGCCATCGGCAACAGCCATCACGTACCAGCCATTTCCGGTATGATCCACACGGAAAAAGTCGTCTCTCGGCTTAGCTTCCTGAGCGTGACTGCGGCCGCGTTTGCTGGCAGCCACGATGTCCTTCTGCGGTGTGCCGTCCGGCAAGGCTTCAACCTTCACATATGCCGTCTGCACATCCTCGTTATGGTACTTCGGCTCGGGCATCGCATCCCAGTTGACGGGCAGATTCTTCCATAGTTTGCGCGGGTCTTGGTTGATGACAAACGGAAGTTTCTTTTCCGACGCGAGTACGTCACAGGGCATGTCTGCGCCTTTGAATCGGTAGCGTATGGTCAGTTCGAAAGTCGATTCGGCCACCGCGCCGTCCTTGCGGAAAGCATCGAGCTGCGGTGTGCCGTGTATGGTGAAGCTCTTGCGGTCCGGGGCAACATCCACAGTCAGTCCGTGCGTGCTTTCCTGAAGACCTTTCACTTCTTCTATGCAGATTTCTACGCCGGGCAGCACAGCCGACACGACTTCGGGCATCTGCACCGTGTGTGCATATTCTTGGTTTTCTTTGGCGTTGGGGATGCTGATGTTCCAGGCCAACCCGCTATCCGCCATTTTCACTTTGTCCATAGTGTAGTTGTTGTACATCTCCCACAGCTTTTCGGAGAGGAAGCGGACAAAGCCCTCCGCTTTGCTTTCGTCCGTTGTGCCGATGAGGAGTTGAAATGCTTTTTGAAGTGTCATCGTTTCTTATCCTTTTCCACGTGTAACGTCCATTCCACCTTCTGCTATAGCGCCCAATGTGCCTTCCATTCCGCACCACGGACAGTGGGCCGTGTGGCCGTCGGAACACATGATGTGGCCACACTCGCAGACTACGGCACCGAGTTGGTTACCGCAGCAGGGGCATGTGGGCACACCGCAGAGTGACATAGTGTTGATGGAGCGGTAAGACTCACCCGCACTCAAACTGTTGTACGACTCCTCGTCCACAGGATAGGCGCCTACGAGCTTGAAGTCGGTAGTCTTCATGTTCAGTTGCCCGAAGCCTTCGAGTTCGGAAAGATGCTTGGCGTACTTTATCAGATAGAGCTGCTTGGTGTTTGAGCATTTTCCAGTGAGCACGGCAAAGTTTTCGTCCACGGTGCAAGATTCCTCGGTGTTGACTTTGTCGAGATTGATGCCCGACGTCGGTGCCAAGGCCAAGGTATCGTCGCCACGGTCCGAGACGGACACACTGGTGGACTTGATGGACGCCGTCACCCACTTGAAGAAAGCTTTGAAAGACATTTCGTCGGTATCGTTCAAGCGGAACACGTTGTCGGAAATTTTCCCCAACAGTTGCGTGTTGGCATTGTTGCCCACCGAGATGGCCACAATGTTGGCTTTGCGACTGAACTTCTGGTTCCACCGTTCGATGGCGGCAGAAGGGTCGTCCGTTGGCGTGCCGTCGGTGAAGAGAAAGATGATGGGTTTCCAGTCGCCCTTCATCTCCGCAGTTGTTTTCACCAGATTGCGCTCCATGTCGTCCATTAGGAAGTTGAGGGCCTCGCCGAGCGACGTTCCGCCGCCAACGGGGAAGATGGGGGGATAGAATTTATAAAGTTCCGTAAGCGGCGACAAGCACTGGGCTTTTCCCGCAAAGGCTATAATGGAAACGAATGCCGTTTCGAGTGCATATGGGTCGGTGCGCAGTTCCTGAATGATTTGGCGCATGCCGTTCTCCACTTGCTTGACGGGTTCTCCTACCATCGACTCTGATACGTCAATGAGGAAATAGACAGGTAGTCTTCTCATGGTGTGTAGTTTTTTTATTGAGGGGCCATAGCCCCACCGTTTATCATTTTGAAGGTTTAATCATCTTTACGGGACTCAGCAACACGCGGCCAGGGCCTACGAGGCGCATGAGGCTCCAGCCCTCTCCGCGCAGCACGTTTCCCAAGGACCATCCGGCCTCTATCTGCCAACTCTGAAAACCTTGAAGGGCTACGATGTGATCTTCGTCTACTTCGATGGACTCGTTGGCTGAAAGGACTTTCTCCACAGGAGCGCCGAGGGAGTCGAGAAACACGGTGGCGTTGCCTTCCACTTTTTGGAACACCCCCACCCCACCTAACAGTCCTTCCATATTGAGATTGAGACTGAGGTCCACTTTTTGCGTTGAGGCCACATAGCGACCGCGCCGACAGATAAGGTTGCCTCCCTGAAGGCGAACGGGGATGAGCGAAGGGAGCGTGCCTGAGAGGAGCATTCTCTTCTCGGTGTTTGTAGGGTTATAGAAATGGACGATGAGCACAGACTCTCCCGAAAGCGCCGATTTGAGCACGCCGCCTACGATCTTTCCAAGGGTGCTGTTTCCTGAACGTCCGCCGTTCATCTCCGCGTCGCGCTGGAGCGCTTCGTCTACCCAGACAATGCTTCCTCGCTCTGCGTAGAACGACTCGCCGGGCGACAATGTCACCTCGAGAGTTTTGTATTCATATCCTACAATTTTGCAGTTCATTCTTTTTGCTTGTTATTCGTTTTGTGAGACACATGAGCTAAGTGCAAAGCCAAAGCTATCAGAACAACGCCGACCGCTAAGAGCAACAGGTCTACAGCACTTGCATATTCAACAATCAGCGCGTGTTTGAAGAAAGAGACTATCAGCACCATCAAGATAACTTTTCCCAAAGAGGACTTCAAGTCGTCAATATCCTTAATCTGCAACCAAGAAGGTCGCTGGTCTGCTTTTTGTTCAACAGGATCTATTTTACTGATAAACAGTTCGTAAACGCCCATACTGAAGATGACAAGTACCATGGCAAAGAGGTAAATGTCTACAGACGACACAAACACCTCTATTAGTTTTTCGTAGTCGTGAGCCGTGTCTACACTAAATGAAGAAAAGAAATCCTTCATGCCCATTGCCACTACGAACGTACCCTTAACAAACAGTGCGATTGCCGATATTGCCGAGCCAATTACAGCCAAGATGGTAAGGTATCTTGAGAAATAGAGTCCTGACTCAAACTTCCTTATCATCTTGTTTTTATGATGCAAGATAGAAGGAAAGTTGATAGACTTTGCCCGAAGATTATCAAGCAAAGCTTCATCAAGTGAGTCGAAATATCCCTTGGACTGTATTCTGCCACGCAGCCATTTTGCCTCAGAATCATCTATCTCGCCTGGACTAACTTCATCTTCGAGCAATAGAGTGGCAATGGCATCAACGAATAGCTTTTCAAAGTCTTCGTGTTTGCGTTCTTTGCTGATAGTATCCTTGAGTTCAAAGAGAAAATCGCCTTTTTCGCGGGTCATTCCTCCATCGCCATACATCGCATCGTGGAGTTTGGCTACCTCTTTTTTTGAAAGGCTTCCATCGGCAAAAATCTCCTTACGTAGTTCACTTAGTGAGCTCATACGCTAATATTTATCTTACATTACTGGAGTAAAAGAAAACTTAAACGTTTCTGAATTCACAATCATAATTTTGCTCAAGATCGTCAAGCATAAGAGCAAGCATATCTTGAGTAAAATTAGGATCACTATCGCCTAATTTACGTTCACTTGTTTCCCATCCATATTCATTCACAAGCACGTTATAAAGTTCATAGTTGCGTGCATGTTGTTTATAAACAAGGCCAAATGCTACTTTTAGAATGAAAAACAGAAATATTGCAACCATAACTCCAATGATTAGGCATTGAAGCGAAGAATTAGTTGCTTTCAGAAATGCAATTACAAAAGCTAACACGCCACCACATAAAGCCATTGGGATGACTGGTTTCATTTTGTTCGCGCATTTCTTACACCTAGGCACCATTACGTTCAGCGGCACATATTTATTAGCGTTTGGTGTTTCATGACATAAAGTAAAACGTAACGCATACTTGGGGTCACCTTTATAAGTTTTTATTCCACTGCAGCAGAAACATGGCTGGTCTTCGAAGTTTTTTTTACGTATTGTCAACATACCAATTTTCCGTTTATTTCTATGATTATTACAACAGCAGCTTTAAGCCAAAGGTCATTTAGATTCCTTTGTCAATTCTATACAACCACTTTTTGAAATCTTGTCTCAATTCGGGTTGATGCTCCGCGCCGTTTACTATGCCATATGCTTCAATTTCGTCCAACGTATGTTTAATTTCATCTAGGAGCTGCTCTTCAGATAAAACGTGCCATCCTTCACGACCAGCTTCGGACGAATCGAACCATCCAACAATCTCATTTTTCTTTTCCACAACAGAATTAGGCGGAATTTCTATAGTTTTGTCTTCTTGGTTTTTGTTGGAGTCTTTATGATCTAAATCAACGCTGCATTGGACCAAAAAACAACGAGAACTGGTGAGATTAGCTATGTACGTTTTCCCATGTTCATTTAGAAATTTGCTGTTTAGAACTTTACTTTCTTTATGCACCGCATACTCACTCTGTTCTGTGATGCATTCATACATCGGAAATAAAGGATTTGTCAAGAATGCCAGTACTGCACCACTTCCACAACCTGCTATTAGACTTCCTAAAAGGATGTTGGAAATATTTTTGCGGAAGTCGTAATACACGAATATTGCCTTTAGGGAGAAATAGGCAAAGAAGAGTACAACCATAAGGGTGACGGCCCACAAGAACAATTCGAAAGAAGAAAAATACATAAGCTAATTTTTAAAGATTGACGAAACGCTTCCACGCTTGTTGACTCTATCAATAATGACGCATGAAGCACCTCTTGTGCCTTTACCTCACACCACCAAATTGACTTCTGTTGGTGGCGGCGGCAATTCCACGCTGTCTGTCACGCCCACCGTGCGGCCGCCTTGCTGCACGTTGATGGTCACCCACTGGAAGAACTTGCGGAACGTGGTGCTGTCCATCGTATCGAGCGAGAACACGTCGCGAGTAAGTTTCTTCAGCGGTTCGGTCTTTGCTTTTGCTCCCGCCGCACAAGCCACGATGTTGGTAAACTGGCGGGCCTTGACCTTCTGTATGGCTTCTTCATAGACCATGAGGTCGGATGGTTTGCCATCGGTCAAGAGGAAGAGTAGAGGCATCCAGTCGCCTTTCTGCTCGCGGCTGCCCATGTTCACTTCGCGGTCGTAACAGTCGCAAAGCATATTGAGCGCAGCACCGGTATGGGTTGGGCCTGAGTCGGGACAATTGATTTCCGGCAATTGCAAATCGGCAAGTTCGGTCAGCGGGAGAATCTGCCGCACGTCGCGGTCGTAAGTGATGATGCTGATGCAGGCCGTTTCTAAAGCGTAGGGATCTTGCCGCAAGGAGGCGACCATGTCGTTAAGCCCCACCTTGACCGCTTCTATCGGTTCGCCATTCATCGACCCGCTCGTGTCTATCAGTATGTATACGGGTAATCTTCTGCTCATAGGTTGTTCATCTTGATTGCTAATTGATTGTCAAGAAAAGACTTCAGCTATAAACAACGGAGCCGTCGGAATAGTCCTTCCGCTCCGTTGTCTGATTCTTTGAACTGTTGGCTATGCTTAGCTTACACCACGATGTTCACTTCGGGAGGGGGAGGTGGAAGTTCGCTCATGGTAGAAGTTTCGGCAGAGGTTTCTTCTACGGACTTGCTGCTTGTGCTGATGGATGCAGAAACCCACTTGAAGAAGGCTTTTATGGCGGCACTGTCTGTGGTGTCGAGCTGAACCACGTTTTCGGTGATTTGCTTGAGCACATCGGTGTTCGCCCCCTGACCTGCGGCACAGGCAACGACCACGCCACATTTGCGCTTCTTGAAATCGGCAAGGCCGTATTCGATGTTGTCAGTAGGGGCACCATCGGTCATGAGGAACACGAGGGGACGCCAGTCGCCTTTCACTTCGGCAGTGGTCTTTGTCACCTCGTTGTCTATTTTCTGTGCGAGGAGTCCAAGGGCTTCGCCCAATGCTGTGCAACCGCTAGCTTCAATGGTGGGCTGCTGGAAGGCGGCAAGTTCGGTGAGCGGGGTGACCTGCTGCGCGGTAGTGTTGAACGTGATGATGCTGATATACGCTGTTTCAAGCGCATAAGGGTCGTTTCGTAAGGTTGAAATAAGCGTCTGAACACCATTCTTTACAGCTTCGATGGGTTCGCCATACATGGAGCCGGAGGTGTCGAGAAGCAGATAAACGGGTAAGCGTCTCATATTGTTTGGGGGATTAAGAGGGTTTTTAATTTGAATAGTCTTTGATTACACGGGCTATGGTGTTGACAATAGATGGGTCGGGGAAGGCGTCGCCGATAGCGGCAAACTTCCAGTCGCCGTTGCGACGGTAGAGTTTTCCCATCACTAGTGCACGCATTCCTGCACATTCGGTCTTGGTGGCCACGTTGTACGATGCGAAGACTTGTTTAGGCGGAACGTCGGGCGTGCCTTCGAACATTCGGATGGATGCGTAAGGAATTCCGGAGAAGTCGCCGCGATACTCGTTGTTGTTGTAGATGTTGAGGAAGAACACGATGGAGCAGATTTGACTGTTCACGCGGTTCAAGTCCACTGTGATGATTTCGTTGTCGAGTCCGTCATCGCCGTCTTGGTCGCCCGTGAGGTCGTCGCCGGTGTGGTGCAAGGCACGGTCCTGCGAATCGAGTTTGCCGTTGGGCAGTCCTACGTTGTGGTTGGCAAAGCGGTAGAGCGGCGACCAAATGTGGTCTACGGGCTTTCCGTTTGCATCGAACATCAGGCAGCTAAGGTCGAGATCCACATCGACGGTATTTTTGAAGAGGCCGAAGAAGCTTTTCTCCTCTACTGCGCCCCAGTTGCAACCCACGCAGAACTTGGTGAGTTTTTCTTTTTTGTCGAAGTTGAAGCGGTCTTTTTTGACCAAATCAATGCGCTGTCCTTTTTCTAGTTGTATAGCCATAGTTGTCGGGGGTTATTTCGTTCCAGAAGTCCATTTGAAATTCCATCCGTAAGCCTTGTCGCAGGCCGAATGGTTGGTGTGGAAGGTGGAGAGTTTCTTCACCTCGAGCATATTTCCGCGTGGTGTAATCTCTGCTGCCACACAGAAGCGCTCTTTGTTTTCGGTTTGGTCGAGTTGTACCAACACGCAGGACTGACCGCCAATCTTTACTTCCAGTTTTGCATCGGTCTTGTACCAGTAGGGCACACCTTTCCAAATGAATGCATAGACGTAGATGTGTTTCACTTCCTTCAGTCCGGCGGGGTTGATGTAGATGCGCTCACACGAGGCTTCGTTTTGTCCGCGGTCGTCACCCTGGTGCCAGATGTAAGGACGAAAAGAGAAGCAACCTTGCTTGCTCTGCACGTTGTAGTTGCCGCCCCGACCGCTGAACTGCACGGGGTCGATGAGACTCTTCGTCCCGTCGTTCATCTCGTAGTAGATGCCGAGGTCGAGGTCTTCACCGCCAATGAAGATTTCCCTCATCTTATGGGCCAACTTGTCCCACTTCGTACGAAACCAATTTCGCCTCTCGCGCATTTCGATGAAGGTCCAGCGCAGCTCAATGACGATGCCGTTGGAACGGGAGTTGGGTGTGGCACGGCTCCAGTCCACAAAGGTGGAGTCGCCATATTTTTCAAGGTTATGCATAGGTTTCAGTCTTTACTTCCTATTTTGTAGTTGAAGCCCCATCCGTAGGCACGGTCGCAATCGCTGTGCCCGTCGTGGAACGTAACGAGTTTCTTCACCGTGATGGTGTGGTCTGTGCCGAAGTCGAGCTGGGCAATGGCACAAAAACGCTTTTGACTCGTTTGGCGGCCCATCTCCACGATGACTTCTTCGCTGCCCGGCACTTTCACTTTCACTACGGCATTGGTTTCGGCCCATTTTGCCACGCCTTCGAAGATGAAGGTGTAGATGGTGATGCGTTTTATCTCGTCTGCTCCGCTGGGATTGACAAGGATGGTCTCGCCAGATGAGGAACCTCCGCCGCGGTCGTCGCCCTGGTGCCAAATGTAGGGAGCTGAGTCGTAGCAACCCTGATTGGACACGTGGTGGCGGTCGCCGCCTCTTCCGTGGGAGAACTGCAGTCCGTCAATGAGCCGCTTTTTACCATTACGAAGTTCGTAGAAGCAACCGAGGTCAAGGTCCACGGGATTGCCTAAGAGGTTCTTGACGATTCCGCCTTTGTTCCAGTCGAGGTTGATGACAATCTCGCCGGCGAGCGGCTTGCCTGCAACGGTCTTTTCCAGATTGATGCGATGGCTGTCGCCGCCTTTTTCAAGAATGATGGGCATGGGTTACATGAATTTGGAGGCGTACTTGCGGCAGATGGGTTCGAGTCCGTCTTTTTGAGCTTCGCCAACAGCCTGGAACTTCCATTCCGAACCCTTGCGATACAAACGACCGAACTCTACGCCCTTGTCTGTAGAGAAATCCTCGTCGAGGTCGTAGCGGCAAATCACTTCGCCCGTAAGGGAATTCTTTATCTGGATGTAGGCATCACGAACTTGTCCGAAGTTGTATTTCATTCGCGGTGCGTATTTCGGATTGTTGGCGTCTTGCGGTGACCAATAGATGCTGACGGTAAAGAGAATTTCCTTGACCTTGGGAGAAGTCTTTGTCAAATCGACGTCTATCTCTTCGTTGCCTTCGCCTGTGTTGTCTTCGTCGTCGCCAAGGTCATCCGCAGAGCCGAGCACACTCTTGTCTACAGAGATAGGACGCATTTCGCCATTGACGTCTATTTTGTTTTCTGACCCATAGAACACGAAGTCGTATTCGTTCTCTATCTGGCCGCTTTCGCCCAAAAGGAAGGTGGAAGCGTCGAGGTCGTATGCAGGGTCGGCATTGGGATTTACTTTCCATCCCATCTCCACTTTGAGGCGCGTCAAGCCGGCCTGTATATCTACGCGCTGTCCTTTAATCAGATTGATTGCCATAGTTTTTTATACGTATTTGTTTACGAGTGTCTGAAGGCCACCCTTACTTCCGTTTCCAATTGCTTCGAACTTCCATTCGCCGTTGTGACGATACAGGCGGCCAAACTCTACGGCGGTTTCAACGGAGAAGTCTTCGTCGAGGTCGTAGCGTGCTATTTCTTCGCCAGTGACTGCATTGTAGAGGCGGATGTAGGAATTGCGTACCTGACCGAAATTCTGGCGACGTTCGTCAGACTTATAAATGGTTGCCGTGAAAACGATTTCCTGAACCTTACCGTCAACCTTTGTCAAGTCAACGTTGAGAGTTTCGTCGTCACCGCCGTCGCTGTTTCCGCCGGTGGTGTCGTCGCCTGTCGACTCCACCGCGCCATCGGGCGACTTCTGGTTGTTGTAGAACACGAAGAAATTGTCGGCGGGGAGTTTGCCGTTTGCGCCCAACATGAAGGCTGATGCGTCGAGGTCGAAATCGTAGCCCGAACCCGTATTGGGATCCCATCCGAGGCCCACTCCTACAAGGGTCAACCCCTTATCCATGCTTATGCGCTGTCCTTTTTCAAGATTAATCATAGCTTTAATGCGTTTAGTGGTTATTGAATTCTGATGCAAAATTACGCCTCACGGCACGGGCCTTTGGAGTTCCGCTAACGTTACAGTCAACTTTCTCCAGGAGGCTTTCACGGGGACTGCAACGTTACAATGCCGATATGCGTTGCCAGGCTTCGGCCTCAAGCAGCGGCATCAGTTCGTCTGTTCCGTCTTTGCGACAGCAACACTGTTCGGAAGCCAGACCTACGCTGTAGTTGCCGAAGATATTGCGTTGAACCACGTAGTCGTCCACGTTATGGAGAATGTCGCCAAGTTGGAGGAGTTGTTTCTTCAGCAGACTGATCATCGGGCGACGTATCTCGGCCACCCTCAAGTCGGGAGCATCCTTTTCGTTGCCGCCGAACATGCGGTATATCATCCGATACTTTTTCTGCATAGCATCCATGCGGCGGGTGTAGCGCTCCAGCTGGCGAGCCGACTCGGGTTTGTTGAAATTAATGCCGCCACTTTGCGCTTCCAGAAGAAAGAGCGCATAGAGAGCTTTCTCCCTACGGTGTATTTTTTCAATCTTAACGTCGGCTTCGGGAAAGCTGATTTGCTGCCGAAGAGTATCGACCAACACCTTGCTGCGGATGCCTTTTTGGAGCACAAGGATGTCGAAGACTTGCTTGTAGAACCCAGTAAAAACAAAGCGTCCCTTTTCTTCCTGCAGATAACTGACTTGAGAGTTGCGGAAGTTTTCGGCAAACAGGTCCAGCATGTGTCTTATGCTTTCCATCACGTCGTCGGTCATCTCCAAGAGAAGGAAATTTCCAATTTGACGGTCGTTCACATACGACGTCCCGACCTTTACCATCAATGAAGGGGGCACGGATTCCAGTTCTTTTATCCTTAGTTTTCCCGCCAGTTGTTCTTTGCAGAAGCGCGCCGTAGAGAGGTCACGCAGTTGGGACGCGATAAGATGCAAACGTGCTTCGCTGACTTTGGGGTAGAGAAACTCTGACATATACAGCAGGTCCGACTCCGAAACGCTCCGAAAATGTTCCGACATTTGGGGCAAATAGACAAAGTCAAAGCCTGCCAAGCGGACTTCTGCGCAGATTTCTCTGTAATGGTCCTTTATCTGCTCGTTGACAGACGCGTCATATTCGCTCTCGACGTACATGATTTGCGAGTCTTCAAAAGCGAGATACGAAGTGTCGGCAGAGAACACCCTGGCACCGCTGTCCGAACCTACCGTCAAACAGTTTCGCACAGCGAGAATGAGCAAGGCTTCTTGACGCGCACAGTAATTGTCGGACATGGCCACGTTCATAAAGTCGCCCAGCAAGTCGTGCTTCAAACTTCGGTCTGCCTCCGAAAGTGTACGGAGTGCTTCTGCCAGCGTGTAGGTTGCCGACAGCACTTCGTCTTCTTTCCGCACTGCATACTTCTGGCGCAGCGCAGAAAGAAAATCAATTTCTCTTGAATCGATTATTCCGTCGGCTTCTATCAAGTCTGTGACGACACGCATTATGCTGGCTCTCTCGGTTTGTTTCATAGGTCAGATTCTGTCTGATGGCGCACTAAAGATGTAGGCCAAAATTTTATGAGCTTATGGTAAAAACGTCTCCATCTCTTGCTAAGAGATGGAGAAACATGCCGCAAGTTAGCAAATGAACGTGAAATACCCCCCCTGAAAGGACTTTTCTGACGAAATGTGTTTAAGAACATACAAAAAGCCTTGAAAAGTATAGGGTTACCCTATCACAAGGAACAAGAGGCTGGGATTTTTGTGGGTTCTTCATGCTCTACTGTCAGCTATGAGAGCCGATACGATAGGTGCACTCAAAACCAAGACCGAGCGCAATAAAGCTTCTGTGAAGCCTCAACCTATCTTCTTTAAAGGACCTTTCGATTGTTAATTTTTGGGCCTTCGGAACTTCAATACGAAAGGTTGAAATAGCGTGACTAACCATGCTTTTTAACACCAGAACCGTGGTTAATGTACACAACAAGGCAGCAAAGAAAAATTCCAAGGCAGCCCCAAAAAATTTGCTGCCTTGGAATTTTTCCTTGCTGCCTTGGAATTTCGTGTGAAAACGTACCCGTTTTCCCTCCGTCCGCTACTTTTATGCATTCATATGCAATGCATACAGCCCATATGCGCTATTTCTGCTACGGAAATGCATAATTATGCACGCTGTAACGGGCATATTTCCCGCCACTTGCCGGTTTGAAAATTCTACGCGATTCTCAGTGTTAAAAAAGTGATGGTGCGTCACATAATTGCTTCGCGGAAAGTCTGAATGTTGTTTTCGTAGTCGTCTACGTTGCCTTTGAAAATGGCGGAGGTTCCTGCCACAAAGATGCTTGCGCCGATGGCTTTCAGCTTGCGGGCATTCTCGGGCGTGATGTTGCCGTCCACTTCGATGGTGATGTCCTCACGACCCTCACGCTTGAGGAGGTCGGCCACCTTCTGCGCCTTCTTCATGGTGCTGGGCACTATCTTCTGACCGGCGAAACCGGGATTGACCATGAGCAGGTTGATGCCGTCGATGTAGTCGAGCACTTCTTCGAGCGAGTTGATGGGCGTGGCGGGATTGATGGCGAGGAAACGCTTACAACCGAAGGGTACAAGCCAGTCGAGTGCACGCTGAACCTGAAAACTGCTCTCGTAGTGGATGGACACAATGTCCGTCGGCTCAATGCCTATCCACTGAAGTTTATATTCCGGGTCCTTAATCATCAAGTGAAGGTCGAGCGGAATGGCGGTAAGCTTGCGCAGACTGCGGATGTAGTCGACGCCCAGGCCAAAATTGGGTACGAAGTTTCCGTCCATCATGTCGATGTGGAGGTGCTCTATGCCTTGCCGCTCAAACGTACGGATGGTCTGCTGAAGGTTCACGAGGTCGGAACACATCATCGAAGCCGATATTTCTCCTTTTTTCTTCAGTTGTTCCATGTGGTCATTACCTTGCAGTAAGGTTCTTTGTGGTTGAACATAAGGTTGAGGCCGTCCATCAGGCGTTCCTGTGGGAAACAGTGGGTGATAAGGTGCTCCACTTTAATTTCGCCGCGCTCCAAAGCGCTGACAACTTCGGTCCAGTCGGAGGGATTCTTGCCGTCGTAGGCCGAGTTCCAAGTGCCTTTGAGAACAAGTTGCTTGCGGAGTATACGCCAATAGGTGTTTTGCGAGAAGAGCATGTCGCCCGAAGGGTTGCCCATCAGCACCAGCGTGCCGCCGGGCTTTACAGAATTGACGGCGAGGTCTACTGCCGAGGGTGTACCAACAGCCTCAACGACCACATCGAACTGCAACGATGCGTCGGCTTCGGTCTGCACGGCATAGGTGAGTTCGGCTTTCTCAACGAGCACTCGTTTTTCTTCGTTACGACCAATCACTTTCACGCTGCTTGCGCCAAGACTTTTTGCCCACTGCGCCGCGCAGATGCCTATCATTCCCGTGCCAACGACTCCTACGCTCTGGCCTTCCTTGATGCCTGCAATCTTCACGGCATGCCGGCCCACTGAAAGCGGTTCGAGCATGGCGGCGGAAGTGAAGGGAAGCGTCTCGGGCAGCGGCACGAGGTTCCACACGGGCACTGCCACATACTCGGCAAAGCCGCCGTCGCGCCGCGAACCTACGTAGTCGTAGTGGGCGCACATCTCGTAGTGTTTTTCGGCGCACGGCTCGCAGTGGCGGCAGGGAATGAGGGGAAACACGCCGACGTGCTGGCCAACGAGAGCCGCGTCGGCCGACGAGGCTACGGATTCCACAATGCCGGCAAATTCGTGGCCGGGGATGGTGGGGAAGTGATACGTGCCTTTGGTGAAGACACGAGCAATGTCGGAACTGCAGATGCCGGCGGCTTTCACTTTCACAATGGCCCAACCTTCGGGACATTCGGGGAGGTTTATCTCGTCGTAACGCAAATCGTTGACGGCATGCAATACGTAGGCTTTCATCTTTTATTTACAGGTGGTTATGATGGATTCAAAATTGGAAAGGTCTTCGGGCGTGGTTATCTTGAAGTTCATGGGGTCGCCTTTTACAAGTTCCACGTTCAAGCCGCTTTTGAAGGCAATTTCGGTGCTGCCGTTTATTTTCAGGAGTTCTTCGCGCGCCATCGTTTCGTGCACAGCGAGGTATTTGCCAAACACGAAAGCTTCGGGTGCCTGGCCTGCCCAAAGTTTGCTGCGGTCCAGAAGGCTGGTGATGTGCTTTCCGTCTTCGCTAAAGTAAGTGGTGTCCTTCACAGCCACCACGGGCATAGCACCGTCGGCACTTTTGCAGGCGTCGTAGCAGCGGCTTATGAGGTCGTGGCTGACCAAGGGGCGTGCGCCGTCGTGGATGATGACCACGCTGTCGTCGGCATAGCCCTGAAGCTTCACTTCGCGCAGCGCGCTGAGGATGGAGTATTGGCGTGTTTCGCCAGGCGCGGCATAGTAGACGGGTTTGCTGGGATGGAGCGCTTCCACTTGTTCTTCGACGAAGGCTTTCCATTCGTCGGCCACACCGACGACAACGGCATCGGTCTGCGCATTTTCAAAAAAAGTTTTCAAGCAATAACTGATGATGGGGCGTCCGCCCACCATTGCGTATTGTTTGGGTATGTCAAGCCCCATGCGGCTGCCTACGCCGCCGGAGAGGATGATGGCAATGTTCATGCAGTGTTTGTTTTGTTCGGCTTTGTTCTGGCACGTCGCGAGAAGACGTTTTCTTTTGCAGAAACGGAAGAGAACGGTTCGTAATGAAGTGCAAGTTACGTTTTTTTTCTGACGGACCGCCTCGTTGGCTGCGCTTTTCAATGCTTGCAGCCGTAAAAACGAAAAAACGCATCCCGCAGAACGTCGGAAGAACATTCCACGGGATGCGTTGTATCAGTGTTGTTACGGAAGGAAATCAGAAGTAGAATTTCGTTCCGAGGGAGAGTTTCAGTTCGCCTTCGGCGGGATGGCTCGTGCCGGGGTTAATGCCTTTGGCAAAGGCTGTAGCGGAGGGTTCAAGATAGATTTCCACGTTCGGAGTGACGCGCACACCGGCCTGGAGTGCGGCTTCTACTCCGGGGGCAACCTTCGCATTGCGACCCTCGCGGGACGAGATGCCCAGCGCCACGCCGGCAAGTCCCGTCAAGCGGAAGCGTCCGGTCTGTACGCCTTCGCCGCCAATGGCGGTGCAAAGGTCCATCATGTAGTCGGCATGGACAGCAGTGATGTTTTCATTGCCCTTACCGTGACGCTGTACCGTAGTGTTGGACAGTCCGGCACGGAAACCGCTGAGCGAGTTGATCCACTGTCCGTACGAGGCATCGGCAACAAAGGTGAACTTACGGCGGAAAGGACTCATGGAAGTGAAGTTGCCCGTATAGCCGCCCGTTCCTATGCTGACCGAAGCGAAGCGTGACTGTTCGGGCTTTCCGTAGGCCTCGCGAGTGCCGCGTTGACGCTCAAGGCTGTAGTCGAGACCTACCATCATCTGCGGCGTCCATCGGTTGAGCTGCGAACCATTGAAACGCTTGGAAAGGCGTGCCGAGATTTGAGGTTCGAAGAGCAGATGGGCAGAACTGCCGAGACGAATGGCCATTTGTCCGCCCACGTGGAAGTCGGGTGCAAAGTAAGTTTTTCCGGCTCCGCGGTCCATGCCTAAGCCCAAACCGGCAAGCGCATTGATGCTCACTGCGCGGTTGGGGTCGTAGCCGTAGGTCTGTGCGGTGAGGTCGGTCATGTAGTCGAGAGCCGCGCCAGCTTGTGCGTAGCGCGTGCCTTCAATCTTGCGCTGCATCTGTGCGCCGAGGCTCAGACGCCAGGCAGAAAGCGGCGTGAACCATTGTGTGTAACCTACGCGACCCACGGGCATATAATAGTCGGACGAACGCAGGTGCTTGGCAGGCGATGCCAAGCCGCCGAGCACGAATACGGAACTGCGGAGTCCGTTGCCGTCCTCTTCGGCACGCTGCCAGGCTTCGGTGTGGTTGTAGCCGTTCATCTTGAACTGCACACCGGCCGAAGCGGAAGCGATGAAGTCGATCTTCGTCTTGCCGAGTGCCGTGGGGAGGTAGTCCTTGCCGTAACCCTGAAGACGAGGTTCGACGTAGATACCGAGGAAGGGATTGACGTTCCATGTGCCGCGCAGCGAAGCGTCCACGCCGAAGAAGAGTTTGTCGGTCTGCTGGCGGTGAGAGAGTCCCACACCGAGCGCACCGGAGAGTTCAAACGGACGTTCGGCACGGTATCCGCACAAGGCATTGGTGAAGTTGAAGAGATAGTCGGCTCCGAAGTCGAAGTGCTTGGTACGGTTCGGCTTCTCGTGGTCGTATTCGGTTTGGGCATATTGCGTCCAAATGCGTGCACCATGAAGCGGTGTGAACCATTTGCCTACAGCGGCCCACATTTGCGGACGAAGGTATTGGAAAGGATGGTATGCGGCTTTCTTAATGCCGGGGATATTGCCTCCTATGCCCATTTCCACAAACATGTGGTCGTGCCATGACTGCTGCGTGAAATCGTCGTGGGCACGTTCGTCCGTCAAGCTTTCATTATAAGTATAGGTCAGTCCGGCGAGAACGGAAGCCGTTGCGTCCCATTTCGACATGGTGGAAAGCGCCGGCGCGTAGTTCTCACGATACATGTCCATGCGAGGCTCAAGCGTGAAGGCCAGTCCAGGTGCAAGACGGAAGTTGCCTTGGAGTCCACCGCCGAAGCCAAACGTGCGGTAATGGCTACCAGAGCCGTCGGCCGTGCAGTTCAAGCTGACGCCTGCTACCCCGTTTATCCAGAACCAGCGACTCTTGTCCACTCCTCCGAAGGCATTGTGGAGGTTGAGCATGTAGTCGAGTTGTCCGCCCAGCACGTTGGCACGATGTGCGCCGGTCTGCTTGAGTGTAGTGGCGCTCACGCCAAGGCGCAAAGCACTGAGGGGCGTGAACCATTTACCCACATTGAACACTACGCGTCCGCCAGTATTGTCGGTCCAAGTGTCGGGATGGGAATTGGCAAAGAAGAGGGGACCGCCGGCAAGGCCAAGGAAGAGTCCGTTGGTCCATCGGTGGCTTTCCGAAGCGCCTTTCTTTCCGTGGTTGCCGTCCTCGGCAAAGCGGTAGCCGAAACCTGCGGTGACGCTGGCCACGGGACGATAGCCGTGCCAGGTGTAGGCTTGCGAAACGTTGTCCGCCATGAGTCCTGCACGAGGCTCAATGTAGAAATAGGTGTAGGGCGAGATGGCGGCTTGTCCGCGAAGTCCGATGTGGCCTCCGAATCCGTGGTCCGTCACGCCTTTTGCGCTCGACATGGCAAAGTCGACGCCGGCCACACCGTACACCTCAAAGGGGCGCGGCGTGTAGGTGGACCCGCGCTGGGAGAGTGCGGTGATATTGAGCAAATAGTCGAGTGCCACGCCGCCAAACTTTGCCTTTATGCCGTGCGTGTTGTACGCACCGCCGGTGAAGTTGAGGCGCATGCCGTGTTCGGGCGTAATCCAGTCGCCAATGCCGAGTTCGGCTTGGGGACCCACTTTGGAGTCTTTGCTGCCCATGAAGTTTGCGCCGGCACCGGCATCGAGGAAAAGATGGTCAAAGGCGTGTTTGTGGCTATATTCTTTTGTTACACGCGGCCGTTGCAACATATAGTCGAGAGCGCTTCCCGGCACCTGTGCCTGGGCGAGCTGTGTGGAGCAGAGAGCCAAAAGGCAGACGGCTGCTGCGTTACGGTAGTTCTTCATCGGGGTAATGTTGCTTTGTTTCATTTCTTCTTATCGAGCAAGAGGTCGTTAACGTCACCGTCGAGGTGTGCCATGCGTTCAAGCGAGGGATCCATCTTGAGTGCTTTTTCCAATTCGTCGTAAGCTTCAACGGGCTTTTCTGCGCGGTTGAGGCAAACGGCGCGCAAGTAGTGCGTCATGGCCTCGCCTTCGGGCAGTTCCTTGCTGGCTTCAAGGGCTTCCTTGTTGCGCTTCATGGCAAGAAGCATGACGAGCTCGTTGCGCTTGCCGGTCTGGGCAATGGTCGGGTAGCTCTCTTCGTAATGTCCGTTGAGGGCATTGTTCACGGCGAGGAGCAGATGAGTGCTTTCGACGTCGGGCAAGAACTGTGCGATGGAGTCGGCGGCGGTGTACTGCCCAGCGTTGAGGAGGGCTATCATGTGGTTGGCGTTGACAGCCACGGGTGCTTTCTGTCCGGCGAAGGGACGGAGCAGGTCGGCATCGGACTCCTGGCGGTTGATAAGAATGGTCTGAAGATCGTTGGCTGCTACCATGAAGGAGGGATACATTTCTAGGGCTTGGCGAAGGATGGTTTCGCGGCGCGCGGGGTCGGTCTCGTGGCGGTAGAGCTGGAAGAACTCAAAGCGAGAGAGTTGACGGTAGTCCTTTTGGTAGAGTTCGTTGATTTCGCTGATGGTGAGCTGACGGAATATGGAGTAGTTCATCACGTAGCCCACACGGCGCAACTGGGGAAGGTATTTGCCTTCGAGCAAACGGGAGTAGAAGGGCAATTTGCGAATGGCTCGGCCCTGTGCGTCGATGTTGTCGAAGCGCATGGCAGTGCGTTCCACCTGATCGGCCTCAGCGTTGAGACTGTCGGCACGCATGAGGCGCACGACGTCGCTCCAAGGAGCTACGTTGGCCTTGGAGGTGAACTGCATGTGGCTACGCATGTCTTCGGGGAGTTTGCTGCGAAGATAGTTGATGGCAAAGTCCATACGCTTCTGTGCCAGGGTAAGGTTGGAGGTGTAGCGTCCGTCGGGCGACGACGTACCATCTATGGCGAGGGCGCGGAGCGTGGCGTCCTTTTCGCTGGCTATCTGCTGGAGTTGCTTGCGGAGTTTTTCGGTTTCGGCAAGGTTGTGGGGATCGTTGGTGTCGAACTGTGCTTTGCCAATGGGAAAGCGGAGGTCTATCTCGCCTTTGCTGTCGCGGAGCTGCACTTCGGGTTTGGGGAAGTAGGCCGAATCGGTGATTTCGTTGGCCGTAAAGGAATAGTCGAGCCAACGGAGGGGGTTGACCGTGCCTCGGGCTATGATGGTGGTGTCGCGGTAGAGGATGTGGCGGTAGTCCTCCATGGCCATGTAGATGTCGCAGGTGTATTCGTCCTTCACGTTGTCTACATAGATGGAGTCGGAGTAGCCGATGATGTCGTTCGTGCGGTCTTTTTCACGCAGGGAGTCGGACTTTACGGTCACGTACTTTGCCAAGGGGTCGCCGTCGGCAGCATTCATGTCGAAGTTGTAGAGGCGGTCCTGCGTGCGGTTGTACTCTTGTGCGTCGTAGACCATGGGACGCATGAGTTTGAGGTTGTTGCGGGTAACGTTGTTGAGAACGGGCTGCACCACGAGACGTGTGTCGTGGGCGAACATCTCACGGGGTACGCGTACGCGTGTGCGCACATAGAAATAGTTGCCTTTCACTTCTATGTCGGTGGGTTCGGGCTGCACTTTGTCGGTGATGCGCTTGGCGGCTACTACGGCTTCGCCGAGGAAGACGTCTTCTTCCTCCAGTTCTATTTTGAGGAACGTCTGCCCTTTAACTTTTACGGTGGTCGACTTGGCTCCTACCATGCTGATGCGGAGTGTGGTGTTGGAGCGCACGTTGATGGCGAAGCGTCCGTCCTCGTCGCTGGTGGCCATGAGGCGTCCGGAGGGAGCGTCCACGATGTTGGCGCCGAAGAGGGGAAGGTTCTTTGTTTTTGAAATGACGGTACCGGTGACGCGGATGACGTCCTGTGCCGTGGCAAGGCATGCCGTGAGGCAGAGCAGCAACGCGGTGAGCAGTGCGCGCCGCGCCGTATGGCTTGAGAGTATGGGGTGATTTGTGGTCATTTCTTGAGTGTGGATAGAATAAACTACTTTGTGGCTTTGGTATTCTTCTTTCCCTGAAGAAGGTGCTTCATGCGGAAGGGCATTTCGTGTTCGGGCTATTGAAGAATGGGATTCAAGTGCGTAGCTTTTTTACTTTATAATGTAGACGAACGTCACGCCGGCCTTGAGGGGAGTGGCCACCCATTTTGTGTTGTTAGGGCCTTTGCGGTGATAGTTTTCCGTTTCGCCGTCTTTGGTTTTGTCCTCACGGACGTGGAGAGCGCCGAGACCGAGCGTGGTTTCGAGGCTCCAGTGACGACCGAGCACGAAGCTGTAGCCGTAGGTGATGCCGGCACCGAAGGCGTCGCCGTTGTGGCGCGTCTTGTCGAGTTTGAGATCGTAGTGTGTGCCCATCCCCATGATTCCGACGAAGTGGCCGGTCTGCGGACGAGCGCTGAACCAATAGCGCATTTCGGGAGTGAACGCAAGCGCCTTGGTGTCGTACTGTTTGACTTTCAATCTGTTGGCAGCGGCTTCAAGATTGAGCGTGAGGTGACGGTTGAGACGGAATTCCACGCCGAAGTTCGGTGTAGCGGTAGCCCAGTAGAGGGCGTTGGTCTTTATGTTCACACGTTGTGCCTGAAGTGTAGTGCCGCAAAGTAACGATGCGGTTACTGCGAGCACTTTGGGCCAGTGTATATGTGCGTGCATAGACAGTTAATGGTTATATCGATAGTTCTATATTAAGTCTGCTTGCAAAGTTATAGATTTTTCTTTTCTACGACCAACGCATGCGGGGCAAAAACAAAAATATGCGCACAAAACGTTAATGTTTGCGGACGTTATCTAACATTACGGACATAAAGGGTGATTGGCCGGTACACAAACGACGCAAGCCGGAATGCCCGCGAGGACTTTCCGGCTTGCTTGCTGTTTGATCTATTTCTTAGATGAATGCTGCGTGTGGAGCGATGCTGACTACTTTTGGTCGTTGAGTTTGAGCGCAGTGGTGTCGGCATACTGCTTTTGCAGACGCACGAGTTCCTTCATAAGACGCTGGGTCTGCTTCTGCGTTCCGGGTTTTCCGTAGATGTTGTTCATCTCGTGGGGGTCGTCGTTGAGGTTGTAGAGTTCCCACTCGTTGATGTCGTTGTAGAAGTGAATGAGTTTCCAACCGTCGGAAGAACGCACGCCGTAGTGGCGCTTCACGCTGTGCTCGGCGGGATATTCGTAGAAGTGATAGTAGATGCTCTTTCGCCAGTTTTTGGGGTGCTGCCCCTTGAGGAGGGGGAGGAGTGAGACGCCGTCCATGTCAGCAGGCACTTTCGCGCCGGCGAGTTCGAGGAAGGTGGGGGCGTAGTCGATGTTCTGTACCATTTCTGTGATGTCGCCTTTGGCCTTGAGGCCGTCGGGCAGACGCATAACGAGCGGTGTGTTGAGGGACTCTTCGTACATGAAGCGCTTGTCGAACCAGCCGTGCTCACCCATATAGAAGCCTTGGTCGGAGGTGTAGACCACGAGGGTGTTTTCGAGGAGTCCGGCTTGCTTGAGGTAGTCGAGCGTGCGACCCACGTTGTCGTCGAGCGTTTTGAGCACTTTGGCGTAGTCGCGCATGTAGCGCTGGTACTTAAACTCGGCGAGGGCGCGGCCCGTGAGGTTACGTTTGTTGAAGTCGATGGCGAGGGAGTCGTAGAAGTAGTCGTACTCTGCACGATCCTTGGAGGAGAGACGGCCCACCATGTTGAGGTAACTGTCGCTGAGACGCGTCGTGAGACCGGGACGGTACATCTTCGTGTCGTAGACGATGTCCATGTGGTCGTTGTTCTTTATCTCCATTTCCTGTGTTGCAGCGGCGGGTCGTCCTTCGTAGGTGTCGTCGAAGTTGTCGGGGAGTGCGAAGGTCTTGTCCTCATAGGCACGGAGATATTTCATCTCGGGCAACCAGTCGCGGTGACAGGCTTTGTGGTGGATGAAGAGGGCGAAGGGTTTGCTCTTGTCGCGCTTATGCTCCATCCAGTCGATGGCCTTGTCCGTCACGATGTTCGTCACGTAACCCGTTTCGTGGGTTGTCGTTCCGTCCATGTTGAGGAAGTTGGGGTTGTAGTAGTCGCCCTGAGCGGGGAGTATGTTCCAGAAGTCGAAGCCTGTGGGCTGACTTACGAGGTGCCACTTACCGACGATGGCGGTCTGGTAGCCTGCTTGCTGGAGGAGCTTGGGCATGGTCTGCTGCGAACCGTCGAAGATGCCGTGCTCGTTGTTGGTGAATCCGTTTTTGTGGGAGTGCTTGCCGGTGAGCATGCAGGCGCGGCTGGGACCGGAAAGTGAGTTTGCCACGTAGGAGTTGACGAAGCGCACGCCGTCGCTGGCTATGCGGTCGAGGTTGGGGGTATCTACGAAGCGGTGGTCGTAGCAGCTCATCATTTGCGCCGTGTGGTCGTCGGTCATGATGTAGACGATGTTGCAGCGCTGCTGTGCGGCGGCTGCTGCGGGGAGCATGGCGAGGGTGAGGGCGGAAAGGAGTTGGGGGTGTTTCATGGAAATGGTTTCTGAAAGATAACGAAGTAAAAAGGTCTTGCAGGTCATGTCGGTGCATGCCCTGTAAGACCTTTGTTTACGATGTGCGGTGCTTTATTGCCGCCGCGTGGTTTACTTCTGGCCCGTCATGTTGTAGACGATGTCCATGATTTGCTTGCCGAGGGCGTCGGCTTCTTCCATGGTGTGTGCCTCGGAGTAGACGCGGATGATGGGTTCGGTGTTGCTCTTGCGGAGGTGTACCCACTTGTCGGCGAAGTCGATCTTCACACCGTCGATGTCGGTGACGGTCTCGTTCTTGTAGAGTTCCTTCACCTTCTTGAGGATGGCAAAGATGTCGGTTGTCGGATCGAGGTCGATGCGGTTCTTGGCAATGTAGTACTGCGGGAGTGAGTCGCGGAGCTCGGTGGCTTTCATGCCGGTCTTGGCAAGGTGGGTGAGGATGAGGGCAATGCCTACGAGGGCGTCGCGTCCGGAGTGGGCTGCGGGGTAGATGACTCCGCCGTTGCCTTCACCGCCAATGACGGCGCCGGTTTCCTTCATTTTGGTCACTACGTTCACTTCGCCTACGGCAGCGGCGGTGTAGTTGCAACCGTACTTCTCTGTCACGTCGCGCAGACCGCGTGTGGAGGAGAGGTTGGAGACGGTGGGGCCGGGGGTGTGCTGGAGCACGTAGTCGGCACAGGCCACGAGGGTGTTTTCTTCGCCGAACATGGTGCCGTCTTCGCAGACGAGGGCGAGTCGGTCTACATCGGGGTCTACCACGATGCCGAGGTCGTGACGTCCTTTGCGGAGGAGGTTGCGAATTTCGCTGAGGTTTTCCTTGAGGGGTTCGGGGTTGTGGGCGAAGTCGCCGGTGGGCTCAGTGTTGAGTCCGGTCACTTCTGTCACGCCGAGCTGGCCGAGGAGTTTGGGGAGGATGATGCCGCCCACGGAGTTGATGGTATCGATGGCCACGGTGAAGTGGGCACGGCGTATGGCTTCGATGTCTACGAGTTCGAGCTGCTTGACCATCTCGATGTGGCGCTGGTCGTAGGAGAAGTTCTTGGTGTAGCAACCGAGGCTGTCGACGTCGGCAAACTCAAAGTCGCAGCTGTTGGCGAGGCGTACTACCTCAGAAGCTTCTGCGGGGGGAAGGAATTCACCCTTTTCGTTGAGGAACTTCAGGGCGTTCCATTTGCGGGGGTTGTGACTGGCGGTGATGATGATACCGCCACAGGCGCGTTCCATGGTAACGGCAAGTTCCGTGGTGGGCGTAGATGCAAGACCGATGTTGACCACGTCGAAGCCCATGCTCATGAGCGTGCCGCAAACCACATGGCTTACCATTTCGCCGGAGATGCGCGCATCGCGACCTACAACGACCTTGCGGCGGAAGGTGCGGCTAACGACTTTCTCGCGAAGGGAAGCGTAGGCTGAAACGGACTTTGCAATGTCCACGGGGTTGAGGGTGTCACCGGTGCGTCCGCCGATTGTGCCGCGGAAGCCGGAGATTGACTTGATAAGTGTCATAGTATCTTTGTGAGAGTTTGTAGTTTTGTGCTACAAATTTAGTAATTACTCTTCTCATTGCTCACATTCGTGTTCTTTTTTTGAGAGAGAATAGAAGAGTTTTGACAGTTGAAAGGTTGGCCATCTCAGAAAAATCGCCGAATTTAGCGTCCTTAACTGTACATTTGGTAATTCACTATGAAACGATTGAACTTGATGGCAACCTTGCTGGTTGTCATGATGAGCAGCCTTTTTGCTACTAGTTGCTCCACGGCCGACGAGAGCCGCATCTACTGTACGCTCTTTGCCGACAACGTCAGCGCGAATGTCGTAGAGAACGACAAGGGCGTTACGACCGAAGCTTTTTTTACGGCTCTCAACCAAAAGCTCCAAAGCAACAGCGGTTGGTACGACAATGCCAAGGCGGCTCAGGAAAGTCTTCCGTCGGTTGCCGACAAGACTGTCGACGAATTTGAGCAGACCACCATGCCAGGCGTCAGCTTCTACGGACGCTTTACGATTGGTTATCAGGTGAAAGGTGCGACCGAGAAGACTGCGCTAAAGGAGTATACGAACAAGGCGCTCGGCAAAGCGGACCTCACGAAGGCGCTCACAAAGATTGCTGCTGCCAACCCGGACGGATTCACGGTGGATGCCATCACGCTCGAGCCAGTCACGAAGGGCTTTGCCGTTTCTCTTGAAGCGACGCAAAACAGTTTTGGCGCCGAAGGTCTTGCCAAGGTGATAGACTACGTCACTTCGCACGAGGGCACGAATGCCTACGGCGGATGGCTCAACTCGGACAACGGCGCTTACTACTACGATGCCACGATCGTTTGCAAGACCCGCGAGGAAGCTGAGGCTTTGGGACGCCAGAATCACCAGATTGCCATCTTCGACTTGGAGAATATGGAGGAGATAAGGTTGTGAGAAAGAATGGTATTTTTTAGACGAACAAAACTGCAACTATATGAACAAAAGCGACAAAAGATGTTTCTGATAACTTACAGAGGTATTTGTATTCAGACCTTGATCAGAAGAAACAGATGTTCAAAACGTATTTGAAAAACGTCAAAAAAGAAAGGTACATTCTTAAATCACATACCACCATCTGAGGTGGTAAGTTACCACCTTAGATAGCAATAACAGATAAAAGCCGAATGACAATGACATTAGATGAAACATATAACAAATGGATGTCGCTACAACCGCTAACGGATAACGAACAACGTATGCTGAGCATGCGCTTCACCGTGGAGTACAACTACAACAGCAACCATCTGGAGGGAAATACACTTACGTATGGCCAGACAGAACTGTTGCTACTCTTCGGAAAAGTGAGCGGCGAAGGACATTTAAAGGACTTTAACGATATGAAGGCCAGTGAAGTGTCTGTGAGAATGATGCAAGAGGAAGCTGGCAACAAGCAGGAGCCGTTAACGCAAAATTTCATTCGTACACTTCACCATACGTTGCTGCGGGAAGACTATACCCAATACCATACTTTGCCAAACGGAGTACAGACAAGCTATGTGATTCACGCAGGGCAGTACAAGACTCGCCCAAACAGTGTGATTACACGTTATGGCGACCGCTTTGATTATGCCTCTCCCGAAGAAACTCCGGCTCTGATGACCGACCTTGTGGATTGGTATAACGAGGAAGAGCAGAAAGGCGTACTCACCCCGCTAGAGTTGGCAGCCCTTTTCCACTATCGCTACATACGCATCCACCCCTTCGAGGACGGCAACGGACGCATTGCCCGTCTGATGGTGAACTACATACTCTCACGCCATAGTTGGCCAATGATTGTTGTGCGCAGCCGCAAGAAACAAGAATATCTGGAGGCCCTGCACAAGACGGATTTGGTAGTAGGCACAAATCCCTCAGCAGGTGCTCATGCTTCCATCAACCAGATAGGTCAATTCTTGAAATACTTCGAGAAACTTGTACAACGTGAGATACAAGCAAACATCGACTTCGTGAGCCGCAAGGAAGAGGACTTGTGGTGGTATGACGGCGACATCATTTCCGCCCGAAGCAAAAACGTGCCTCACATATTGCGTCTGATGCGTGACAATCCAGACATAACCTATGCTCAATTGACAACCAATTTGGCTATCAACACCTCTGCCGTACAGAAGTTGGTGAAGCGCATGACGGACAATGGCTACATCTCTCGACTTGAAAATGGTTCATGGCGAGTAATTGCCACGTCGATAGTGTAGCAAGAAAGGCAACCAATGTGGTTCCAAATATTATATCAAATGCGTCCTTCGTATTGCAGCAAAGCCGTTGCACCACATGCAGGACATGTGTGTGCAACGGCTTTGCATTGATAAACGCGGGTGCGTCGGACTGACGCGGAGGCGTTTTTAGAAGTTGTAGTTGATACCGAAGGTGAGGTCGTTTCCGCTCAAGAAGAAGCCGAAGCCGTCTTCGCCATAGGGCTTGGTGGTAGAGTAGGAATCGTCGGAGTCGCGATAGCCGAGGAATCCCATGTGAGCGATGAAGTCGATGTGCTTGGTGAGGTTCACGCGTACACCGGGAGAAACGCCTACGCGCCATGCGGTGTTGGCATCGCTTGAGTCACCATTCTTTATCTTCGTCTTGTATGTGTTGATGCCGAAGCCCATGTCGAGGAAGAGACCTACAGGACCGAACTTCACGTAGCTCCAACGAGCGTAGGGATCTACCTGGAAGGCGTTGACGGCAAGTCCTTTATTGTAAGCGTGAGCATAACCGATGCCGATGCCGAGGTCCCACTTGTCGGAGAGCTGGTAGCCGACTTCGGGCTGGATGGCGAAGGTGGTGGTGTTGGCATCGCTGTTGCGCCATGCGCCAATTTCACCGCCTACATAAACTTGTGCACTGGCCGTGAGCGACATTGCTGCTACAGCGACCGTAAGAAGAATCTTTTTCATCATTCTGCTTTTTAGTGTATGTATTTCGTTTGTTGTTTGTTCGTATTGTTGTTGTCGGAACTTTCGGCTCTCGGGTGTGCCGGAACTCCAAACTGCAATAAAAAGAATTGCATCGCAACCCTGAGTTCAACTCGGAATTGCGATGCAAATGTAAGGTGCTTTTACAAAACCTCACATGTTTTTCTGATTTTCCTACCCATCATCGGTAATTCGGGAGAAAAATAGAGTAATATTTAACAATAAAGCGCAGGTCTCCTACACTTTATTTGCCCCATTCGCTGGGATTGGCGCGCCATTCGTGGAGCATGGGCACGTGGTTTTCGCTGATATAACCGGTGGCGAGGGCCGTTTCGACTACGGCTTCGTAGTTGGTGAGCGTGGTGAGTTCTACGCCGGCAGCCTTGAAGGCTTCTTCGGCCACGGGGAAGCCGTAGGTGTAGCTTGCCACCATGCCAATCACTTCGCATCCGTGTGCACGGAGTGCTTCAACGGCCTTGAGCGAAGAACCGCCGGTGGAGATGAGGTCTTCCACAACCACTACCTTCATGCCTTTCTGAAGGTCGCCTTCGATGAGGTTCGTCATGCCGTGGTCTTTGGGTTTTGAACGCACATAGGCGAAAGGCAGACCGAGAGCGTCTGCTACGAGGGCACCTTGTGCGATGGCGCCTGTGGCTACACCGGCCACGGCTTCGGCTTCGGGATATTTCTCGGCAATGATGCGGCTCAGTTCAAGCTTCACAAAACTGCGAAGTGAGGGGAATGCCAACGTTTTGCGGTTGTCGCAGTAGAACGGCGACTTCCATCCGCTTGCCCAGGTGAAGGGGTTTTCGGGTTGAAGCTTGATGGCTTTTACGTGGAGGAGTTTCTCGGCAAAAATCTTTTCTAACTGACTCATGGTGCGAAATGTATAAAGGAGTTGCGCGTACGTGCATCTTTGCAAACCGTACGGATTACGTTAGCAAAGGTACGATTTTTCCCATAGGTTGCCCAAGGCATAGGGTTTATTTTGTACTTTTGAACCACAAAGTGACAAGGACACGCGCCATCGGTTCTTCCAATAGCAATCGCATCCTTGTTTTTCCATCGTATTTTTTTCATTGTAGATTATGCCACGTTATCTGCTTCCGCTTCTTGCCCTTTCGCCGGCACTCTCTTTTGCACAAAGCCGCGACAACGGTGCAGACAAGCCCAACATCATACTCCTTGTGGCCGACGACCTCGGCTACGGCGACCTTTCGTGCTACGGCGCCACACGCATTGCTACGCCCACCGTGGACAGCCTTGCCGCACGGGGCGTAAGGTTCACCAATATGCACGCCTGTGCCGCCACCTCCACGCCCTCGCGCTACGGCATGCTCACAGGCGAATATCCCTTCCGCCGCCGCGGGACGGACGTAGCAGCCGGCAACGCCGCCATGGTGATTCGGCCCGAGCAGACCACCGTGGCCGACCTCATGCACCAAGCCGGCTATGTGACAGCTGCCATCGGTAAGTGGCACCTCGGCTTGGGCAGCCAAACGGCAGCACAGGACTGGAACGGCACAATTGACCAAACGCCGCGCGACTTGGGTTTTGACTACCACTACATACAAGCCGCCACGGCAGACCGCGTGCCCTGCGTCTACATCGAGAACGGACGCGTGGCGGACTACGACGCTTCAGCGCCGATAGAGGTGAGTTACCGACAGAACTTCCCAGGCGAACCCACTGGAAGGCTCAATCCCGAACTCCTGACGAAGCAGCGGCCCAGCCACGGCCACGACATGAGCATCGTGAACGGCATTTCGCGCATTGGCTACATGAAAGGCGGTGGGAAAGCGCTCTGGCGCGACGAGGACATTGCCGACAGCATTGTAAGCCACGCCATACGCTTCATGGAGAACAACCGCCGTGCACCGTTTTTCGTGTATCTCTGCACGAACGACGTGCATGTGCCGCGCCAACCCCACGAACGTTTTCGCGGAAAAAGTCCCATGGGACTCCGTGGCGAAGCCATCCTGCAGTTCGACTGGACGGTACGCCAAATCACCGACGCACTCCGGCGCATGGGCCTTGACCAAAACACACTGCTTCTCATCACGTCCGACAACGGACCAGTTCTCGACGACGGTTACGCCGACCGTGCGGAGGAACTTGCCGGAGACCACAAGCCCGGCGGACCTTTCCGCGGTGCGAAATACAGTGCATTCGAAGCAGGTAGTGCCGTGCCCTTCATTGCCTATTGGCCCGAAGGGATAAAGCGCAGCATGACGTCCGACGCGCTGGCCTCGCTCATCGACGTGCCGGCCACGCTCGCTTCGCTCGTGGGCGCAAAAGTGCCGGAAGGGGCTGCCATGGACAGCGAGGACAACCTTGCCACATGGACAGGCGCAAGCACCAAACCGCGCGACTTTGCCGTGAGCATGGCAGCAAACCGTAGCCTCACGCTACGCACGCAAAACTGGAAATACATCTCACCCTCGGACGGCGGCCCCATGATTACCTGGGGGCCGAAGATAGAAACGGGCTACCGCGCCACGCCACAACTCTACGACATCCGCCAAAACCGCTACGAAGAGAAGGACGTCAGCGCCGAATACCCCAAAGTGCTGCAGCGCCTGCAGAAACTCTTGGGCGAAGTGCGCAGCAAATAATCACAGAAAAGAAATTTACACAATGAATATCGACTCAAAAGCCCTCAAAGAAGAATTTGTCACAATGCTCCGCGAAACGAAGCGCGAAGGCATGGACAGCGTCATTGAAGATCTCGAAGCCAACGGCTTCTTCACCGCGCCGGCCTCTGCCGGTCATCACCTTAACGTAGACGGCGGCCTGGTGCTCCATTCGCTCAACACTTGCAAAGCAGCCCTCGCCGTATGGGAAGGAATGAAGCGGATTGACCCCACGCTCGAGAAAGAAGTGCCCCGCGAGAGCGTGGTGATTGCCAGCCTGCTCCACGACGTGTGCAAGATGGACATCTATAAACCTACTACCAAGCGTCGCAAAAACGCTATGGGGGTATGGGAAGACGTGCCGGGCTACAACGTGAGCTACCGCGACTTTCCCATGGGCCACGGTGAGAAGTCGCTCGTGCTCCTTCTCTGCGACGGACTGGAACTGACCGACGCCGAAATGCTCGCCATACGCTGGCACATGGGTCCCTGGGGGGTGAACATGAACAGCTACGAGGACCAGCGCAACTTCGACACCGCCCACATGCTCTACCCCCTCGTGATGATTGTCCACACGGGCGACTGCCTCGCCGCCAGCATCATGGAACGTACCGACGAGGATTTGGCAAATCTGTAACAGCAAGCTGCAACCTTCTATAGAAGGTAAAAACGCCAAGGCAGCAAATCTGAATTATCGCCTTACTCAACACGTTGAGCTCGTAGAAAGTTGTTAGCAGATATTCACACCGTCGCGGACGGATTTGCGTGGCATGCACCATCCATGGGGGTGACGTTTTCAAAACGTCACGCTCTACTCGGCGTACAAAGACGTGACCTCCATGCGTTAGCACCCTCATACGTTAGCACCCTCATAGCAAGCAAAAATTCCAAGGCATGGAATTCAAATTCCAAGCTTTGGAATTAAAATTCCCTACGGGCCCAACACATTGGGCACGCGGCCAAAATTTTGCAAAACTTCACAAAGTCTTTTTCCCGAACATTTCGGTACAAATCTCCACTCTCGCGCGTGCGCGTACGCGCGCATTCCACCGAAGTTTGTACATCTTACTGTCATCCGTCATCCTTGCTTTTAAAATTCCGTTTATCATCCAGACAATCAGCAATCTAACATTTCCTTCAAGGGTGACAGCAAATTCTCACGAGGGGGTAAAAATTCGTCACGGTCTAAATATATCGGTCATGCGCATGTACCGAAAAAGATGACGGCAAAGACTTAACAAAACAAAAGCATTGTGAGTGCATCTAAATGCTGTCACCCTACATTAAACATGTTCATCATTCCCTTATTTGCACATTTGCACATCTGCACATTTGCTCATGGCGCAGCACGCAAAACCGTCCGTGACGGTGACGGG
>CAVALA010000019.1:0-45257 GCA_963589615.1 Prevotellamassilia timonensis
CATCTCTTTGAGGTCGACCTCTCCGGCGACAAACTCAAAGTGGGACAACTTGTAAAATAAAACCAACATGAGGCATACCTCATTTACACATTCGCACATTCGCATATTTGCACATTAAAATGAAGAATATCTCCATCCTTCTCCTTGCAGCACTTTCGTTCCTCGTGCCGCAAACCTCCTTTGCCAAGTCTGCCGCCGACTTTGCCGGCTATCTCTTTGTTTACTTCACCGGCAACCATATCAGCGAAGAAGCCGTCTGCTACGCCCTCAGTCCCGACGGCTACAACTACACCGCCCTCAACGGCGGCAAACCCGTGCTCGACTCGCGCGTCATCAGTTCCACCGGTGGCGTGCGCGATCCCCACATCCTTCGCGGTGAGGACGGCAAGACCTTCTACATGGTCTGCACCGACATGGTGAGCGGAAACGGTTGGGACTCCAACCGCGCCATGGTGCTCCTTAAGAGCCGCGACCTCGTCAACTGGACACACTCCGTGGTCAACATGCAGAAGCGTTTCGAAAAGCAGGAAAGCCTCAAGCGCGTGTGGGCACCGCAGACCATCTACGACGCTGAAGCCGGCAAATACATGATTTACTGGTCCATGCAGTATGGCAAGGGCGCAGACATCATTTACTACGCTTATGCCAACAAGGACTTCACCGACCTCGAAGCCGAGCCCAAAGTGCTCTTCATGCCCAAGGACAAGAAGTCGTGCATCGACGGCGACATCGTCTACAAGGACGGCGTGTACCATCTCTTCTACAAGACCGAAGGTCACGGCAACGGCATCAAGGTGGCCACTACGCGTTCCCTCACTTCCGGCCAGTGGACCGAAGAGGACGGTTACAAGCAACTCACCGACCAGGCCGTGGAAGGCGCCGGCACGTTCAAACTCATCGGTCAGGACAAATACATCCTCATGTACGACGTCTACATGAACGGACGTTACGACTTCTGCGAAACGACCGACCTCAGCCACTTCGTTCCCGCCACGAAGGCCGTCACCATGAACTTCCATCCACGCCACGGCACCGTCATTCCCGTGACGAAGAAGGAAATGGAACGTCTTGAGAAGAAGTTCAAACATTAATCCGCCTGCGCATTCCATGAAAACCGCCCTTCTTTGCGGAGCATTCGCTCTGCTTCCCTTCCTCGCAGCCGCTCAGGACGTCAGCGTGAAAAGTCCCGACGGCCGTCTTACCGTCGGCGTATACAAACAGAGCAATGGTAGCCTCGCTTACAACGTCAGCTACGACGGCCACGAAATGCTTCTGCCTTCGCCCCTAGGCTTGAAGGCCGACATTGGCAACTACTGCGACAGCCTCACGCTCCGCAGCCACGACACGGCCACCGTCGACACCACCTACACCTGCGACCGCATCAAAAAGTCCACCGTCAGCGTACACGCCAACCGCCTTGTGCTCCATCTCGTGAACAATCGCGGCAATGCTATGGACCTCACCTTCCACGTGAGCAACAACGACGTGGCTTTCCGCTACACCATCTTGCGCGCCGGCGAGCGTGGCAGCGTGCGTGTGATGGAAGAAGCCACAGGTTTCCGCTTCCCCGCGTCGACCACCACGTTCCTCTGTCCGCAGAGCGACGCCATGATAGGTTGGAAACGCACAAAGCCCAGTTACGAAGAAGAGTACCGCCTCGACGCGCCCCTTACGGCCCGCTCGCAGTACGGACACGGCTTTACCTACCCCTGTCTGTTCCACGAAGGCGACAACGGTTGGGTGCTCGTGGGCGAAACCGGCGTCGACTCGCGCTACTGTGCTTCGCACCTCTCCGACGCTACGGCCAACGGCACTTTCGCCGTGGCCTTCCCCATGCCTGAGGAGAACAACGGCAACGGAACGGCCGAACCCGCCTTCGCCCTTCCCGGTTCCACGCCTTGGCGTACGCTCACCGTAGGTTCTTCCCTCAAGCCCATCGCCGAGACCACCGTGGCGTGGGACGTAGTAGAGCCTGTCTTCCCCGCTTCGCAGCAGTACACCTATGGCAAAAGCACGTGGAGCTGGATTATCTCGCAAGACAACAGCATCAACTACGACGACCAAGTGCGCCACATCGACCTCGCCGCCGCCATGGGCTACCAGTATACGCTCATCGACTGCGCTTGGGACGTCAACATAGGACGTGAGCGCATGGCCGAGCTTGCCCGATATGCGGCTTCGAAAGGTGTGAGCCTCTTGCTTTGGTACAGTTCCAGCGGTTACTGGAACGACATCACGCAGTCGCCCGTCAACTGCATGGACCGTGCCTTCGTGCGCCGCCGCGAAATGGCGTGGCTCAAGAGTATTGGTGTGAAAGGCATTAAGGTCGACTTCTTCGGTGGCGACAAGCAGGAGACGATGCGCCTTTACGAGGACATCCTTGCCGATGCCAACGACTTCGGACTGACGGTCATCTTCCACGGTTGCACCATTCCGCGCGGATGGGAACGTATGTATCCCAACTATGTGGGTAGCGAAGCTGTTCTTGCCTCTGAAAACCTCATCTTCCAACAACACTTCTGCGACATGGAAGCACAGAACGCGGCGCTCCATCCTTTCATTCGCAACACGCTCGGTTCGATGGAGTTCGGCGGCACGTTCCTCAACGACCGCATGAGTCCGAACAACGACCGCGGAAACTACCGCCGCACAGGGCTCTGCTTTGAACTCGCCACGGCGGTGCTCTTCCAGAATGCGGTGCAGAACTTTGCCCTCACGCCTGCCAACCTCACGAATCAGCCTGCCTACGCCCTCGACTTCATGCGCGAAGTACCTACGACGTGGGACGAGACGCGTTTTCTCGCTGGCTATCCCGGACGTTATGCCGCCTTGGCCCGTCGCCACGCCAACAAGTGGTACGTGGCTGCCGTCAATGCCGCCAAGGAGCAGAACACCACCGTGCTCGAACTTCCCATGTTTGCCGGAAAAGGAGTCAACGTCCTCTCCGACGGCATCAAAGGTCATAGTGCGAAACTCAAAGTGGGCAAGAACGGCAAACTCAAACTGACGCTTCCCGCCGAAGGCGGTGCCGTGGTCGTGGGAAGTGCGGAGTAAAAAGATGTAGACCCAATATACAAATCCAATGAAACGACATATTATTCTCTCCCTTGCTTTTGCCGCTTCCTTTGCGCTCTCGGCGCAGACGAAGCAGGCCGCTACGGGCTATCCTTTCACGCCCGTGCCTTTCACGCAAGTGAAGATTACTGATTCTTTTTGGGGCGCACGCCTCAAGGCACACCACGATGTGACCCTTCCGCTCGCTTTCGACAAATGTCGCGAGAGTGGACGCTACGAGAACTTCGTGAAAGCCGCCCATCCCAGCGAAGAATATAAGGTGGGCGGTTTCCCCTTCGACGACACCGACGTCTACAAGAGCATTGAAGGTGCTGCCTATTCGCTCCATACCTATCCCGACAAGGCGCTCGAAGCGCGCATCGATTCCATCGTGGAACTGATGGCTGCGGCGCAGGAACCCGACGGTTACCTCAACACCTCGCGCACCATGAATCCCGCCCATCCGCACGACTGGATGGGACCGCGCCGCTGGGAGAAGGAAGAAGAACTGAGCCACGAACTCTACAATCTCGGCCACATGGCGGAAGGTGCCGTGGCTTACTGGCAAGCTACGGGCAAGCGCAGCTTCCTCGACATCACCTGCCGCTACGCCGACTGCGTATGCAAGGCCATCGGGCCGGAAGAGGGCAAGATGCACATTGTGCCGGGCCACGAGATTGCCGAGATGGCGCTCGTCCGTCTCTATCTGGCCACGGGAACGAAACGCTACCTCGACGAGGCGGCATACTTCGTCAATGAGCGCGGCCGCACCTCGCACCGCAGCGAGTATTCGCAGTCCCACCAGCCCGTCACGGAGCAGCGCGAAGCTGTGGGCCATGCCGTGCGTGCCGGTTACCTCTACTCGGGCATGGCCGACGTGGCAGCCCTTACGGGCGACACCGCCGTGCTCCACGCCATAGACCGCATTTGGGAAAACATTGTGGGCTGCAAACTCTACGTCACAGGTGGCGTAGGTTCCACGAGTGCCGGCGAGGCTTTCGGCCGCAACTACGAACTCCCCAACGCAACGGCCTACTGCGAAACGTGTGCGGCCATTGCCAACGTCTATCTCAACCAGCGCCTCTTCCTGCTCCACGGCGAGAGCAAGTACATCGACGTGATGGAACGCACGCTCTACAACGGTCTCATCTCGGGCGTGTCGATCGACGGCGGCTCGTTCTTCTATCCCAATCCGCTTTCGTCCAACGGCAACTACCATCGCGACGCTTGGTTTGGCTGTGCCTGCTGTCCGTCCAACATTGCGCGCTTCCTTCCCTCCGTGCCGGGCTACGTTTATGCTGTGCGCGGTGCATCGGCTTACGTGAATCTCTACATGGCTTCCGAAGCGACGCTCTCGGTGAACGGCAAGAACATTTCGCTCCGTCAGGAAGGTTACTATCCGTGGTCGGGCTATGCGAAGATTTCCCTTACAAAAGGCAGCGGCGCCTTTGCTTTGCGCCTCCGTGTGCCCGGTTGGGCAAAGGGCGAAGCCGTGCCGAGCGATCTTTACACGTTTGCCGACTCCGCCACCGCTGCTCCCTACAAACTTCTCGTCAACGGTAAGGAATATGCCGCACGCGAAGAGAACGGTTACCTCGTTGTGGATCGCAAGTGGCGCAAGGGCGACCACGTGGAGATTACCTTCGACACGCCTGTGCGTACGCTCCGTGCCAACAAGGCCGTTAAGGCCGACGAAGGACGCCTCGCTGTGCAGCGTGGACCGATAGTCTACTGCGCTGAATGGCCGGACAACGACTTCAACGTCCACTCCGTGCTCCTCAACCAGCATCCGCATTTTGCGCTTGAGGTGGAGAAGGAGAAACTCGGCGGCTACGTAGGACTTTCCACTGCGGCACAGTCGTTGAGTTATGCGCCGGACGGAAAACTCTCCGTGAAGGACGTCACGCTTCGCCTCATTCCCTATTACGCTTGGGCGCACCGTGGCACAGGAGCCATGGACGTGTGGCTTCCCGTAAGTGTGAGTGCCGTGTCGGCCACGCCTTCCACGAAGGCCCTACGCATCGACAACGGATTTTTCCAGCAATAGAAAAAGGTGCAAAGGCTTGCAAGATAGAAAATAATTGCATACTTTTGCACCGCAATCGGAAAGTAGCGCAGTTGGTAGCGCACTACGTTCGGGACGTAGGGGTCGGGCGTTCGAGTCGCCTCTTTCCGACATAGCCGAAGGCAATACGCTGAGCGTTCAGTTGTTGCCTTCGGCTTTTTTGTTTCAAAGTAAATAGAATATAGTATGGGAGCAATAGCAGTTAGTATAATGACCATCGTTATATCGATTGTGTCGGTTGTCTATTTTACCATAGAGGATAAACGAAACTCAAAGAACAAGATTCATTGAGGTATATCTCCTTGCAGTAGCGTTATGAGGGCGCAAGCGCATGGAGGTCACGTCTCCGACGTGACGCTCTACACGCCGCAGTCACGGACGGTTTTGCGTGCTGCGCTTTGATTATTCGCGCTTATCAGTCACGTCGGAGACGTGACCCCCATGCGCTACGCACGCATTTTGCGCTTGCGCTATCCATTCACATCATGCTTACCGCCCATATAAACGCCGGCACGTTGCAAACGCTGCAACGTGCCGGCTTTCAGTTATTGTGTTTTGCTTATGCGTATGTCTTTATTTGTCGACTTCGCCCCAGAGGTCTATGCCCCATTCGTTTTTGCCAGAGAGGACTTGGCCTTTTTCTTTTACATGGTCAGTATCGCCGCCTGATACCTCAAGGCTGCCGCAGATGATGTTCTCGGAAGCAAGCGTGATGCTTTTCAGGGTGGGGATGGTATATGCTTTCTTCATTTGTGTGCTGTTTGTGTGTTTCGTTAAAGTATTTGTGATTGGAAGCGTGGAAACTTGCGCAAGGCTTTGCGGCGGTGCGCAAGTTTCTCGTGTAGGTTGGGATTGTTGCGTTAGGGGATGAGCACTTTCTTGCCCTTGTCCGTCACGAAGATGCCGTGAACGGGGTAGGGGACGGCGCGACCGTTGAGGTCGTAGTACTTCGTGTGCTGCTGCTCGGCAGAAGGCGTGAGGCCGATGCCGTCCACCTTGTTGAAGTCGAAGTTGATGCTCTCCGTGCCTACCGTGGTAGAACCGATGTTGCTGGCCTTGAGGTAAGCCTTGTTGGCGGGAATCACCGTCAGTTCGCTTTGGCAGAAGGCAGCTTTGTTGTTGCTGTTGAGGGCGAGGACGTAAGTCTCAAGGGAGGTGTAGCCTGTGCGCTCAGCCGTCACACCGTCGAGTTTGTTGCCAGTGAGCGTCTTATCGGTAGTGGTAAGGGCGAACGTTGTGGTTGTTGCGCCGTCGTGGTAGAGCACCACGCCGGTGTTGGCGGGGATGATGCCGTCCGTAATTTCCACGAGCGTCATCGTTCCGTCTTCCACCTGCTGCGTGTAGTAGGCTTTCACGTTAGAAGTGTCTGCCACCTGCACAGCAAACGGATAGCATACCGTGGCGTAGTTGGCTGCGGAAATGGTGACTGGGACGGAGGTTACTTTTTCGAACATCCAATATGAGCCAAGGTCGGTGGCAGAGTTATATTGCTTGATTATCGTGTTGTTGTCACCACCGAAAGCATTGACGAGGTTAGAACCCAACTTGAGTTGGAACATAGTCTTTGCGTCGCTGCTGCTCAGTACAGTTATGGGCACGGCCTGCAGTGCGAAGTGTCCGCCTGCGGAAGTGTTGATGGGCATGTCCATGTTCATGTTGGAGTTGTCGCAAATGTTGGCTCCGGTGTTAGCATTACGGATGAGGTAGTTGCCGTCGGACTGCTTTTCGAGTTTCCAGATGGTAGGCAGATAGGCATCGCTGCTTGTGACGCGCGAAATGGTGCGGTTAATGCTTTGGTCGGCATTGTAAGCCGTAGCGAGCGTGCCGTCGTTACCCACACTGATGCCCTCGCTGGAGATATATTTCTTGTTGATGGCGTTGCAATTGACAATGCGGTAGTATGCACCTTCTTCGGGTGAAGGTTTGAGGTAGAGGTAATAAGCATTCTCAAGTGTGCTTACGCTTAAGGTCGATGCGGACGAAATTGCGTTCTTTGCAGCCGTAGCGCCTTCTTCTTGTTGTGCACTAAGATACGTGGCGTCAGCTTCGGTAGCGGTAAGGGCATTGATGCAATTTTTGCCCACGTTTAGTGCGGCTTCTGTAGCGTCAACCTTTGCGATGATCCATGAAGAACCGCCGTCGTTTTGTGCAGAACCGTTGTTCCAAACCGCAAGCGTGGCATCCTTATGGTCGCCCATGTAAGCATTGGTCACGTTTGGCACTTTTAGGCTGAAACCAGCGCTGCTATTGCTTGAGTTTGTCTTCACGATGAAGGTCGAACCTGTTGCATCCAACGTGGCTTTTGTCTCATTGTTTCCACTGGCAACATTTATATACTTTCCTGTCTGCTTGCAGAGCACTTTTATGCCGTTGCCGCTCTTCACGAATGCCCAAAGCGCGCCTGTGTATTTGGTCCAGTCTGTAATGCTGCTGAACTGTATGCGAGACCCGATGTTGTTGTCTGTTGTGGCCTGATGAACAAGGTATTTTGAGTCGTCGTTACGGAACTTGACAGTATACCAGATAGGATTCGCTGCCGTGCTGGTTTCGAAAGGCATCGTGCCGCAAGTGATGGTTTGTGTGCCGGTGAAGGTGTTATTGTTTTCGCTGACCGTCGTATTCGTAGAAGTTACGGCTTTAGTCGCCGTATAGTAATAGGACATTTCACTGTTGAAATCTGGAACTTCGTAGGTCGAACTGTCAGCAAGAGCTTTGTAGTTTGTTAATGTCGTTTCAGTTCCATCATTGTTTCGTGTAATAGTTTCCTTCACAGCCCAAGCCTTACTGATATGTGCCGATGTGAAGTCGCTTGTAATGGAATATGCGGCAAACATCACTATTGAACCATTGTCACTTGGTGAACCGCCTTCCCAATAGCTCAGAGCGTATTCGTTTGAGTATTCGTTGGCGTGTAAGCAAAGTGGTTGGCTGAACGGATTGTTGTTCATCTGTTTCAGCGTGAATCCGCTTTCTAGTGCCCCGGTGTAGGAGTCGTTCCAGTTTGACGATTGCAATACGGCAGCATTGGCCAATGTGGGTGCAATGTTGCAGTTACCGCCGTGCGAAGCAGTGGCAGGTAAGTAAGCTCCGTCCTTTGCGTTTTGAAAAACAAGACCATTGTCCGTTTTGGTGATGTACCAAACGTAGCTTGAATCAGTGACGCTGGATATGTCTGTTATGCTCTTGTTGATGCGGAAATTACTAGCAGTCGCACTTGTGACATCCCCAGTGTGATAAACGAAACCGGCATTTCCTTTCGCCTTCGCCTTCACCACGTAATATCCCGTAGTAATATCGTCGTACGCCGTTGGCTTTGTGGCAACGGTAAACGTAGATGTGGTTTCGGACGTAGAGTCGTCGGCCACAGCTACTGTGGCGCATAGCCATGCGGCTACCACCATGAGTAAAGAAGTAATTTTCTTCATGTGCGTTATATGTTAGTTTGTTAATAATCCCTTTTGGAGCAATGGCGCATTGGTTTCATTGCTTTTTCTATGTGTTTGTCCTTGCTCTTAGCGAGTTAGTTCGTTCCGTTTCGCTCACTTTTACCGAACATTCCGCCGCAAAACTACTTACGTACCCTTAATAAACCAAATGGGGGGGGTAAAAGATGTTAATATAACGATTTTTCTTGCAGATTTATTAGGATTTATGCTCAAGGGCATATTTTTCGGCGTAAAATCTCCCCTCGTGTGTCGTGTAAGTTTCAATAACGTGTTGTGTTACACGGGGCTTGCAGAGCGTGACGTATTTAAAACCTCCGCGCTATGGGCAATTGTTAAATCGGTGACTTTATCTTGACAATCGCCAATGTTGAAATAGAAAACGAGAAACCCTTTTTTCGGGCCGTCAAGCCTCATGTTTTTCATGGCAAGGCACGAAAGAAAAACTCCAAGGCAGCTCGTAAAAATTTGCTGCCTTGGAATTTTTACGAGATGCCTTGGAGTTTTGGCTAAAAACGGGGTGGTTTTTGGGCAAAACGGTATATTTATGCGGTGTTTATACAAAAAGTTATTGGTTTATGCAGAAACCAGAGCGACAACTGCATAAATATGCGCTCTGTGGCTGGCGTATTTTAGAACGAACGGGCGAGCGCTGACTTTTGCGCGATTCTCAGTGTTAAATCTATGTTAGCGCAAAACGGGCTTTGCACGTTTTTAGCGTGCAAAGCCCGTTTCGTTAATCCTACAACAAAGCCAGAACTTCAGAATTGTGGAGGATTGTTATTCTTCCACTTCCTTCCATGCGGAGAGTCCGCGGCCGTAGTCGTCGAGCTCTATGGCGAGCGCCTTTACTGCGCGTTTGCCGCTTTTGAAAGGTTCGGTATAGCCTCTCTCTACTATTTGTTTTTCCGCTGCAGCCAGTCCGCCGTTGCACGAGAGCTTGAGTTCGATTACGTACACGAAGTTCGTTACTTCCACCACCATGTCTATGCGTCCCGTGGCGAGCATGCGATCCACTTCCACGCGGCAACCGATGGCGTTGAAGATGGTGCTCATGACTAGGCGGTAACGCTCTTCCATGTTCATTGAGCAGAGTTTGAGGTTGCTGTAAGGCACGTCGGCCACGAGGGCTTTGAGGTGCTTCATGGCGTCGTCCACCCGGCCCAGCTGCAGCGCAAGGAAGAGGTTGCCTTGAGCCGACTGCTTGTAGCTGTCGCGCGTCATGGCCAAGGCCGGAAGTACCATTTCGTTGAGTGCCTGGCGCACTTCGTGGTTGGGGAATCCGAGGAGGTAAACGCCCATCTGGTAGTCCTTGATGGTAAGGTAGCCCGTCTGATAGAGGAACAACTCGGGGCCGCCGCCTGTGACGTCCGACGTCTCTGCCACGATGCCAAGGAGCGAGCAGTGGTCGAAGTCGGCGAGGCGTATCTCGAAGTCGTCCACAAACTTGGGGAGCATTGAGGTGGCACCCGAGGCAGCCCAGTAGTTACGTAGTTTTCCGTCTCTCAGCGCGTTGACAAGGCTGAAGGGATTGAATATGTCCACCATGTTGTCGGCGCTGAAGTGGTAGCCATCGTAGTTGGCCTTTAGTTGCTCGATGGTTTCGTCTGGCGTCCATCCGTTCTTTCGTCCCATAGCTTCAATCTCTGGCATGAAGTTTTCCACAGTCTCTTCAACCGTGATGCCGCAGAGCGCGGCGTATGGCGCATCAAAACTGACGTTGCTGAGGTTGTTCAGCACGGAGAAAAGGGAAATTTGCGTAAACTTTGTGATGCCCGTGATGAAGACGAATCTTTCGAATTGGTCTTCCGATTTTAGTATGGCAAAGACTTCTTTGTAAATCTCAGTACACGCCTCGTGAAGTGGTGTTTTCCATGAATGCTGCAGCGGAGAGTCGTACTCGTCAATGAGAATGACTACCTGTTGCCCCGTCTGTTTGCAAGCAGTTTGGATAATTTCCTTGAACCGTACGGCAAGCGATGTACCTTTGCGCGTGGCAACGCCGTAGGATGCTTCGCACTTGCAAAACAAGTAGTCCAGATAGGCTTGTATTGATTCGGGAGATGCTCCTGCATTGCTCATGTCTAACCGAATGACAGGGCGTTTTGTCCATTCTTTTTCCAACTCCATGATTTTCAAACCTTCAAAGAGTTCTTTCTTTCCTTCAAAGTAGGCTTGGAGCGTATCTACAAGAATCGACTTGCCGAAGCGGCGCGGGCGGCTCAGGTATTTGTATTTTTTGTCCGTATTGGCAAGTTGCCAAACGAGGTCGGTCTTGTCTATGTAAAGGTAACCCGCTTTCCTTATTTCGGTAAAGGACTGCAGGCCTACGGGAAGTCGTCTGTCGTTCGCTTGAATTGTCATAGGATATGGGCGTTACGGTTTCACGCAGACAAATATACGACTTTCCTTTCAAAACGTATTTGTTTGCCGTGTGCTTGCAAAACCTTTGTGCGCTTTGCCACCTTGCAACAGCCCCCACGCCTCGATTCTTACTTTTGCCAAAAATCCTTCCAAATACACATGTGCGTTATGCTGAAAAGCATGTTTTTCGGAGCAGAACTTGGCTGTTTTGCACAAAAGCAGTACTTTTGCGCACAAAATTTGGCTGCATTGCGCTTCGGCGCCCATTGCGCGGAGCACGCTGCAGTCCACGAAACATACACCCTTTATGACCCACAACTTACTGAAAGGAAAGCGCGGCATCATCTTTGGCGCGCTCAACGAAGAGTCCATTGCCTGGAAGGTAGCCGTGAAGGCCGCTGAAGAAGGCGCACAGATCACATTGAGCAACACACCCATGGCACTCCGCATGGGTACACTCGACAAACTCGCTGAGCAGATCGGCGCTACCATAATCCCCGCCGACGCCACAAGCGTGGAAGACCTGCAGAAAGTGTTCGAAGAGAGCGTAAACGTGCTCGGTGGAAAAATTGACTTCGTGCTCCACTCCATCGGCATGAGCCCCAACGTGCGCAAGCACCGCACCTACGACGACCTCGACTACGGTTTTCTCCAGAAGACGCTCGACATCTCCGCCATCTCCTTCCACAAGATGCTTCAGGTGGCCAAGAAGCTCGACGCCATTGCTGAGTACGGTTCCGTAGTAGCCCTCACTTACGTGGCCTCGCAGCGTACCTTCTTCGGTTACAACGATATGGCCGACGCCAAGAGCATGCTCGAGAGCATTGCCCGTTCCTTCGGTTACATCTACGGCCGCGAGAAGCACGTGCGCATCAACACCATTTCGCAGAGTCCCACGGCCACCACGGCAGGAAAGGGCATCAAGGAAATGGAACACATGATGAGCTTCGCCGACAAGATGTCGCCCCTCGGAAACGCTACTGCCGACGACTGCGCCGACTACTGCGTGATGATGTTCAGCGACTTCACCCGCAAGGTGACCATGCAGAACCTCTTCCACGACGGCGGTTTCTCCTCTATGGGTATGAGCCTCCGCGCCATGAACCAGTTCTCCAAGGACCTCACGGCCTACGAGGACGAGAACGGAAAGGTTATCTACGGATAAACAACAAGAAAACTTACGCCTCGGGGCCGACATTTTTGCACACAGTGCAGAAATGTCGGCCCCGACTGTTTGGTGCGTCCGGCAGATTGACGTACATTTGTCATTTGTAAAGCATTTCGCATACGCCTTATTATATAAAGGAGTATGTCTCACAAGAAAGACAACACACAATGGGATTCCTCTCCTCACTCTTCGGCAACGGCGAGCAGACCGAAGCCGCAAAATTTGAAACGCTCCGCGACGATGGCGTGCGGGCTATGCAGATGGGCGAACTGCCCTATGCCGAAAAATGTTTTCTTGCAGCCATCGATATTGAGCGCGACACAAAGACGCTCAGTTTCCTTGCCGAAACCTACCTCCGCATGCGCAACAGCGAGAAAGCCTGTCCGCTGCTCAGCGAACTTCACGCAAAAGAACCCGACAACGTGGAGGTGGCACTGCTCTTGGCTCAGACGCAAGGCGAACTCAAACTATATGCCGACCAGCGCACTACGTGTGAGGAAATACTTGCCGCCCACGCCGACGAAGCCCGTGCCCTCTACCTCGATGCCGAAGCGCTTCACGGACTCGGCGACGACATCATGGCCATTGCCCGCCTCACGCAAAGCCTCGTGTTGGAACCCGAATACCACCGGGCGTTGAAACTCCGTGCAGAAATCCTTGGCCACATGGGCCAGTGGACGAGTGCACTCGACGACATTGAAACGCTCGTGGCTGCCGATGCCGACAACGAGGAATACCTCCTCTTGCGTGCCGAAGCCCACACTGCGCTTTCCAACCCAGACAAGGCCATTGCCGACTATCAGCGTGTGCTCGAAAACAATCCGTTCTCGCGCGAGGCCGTGCTCCGTCTCGGAAAACTCTACGAAGCGACTACGCGCTGGGACAAAGCTCTTGCGCTCTACGACGAAGCCATCGAACTGCAGCCCCAATTTGCCGAAGCCTACAAGGCACGTGGCGGTGTGCGCCACCACCTCAAGGACGAAGCCGGAGCAGCCGACGACCTCAAACGCTCCCTCGAACTCGCACCCGAACAGGCAAAGGCTCTCGATGGCGAATACACCAATCTGGCAAATCGCGTGGAAGACATGTATCGCCAAAGCAATCCCTACCATTTCTAGAAGGGCAACCGAAAAGCTTCATACAATTTGCGCCGCACATAGAATGCATCATTCCATGTGCGGCGCAAAGCGTATAGGGGCTATTGATATTATTTTTCCCCGAACAACCTCTGCCATTCGCTCTCAAAGTTCGGCGTGAAGAAGTCCTTGCCGATGAGGCTCGCTATCTCAGCATGGGAGAAGAAGCGTCCGCCGTCCAGTTCGGCTGAAGGTCGAGGCGTTTCGGTCGTAATCGTTTTGTAGGCATTCACCAATTCTGTTTCGCGGTCCGAACGGTGGACGTAGCGCGTGAGAAATTCGGGCACGAAATCCGTAAGCCCCACTTCTTCCCGCACTTCGCGGTGCAAGGCATCCTCAACAGTTTCGCCCCAGTCCACGTGACCGCCCACTGCCGTGTCCCACTTACCCGGCTGAATGTCCTTCCACTCGGGGCGGTGCTGCAAGAAGAGTTCCCCTTGCGGGTTGAACACGTGGAGGTGCACCACGGGGTGGAGCAGCATGGCACCGCCGTGACATTCGCCACGTGTGGCGCAACCCGTCACCTCGCCCGCTTCGTTGACTATCGGCAGCAGTTCGTTTGCATTATCTTTCATAGCTTTTGCGTATAAATAATTGGTCAAGGGTTTATTAGTTAGGGTGACCAGTTTTGTGTACCCGTTTTTAACGTGCAAACACGTAAAGCGCGAGGAGCGGGCTGAAAGCCCACCATTCGTAAGCCCGGGTCACGAAGGGTGGGCTTTCAGCCCGCTCCTCGCGCATATTTTCCTTGAAAATGAAGTTGAATCGACTTCCATTTCAGACTAAATAAAATGGAATACGAAACTGCACACGCTATCTGTTAACCCCATAGTATGATGCCTTCTGTTTCTACGTTTTTGTAAAATGGTGTTGCTTTATGTCTTTCCCATTCTTTGGAAGAATACATAATGGGATTGATTTCTTTTCCCAAGTTCCATCCGAGCATGACGAGCGGAAAGGTCACGGAATCGTAGTCTGATGGCAAAAGTTTTTCTTTGTCTAGAATGACAAGGATGTCCCAATCGCTGTTCACTTGTGCAGTGCCTCTGGCTTGAGAGCCAAAAAGTACGGCTTTCCCGTGTGGTGGCATGTTTTCAGCCATGCATTCACGGATGGCATTGATGATGTTTTCGTTTTCCGTGTTCATGTCAATCACTTTTCTTAGGGTTGCAAAAGCGAACTGTCGCCGTAGCTGAGGAAGCGGAAGTCGTGGGCAAGGGCGTAGTCGTAAATGCGGTGCCAGTTGTCGCCGACAAATGCCGAAACGAGGAGCAACAGCGTGCTTTGCGGCTGGTGGAAATTCGTCACGATGTTCTTTACGATGTGGTATTCGTAGCCCGGTGCAATGATAATCTGCGTAGACGTGTGGAGCACGGGCAGCGCGTTGCGGTCCAGGTAGTGGAGCACTTCTTCGAGCGCTTCGAGCGTGGACAACTTCTTTTCGGGCGAAGCCGCATAGTCGTAGGGCAGCCATTGGTCCACGTGTAGGTCGTCCTGCGTGGCAGACGGATTGCGGTGGAGCAACACGCCGATGTAGTAGAGGCTTTCCAGCGTGCGGACCGACGTTGTGCCTACGGCAATGCACTGGCCACCATGGGCAATGAGTCGCTCTATGCTCTCGCGCTTCACAGCAATCCATTCCGAGTGCATGGGGTGTCCGCCTATCTCTTCGCTCTTTACGGGTTTGAACGTGCCGGCACCCACGTGGAGCGTAATCTCGTTGCGCTCTATGCCTTTGTCGTCGAGCGCCTTGAGCACACGCTCCGTGAAATGGAGGCCGGCTGTGGGCGCAGCCACCGAACCTTTCACTTTGCTGTAGACCGTCTGGTATGTACGGAGGTCGGAAGCTTCCGTCTGGCGGTTGAGGTAGGGCGGGATGGGCAGTTCGCCGATGGCTTCGAGCACTTCGGAAAAAGCAATGGTGTCGTCGCCCCAGTCGAAAACAATCTCGTGGCCCGTTCCGCTGATGCCTACGCGCTCGGCGGTAAGCACAATTTCCTTTCCGCCCACAGTGATGGTGCGTTCAAGGCGTCCTTCTTTCCACTTCTTCAAGTTGCCCACAAGACAAGTCCATGCCACGCGGCGTGTGGTGGCAAAGTTCACCTGATAGTCGTGGGGCGTGTGGGGTTCGAGACAGAACACTTCGATGAGTGCGCCCGTCGATTTGTGGAAATGCAAGCGTGCCTGAATTACTTTCGTGTTGTTGAAAACCATCAGTTCGCCGGCTTGCAGATAATTGGGGATGTTGTGGAAGACGTCCTCCGAGATTTCCCCCTTCCTATATATAAGGAGTTTCGACTCGTCGCGTACGTTTTTCGGATATTTTGCAATGCGTTCGTCGGGTAGGGGATAGTTGTAGTCGGCTATATGGATGTGTTTGGGATCGGTCATTATATCTAAAATAGAAGTTTGTTTGCCTACAAAGGTACGCAGTTTTTTCTGAAACTCTTCGGCCTTGCACGCTTCAAAAGGCCGCTCGATGCGCATGGACGCTGCGCCAAAGCGAAGAAATGTCCTATGAAAAAGAAGAAAAACAAAAATCCGGAACCCATATTATGCCAAGCATAATCGGGTTCCGGATGGTTCTTTAAAGCAGTGGGGCTTGTACGCTATTTATTCTGCGCGCCCTTCGTTTATTCTGCGCGGTCCACGTAGGCGATGACGTCGCCCTTGTTGACGCGTGCACCTTGCTTTGCCGCAATCTCCACGAGTTTGCCGCCGAGAGCTGCGGGCACTTCGAGGATTTGTCCGTGGGTGTTTTCGATGTAGCAGAAACGGTCGCCTTCGGCATATACCTTTCCGAGGAACGGCTCGATGCTCTTCACGCATTCGCCGTCGCCGCCAATCTCCCAAAGGAGCGTGCCGCTTTCGGGTGCTACCACGGCGTCGGCCTTGGCGTGCTTGTAGGCGGTGGCTTCTTCGAGGCTCATGTGGCTGGCGTTGGCCTTGTCCTTGGCAGCCTGGAGGTCGGCGAGGAAACGCTTCTTGGCTGCTCCGCTCTTGTAGTCGCGATACTGCGTTTCGTGCATGGCAAACTCAAAGAGTTCTTCGTCGTCTTCACCGCGTTCCCATCCGTTCTCTTCCATTTCTTTCTCGAAGCGTGCGAGGTCGTCGGGATAGTAGCTCTGCGGGTCGGCGTCGGTGAACTCGAAGCCTTTTTCCTTGGCGAGTTCCACAATCTCGGGAGCCACTTCGCCGGGAAGGCGTCCGCTCTTTCCGAGAATCATGCCCCAGATGGAGTTGTCCATCATAGAGTAGCGCGGCTTGTCCATCGACTCCGTGAGGAGGTTCATCAGCGCAATGTTCTTCACATACTGCGAGAACGGCGTGACGAGGGGAGGATAACCTACGCGTGGCCATACGTAAGCCACTTCGTTGAAGAGCTTCACGAGCAGTTCGTCTTCGCTCAGTTCGTTTTCGCCCTTAGCCTTGCGGTTGTTGTTGATGGCGCCCATCACACCCGTGAGGTCTGCCATCATGGAACCCATCATGCCACCGGGAAGTCCGCAACCGAGAAGGAGTGAACTCATCAGTTTGTTGGCGGGGTTCATGAAGTAGCCGAGGAAGTCGTCGATAAACTCTTGCGTGAGTTTGCGGGCTTCCATGTAAGCGTCCATGTTGATTTCAGGCACGTCGAAACCGGCATGCTTGAGCATGCTCTGCACGGAGATAACGTCCGGGTGGACCTTACCCCAAGAGAGCGGTTCTATGGCCGTGTCGATGACGTCGGCGCCGTTGCGGCACACCTCGAGGATGCTGGCCATAGAAAGACCGGGGCCGGAGTGGCCGTGGTATTCGATGATTACTTCGGGATGTTTGTCCTTAATCATCTTCGTAAGCTTGCCGAGCATTGCGGGCTGGCCAATGCCGGCCATGTCCTTAAGGCAAATTTCGGGAGCACCGGCTTCGATGAGCTGGTCGGCGATGTTTGCGTAGTATTCGGCAGTGTGGATGGGCGAGTTGGTGATGCAGAGCGTGGCCTGAGGCGTCATGCCAGCCTCCAAGGCGTAGTGGATGGAGGGGATAATGTTGCGTACGTCGTTCAGTCCGCAGAAGATGCGGGTGATGTCAACGCCCTGTGCATGCTTCACCTTGTACATGAGCTTGCGCACGTCGGCAGGCACGGGGAACATGCGCAGTGCGTTAAGGCCACGATCGAGCATGTGCGTCTTTATGCCTACTTCGTTGAAGGGCTTCGTGAACGCGCGAACAGCCTTGTTGGGGTTTTCGCCGTAGAGCAGGTTGACCTGTTCAAAGGCACCGCCGTTGGTTTCGACACGGGCAAAGCATCCCATCTTTATAATGACAGGGGCTATACGCTCAAGCTGGTCCTTGCGCGGCTGAAACTTGCCGCTGCTCTGGAACATGTCGCGATAGACAAGGCTGAATTGAATCTTACGTTTTGTCATATTGCTATTTATCTAATAGAATGTGTTTGTTTGCAGTGAGGAAATGTTGTTCTTGCGCAAAACTTGCTTTTTTGAGCAACGGTGCAAAAGTACAAAAATCTTTGGAATAACTTTGGCGCACCTTTTGGGAAATAAGGCCGACCGTGGCCTTGGACTCTAAAGTGGCTTTGTACCCCTCGAAACGGCAAAAAAAGCATTAAGAAATGGGCGGCTGCACTTGCACATGCGGATAATTCCATATCTTTGCCACGTTCAAAACCGAATAAACCCTAACGTTCATACAAAATTAAGGATAACGAAAAGCCAAGAATCTTTGTTTATTGCTATATTTGCAAGGTCTTTGCCGTCAAAAGGATAGAAGCGATGCAGCTTTTCTGAAGAACGGCAGTCGTCAACCAATCAACCGAAAGAAATAAGAAACCACAATATGAAGAAGAACATGTTTCGCGCTTTTGCGCTTTCTGCCCTCCTTTTCATGGGCACTTGCGGCCTCCAAGCACAGACCAAGTCGTACGACGTTCCTGCGCTCGACCCTGCCAACAAGGAACTGGCCGACCAGGTCATAAACCTCAGCATGGAAGATCCCGACCAAGCCAACAAGGTTTTCAGCAAACTCGTAAAGAAAATTGGCAAGAGCAAGGAAGACCTCGTTTCCGTAGGTACCTATTTCCTTGACAACAACAACTACCCCGCAGCCAAGCAGTGTGCCGACCGCGTTTACGAACTCGCTCCCGAGTACATCCCCGGCCTTATGTTCAGCGGAGAAGTCTGCATGATTCGTAAGGACTATGGCGGTGCCGGTCAGAAATTCGATGCCGTCCTCATGGTCGACTCCGACAACGTGGCCGCCCTCAAGCGCAACGCTTTCGTTTACAAAAACGTCAATCCCTACGTGGCCATCGAAGCCTTGAACCACATTCTCCGCCTCGACCCCTCCGCATTCTCGGCCTACAAGGACCTCGGCGACATCAACTACAAACTCGACAAATATCCCGAAGCCGTAGAGCAGTACGAGAAATACTACGCTGCCGTGCCCAAAGACACTAGCGTAATCGACATCCGTTCTTGCGAGAACTTCCTCCAGTCGCTTTATTCGCAGGCCAACTTCGGCCGCATCACCGAACTGACCACCGAACTCCTTCCCCTCGCTCCGAAGGACATGGTGCTCCGCCGTATGGACTTCTTCGCAAAGGTCAACAAGATTGGTGAGTCCATCGACATCGACGCTGCCATCGCATCTGCCAAGGAAGCATCGTCCTACCTCACCAGCGGAGAGTATGCCGACAGCACCTTCCTCTCACTCGACTTCGAATATGTAGCCGCTCTCGCCAAAGAAGAGAACGACATGCCCGCAGCCATTGCCGCTTACGAGAAGGCACTCGCCAAGGACCCCTCCAAGCTTGCCAACTACAAGGAACTCGCCAAGGTCTACAGCCGTAACAAGGAGACCGACAAGGCCATTGCCACCTACAAGCAGTACATGGAGAAGAAGGGCGACAAGGTTGACCTCACCGACTACTTCGGTCTTGGCCAGGAATACGTCAAGGCTGTTCACCAGACCGACGACGCTGCCAAGAAGGACGAATACATCGCCGGTGGTATGGACGCTTTCAACAAGGTGCTTGAGAAAGAAGCCGACTACTATAAGGCTGTGATGCAGCAGGCCGCCCTCAACATCAAGAACTCTCAGGTAGCAGAAGAAAAGCCCCGCGAACTCTACGAGAAGGCTCTCTCTATGATGCCCGAAGACGAAAGCGCAAACTCTTCCCGTTTGGTTGCCGCACAGTATCTTGCCTTCTATGCTTCGCAGAAGGAAGACTTCGACACCTGCCGCAAGTACGTCAACATCATGCTTAAGGCCAATCCTGAGAGTGCTTCTGCCAAGCAGTTCGATAGTGCCCTCAAGAGCATGAACAAGTAAACTCCAAACTGCGCAACATTAGCCGAAAGGCACACCTTATAACAACGGTCGGACGTGACACCTCGCGTCCGGCCGTTGCGCTTTGCTATCCAAGGAATAAACTCCTCAGACTTTCTTGAAAAATGCGCTTTTCGAGCCGAAACGTTGTTGAACAGCCAAATAACAACCATAACGTCTCAACAAAGCGCAATAAATCGTTATCTTTGCAAAGCGCGTTGCACGGACAACGCCACAAAGCATGAAATAACATACCTAATACAAACCGTAAACTATGAAACTCGTAAAATGTTTCGCTTTCGCCTTCGCTGCCATGCTCTCCCTCAGCGCATCAGTAGCACAGGCGCAGTCTATCTCTCCTTCCACCAAGTGGCATTGGAACAAGGGAACCATCGTGGTCGACACTCCTGAACGCCCCGCAGGCCAGAAGGACGTCATCAATCTTACCACACCCAAAATTCAGACCGTACGCGTGGCCTTCGTAGGTCTCGGTATGCGTGGCCCCGGTGCCGTTGAGCGCTGGACCCATATCCCCGGCATTCAGGTAGTTGCCCTTTGCGACTACGAAGAAAGCCGTGCCGAACGCTGCCAAGAATATCTTAAGAAAGCCGGCCTCGCTCCCGCATCCATCTACTCCGGCGAGAAAGGTTACGAAGAACTTTGCAAGCGCAGCGACATAGACCTCGTCTACGTGGCCACAGACTGGGATCACCACTTCCCCGTAGCAAAGTGCGCACTTGAGAACGGCAAGAACACCGCCATCGAAGTGCCTTCTGCCATGAACCTCGAGCAGTGCTGGGAACTCATCAACCTTTCCGAGAAGACCCGCAAGCACTGTATGATTCTCGAGAACTGCTGCTACGACTGGTTCGAGATGAACACGCTCAACATGGCCCAGCACGGCGTGTTCGGCGAAGTGCTCCGCACTCAGGGCGCTTACATTCACAACCTCGACGACTTCTGGGAATACTATTGGAAGAACCCCAACGGCACCGACAACGAAAAGCTCGGCTGGCGTATGAAATATAACCGCGAAAACCGCGGTGACGTCTACGCTACCCACGGACTTGGCCCCGTTGCCCAGCTCCTCGACATCCATCGCGGCGACCGCATGAAGACCCTCGTGGCCATGGATACCAAGAGCGCACACGGCAAAGCTTATGTGGAAGAAAAGACCGGCAAGGAATGCAACGACTTCCGCAACGGTGACCACACCACCACGCTCATCCGCACGGAGAACGGCAAGGTCATCGAAATTCAGCACGACGTGATGAACCCGCAGCCCTACAACCGCCTCTATCAGCTCACCGGTACTAAGGGTTTCGCCAACAAGTATCCGACGGAAGGATATGCCGTAGATGCTAAGCAACTTGCAGCTTCAGGCCACCAGCCTAAAGTAGACAACCTCAGCTCACACAGCTTTATGCCCGAGAGCGAAAAGAAAGCCCTTGAAGAGCAGTATCAGTCGCCCATCCTTAAGAAGTACGGCGATGAGGCTAAGGAAGTTGGTGGTCACGGCGGTATGGACTTCATCATGGACAGCCGTCTCGTTTACTGCCTGCAGAACGGTCTTCCCCTCGACATGGATGTTTACGACCTCGCAGAGTGGTGCTCACTCGCCGAACTTGGTACGCTCTCTATGGACAACGACTGTGCTGCTGTAGCCTTCCCCGACTTTACGCGCGGTCACTGGAACGAAGTGAAAGGTTTCCATCACGCTTTCGCTCCCGCTGCTGACGAAGCCGCTGTAGAAGCCAAGGCTAAAGCCGTTACCGCAGCCCAGAAGGAAGCTTGCGCCAAGTTTAACCTCTGGACGCTCTACGAAAACGTCAAGAAGGCCGAAGGCTCAGCCAAGACCAAAGCCCAGGTGGCTTATGGCAAAGCCGTCAAGAAAGCTGCCGCTTACGTAGCAAAGGCTGCGAAGTAAGCACATAGCGAAAAATAAAATTAGCCTCAACAACCTTTCTGCAAAGGTCTATTGAGGCTTTTTTGGATACAACAAAAATTGCGCGCCAATCAAGTTTGCTTGAAACTTGTTTGGCGCGCAATTGTTGTTAAGACGAAGTACGTGTTACATCTTCTGGTGGAAGGTGCGGGCAATCACTTCGAGTTGATGTTCACGGGAGAGTTTCACGAAGTTAACTGCGTAGCCGCTCACACGGATGGTCAGCTGCGGATACTTCTCGGGATGCTCCATGGCATCTTCGAGCATTTCGCGGTTGAGCACGTTCACGTTGAGGTGGTGAGCACCCTTGGTGAAGTAGCCATCCATCATCGTGACGAGGTTCTCAACGCGTTCTTCGTCCGTGGGGCCGAGGCTCTTGGGCACGATGGAGAACGTGTTGGAGATGCCGTCCTGCGAGTCGCGGTAGCGAAGCTTCGATACGGAAGAGAGCGAAGCGATGGCACCGCTCTTGTCGCGTCCGTGCATGGGGTTCGCACCGGGAGCAAAAGCCACACCGGCTTCGCGGCCGTCGGGAGTAGCGCCCGTTTTCTTGCCGTACATCACGTTGGAAGTGATGGTGAGGAGCGAGAGGGTGGGGCGTGCATTCTTGTAGACGGGGAGCTTCTTCAGTTCTTCGTCGAAGTAGTAAACGAGGTCTACGCCGAGGTGGTCCACACGGTCGTCGTTGTTACCGAAGCAGGGGAATTCGCCTTCGATGTCGAAGCTTTCGGTAAGACCCTGTTCGTTGCGCTTGGCAGTAACCTTAGCATACTTGATGGCCGAGAGCGAGTCGATAGCAATAGAGAGACCAGCAGCACCATAAGCAATGTTGATGCGCGGGTTGGTGTCGATGAATGCCATCTGTGCCTTCTCGTAGTAGTACTTGTCGTGCATGTAGTGGATGATGTTCATCGAGTCGTTGTAGATGCGGGCAATCTGCGAGAGCACGAGCTTGTAGTTCTTCATCACTTCCTCGTAGTTGAGCACGTCGGAGGAGAGAGCGGGAATGCCTTCGAGCATCACAGTGCCGGTCTTTTCGCAGCGACCACCGTTGATGGCAAGAAGAAGCGCCTTGGCGAGGTTACAACGTGCACCGAAGAACTGAATCTGACGGCCGATGTCCTGATAGCTTACGCAGCAGGCAATTCCGTAGTCGTCGGAGCCACGCACTTCGCGCATGAGGCGGTCGTTCTCGTACTGGATGGAAGAAGTGTCGATGCTGACCTTGGCGCAGAAGTTCTTGAAGCCTTCGGGAAGTTCGGGGCTCCAAAGCACGGTGAGGTTGGGTTCGGGTGAAGGACCGAGGTTGTAGAGCGTCTGGAGGAAGCGGAAGGAAGTCTTCGTCACCTTGGTACGTCCGTCGTTGAAGCGGCCACCGAGCGATTCGGTTACCCATGTGGGGTCACCGGCGAAGATTTCGTTGTAGGCGTCCATGCGGAGGTGGCGCACCATGCGGAGTTTGATGACAAATTGGTCGATGAGTTCCTGAGCGAAGGTCTCGTCGATGAGTCCGTGCTTGAGGTCGTGCTCGATGTAGATGTCGAGGAATGACGATACGTTACCGAGCGACATGGCTGCGCCGTCCTGTTCCTTTACGGCAGCGAGGTAGGCCATGTAGACCCACTGCACTGCTTCCTGTGCCGACTGTGCGGGGCGGTTGAGTTCAAGGCCGTACATCTCGCCCATCTTGGCGATTTCCTTGAGGGCTTTAATCTGCTCAGCCACTTCTTCGCGAAGGCGGATGCGGTCTTCTGTCATGGGGCTGCCAATGGCGGCCTTGTCTGCTTCCTTGGCTGCGATGAGGCGGTCTGTGCCGTAAACGGCAAGACGGCGGTAGTCGCCGATTATGCGGCCGCGGGCGTAGTTGTCGGGCAGACCGGTGAGGAAACCGAGCGAACGGAAACGGCGAATCTCTTCGGTGTATACGTCAAACACACCGTCGTTGTGTGTCTTGCGGTAGTGGGTGAAGATGTCCTTTACCTGCGGGTTCACTTCCTTGCCACGCTGTGCGCAAGCCTTTTCTACCACCTTGATGCCGCCGAAGGGCTTGATGGCACGCTTGAGGAGTTCGTCGGTCTGAAGACCTACGATGAGCTCGTCGTCCTTTTTGATATATCCGGGCTGGTGCGACGTGATGGTCGAAACGGTGTCGGGGTCGAAAGAGCGTACGCCGCCGTTGGCGCGTTCTTCTTCAAGTGCCTGAAGACAAACGTTCCATACGCGCTTGGTGCGTTCGGTAGGTCCTACGAGGAAAGATGCGTCGCCTTCGTAAGGAGTGAGATTGCGACGAACGAAGTCAGTCACGTTGATCTGCTCGTTCCAAAGTCCTTCGTTGAAAGTCATTGAATGGTTGTTGGTTTATGGTGAGTAAAGCAAGTTTCGGGCTACGTACGGCGTTTGCCGCTTACGCAGTCGTCTGCTTGATGATTTCAATTTGATGGAATATGCTCCACTTTGCCTATGGCTATGGCCGAAGGCATATGGGGTGAGTTGTAGAATGTAATAGATGTTCTGTGCTATGTACCTTTTCGGCCGCAAATTTACGCCTTTTGCCCTTAAGCGCCAATGTTTGTAGTAGTGTTTCTTAACTTTTTTGTAATAACTCTTTGCATTGCATACTCAGTTTGGCAAAAGTTGCAGCACAATAAAAGAGCGAAGCGCAAAATTCTGTGTATGGAATGTTTGCGCTTCGCTTTTTGCTATGGTTAGGAAGTTGCTTTGGACTCCATTTCTACCAAGAATGTCATTTTACAATAACCTTTTTGCTGCCTACGATGTAGACGCCTTGAGGGAGATTCTTTGTGGCATCGGCAGGGTTGGCTTTGCTGCGAATGAGTTTGCCCTCAATGGAATAGACGTTCACAGCATCTACGCCATCCTCTTTGATGGTCTGGCTGATGCCCTCGGGAATTCCACCGATGTAGATGTGCCATACGATTTTCGCCATCGCCGTCTTTCCGTTCTTTATGTACTTAAAGGCTTGTGCGAGGGTATATTCCTGGCCGGCGGTAGTGGCATTGGGCGAAGTGCCGATGACGAAGGCGTTTGATGCCGGACGATATTCGGAGTAAATTTTCTGGTTGTTGCCGAACTTCACAACCGTGCCGTCAGCATTGAACCAGTGGCCATAGCCCGTTGAAGACGTGCTGCCCGTGTAGACAACCTTGAGGTTCTTCGGGTTGAGCGCCCAGACGGTAATGTCGCCCTCATCCTGTTTCGTGGACCAGTCCTTGATGTGATTGGCAATTTCCTTGGGTTGCATACGAAGCGATTTACCAATGGCTTCGCCCAGTGCGCCTTCGAGTTTTACGAAAGTTCCTGAGTAGTCGTTGCCGGTGGTCGGTGTCACGCCCACGTAGCAATGGTAGACGGTGTCGCACACTTCAGCATCGGCCGGTCCTGTCTGCACATGGTCGAGGATGTCGGTGTTTTCGAAACTTACGCGGTAGGGCCATTGGTCATCGTTGCGGTTCGTTTCGTCCCATTCGTGACGATAATAAACCTTCGGAGCGGGCGAAACGACCATCCACATGCGTTCCGCATCGGCTGGCACGTTGAACGAAAGCGTGTCGTGGCTCATGCTGCTGCCCTGAGCATAAACGGTGTCTTTCGATTCGTAGACGCGTGTGCCGTCTTTGCAGAGCGCCACAAAGCCCAAACGGAAACCGCGATTGTAACTGTTGCTTACGGAGTTGTAGGTTGTTACGGTGTCTTTCGTTCCGTTAGCGTCTATTTTGCAAAGTCCGGGGTCGTTGGCACACAAGGCAGCTCCGGGGCGGAGTGCATTGAACACCGCCGTCACCTCACCACCTCCGGCGGGAACTTTGAGAGGAATGAGGTTGTATCCCGTGGCTTGCGGACAGCTGGAATAGGCTACTTGGAATTTTCCGTCCTCAGTCTCGTAATATTCATAGCGGTGCGAACCGATGTAGTCCTTGCCGTAATCGCGGATGCGGTCGAAGTCCCAAGTTGCCATCTTAGCGGCAGCTTCGTAGCAGTCCTTGTAGAAGTCGGAGGTAGAAAGTTTGTTGATCTTCATCAACACCTGGTTGGCGTCCTGTCCGTCGTAGGTGCCGCCGCGCCAAATGCGGGCAATGATGTCTACGCCGTATTTGTCTGCGAGGAAATGGTGGAAGAGGTAGTTGTTGTAACGCGTATCTTCGTGGAGGAAGGCATACTGACAGTTCTGCGGATAGTTGGCAAACTGCCAATGGGTGAACGTCTCTTCGGGATATTTCATGAATGCCATCCATTGGGCGGTCTGTTCCCAAAAGGCGCAACCTTTGCCAATGTTGTAGTTGAAGCCGGCATAACCCTTGAGGTCGCAGTGGCATTGGTATTGAAAACTGTGTCCCATCTCGTGACCGATGGTAGAGCCTACGGGGTGGCATGTGCTGGGATTAATCCACATACCGCCAATGGTGTCGTCAAATCCAGAGCCGTATGCCATCCAAGTTGTGGTGTAGTAAAGGCATACGATGAATTTGTATTTGTCGAGGAACGACTTACCTTGTCCAACTTCTGCGAACTTCAGCGTGTTGATGTAGTAGTCGTAAAAACTTTCCAACTTATTGAGCAAGTCGTCCACGTCCACACGGTATTCCGCGGGAACGGCTGAAGAGTTAGGGTCGTTTGTGCCGTAGCCGCTTTGCCAGAAAACGATGCAGTTTTCGCTTTGGCGACTGCGCTTCAAGCACCACATCTTAGATTCGTCGGTTTCGCTGTAGCCCTCGCTGTCGCTTTTCATTTTTGTAGGAATGTAAATTTCCTTTTGAGCGTTTGCGTAGGGACAAAGGAGAGCGAGGAGAAAAAAGAGAGAAAAGAACTTTTGTTTCATATGGTACAAGATTCCATAATGGTTGAAAGAAAAAGCGGCCGTTCGGAAGACTACCCCCGAACGGCCGGTTGTCAGTTTTTTCAGCGTTCTGCTTATTTCAGTTTTGCTACTGCTTCTTTGATGCGGCGGAGCGCTTCCACGATGTTTTCGTCACTCGTGGCGTAGCTCATTCTGAAACATTCGGGTGAACCGAAGGCGGCACCGCCTACAGTTGCAACGTGGCCCACTTCAAGCAGGTAAAGTGCAAAGTCCATGGAATCTTTAATAACGCGTTCGCCATCGGTCTTTCCGAAATAGTAGCTGCATTTGGGGAAGAGGTAGAACGCTCCGTGGGGATTGTTCACTTCAAAGCCCGGCACTTCCTTGGCGAGGCGAACGATGAGTTCCTTGCGGCGCTCGAAGGCCTGGCGCATGGTTTCCACGCATTCCTGCGGACCGGCAAAGGCTGCCGTAGCTGCCATTTGGCTCACGGAGCAAGGACCGCTGGTGTACTGTCCCTGGAGTTTGCTGCAAGCTTTGGCCAAAGCGGTGGGAGCGGCGAGGAAGCCGATGCGCCAACCTGTCATGGCGTAAGCCTTGGAAACACCGTTGATAACTATGGTGCGCTCCTTCATGCCCTCGCAGCGGGCGATGGATGCGTGTGCACCAACGTAGTTGATGTGTTCGTAAATCTCGTCGCTGATGATTGTCACTTCGGGGTGGTTGCGAAGCACGGCGGCGAGACCTTCAAGTTCGTCGGCGCTGTACACGCTGCCCGTAGGGTTGCTTGGAGAGCAGAGAATGATGGCGCGCGTTTTGGGTGTGATGGCAGCTTCGAGTTGGTCAGGAGTAATCTTGAAGTCCTGTTCTATTTTGGCTTCCACGAAGACGGGTTTAGCGTCGGCCATGAGCACCATTTGCGGATAGCTCACCCAGTAAGGTGCGGGGATGATCACTTCGTCGCCGGGTGAAACGACAGCCATTACGGCGTTGCACACGCACTGCTTTGCACCGTTCGAAACCACAATCTGTTCCGGAGTGTATTCCAGTCCGTTCTCGTTGTTGAGTTTGTCTACGATCGCTTTGCGCAGAGCAGGATAGCCGGCCACGGGAGAGTAGCGCGAGTAGTTTTCGTCGATGGCTTTCTTTGCAGCCTCTTTGATATGATCGGGAGTGTTGAAGTCGGGTTCGCCTACGGAGAGGTTGATGATGTCAATGCCTTGTGCCTTGAGTTCGGCACTCTTTTGCGACATAGCCAGCGTTGCCGAAGGGGCAAGTCGGTTTACGAGTGATGAAAGCATATGTGTTGTTTTATGTTGTTTGTGTATGGTTTTAATGCATGCAACGGGGCGCGCTGCTTAAGACTGAAGTCGAAAGCAGCCCGCCCCGTTGGGAATGGGGTTAGTTCTTGCGTGCCCCGAGGAATCGGAGCAAGTAGAGGAAGAGGTTGATGAAGTCGAGGTAGAGGCTCAAGCTGCAGAGCAGTGCAATCTTCATGAGGTTCTCGTCGCCTGTTGATGCATACTGCACGAAGAGCTGCTTCATTTTCTGCGTGTCGTAGGCTGTGAGTCCGCTGAAGATGAGCACGCCGGCGATGGAAAGTCCCCAGCTCAGTGCGGAGCTAGCGAGGAAGATGTTCACGATGGAAGCAATGATGAGTCCGATGAGTGCCATGAAGAGGAAGCGGCCGAAGGCGCCAAGGTCACGTTTCGTCACCGCACCAATCAGCGACATGGCTCCGAATGTGCCTGCTGTGATGAGGAATGTCGACGTCAGGCTTTCAAGCGTGTAGACTAAAAGGAGACTCGACAACACCACGCCGTTGAGTACGGAATAAACGCCGAACAGGATGCCTGCCGTGGCGAACGACATCTGCATGATGCGGGAGGAGAGGTAGGCTACGATGCCAAACTCGGCAATGATGAGCACCCAGAATGCGAGTCTACTTGAGAGCAGACTGAATACGAGAGCTTCGTTTTCTGCCACGCAAAATGCCGTGAGTCCTGTGATGGCGAGTGCAAGCGTCATCCACACGTACACCTTTGTCATCAGTGCCGGTAAACTTCTTGTGGCGTCTTGGTAGGGGGTTGTTCCCGTGTCGTTGGGGTCGTACCAACTCATAAAATCTTTTGCCATAGGTCTATAGTTGTTAGGGGTTAAAGGTTGTGCAGCGTATGTCCCATGCGCAGTTTCTTGGTGCGCAGATAGCGTTCGTTGTAGGGATTGGGTGTCGTCTCGATGGGCACGTTCTCGGTGATGTCGAGTCCGTAGGCTTCAAGTCCGACGCGCTTGACGGGATTGTTCGTCATGAGTCGCATTTTGTGTACGCCGAGGAGCGAGAGAATTTGGGCACCCACGCCATAGTCGCGTTCGTCGGGGTCGTAACCAAGATGTACGTTGGCATCGACCGTGTCGTAGCCCTCTTCCTGAAGTTTATAGGCTGCAATCTTTGCCATGAGGCCGATGCCGCGTCCTTCCTGGTTGAGGTAGAGCACCACGCCCTTTCCTTCTTCTTCCACCTTGCGCATGGCTTTGTGGAGCTGTTCGCCGCAGTCGCAGCGCTCTGAACCAAAGATGTCGCCGGTGACGCAAGAGGAGTGTACGCGCACGAGGATGGGTTCGTCTTCATTCCATTCTCCCTTGATGAGCGCCACGTGTTCCAGGCCGTTGCTCTTCTGTCGGAAGGGAATGAGGCGGAAGTGTCCGTATTCGGTGGGCATGTCCACCTCTTCGCCGCGTTCCACGAGGCATTCGTGCTTGAGGCGGTAAGCAATGAGGTCTTTGATGGTGATGATATGCAGTCCCTCGCGTAGGGCAAATTCCTGAAGCTGCGGCATGCGAGCCATGGTGCCGTCTTCGTTGAGAATCTCTATGAGGCAAGCGGCGGGTTGCATGCCGGCAAGGCGTGCGAGGTCAATGGAAGCTTCCGTGTGTCCGGCGCGGGCGAGCACGCCGCGGTCCTGTGCGTAGAGCGGATTGATGTGCCCGGGGCGGCCGAAGCTTTCGGGGCGGCTGTTGGGGTCGGCAAGGGCGCGGATGGTGGCTGCTCGGTCGTGGCAACTTACGCCGGTGGTGCAGCCTTCAAGCAAGTCTACCGTCACGGTGAAAGGAGTGCCGAGCATGCTCGTGTTTTCCTGTACCTGATGGTCGAGCTTTAGTTCGTTGCTTCGTTCTATGGTGATGGGAGCGCAGAGCACGCCGCGTCCGTTGTGGAGCATATAGTTCACTTTTTCGGGCGTGACGAGTTCGGCTGCCATAATGAGGTCGCCTTCGTTTTCGCGGTCTTCGTCGTCAACCACGATGACGAACTTGCCGTCCTTAAAGTCTTGTATGGCCTCTTCTACGGAGGCTAGTTTGAACGTATTCATGAGAAAGGGATGTAGTATAGTTGTTTGTGGTGAATGTGTGCGGGAGAAAGAGCCACTTGAGTGGTTACGCTCTAATTCCCGAAGGGAGAGTCTGTAGAGGGTTGGGACAAGGGTGTGCCTTGATTGGGAAGGGCTGTGCCTTCAGCGGGTGTTGCGCCCGGCTGTTCCACGCGCATCATCTTCTGTATGCGGTAATGTCTGTAACGTTTGTATCCCCAGTTGCCGAGGGCAGCCGCGATGGCTGCAGAGAGGATGAAGATGATTGCGGCTTTCTTCCAGTTTCGCTTTTTCTTCTTTTGCGCGGTATCTGTTGCGGGAGTGTTTTCTTCTTCCGCCTCGTTCGTGTTGCCATGAATCAGTTCTTCAAGGCTGTTGCACGTGCGGACTATTTGTTTCAACTCGCGCAGCAGAATGAGGCGGAACCTCCAGATGCGTAACCAAAGCACTATGCCGACGGGGAATACGATGCCCGCCGCTTTGTTCCACTTCGTGCTGTGGAAGGGGCTGACGTGTGCTGTGGTGTAGAGCACGGGTATTTGGTTGATGCCGCTCAGCATGCGGTAGTCGCGACTGTTGGAAAGTTCTTCCACGAGTTCTTCGATCTTTTCGCTGATGCGCTCCACGTGGTCGTCGGCTTGGTACCGGAAGAAGGTCTGGATGTAACTGGGTGCCTTGAGCAGATGGTTGCCAGCCATATACTCGTTGCTTTCCGTTTTGATTTCTTCCAGCAATTGGGCTACGCGCTCCATGTCGGGGTCGTGGATAACCACTTCCTTGGCTGCGATGTGGCGCTTGGTGCGAAGTCCGAGCAGACGGCGGAAGGCATTGGAGTAGGCTTCCATGTTGAAGAGTCCGGAGTCGCGGTTGGCTTTGTAGGTGAGGAAGATGGCTAGCGGTGTGATGATTATGGTGCTGAGCCACATGGCAAACATCATGTTGATGTTTCCGTCGCGCGCCATTTTCGTTGTGGAAGTGTCAATGACGTAGCGGATGATGAACACGCCCACTGAGATGAGCACGGGAAATCCGAGGCCGCCTTTGCGGATGATGGCACCGAGCGAAGCTCCGATGAGGAAGAAGATGAGGCAGACGATGGAACCCGTGTAGAACATATACCAGTACGACCAGTGTCGGCGTATGGTGTAGTCGGTGTCGTGCGTCGTCATGGCTTTCCATTCGAGGTCCGACTTGGCAGACTGTACGCTGACGCGAGCCGCCTGTTCCACGTTTTGCATCTTTTCTGCCGGCAGATGGGCAAGCAGCGAATCGATGTTTTGCGGATGGGCTTTGAGTTGTCGGTAAAGGCTTATGGAGTCGGCTTTGGAGAGGGCGGGACGGCGGAAGTATACGCTTTGTGCGTCTAGGAAGTAGCGTTTGCCTACGGAGTCCATGGCTTGATTCATGGAGTCGATGCTGTGTCGCAGTTGCTTGAGGTCCTTACCTTCGGCCATGGTGGCGAGAACGTTTTTGTCCACCATGTTGAAATTGCTGTCGAAGTCTATGATGAACTTCTTGTAGTCGAACGTTTCGCGGTCGTAGGGGTCTGAGGCGCTGCTGCCTATCATCTGTGTGCCGGCACTGTTGCCTTGCAGGCTTTCGAACTGTTCGCCGCTCCACATGTCGAGCACGAGGTTCTTTTTGTCTTCCGTCATTTCGAGGCGAGCGGAGTCGGCGAGTACAATCTGTGCGCGGTTGAAGCCTTGGTCCACCTTGTAGATGATGGTTTGGTAGAGCATGCCGGTGCTCACGTCTTTCTTCTGCACGTAGATGTTGATGTTGGGCACACCGTTGTAGAAGACACCTTCGGGGATTTCCACGGCTGGCGACTGCAGCTTCATGCTGAAGAGCAATGTGCGCATGTCGAGATAGGCCGGTGCCGACACTTTGTTTTGGAACCAAAACGAAAAGCCTACGGTGCCAATGGCAAAGATGAGCAATGGTCGCATGACGCGTATGAGCGGAATGCCGGCGGCTTTCATGGCGAGTAGTTCCAACGACTCGCCGAGGTTTCCGAAGGTGATGAGTGTGGCGAGGAGAACGGCCAAAGGCAAGGACTGCGGCACGAGATAGAGCGTGAGGTAGCCGAAGAACTTGCCCAGAATGTCTATAGAAAGTCCTTTGCCCACGAGGTCTTCGATGTATTTCCATGCGGCTTGCATTTCGAAGACGAAGATGCAGATGCAAAAGGCGGCCGCAAAGAGCAGCAGGAATTTCTTTAATATGTAGATGTCTAATTTTTTGAATCCGATCATGCGGTCGTCTGTGTTCGGCAGCTAAAGGGTGGTTCTATAAATTAGCTTTGTCAGATTTCGGTGCTATTTTTCGTTCATTTTGTTTGTGAGCAAATGAGCATAGCGGGCTATGCGACTGAGTGAACAAGCAAAATGGGCGGAAAAGAGCCCGAAAGATGACAAATCGCCACTTGTGCGAATTTATGCCTTTTCGGTAGTAATTTATAGAACCACCCTTAAAGCTTTGCCTTGTTGCTGTGCGGAACGGGGCGTTTTGGCGTTTCTATACACCCATCCGCTGCAAAGGTAGCATTTTTCGGTGCGTCTGCGAAGTGTTTCTTTTGCAAATAACGGCGTATAAGGTTTTGCCGATGTAACGACGAAAAAGTTTTGTGCCGTTGCGCTAGGCTTCTCGTTTTAGGTAGAGTTCAAGAAATTTGTCGCAGAGCTGAAATGCGCCGTCGTCCTGTGTGATGAAGTCTTTGTCGAGCAAGGCTTTTACCGCTCCTTGTACGGTGCTTGCCCCTAAGGTATATTTTCGAAGGAAACCTTGCGAGAGCACAGACGATGGAACACCTTCCTGTGCGATGGCGCAGAGCACTTGCTTTTGCTTGGAAGTCAGTTGGTAGAGCAATGCTTGGTAGGCAAAACGCTGTTGCGATAGTATGTTCTTAACGGATGCTTGCACGTCTTCCTCAACAATGTTTTCACCTTCGGAGGATGTGGTGTAAAGCATATTGAGTACATACTGGATGTACCACGTGATGCCTTGGAAACTATTGTAAAGAAGAGAGAACGCTTCTGCCGTGATATGTTTCCTGTTGTTTGCGAAGTGGTGGTTGGCAAAATCTCTGTAAATATTCTCGTTGATGGGTTTGAGTCCCATGATGCTTGTGCTATGGTAGAATGGACGAGCGTGTGAGGTGAACATCTGTGCCATCATATGCCTCTTGGAACCAGAATAGATGAAGGTTGCGTTATGGCAGTTCTGAATTCTTTTCCGGAGCATTGCTTCCACCGTTTTTTCGGGGTAGTTTGCTATGGTTTGAAATTCGTCGATAGCTACGATACAAGGCTTTTCTGTTCGCTCAAGATAGGCGAAGATTTCATCGAGCGTCGTGTCGGGTGTGCGAATGTCACCTAGCCCCACGCTCCACTCGGGGTTGCCGTTTATGTCGAACGAGATTGTCGATTGTAGCGACTTTAGCATCTCTACGAAGTGTTCCCACACTGTTCTGCCTTTTGACTTGAGCGCATTCAGGATGCTCTTCCCGAGTTCGTAGACGAACTCGCTGAGGTCCTTCGTGTCGTAGATGTCTACATAGATGCAATGGTATTGATTGCGAATGTTTTCTTGCTGGAAGCAGTTGTGTATTAAGCCAGACTTTCCCAAACGTCTAGGCGCAATAAGTGCCACGTTGCAGCCGTTTGTGATGTGGCGGGTCAGCACTGACGTTTCTTCCACTCTGTCGCAGAAATATTCGGGCGACAAATAGCCTTCAATAATGAACGGGTTGGTCTGTACCATAGGGATTTATGCAATTACGATATTTTCGTTACGTAAGTTTCGTAATGCGAAGATACGGATTAATTTGCAAACAACTTTGAGCTGCACAAATAAAAGCAAAGTTACGGCTCTTTACGAGGTCTGTACCTTTGCTTTTGTTGTGTTTGGGAATTTGTCCCCCCCCCTGTATTTTAGTTCACGCTGACGGACTTTACTTGTACGGGTGTGATGGGGAGGAGTTGTGAGTTGTTGCAGATGATGGTCTGTCCCTTTTGTCCTTTGGTGAAGAAGTAGAAGTTGCGGAGCATGGACTGTGAGCGCGGATCGGTGCAAATAATGTAGACGGAGCGGAGAAGCGGGTAGTCGCCCGTGGCGATGAAGTACTGGAAGGGGCGCACGGCCTTTGCGGCATCCGTTTTGGCTACGCGGAGCACGTTGACGTCGAGCGAGTCGAAGGAGGTGAGGGGTTTGTCGGAATCGCCTTTCAACCAGTTTGTGCCCACGATGCCTATGATGCTGGCGTCCTTACGGACCATGTCGAGTACGCTTTGGTTGGTTCCTTTGTCGGAGGCATAGACGGGGCCGCTGAGGGGTTTGCCGTTGCAGAGGCTGTCGCGCATGAAGCGTACGGTGCTTGAGCCGGAGTTGTCGAAGACCACGCTGAGTTTACCTGTTTGCGTGTGTGCTTTGAGTTGTTCCCACTTGGTGATTTTGCCTTCGACGATCTGCTTGAGTTCGTCGACGGTGATGACGGAGTCGCGGTTGGCTTTGTTCACTACGATGGCGATGGCGTCGGTGGCGATGAGCGACTGCTTGGCGCCGAGCCGGTGGCCTTCAATAAGTGCCGTTTCGCGTGCGTTGAGTTTACGGGTGACGATGCAGCAGCGTATGCTGTCCATGGCCATGAGACGGAGTGCGGAGTCTTCGCTGACGTAGACGGGTTTCATGTTGGCTTCGGGATGGGCCATGCCGAAGCTTTCCACGATGTTTTCCATGATGGGGCGGAACGTTTCGTCAATTGCCACAGGTACATCGTCTTCTTTCATCCATTGGGAATTGCCGCTTTTTTCCTTGTTGCGGCAGGATGACATGGAGAGTAGGGCGGCGCAGAAGAGTGCAGCGCCGATAATTGCGGATTTCATGATGCTTTCAGTTGTTTCTGCTTTCTTGCAAAGGTAAAGAAAAAACGTGGAGCAATCAAACCTTTTCGGGCGATTGCTCCACGTTGTGTGTGCTGTTCTTAACCGGTTGCAGCCTTGAGGGCGGCGCGGCTAAGTTTGATTACTGAATGCGGAAACGGATGGGGAGACGGAACCAAACGGGAACGGGGTGACCTTGCTGCTTGGCGGGGGTGAAGCGGTGAAGCTTCTTGACCACGGTGACTGCAGCCTGGTCGCATTCCTTGGAGAGGCTCTTTTCAACCTTGATGGTACCTACAGAACCGTCGGTTTCTACGCGGAAGCGGAGCATTACGACGCCCTGGAGTTCCTGTTCCTGTGCGATGGCAGGATAAACGAGGTTCTTTCCGACGAATGCGAGGAGTGCGCTTTCGCCGCCGGGGTAGGTGGCGGGCACTTCTACGATGGCGTTATCTACGACTTCTTCTTCCTTGGGAGGAACTGAAGTACCGCCAGCCTGCTGGTTTTCCTTCAAGTCGTCGATGTTGATACCTGTACCGCCGTCGGGGTTGATGTAGTCCTGAGAAGCGATGGCGAATGGGCTCTTCTTCACTTCATCCTGAGTTTTGAGTTCCTTGGAGTGGTCAACTTTGTCGTCTTCCACAATCTTAGGAACGGTGAACTGGATGGATGACTTCACAGCCACTTTCTCCATGGGTTTCTCGTATTCGACTTTGGGCTCTTGCTTCTTCTTTTCCTCTTTCTTGGGCTCGTCTTTCTTGAGCTGCGAGAGTTCGGTTACGGTCTCGTCTTCCAAGTTTTGGTTAGCCTTGAGTGCTGCTTCCACTGCCGACTTGGCAACGAGGGCTGCTACGATGGCTGCGATGAGGATGAGCACCATGATGATGCCGCGAAGCTGGAACTTACCTTTGTTTGCGCGTGCACGGTAAGCTCCGTATTCCTTGTTACGTCCTTCGAATACTAAGTCGCACCACTCTCGTGATGCCAAATCTACTTTAGACATAGTTGTTATACTTCACTTACTGTTAATTACTGCGCAGGGTTTTTCTTGTAAGCTTCAATCTTGAGCTTGTCGCCCTCTGCGAATTTGTCGATCACGTAACGGCCGATGTTGCAGATTTGCATTTCATCGAGCACATCAATGAGGTTTTCGTACGTGGCCTTGTCAGAAGCCTTGATGATTACGCTAGGTGTGTAATCGGCGTTTTTGATTTTGGCCAGTCGTTCCTTGTATTCAGCTTTGATTTTCTGTTCCTGCTGAACGTTGGAGGTTGCTTTGCTTGCGAACTCTGCCTTAAGCTTAGCTACTTCTTTCACGGCTTGCGGGTTGGACTCGAGCAATGCCTTGCGGATGCCGTCCTTACCGTATTTTGTGGCGAAGAGTTTACCTTCATCGGGGATGTCGGTACCTCCGTCGGGTTTACCTTTGAAGTAGTAGATGGTGTTGTTCTCGTCGAGGAGGATGGTGATAGCCTTAGAGGCGGCCACCTGGCTCTTGTTCTCTTCTTTGATGTCTTCCTTGTCGGAAGGCATGGTGATTTCCATGGTCTGCGGCTTGAGAAGCGTTGTACAGAGCATGAAGAAGGTCACGAGGAGCATCATCATATCCACCATCGGCGTGAAGTCCACGCGCGAGTTCATTTTCTTTTGTTTACTTCCACCTTTTTTTGCCATAACTGTAAAATTTATTCTTCTGCGCCTTTAAGAGCGGTGATGAGGTTGTACTTGTTCTCGTCAATCTCGCGCAGAGTGTCCATAACTTTTTTGATTACGGCGTAGGAAGTAGACTTGTCAGCCTTTATTGCGATACGCATACCATCGCCCATTGCCTCACGGGCTGTGCTTACCCAGATCTTCAACTCATTGTTCAAACTGTCGCAAGGTATACCAGCCTCTTGGCTCTTGGTAAGAATTTCGTTCTTGTTTTCTTGAGCCAACCATCCTTTGATGGTGTTGAGGGGAGTGCCGAAGGTAGGTGCCTGAGCGAAGGATTCAACTTCCTGGGGTGAGAGACTCAGCTTGTCGGCGTCGTTCATCGCGTTGGCGAGTTTGCGGAGGCCTTCGGGTGAGTCCATGGTCATGAACACCTTGCCGCTTTTTTCCACGAAGATGGTGAGCAAGTTGTTGGCGGGAATTTTGATTTCCGAAACCGAACCAGGTGTGTTGACCTTTACAGGTTCTTCCTTAACGAAAGTTGCAGTCAGCATAAAGAAGGTAAGCAACAGGACCATGACATCGCTCATAGGCGTCATGTCTATGAACGTATCTTGTTTTTTGACTTTAAAACGTCCCATGTCTTAAATACCTTGTTTTATGCTAATTAGTGAGTTGCAGAGAATGTTTCTACGATGGTGAAACCTACTTCGTCGAGAGAGAAAGTGAGGCGGTCGATCTTGTTGGTGTAGTAGTTGTAAGCGATAACGGCGAGTGCACCGGTCAAGATACCGGAAGCCGTATTTACAAGTGCTTCGGAAATACCGGTTGAGAGGGCTGAGGAGTCAGCGCCGCCGTCGCCGCTAGCCATTGCGGAGAATGACTTGATCATACCGAGCACCGTACCGAACAAACCGGAGAGGGTACCGAGTGTAATGATGGTACCGATGATGGGGAGGTTTTCCTGCATCATAGGCATTTCGAGAGCGGTAGCTTCTTCGAGTTCCTTCTGGATGGAGAGCACCTTCTGTTCCTTGGTGAGGACGGTGTTTGCTTCCATTTCTGCGTACTTCTTGAGGGTTGCGCCTACTACGTTGGCTACGGAACCGCGCTGCTTGTCGCAGATCTGCTGAGCCTTAGCCATGTCGTTCTGCTTGAGGGCTACCTTGATGTCGGCAACGAACTTAGTGAGGCTAGTGCGGCCGTAAGCGTTGCGGATTGCGAAGAAGCGCTCGATGGTAAGTGCGATGACGGTGAGGAGGAGCGTCCAGATTACGGGCACCACGAAACCACCTTTGTAGACTGTACCCATGAGGTTAGCGGGTTCGTAAGTCTCATCGCCGCAAAGGAAAGAGAATGCTGCAGATGCGTTTTCAGCACCCTTGAAGTTGGACATATTACCGAAACCGAAGAGGTAGATGCACACTGCGATTATTGCGCAGACAATAATCACAGAAAGGCCAGACTTGATGCCGGTGAAACCAGCAGACTGTTTCTTGGGCGCACTCTTGGGCGCGCTAGCATTTGTAGTTGCCATTGTTTTGAGATTAGTTTGTTTGTAGAAATTTTGGTTATTGAATTCGTAGTATTGATAGTCGCGCTTTACATTTGGCGCTTCTTTTACGGGGCAAAGATATACATTAAAAAGGAATCAAGGTCAAATTGACTTGTGAATTTTGGGATTATTTTTCTTACACTTCTGCAAGGTGTTGTCTTTCAGAATGTATGCTTTTGCCACTTGCGTTTGCAAAGGATTGAAACTGAAAGTGCTACTTCTTCATTCTCTGCCTACGCGCGCGTATACACCGAAGTTTGTGCAAGTTGCTGTCACCTGTCACCGTCACGGACGGTTCTGCGTGCTGCGCCGTGAGCAAATGTGCAAATGTGCAAATGTGCAGATGTGCAGATGTGCAAATAAAGTAATGAAGAATACGCTGTGATGAGGGTGACAGCAAAAAGAATTGCTCACAAATATTTTGTTCTATTAAAACAATTCCTTCAGAAATTTCGGTACATGCGCATGACCGGCATTTTTAGGGCGTGACGAATATTTACCTCCTCGTGAGAATTTGCTGTCACCCTGAGCGTTAAACGCAACTCGTTATATTTCTTTGATTTACATCAATTCGCAAAGCATAGGGTGACAGATGAAGGTAGAATGTATAAACTTCGGTGAAGCGCGCGTGTGCGCGTGCGCGCTACGCAGTGAATTCGTACCGAAATCTACGCTCATAGGGTTTGTGAACTTTTGCAAAATTTGGACTGCGAGCCCAACGTGTTGGGCTTGTAGGAAATTTGAATTTGCTGCCTTGCCGTAACGGACGGTTTTGTGTGCTTTCGCCTACATTGTTCGCATCGAAAAAGTTTATGTAAACAACTGCTAACAACTTTCTGCGAGCTCAACGTGTTGAGTAAGTAGGAAGTTTGAATTTGCAGCCTTGGAATTTTTTCGTGCTATGGTGTGCTCACACCGTGCCTTGGTTTTCCAACGGCGTGCTTTGGTGTGTGTACGAAGTAGTATGGTGTGTATAAAAACTTCAGAAAGGCTTGCCCTTCATCAAATCTTCTTTATATTTGCATACAGCAAAGCCAGGCGAAAATGTCAAGTTGAGAACGTATATGCCCGCCTTGCTTTTGCAATCTACTACTCACATTGAAAAACAAGAACAATAACATGAAGAGATTATTCAATTACAAAGAAGAAGTATCCCGTTGCCTTTTGTGCGAGAATGCCCAATGTACGGCAGCTTGTAAGCATGGCGATCCTGCACGTATGCTCCGCGCCCTACGTTTTGACAACGTCAGTAACGCACTGAAGTGGGTGGCTGGCTGCAGCGAACAAGATTTGGAAGCTGCCGAAGCCGCTTGTATCCACTACGACCGCCCCATCCGCATCGGAGAAGTTGTCAAGAGTTTGGACGAGGCGACCAAGAAGTCTTGTGCCGAACCGGCAGATGAGACAAAAGAAGAAGTACATCCCAGTCTGCAGATAGAATTTTGCGGCATACCCTGCGAGAATCCCTTTTTCCTTGCCTCGTCTGCCGTGTGCACCAACTACGAAATGGTTGCGCGCGCCTTCAAAGCCGGTTGGGGCGGTGTGTTCTTTAAGACCATTTGCCTGGAGGATATCCACGAAGTATCGCCGCGCTTCGACTCCGTTTGCGAACCTGGCGAAGACGGTCGCTTTTACGGTTTCCGCAACATGGAGCAAGTCAGCGAACATCCCGCCGAAGAAGATTTCGAAACCATCCGTCGCTTGAAGCAAGACTTCCCGACCAAAGTGGTTGTAGCCAGCATCATGGGGCAGTCGCTCAGCGATTGGGCCAAGTTGGCCCATATGGCAGAAGAAGCCGGGGCCGATGCCGTTGAACTCAATCTTTCCTGTCCTCAAATGGGACTAGAAGGCATGGGCAGCGACGTGGGTCAGAACCTGGAACTCGTTATGCACTACACATCCTATGTGAAACACCGTGTGGACATCCCCGTCATTGCCAAGATGACGCCCAACATCACCCATATCAGTGCCCCCGCCGTGGCTTCTGCACTTTCGGGCGCCGATGCTATTGCGGCCATCAACACCATCAAGTGTGTGACCATTTCCGACTGCTCTATGGTCAACGGCCAGCGCACCGTTTCGGGTTATTCCGGTCGTGCGGTCAAGCCCATTGCGCTCCGCCACATCTTGGAAATGGCGCAAAACCCCATCTTGGAATTTACGCCCTTGAGCGGCATAGGCGGAATAGAAACGTGGCGCGATGCACTGGAGTTCCTTCAGCTCGGATGTACCAACGTGCAAGTATGCACCGCAGTCATGCAGTTTGGTTTCCGCATCATTGACGACCTCAAAGAAGGTCTCTTGAGCTATATGCAGCAGCGCGGCATATCGAATCTCAATACCTTGGTTGGCGAGGAACTCAAAAACTTCGTGTTGCCCTCCAACCTCAACCGCGACACCAAGGTGTTCCCCTTGATCAACAAAGACCGCTGCATCGGTTGTGGCCGTTGCAACATCTCTTGCAGCGACGGCGGCCATCAGGCCATCACGATGGATGCCGAGCGTAAGCCCCACGTCAACGGCGGCAAGTGCGTTGGCTGTCTGCTCTGCCAGCACGTGTGCCCCGTGGGCGCCATCTCGCTCTCTAAGCGAATGAAGAAGCGCGAGGAGTGAGGTGAATTTATGGGCGCTTAATGGGCAGGATGGGCTTTATGGGCAGGATGGGCAGAATGGGCCCAGCTCGCCCACAATGCCCATCAAGCCCATCAAGCCCATTATCTTCCAATCTAATAAACTCAATTCTATAACCATTTTCTAAAAAGAACCCCTATGAAAGATAAACGTCCTGTCGACAACGGTTTTATTCCTCAAGAAAAGGACTACACTACGCTGATATGCTATAAGAAGGCGGTGATAATTTACGACATCACCTATTATTTTGCCCACAAGTATCTTGAGCGAGGGGACCGTACCATTGACCAAATGGTTCAGGCTGCGCGGTCTGGCAAGCAAAACATTGTTGAAGGAAACATAGACGGGGTTACTTCTACGGAGATGGAGATTAAGCTTACCAATGTGAATCGGGCCAGTTTGCATGAGTTGATGGAAGACTACAAGGACTACTTACGCGTGCATAAGCTAAGACTATGGCCGGTCAATTCTCCCGAAGCAGAGCAAACTCGCAATTATTGTCGGAATCATACCGATTCCGCTGACTATTGCGATAAAATAGCAGAGCGCTCTCCCGAAGTAATCTGTAATTTGGCTATTACACTGATTATGCAAACCGATTCGTTGATTAAGGGCTTGATTGAGTGGCAAAAGGACCATTTTAAACAAAATGGTGGCATCAAAGAACAAATGGCGAACGAACGACGCAAGCAGCGTGGCTTTTAAGGGCTGTTATGTAATTGCCACCCAAGATACGAACATACACAATGGATTATACAATATACAAAAACTCGCTGGGGCTTGCTCTGACACTGATGCTCTTCTTTGCCATCTACTTCTTCGTGGCAAAGACCCCGGAAAAGAGCATCTTCGACAACTACAAACGCTCGCGACGCATTATGGGCGCGGCGTTGCTCGTGCTCTCTGCCAACTACTCGGTGCACCTTTTCGACGGACTGCGTTTCAAGAGTCAGGATGCAGCCATCCTGATGAACCTCTCCACTTATTTCCTTTCCTATTGGCTCTTCAGCGCCGCACTCGTCACGCTGCTCGATCGCTTCTACATCACGTGGACAAGATTTTGGCGCAACATGGCATACTGGGCCATATTCTCATTGCTCTCCTGCATTATCCTCTTCGTACTGCCCAGGGGCTTGTGTCGCTACGTTGGCCTTGCCACGATGGCGGCATGGCTCTTCGGATACGGCATCTATCTCTCAAACCGCATCATACGCACCTACCACCGTGCAGTGCGGCTCTTCGATGACACCCATTCCGAGAACATCGCTGCCTACATCCGCTGGATGTCGATATTCACATGGTGGGCGGTCATATACGGTGTGAGTTGCGGACTGCTCACCTTCCTGCCCGACGAATATGTGTTCCTTTGGATATTGTCGTCGGTACCTTTCTATATATACCTCTACTGCTCCTACATGAACTACCTGCTCTTCTACGAACAGGTGGAGGCTATACTTGAAATACCCGAGGAAAAGGAAGAGGCTATCCGCGACACTTCTACCTATTTTTCGGCAATAGAAACGAACCTCGCAGCGTGGCTCTCGCAGAACGGATTTGCCAGTCCAGGACTCACGATAGAAGACCTCGCCCTGTCCATCGGTACCAACCGTACCTATCTCTCTGCCTACATCAATCAAACCTACGCCGTGACGTTCCGTGAATGGATAGCCAACCTGCGCATAGACTACGCCAAACAACTCTTCACCGCCGACCCCAAGATGTCGGTGGGCGAAGTATGCGAGTCTACCGGCTTTCTTTCGCAGAGCTATTTTGTCAAGATATTCTCTGAAAGGGAAGGTCTCTCGCCCGCCAAATGGAAAAGGACTTTTTGCTCTATCAACAAACAATAACTCTATCAGCAAAAGTTGCCGTTGTCGAAACGGCAACTTTTTGTTTTATTACCAAAACCTGCTGTCTGTCAGTTTGGTAGTCTTGTTTCTGTCATCTTTTTTATGCTACATTTGCAATAGGCAACCACGAAAAACAATCAAAAAAAGCATATAAAAAGATGATGAAGAAAGTACCTCTTATCTTATTAGTCATCCTGTCGATGCAAGCCTTCCATTCTCCGTTGGCGGCACAAAATGCGGCTACGGTCAAGGAAACTTCGCCGCAACGCGGATGGTACCTGGGCATTGAGGGCGGTGTGCCGTTCGGTATAAGCACGTTCTCCAGTTTCGGACACGACAAAGCGCACCTCGGTTGGGCGGCAGGTCTGTATGGCGGCTATCGTTTCAACCCAGTTGTCTCTGCCGAACTCGTTGTCAAGTATGGCGAAATGAACTTGTCGGCTCAAGATTGCTGCGTGGAACGCAACTATTGGCTCGGTATGGATGGTGTGCGCTATAATGCTGCGGTGCTCTGCATGGACAGTTGGAACTACCGCGACCTGCAGAGCCACGTCAACATCGGGCAGTATGGCGCAAGGCTCAACGTCAACCTCCTCGGGCTGTTCAACAAGACCAAGTATAGCCGTTGGTCGGTGGCGCTGTCGCCTCACGTCTACGCCGTGAGCACCAAGAGCAACATCCAGACAATGGCAGATGGAGAAAACCGTCTGAAGGGGAGCACCCAGTGGCACCTTGGCTATGGGGGCGACCTGCAGGTGGCGTACCACATTACACAACATCTGCAACTCGGCATCTACTCTGGGGTGACCGTCCTTACAGGAAGCAAGATGGATGCCATGCCTGAACACTTGCACAAGAACAACTTGGTGTGGGAGAGCGGCGTGCGCCTCGGTTTTGTCTTCGGTAAGAACAAGAAGAAAACAGTGAGCGAAGAGCCAGTCCCCGTCGTTTGTCCCGAAAAGTCGGAAGCACCGACCGCTGCAGAACCTCAGAAAGAGCCTGTCACCGTCACGTCCACCGAAGAAGAGAAGAAGACCATCACCTTCCCCGACATCTATTTCGATTTCAACAAGAAGAGCATTTCCGCTTCCGAAGAGTCGAAACTGCAGCAGATACTCACGACGCTGAAAGAGAACCCGGAGATGAAGGTCACCGTCAAGGGATGGTGCGACACGAAGGGGGCGACTGCCATCAACAAGCGCTACTCCGAGGCCCGTGCCCAAGCCGTAAAGAAATGGCTCGTAGAGCAAGGCATCTCTGCCGACCGCATCGAGGCACTTGGTATGGGCAGCGACTTCAACGAGACTGACGCAGCCAAGGCCCGCCGAGTGGAGACAACCGACAAAGACAATCAGTAACCCATAAAATAGATAAAGATGAAAGCAAACAGAATTTTTAATATTTGGTTATGGGTACTGCTGTGCATCCCATTCCTGTTGGCCAGTTGCGAAAATAGTGTTCATGACGACGCTGTAGAGGGCGGCTTGTCCGTATCGCTCTCTTGGGCCGACCAAGCAGACCAAGGTGTGGCTGTAAACGACATAAAACTCTGGATATTCAACGCCGATGACGGTTCGCTCGTAGAAGAAAAGCGCTACGCAAGTGCTCAAGAGATGGCTAGCCAACGCTTCCAGCTTCCCGCAGGCAACTATCAAATCTTGACTGCCGCCAATCTCATAGCGCCTTTCTCCATCGACGGGCAGACCGGAGCGGTGGCCAATTGGAGCAACATCCAAATAGGCTTGACCGAACCCTATGGCATAAAAGCCAATGCCTATTTCGGTGTAGCCAATGTGAGGATAGACAACAGTTTCGCCAGCTATGTGGTGCAAGTTCCTGTCAAGAGCGTGCTTGCCGAACTGAGCGTCAACATAGAGAATGTACCCGACGGTACGGAGATGAAAGGCAAGGCTTTGGATTGCGCCCAATGTCTGCTTCCAACCCAGAAGAATAGCGACGGCGACTATGGACTGCCGGGCAGTGGCTCGGTGGAAGTGGATTTCCCCACCGTCCTTGCAACAGATGCGACCTTGCAGTCGGATGTAATACGGCTGATGCCAACAGTTCAAGGCCATTCGACTTCCCATATTTATCTTCGTCTCTTGCTTCCTGACGGCACACCGCAAGAGTACGACATCACCGCCCCTGCAATGAAAGCGGGAGGAAAGTACGAACTGCGCCTCAAGTACAACGATATGAAGCCGAAGATGAATCTTGACGCAACCATCGACAACTGGAAAGACCTTAACGACGAAGTAGAAATAAAATAATAACCAACAAAACAATTGTAATATGAAAAAGACAACAACCTTATTTGCCCTTGCACTCTTGGCAGGCGCAATGACTTCTTGCAGTACAGACGAAACAGCCCCTGCAACGTATAATGGCGAGGTGGCTGTGCAGTTTAATGGCGGCATCAACATAAGCACCCGTGCCGTAGATGCCAGCTGGACAGCCAACGACAAGATCGGAATCTTTATGACTAAGGCCGGCGAGACGCTTGCCGCCGACAACATCAGCGAGGGCATTGACAACGTGGCTTACCAGACAGATGGCAGCAATGCATTCTCACCTGTCAGTGGCGGTAAGACCATTTACTTCCCCATCGACGGCAACGTGGACTTCTATTCTTACTATCCACAGACCACAGTCAGCGACTACAAGGTGGCGCTCAACGTAGCCGACCAAACGAACCAGGAAGCCATCGACTTCATGTATGCCAAAGCCACGGGATACAACAAAGCCACACCACAGGTGGAGTTGAGTTTCAGCCATCAGTTGGCCAATCTCATCCTCGACGTGCACCCCGGTGACGGCCTCATGGATGAAGACCTTGCCAACCTGACCATCAAGGTGAAAGACCAGAACACCACGGCTACCTACAACCTTGCCGACGGAACTATCTCCGGCGAAGGCACTCCCGCCGACATCACGATGCGCACCACCATGCCCGGCAAGAAATACGAGGCCATCCTGCTGCCTACCACAGAAACGAGCAGAGTGTT
>CAVALA010000020.1:0-44655 GCA_963589615.1 Prevotellamassilia timonensis
CTTGCCCTGGGCTATAGGCTTGCTGGGCTTTTCTTTGACAAAATCGGCTGCGGCTCTTCAATGCTCAAGCAAGCATAGCTTTGCTTGGCATTGCGTTCGCCTTGCACGATTTTTCAGCCCGTTTTTCGCTGGCTTGATTTATTATCAAACAAGCGGAACTTATTTTTTACACATTACGAAAGAGTGATTCCGTCAAAAACGCGTTTTCTCTTCCAAAAACTCCTACACCCTGCTACGGACAGTCTACATATTCGTCATGCTACTCTGCGTGCTTGCCTCGTGCCACACGCAGCAAGCCGGAAAATCCGCCGCACCCGACGTGCAGGAGGAAGGGGCTGCCGTGTCCCAAACTGAAGCACCCTACGCACGACGCTACAACGAACTGTTCCTTGAAGCCATCCGTCAGAAAGAAGCGGAACACATCGATTCAGAATTTGAACTCCTCAATGCAGCACTCGCGCTCTGCCCCGATGCCCCCGAAGCCAACTACGAGATGGCGGTGCTCAAACTCTCCTATTCAACCTACTCCGACACCCTTTCGCGTCAGGAAGGCGACTCCCTCTTGCGCAAAGCCGTACGCTTAGACTCCGAAAACCTCAGTTACAAGGAAACGCTCGGCACCTACCTCGCCAACAGCGCCGACTACCACGGCGCCATACAAATCTACGAGGAGATTTCCGAACACAAAGCCACCACGGAAAATCTCGCCTCGCTCATTTGGCTCTACAAGCAGAGCGGCGACTACGCCGGAGCCATACGTTCCATTGACCGCCTCGAGAAACTCGACGGACAAAGCGAAGCGCTCAGCCTGGAAAAGTTCCAGACATACATTGCCATGAAGGACGACGAGCACGCCTATAAAGCCATCGAAGACCTCTGTGCCGAATATCCCCTCGACCTCCGCTACCGCGTGCTCCTCGGCGACCTCTACGACCAACACGGCTACCACGAGCGAGCCATAGAAATCTACAAGGACGTACTCACCGCCGAACCCAACAACAGTTACGCCCAACTCTCGCTCCTTGCCTACTACAAAGCCGCAGAAGCCGACTCGCTCTACCGCAATCTGCTCAACCGCGTGGTGCTCAACCCGCGCACCGAAACCACCGCACGCATCGAAGCCCTGAAGGCCTTTGCCATCGACAACCTCAACCGCAAAGGCGACAGCACCGAAGTGCTCGAACTCTTCCGCAAAGCCCTCGCACAGCCGCAAGAGTCGCGCGACATGGCCGAACTCTGCGCCTTCTACATGGCGAGCCTTAAAATGCCGTCGGACTCCCTAGTGCCCGTGCTCCGCAAAATTCTCGACATAGAGCCGGACTACACCACAGCGCGTCTGCAACTGTTGCAGATTATGTTGCAGAAAGACGACATGGTCCAAGCCACCGACATATGCCGCAAAGGCGAGGTCTACCAGCCGGGCGAAGTGACCTACTATTACTACGAGGGCGTGGCACTCTACCGGCTTGGACGCGACGAAGAGGCCGTCAATGCCCTCACGCGTGGAACGGAACGCATAGACGAAAACACCGACCGCGAACTGGCTTCCGACCTCTACGCCCAACTCGGCGACGTGCTTCACGACGGCGGCCACAAGGAGCGCGCCTATGCCGCCTACGACAGCGCGTTGGTCTACAACGAGCGCAACCTTCTCTGCCTCAACAACTACGCCTACTTCCTCTCCCTCGACCGTCGAAACCTCGAAAAAGCGCGTGCCATGAGCCGCCTTACGGTCGACGCAGAGCCCGACAATACAACCTATCTCGACACCTATGCCTGGGTGCTCTACCGCATGGGCCAACACGCACAGGCACGCATCTTCATAGACCAGATGCTCCGCCTCGTAGACGACACGGACCGCCAAAACGCTTCGCTCTTCGACCACGCCGGCGACATCTACTACCGCACTGGTGAAAGGAAAAAGGCAAAGACCTTCTGGCAAAAGGCTTACTCGCTGACCGAAAAGAAGGCCGAACGCAAACGCCTCCTACTCAAGCTAAGACGCGGACGGCCGTAGTGCAGCGCGCAGCGCTGCACGCAGCGCAATGTGCAAATGTGCAAATGTGCAAATGTGCAAATGCAGAATGCTTTGCCGCGCATTTGTAGTTTGGTACGATAATCCCCAAAAAGAAACAAAATGAAACATCTCTCAATAGTCCTACTCCTTGGCATAGCACTGCTTGCTTCGTGCCGTTCCACAAAGAATCTGGAGAACGCCACTTCTTCCTCCGCTACTGTCGCCACACCCGCTGCTACGGCAAACAACGCAGCTGCTGTGGTGAAAAACGTGACGAAAAACAACCTTACAAAAACCTGCCTCACCGCAAAGGTGAAAGTGGAGATTGAAGGACTAGGCAAGAGCCTAAGCGCCAACGGCACGCTCCGCATGAAGCGCGACGACGTGGTGCAGCTCTCCGTCACCTTCCTCGGCATGGAAGTAGGACGCCTCGAGTTCACCCCGCAGGACGTGCTCATCGTGGATCGCCTAAACAAACAGTACGTTCGCGCCGCCTACAGCGAAGTGAGTTTCTTGAAAAAAGCCAACCTCGACTTCTATGCCCTTCAGTCCGTGTTCTGGAACGAACTCTTCGTGCCCGGTGAACGTAGCGCGGCCAACTCCGCTTCGCGCTTCACGCTCTCGTACCAAAACGGCACACCGGTGCTCTCCCTGACCAACACACCGCAACTCTCCTACACGTTCCTCACGCAGCCCACCCCCGCACGACTCACAGCACTCGTGGTTCGCGGCACAAAGGAGAGCGACAAGGGCGAATTCCGTTTCGACTACGCCGACTTCAACGCTTTCGACGGCCGCCAGTTCCCCAACACCATGAGCATGAAGGTGACCGGCACAGGAAAGGACATGGGGCTCAAACTCAACCTCTCCCGACTCGGCAACGACTCCGACTGGGAAACGCGCACCACCGTGTCGGCGAAATACACGCGCCGCTCGGTTGACCAAGTGCTCGGCAAACTGCTGAAATAAGTTCCACGCTTCTGCAACTCCCCCCCCCACCATAATAACTACAGACGTTGTTCATGACACGCATACTTCTTCTCTGCCTCATACTTTGTCTTACGGTGTGTACGCCACTCGGCGCACAGACCAACCGCAACATACGCAAACTCCAAAGCCAGCAACAAACGCTCAAGCGCGAAATTGCCGACCAGGAAAAAATGTTGCGCTCCACAAAGAAGGACGTCAATGCCCAACTGGCGGACCTTCGCGTGATCAATGCGCAGATTGAAGGGCAGCAGAAGTACGTCGACAACATCCACTCCGAACTCACAACCCTCGCTTCAAGCATCAAGGGACTTGAAAAGCAACTCTCACTGCTCGAAGCCGACCTCAACGACTGCAAACGTCGCTACCGCCACGCCGTGAACTACATGTTCCGCAACCGCACGCAGGTGTCGAAGTGGCAATTCATCCTCTCTGCTAAAAATTTCCGGCAAATGTACCGCCGCATGCGCTACATGAACGACTTCACGCGGTACCAGCGTGCACAGGCACAACTCATCAGCCAGAAGGAGAACGAAGTGCAGGCCAAGCGCAACGAGTTGCTCGGCGTGAAAACCGAAAAAGACCGCCTCTTTGCCGAAGGACAGGCTCAAACACAAAAGCTTCAAGGCCAGCAGGCGGAGCGTCAGCAGGTGGTCAACGAACTCAACCAAAAGCAGCGTGAACTCCAGGCTTCCATCGCCCAGCAACGAAAGAAGTCGGCCGCACTCGACGCACAGATAGACCGCCTCATTCAGCAGGAAATAGCGGCTGCCGAGCGTCGCCGCAAAGCCGAAGAAGAGAAGCGTCGCAAGGCCGAAGCCGCCCGTCAGGCAAAACTCAAACGCGAACGCGAGCAGGCGGCAGCCGAGAAGAAGCGCAAGGAACGCGAGGAGGCCGCACGCCGCAAGGCACAGGCTTCGTCGAAGTCTGGGGCAAAGTCGGGCACCTCTACGTCGTCGCGAAAGAAAGGTGGTTCTACACCAACTCCAAGCAAAGGCCTGACGCAAGAAGAGCGCACCGCAACGCCCTCATTCAATGCGGCCGACAATGCCGACCGCGCACTGTCCAACAACTTCGCAGCCAACCGCGGACGGCTGCCCATGCCCATCACCGGTTCGTACGCCATCACCACCCACTTCGGCTCCTACAATGTGGAAGGTCTGCGCGGCGTGCAGCTCGACAGCAAGGGCATCAACATCACAGGCCGACCTGGTGCACAGGCACGCTGCATTTTCCGCGGCGAAGTGACGAGCGTGTTCCCCTTCGGCGGAATGTACAACGTCATCGTGCGCCACGGCTCCTACCTCTCCGTCTACTGCAACCTCAGTTCCATTTCCGTACGTAGAGGACAGCAGGTCGAAGCACGCCAAACGCTCGGCGCGGTAGCCACCGACGCTTCGGGCAACTGCACGCTCCACTTCCAGCTCCGCAAGGAAACGTCAAAGCTCAACCCCGAAGCGTGGCTCGGACGTTGACGCACTGCTAACCCATCTTCCATGAACCCAAGAACAGACACTCAGAACATGACCGACCCCGCCCCGTCAACCTCAAAATGGTACGTCAAGCTTGGAGGCAAACTCCTCCACCTGCTTTCGCGCCTTCCCCTTTGGTGGCTCTACCGTCTATCGGACCTCATATTTCCCGTACTCTACTACGTGGTGCGCTACCGCCGCCGCGTGGTGCGCGCCAACCTCAACCGATCGTTCCCCGACCGCACACCACTGGAGCGACGGCGCATAGAGCGGCGTTTCTACCGCTTCTTCTGCGACTACGCCGTGGAAACCGTCAAACTGCTCACCATCACACCCGAGGAAATGAAACGCCGAATGAAGGTGGTGGGCATGGAAGCCATGGATGCAGAGCTGGACCACCAGCCTTTCGTGTTTCTCATGCTCGGCCACTACGGCAACTGGGAATGGATCAGTTCCATCGGCATATGGAGCAGTCACCACTGCGGACAACTCTACCGCCCGCTGCGCGACCAGGTCTTCGACAAACTCTTCTTCCACATGCGTTCGCGCTTCAAGGCGGAGAACATCTCAAAGTACGACGCCTTCCGCCACATTCTCACTCTTCGTTCTAAAGGCATCCGCAGCCACATCGGCTTCATTTCAGACCAAAGTCCTTCGCCGCTTAGCATCCACGACTGGGTGGACTTCCTCCACCAGGACACGCCCATCTTCACTGGCGCCGAGCGCATCGGCAAGAAAGTGGGCGCCGCAGCCTATTTTGCCCACGTCACACGTCCGCGCCGCGGCTATTACGAGTGTCACCTAGAATGTCTCACACACGACATGAAGGAGTTTGACGACTTCAAACTTACAGAACTCTACATGCGCCGCTTGGAACAGGAAATCAACGACACGCCCTACCTCTGGCTTTGGAGTCACCGCCGCTGGAAACACACACGCGAAAGCGTAGAACGCGAGCAGCGACGCGCCAAAGGGAAAGAATAAATTATACTGATCCTTCTGTTTCAAGGTATTAGCAAGTAACAAAATCGCCTTTATTTAGCTACGAAACCACATTTTGGACCACTCGTAGCTAAATAAAGGCGATTTTAGTACCGCGCAGCTTAAAACTGCGCTTCAAAAAAGCCGCTCTGAAATTCCGGGAACTTCAGAGCGGCTTTTATATGGTGCGATAAAAAAGAGGGATTATTCGCGGTTGGCGCGTTTGCGGGCAAGGTGGTCAAGGATAATCTTGCGCATACGCATGGACTTGGGCGTCACTTCTACGTATTCGTCTTCCTTGATGTATTCAAGTGCTTCTTCGAGGGAGAAGATGACGGGCGGAATGATGCGGGCCTTGTCGTCGGCACCCGAAGCACGCATGTTGGTGAGCTGCTTGGCCTTCGTGACGTTCACTACGAGGTCGTTGTCGTGAACGTGCTCACCTACAACTTGTCCGGCGTAGACTTCGTCCTGCGGGCTGATGAAGAAACGGCCGCGGTCTTGAAGTTTATCAATGGCATAGGCGAATGCCGTGCCGGTTTCGAGAGAAATCATGGAACCGTTGGAGCGGCGCTGAATCTCGCCCTTGAAGGGCTGGTATTCCTTGAAGCGGTGAGCCATGATGGCCTCGCCTTGAGAAGCGGTGAGCACATTGGTACGCAGACCGATGATGCCGCGTGAGGGTATGTCGAACTCAATGTCTACACGGTCGCCCATGCTCTGCATGGAGGTCATCTCGCCTTTGCGGCGCGTCACCATGTCGATCATCTTGGAAGAGAATTCTTCGGGCACGTTGATGGTGAGTTCTTCTATCGGCTCGCACTTCTCGCCGTCAATTTCCTTATAGATTACTTGAGGCTGACCCACCTGGAGTTCATAGCCTTCGCGACGCATCGTCTCCACAAGAATGGAGAGGTGGAGCACACCGCGTCCGCTCACAATCCAGCTACCTTCGGTCTCGCAACTGCGTACGCGCAAGGCAAGGTCTTTTTCAAGTTCCTTGGCAAGGCGGTCGCCAATGTGGCGCGAGGTACAGTATTTTCCTTCCTTACCGAAGAAGGGAGAGTCGTTGATGGTGAAGAGCATCGACATCGTGGGCTCGTCGATGGCAATGGTGGGAAGGGGTTCGGGGTTCTCGAAGTCGCAGATGGTGTCGCCAATTTCGAAATTCTCAAGACCTACCACAGCGCAGATGTCGCCCGAGCTTACGGCGTCGGTCTTCTGGCGTCCCATACCTTCGAAGGTGTGAACTTCCTTTATTTGGGTCTTCTCGAGCGTGCCATCGCGGTGGGCAATGGTACACTTCATGCCTTCGCTGATGGTGCCGCGGTGTACGCGTCCCACTGCGATACGTCCCGTGTAGTTGGAGTAGTCGAGGGAGGTGATGAGCATCTGGGGCGTGCCTTCGAGCTGCTCGGGAGCGGGGATTACTTCAATAATCTTGTCGAGCAAGTAGTTGATGTTGTCGGTAGGCGCATTGTAGTCTTCGCCCATCCATCCGTTCTTGGCGGAACCGTACACTACGGGGAAGTCAAGCTGGTCCTCTGTGGCATTGAGGTCGCACATGAGGTCGAAGACCATTTCGTAGACTTCTTCGGGACGGCAGTTGGGTTTGTCGACCTTGTTGACCACCACGATGGGCTTGAGGCCAATTTGGAGAGCTTTCTGCAAGACGAAGCGCGTTTGGGGCATAGGGCCTTCAAAGGCGTCGACGAGAAGAATGCAACCGTCGGCCATGTTGAGCACACGTTCCACCTCACCGCCGAAGTCGGAGTGACCCGGAGTGTCGATGATGTTGATTTTCGTGTCCTTATAGCGGATAGACACGTTCTTGGAGAGGATGGTTATACCGCGTTCGCGTTCAAGGTCGTTGTTGTCGAGGATAAGTTCGCCGGCGTTCTGGTTCTTGCGGAAAAGGTTGCCCGCAAGCAGCATCTTGTCCACAAGTGTAGTCTTTCCGTGGTCTACGTGGGCAATGATGGCGATGTTACGAATGTCTTGCATAAAAAAGTAAAGTAGTCTAATACCTATGTTTCAAGGTGCAAAGTTACTGCAAGGTGAGCGAAGAGCAAAAAAGAAAACACTTTTTCTTTTTTTGCTCTTCCGAACCGCAGCGTAACTTCGCGTAAGCAAAGTGCAAGGTGAGCGAAGAGCAAGGCGCAGCACGCAAAAGCCTCCGTGAGGCCTCGGCATAGCAAAAAGAAAAAGGGTTTTCTTTTTGCTCTTCACTCGCCTTGCACTAACTTTGCACACCGTATGCCCTCGTAGTTCAATGGATAGAACACCGCTCTCCTAAAGCAGTGATCTGAGTTCGATTCTCAGCGGGGGTACTACTTTTTATTGGCCTTTCGTCCTATTTTGTTATTGTCAAGCTGGCCGACGTTGACAATAAAATAAGGGGCATAAGAGAAACTCTTACGCCCCCAAGTAACACTTAGTATAATGGTTCGTTAGAATGTGTAGCCCACTGCTATGCGCATGCATCCTTTGTTTTGTTCACGTTCGTCTCTCTTGGTTGCATAACCAACGGAAACATCAATGCTCTGTTTGCCTTTTGTCTCGTATGAAACGCCGACAGCAGGCTGCACACTGAAAATAGGTTCGCACAAACAATCCATGCCAAGGTCAACTTGTGCAAATGGATAGAACTTTTCTTTAAGGGTCAGTTGCTTTACCTTGTATTTTACACGTGCCATAACATTGCCATAAACACCCGACTGGGGGGTGTTAGAGTGGGAATCGCCATACTTGTTGACAAATGTACTCTTTTCGGTAGCGCGACCAACGCCAAGACTCAAACCTGCATAAAGGTTCTTAACCGGTAGTGGCGCTAATGCCGAAAGGCGAACACCAATCATACCCTTTGTTTTATTTTCTCCATAGCCATCACTATAGTCTTCTTTGCTAGTAAAAGGAGTATGTGTTTCCAGTTCAACGCTGTAGTCCAAAGTCTTCAAGAAGTGTACAAAACCGCGGCCATTTGAGTTGAAGCTAAGACCCGCCTTAAATCCGAGAAGGTTCGTTCCGCCACCGCTGTAGATGGTTCGTGTGTAACCAAATCCGAGATTGAAGTCGACGTTCTTTCCTACGGGAACTTTCAGGCCGACGCTTGGATTGATTCGTCCCGCTCCGGTATAGCTATCGCCGATGTTGAAGTCGTAACCACCCTGCAAGGAGATATAAGGAGTGCATTTGCTCATTGGGAAATCTATTTCTGTGCGCAGGAAGAGTGGAATGTTGAAGGAATTGAAATGGTCGTCAGCAAAGAGGCCAGTTCCTATTCCCAAATAAAACTGATTGGTGAAATGTTTGCCGAATTCGGGTTGGAACGATAGGCAGTTGGAGGCTCCTTGGAGTCCAATGTCGTAACCTACATTGAAACTAAATTCAGTTGTTCCTTTTACGTCCTTTTGTGCGGACATGCCAATAGATAAAGCTATTGCACTGAATACTAAGGCGAATTTCTTCATTGTAATATTTCTTTTCTTTATTTCGTTATGTTAATATTCCGTTATTTGTAGTCAGAGAAGGCCGAATCGTTCCATCCTGCAATATGCTGTGGGTTTAATATTAGATATATTCTAAAAGAACCACACAAGAAATGGTGTAAATCCTTGTTGCAAATGTACAAACTCTTCATAATATATTTCTTAACGTATTTTGCAAAGCGGACGCGAATGGCAGAAAACATGCATAAGTGGTAATAAAAGGTGCGTAAGTGGTAAATATTTTTTCAAGAGGTGTAGTTGATGGAGTGAACGTCCAACGATGCCGACAACGGAAGCGAGTAATAGAATAGGCAAATGATTGCTTCTGCCGAAATGTTAAATTCTTAAGGCTATTTTTGAGTCTTCTGAAGGTCGAAATAGAAAAAAGAAACCCTTTTTTTACCCCTCGAATAGTACGAGCTAAAACTCCAAGGTACGCCGTAAAAATTCCAAGGTAGCTAATTTAAATTTGCTGCCTTGGAATTTTTACCAGATGCCTTATTGTTTTCCCGAAAAACGAGTTCAAAAATGCAGCAAGACGGCTGATTTTTGTTCAAGCGGACTAAGATGTTTCGTTGTGGGAAATGTTTTGGCTTAAAACTAAAAAATTGCACTCGCTGTGGTTGGCGTATTTGCAACCAATGCGAGTGCGAAAAATTCTATGCGATTCTCAGTGTTAATGCAGTGCTTGAATTTTGACTAAGATTTTGCTTTTGTGGCTTTGTGTTTATTTCTATTTACACTGCGGTTTGCTTGCTGCACAGCCTAAGATGCACCTGTTATTTCTCATCGAGCGAGATGTGCTCTACGTCGACCATTTGGTGCATGAAGAGGGCGGCGCTTTGGCGGAACTTTTCGGCGCTTTCGGTGGTAAGGTAATGGCAAGTGCCGTGTTTCGTGAGGCGTTCGTCCATGTCGGCATGGCGGTGGAGATAGTCCTGGAGGCTCTGCGCTACATATTCGCCTTGGGGGACGATGCGTATGCCGGGAGGAGTGTATTTCACTATCTTGTTCATAAGGAGCGGATAGTGTGTGCAGCCAAGGATGAGGGTGTCTATTTCGGGGTCGGTACGGAGTATGCCTTCGATGCGTTTCTTAACGAAATAGTCGGCTCCAGGCGAGTCGAACTCGTAGTTTTCCACGAGCGGCACCCACATGGGACACGCCTGCCCCGTGAGCTGAATGTCGGGCCAAAGTTTGCGTATTTCCATGGTGTAAGAGCCGGAATTGACCGTGCCGGCCGTACCGAGCAGACCGACGTGGCGCGTTTGGGTGAGCGGACCGATGGCTTCCACGGTGGGACGAATCACGCCGAGCACGCGCTTTGTGGGGTCGAGGCGTTCAAGATCGCGTTCCTGTATGGTGCGGAGCGCCTTTGCCGAGGCTGTGTTGCAGGCCAGTATGACGAGCGGACAGCCTTGACTGAAGAGGTATTCCACGGCTTGGAGCGTATACTCGTAGATGACGTCGTAGGAGTGGGAACCGTAGGGTGCACGTGCGTTGTCGCCGAGATATAGATAATCGTATTGCGGCAAGAGTTGGCGTATTTGGCGGAGAATGGTGAGTCCGCCGTAGCCTGAGTCAAAAACACCGATGGGAGTCATGGGGGATTATTTAAGTTTTGCTTCAACGTAAGCGGTGGCGTCTTCGGCTACAGAGTGGTGGATGAAGGGATAGGCGTTGGCGTCGGTGTTGAGAATATACTCGTAGCCGTGTTCAAGTCCAACGGCACGGATGGCGTTGTCGAGGCGTTTGCGCACGGGAGCTACGGCTTCGCGTTCGGCCACAGAAAGAATGCTGTCTACGTCGTGGCGGAAGCTAATGCTTTTCTCCATGGCGTCCTGCAGACTGCGCTGGCGCTTGAGGAGGATGTTTTGCGGAAAGTCTTTCTGGCCTTGGAGAAATTCGGCAAACTGCTGCTTGAAGTTCTTCTCGTTGTAGGCAGCCTCGGCTTCGTATTTTTTTCTCAGTTCAGCCATCTGGTGCTGGGCTTCTGCATAGTCGGGCATGGCCTGGAGAATGGTGTTGTAGCTGAGGTAGCCATACTTGACTTGGCTTTGCGCCATGGCTGTCAGGGTGATGACGAGCATGATGGCTGTGAGGAGCATTCTTTTCATGGGAAAAACTTTTTGGGTGAAGTGAATGTATGGGGATTGTGTCGGCAAACCTGCGGTTGCCGCGGGCATTACCTGATGTCTATTCTTGAGCTTCCGTTTCCGGGAAGTTTCACAAGACGTATTTGCGGGGTTATCTGCGAGCGTATCTGGTCGGTGTGGCTGATGACACCCACTTTGCGGCCTTGTGTGTTCTCGAGATTGGAGAGGGCCGTCATGACGAGGTCGAGCGACTCGTGGTCGAGGTTTCCGAAGCCTTCGTCGATGAAGAGCGAGTTGATTGTGAGGTTGCGGCTGGAGAGCGAAGCCAAGCCGAGGGCAAGGGCGAGGCTTACGACGAACGTTTCGCCGCCGGAGAGGGAGTCGACGTAGCGGTGCTCGTCGAACATGTCGCGATCCACAATTTCGAGCGTGAGCGTGGCGGGAATGGTGCGAAGCTCGTAGCGCGAGGAAAGCATGCGCAGGTGGCGGTTGGCGTGTTCTACGAGGAAGCGGAAAGTGTAGCTTTGTGCCAGTGTGCGGAATTTCTTTCCGTCTTTGCTTCCGAGGAGCACGTTGAGGCGGTTCCATTCCTTGGCATCGTCGCGTGCTTTCTGAAGTTTGTCGGTAAGTTTTGCGGCGTTCTCTTCGCAGTTGGCGTGTGAGCGCAGTCGGGCGCGGCACGTTTCGAGTTGTTGGCCTATTTGCTCAAGTTCTGCTTGTTTGGCCTTGAGCGCTTCGGCAAGGGCAAGGCGTGTGGCTTCCGTTTCGTCGTCGGGCCGTTCGGGGTCGGCCTGAATGGCGAGCAGCGCCTGGCGGGTTTGTTCCAGGTGATTCTCTGCCAGCATGCGGTTCTCTTTGAGGGTGGTGAGGGTTTCGCGCAAGGCTTTCCAGTCGCGGCTGTCGCTGAAGAGTTTCTCTAGTTCGGAGAACTGTACGGGCGAGTGGGAACCGTTGAAGCGGAGGATGAAGAGGTCGAGCTCCTGCATCTTCTGCTGCAGTTGTTGCTGGTTTTCGAGGCGTGTGTGCAGAAGGTTGTCGCGTTTGCCTTCAAGTTGGCGTACTTGACCTGTTCCGGCTTCGCACTCGCGGAGCACCTTTTGTTCGGCTTCGCGCATTTGTGCTACGGCGAGCTGTAGGGCTTCCGTTTCTTTTTGCGGCGAACTTTCGCCGAAGAGGCGTCGCAGTTCTTCGCGCTTTCCGCTGAGCGACTCGCGTATGGCATCGCGGTTTTCGCGACATTGCACAACGTGACGGTTTTCTTCGGCCAGATTGGCTTCGGCGTTCTTCACTTCCTCGCGAAGGAAGGCTTCGGAGCGCTGCGCCTCGTCGAGAGCTGTTGACGTGGTGTTCCACTCGGTGTGGAGATTGGTGAGGCGCATGCGGAAACCGTCGGGATTGTTTTTCCATTCGGTGAACCATCCTGAGAGCGTGACCATCTCGTCGAGGTCGGTGTAGAGTTCGGAGCATGAGTGGTCGCTCTCGTTGATGACGCGCTGCAAGTCTTCGGCCGCTGCGGCTGCGATGTGACACTCTGTGTTGAGGTTGTCGAGATAGGTGCGATTGTCGGCCATGACGGTATCGAGTGACGCAATCTCTTCGTTGAGCCGGTTGATGTGCTGCTGGTGGAAGTTGAAGGTTTCAAGATCCTTTTCAGCTTCTTCTGAGGTGCGGGTTGTGTTGTCGATGAGCAGTTCTATCATCATGCGGCGTGCTTCGCGGTTCACGGTGGCGGAGCAGTCGGCAAAAGAGGGATCGAGATAGGCACAAGTCTGCCATTCGTCCACATCGGCTTGCTGGCGCTTTTCGAGTTCGACAAGAGCCTGCTTGTCGGCCTCGAGGCGTGCGTTGTCGGCTGCTATGGTTTCGCGCAACGTGTTGAGCACGGTGCGTTTGTTCTCAAGGTCTTGCTGCAAGTGGGCGTATTCCTTGCTGAGCGAGGTGAGGAGTTCGCCAAGTTCGCGCTCGGTTTCGGTGTGATAGGGATGATGTGTGGCGCCGCAAACGGGACAGGCCGTGCCTTCTTTGAGCTGTTTGCGGAGATTCACGATGTTTTGCGTCTGGCTGAGCGTGTAGGTGGTGCTGATGCGCGAGTAGGCTTCTTCAGCGGCTTTCACCTCAATTTCCTGCTTGAGGGCGAGTTGGCGCTTTTGGTCAATTTCTACTTCTTCGCGCTTTTGGGTGGCCCGCTTTTCGCTGATGCGTGCATAGCCTTCGGAGATGTGTTGCCAAAGGGAAGCGGCGTGCTTGAGGCTCTGCATGCGGTTTCGGGCATCGGTGGCGCGCTTTTGTAGGAAGGCCGAGTCGCGGCCTTGATTGGTCTGGCGGTGTATGAGGAGTTCGCTCTTGAGGGTGTTGAGGCGGGCTTGGTGGTCGTGCTGCTCTTTTTCGGCTTTTTCGCTTGAGGCTCGGAGCGTGGCTTGCCGGCGCTGCAGGTCGGTTTGCTTCTTGTGGCTTTCTGCGTTGCGTAGCGTTTCATTACGCAACATGGCTAGTTTGTCTTTGATGAGGTCGAACTTCTCGAACATCAGGCGGTGCACGGAGAGTGACTGCTTGTGGAGTTTCTGCTGGTCAATTTCCTTAACCACCTTGGCGAGCGTTTCCTGCTTGGCGGCAAGGTCGCTTTGGCGCGTTTCGTATTTTTTCTGTGCCGCGAGGAGTTGGCTTTCGAGCGCTTTGAGTTGTTCGGCCGCCACGGTCATCTCGCCCGTGAGGGCATGGCCACGGTTGATGGCGGGGCGTCGCAGTTCAAGGTGCTTTTCGGCATCGGCGGTGCGCTCGCGTGCCACGTCGAGCTGCTGCGTGAGCGTGTCGAGTTGTCGGCGTGCCGCATCGAGCTGTTCGGCATTGGCGCTTTCCTGCTCTTTTGTCTTGTCGATGTCGTTGCGACGCATGACAATCTCCTGATAGAGGGGCTGGAGGGTGAGGAGTGAGTCGTAGCGTTCGAGGAGCATCTCGTCGGCGCGCATGGCTACGCATTCTTTGGTGGCTGCGCCAAAGCGTGCTTCGGCATCTGCCACGTTTTTCGTAGCTTCGTCGAATCGCTTGAGCCAAAGCGTCTGGTTCTCCATACGCTGCGTTTCGCTTTTCACGTTTTCGTTTTGTGCCGTGAGCAACCGTTGCCGTTCCTCTTCTTCGGCGAGGGCTTCGGGTTGGAGCTGGTCGTGGAGGAGACCTGCCATCTCGTGCTCCAACGCGGTGACCTTGCCCTCGGCTTCTTGTGCGAGCGTGAAGATGTTCATGGACACGTTGCCGTAGACTTCCGTTCCGGTAAGCTTTTCGAGGAGCATGGCTTTCTCTGCTCGGGGTGCTTTGAGGAAGTTGGCAAAACTGTTTTGTGCGAGGATGACGGTGCGCGTGAACTGGGCATAGGTGAGACCGATAGCGCCTTCTATGCGACGGTCTATCTCGTTGCGGTCTATGGTCTCTTTTTGAGGAGACAACTGACGGAGTGAGCGTTCTGGCGAACTGTAGTTGCCGCCTCGTGTGATGCGTATGCTCCACGTGGCTTCGTAGCGTTCGCCGTCGGAGGTAGAGAACACTACGGCACAACCGCCCTCTTTCTGTCCGCGGCGCAGGATGTTGGCTGTGCGCGAGGCTTGCACGCGTTGTGCTTTTTCGGAAGCTTGGTCGAGGTCTTCCTGCGGTATGCGTTCGATGTTTTCGAAGCGCGGGGCTTTGTTGTAGAGCGCCAGGCAAACGGCGTCGAGAATAGTGCTTTTGCCGGAGCCCGTGTTGCCGGTGATGGCAAAGAGTCCGGCGGAGCGTAGGGGCTCTTGTGTGAAGTCTATGGTTTGTTCGCCCTCAATGGAGGTGAGGTTGTTGAGAACTATTTTTTCAATCTTCATTTTTCTTTTCGGCCAGTTTGAAGCGTTCTACGAGTTCTTGCGGCATGTCGGTTTGGAAACGTGTTTGGAACACACGGCGCGCCATCTGCAACGGTGTGAGTTCTTCAAGGCTTTCGCGGGGTGCGGTGCTTTCTTCAGCCTCTGCCGGACCGCCTTTGGAGGAACTGACGCGCACCATGCGGCAGAAGTGTACGGCACGATCTTTGAGCGCCTCGGTGACGTCGTGCATGAGGGTTGGTTCGGGTTGCCGCTCTTCGACGCGTATTTCGAGGTAGGGCCAGTTCTCTCCGCTGTCGTTCTTTCCTCGCTTGGGCAATCGGCCTATGGCATCAATGATGTCTTCAGCACTTGCCGCGCCTCCACTCTCGGGTATGCGGCAGAGCGAGCGAAGGGGTGCATAGGGGAGGAAGCCTATGGAGGCATGTCCTTTGTTGTCGATGTCGACGAGTTGCACGCCGTGGCGATAGGCTATCTCGCTGAACGACATGGGTAGTGCACTGCCTGAGTAGAACGCATTGGGCGCTCCGCCCACTTGCTGGTGCTTGTGGATGTGTCCGAGTGCGGTGTATGTCACGTTGCGGCCCACCACACCGGCTTCAATGCAGTCTTGCCCGCCCACCACAAGGCGTTCGCTATGGTCTTCGCCGCAGATGTCTGCGCCCGAGGCATAGAAGTGTGCTGCCACCACAAGGGGGAGTCCGCTGAAGTCGCTTTTGCCGTAGGCTTGGTGGAGATGGGAGAAAAAATATTTGAGTCCTTCTTCGGGAGTGAGGCCTGCGGGGTAGTCGCCTCCGCGGAGGAAGGGCACGGCCATGCATACGCAAGCGGCTTCGCTTCCGCCTCGGGGGGCAAGGGGGAGGAGGTAGTAGTCGAAGTCGGGCTCGTCGTTTTCGGTGCGGTGCACGAGTCCGCGCACATAAACGTTGTGCATTTTCAGCAGCGAGGCTGGTGCTTCGAGGCGGGAGCCGGAGTCGTGATTTCCGGCGGTGACGACGATTTGCAGTCCGGGCAGCAACGTGGTGGCTTGGAGCAAAAAGTCGTAGAGGAGTTCCTCGGCCTGTGCCGAGGGATTGGAGGAGTCGAACACGTCGCCGGCAATGAGCAGGGCATCGGGTTCCTGCTCGGCAATGGTGTCGAGGAGCCAATTGAGGAAATGCCGGTGCTCGCCAGTGCGGTCGTGTCCGTGGAAACTGTTGCCGAGGTGCCAGTCGGCGGTATGTATGAGTTTCATTGTTGTTTTCGGAAATTAGCAATGCAAAGATACAAGGTTTCCGATGGCTATACAACGAAGTTTGAAAAAATAGAAGTTCCAGCATAGGCTTTGCCAATATGGTTTAAGAATGCATCGGAAGAAAACTTCATTCAATTCCGAATCCGAAACTTTAGTCGTATATTTGCCGTATGTAAAACCGCGCGGCGTGTAAAACGGCGCCTCATCGAAGAACTCGTTTATGGCAACAAGAAAAGAAAGAAGGCTTCCCGTAGGCATCCAGTCCTTCCGAGAAATAAGGGAGGAAGGATATGTGTATGTCGACAAGACCGACATCGTATGGAATCTTGTCAATAAGGGAAAGAAGTACAACTACTTGAGCCGTCCGCGCCGCTTCGGCAAGTCGGTGCTGGTGGACACGCTCCAAACCTATTTCGAAGGTCGCCGTGAACTCTTTGAAGGGCTCAAGATTATGGACCTCGAAACGGACTGGACCTGCTATCCTGTCATTCGTCTCGACATGAGCAACGGTGGCAACACTGCCGAAGAACTGCGCTCCTATTTGAGCAGTGTGTTCAAAGACTACGAGAAGATGTATTCCGTAGAAGTAGATCCCCAAGACAGCCTTGCCGTGCGTTTCAGCAACATCATCAAGACCGCGAGGTGTGTCGTCGGGCAGAAAACCGTAGTGCTGATTGACGAATACGACGCTCCGCTCCAGCATTCGTGGAAAACTCCTGAGCACGAAAAGTGTACCGAAGTCTACCGCAACGTATTTGCCATCCTCAAAACGCTCGACTATGAAGAACAGTTCGTCTTCATCACCGGCATCACGAAGTTCACACAAATTTCGCTTTTCTCTGTCCTCAACAATCTGGCAAACATTAGCTTCGATGCGCCCTATGCCACCATTTGTGGCATATCCAAAGAAGAACTTACGCAATATTTTATGCCAGAGATTGAGGCGATGGGCGAGAGCAACGGATGGACTGCAGACGAAACGCTCGCCAAACTGAAAGCCCACTACGACGGCTACCATTTCAGCATAGACAACATGACAGACGTTTTTAATCCGTTCAGCGTTGTCAATGCATTGGCTTCTCGTAAGCTTCGCAATTATTGGGCCTCATCGGGTGCCACTACGCTCTTGCCGAAGTTCGTGGACGACATGGAAATCCGCCTGAAGGACTTCGACCATTGCGCACTGATCAGTACCATCATCGAAACGTCAGACGTAACCGGTGGCGGTGCGGAATTGTTTCTCTACCAGTCGGGCTATCTCACCATCAAGGGCTACATGAACGGACTTTATCTTCTCGGCATACCCAACCACGAAGTGCGGCAAGCATTGTACGAAGCCGTACTTCCAGCTCTTGCCATGCGGAGAAGCGGTGACATGCAGTCCACCCAAGCGTTCCTCTATATGCACATGTACATGGGCAACCTTGAAGAGGCAAAGAAATGCCTGAAAGCACTTGTGGCCGACGTTCCTTACAGCAACAAGAAACTGGCTTCTATGGATATGGAGGAACGGTACCGCCTCATCATAAGCACCATATTCAATGCCATCGGCTTCCGCGTGGATGTGGAAAAGATGGTGGCTAACGGCAGAATCGACATGGTGGTGACAACGGACAATTATGTTTACGTGATGGAACTCAAGCTCTCCAGCAACGGAGGGCTCGCCGCAGCTGAAAAGCAGATAAAGGACAACCACTACACAGATGCCTTCAAGGCCGACACTCGCAAGGTTGTCGGTGTGGCCGTAGAACTTGACAGTCAAGGCAAGGGATTGATAGACTGGAAAGAAGTGGAGGCTTAAAATCTATATATGGAAAAAATCAATTCTTGCGCCGAACTCATCACCTACATTGAAGAGGTGGGCTTTCTGCCCCTGCTCGACATGGGGCTTGGCAGTTGGTCTGCCGAGGCTGTAGTGGACGAAGAGTGCCGCTATACGGTGCTCCCCGACGGCGGATGGGAATGGCCGCTTTGGGAGTGGAAGGGAACGGTCATCAGAGAAAGCGGCTGCGCCTACGGAAAGTTTTTCGGAGGCAAGGCCGCTTTTGTCAGCAAAGCCTGGTGGCCCCACTTCTGCAACGTGCGCCGCAGCCTTTACCCCCGTCCCGAAGAAGGGACCATCGAAGACTCCGTGCTCGAAACGCTTGCGCTTGGCGGCAGCATGACCACACGCGACCTACGCAAAGCCTGCGGCTTCACCGGCCCAAAAATGCGTAGCCGCTTCGACAGCTATGTGGCGCGTCTGCAAACCGCTTGCCGCATTGTGACGGCCGACTTCGTCTACCCCCACGACCGCCACGGCGAACGCTACGGCTGGGGATGGTCGCTGCTAACCACGCCAGAGGATTTCCTCGGCCGCGAAGCGTGCCGCCCGTCGTGCCCGCCGGAGGAGTCGTACGGAAAGATACGGCAACAGCTCTGCGCCCTTGTCCCCGAAGCAACCGAGCGGCAGATTGAGCGCCTTTTGCATAAATAGAACTAAACTAAAAACGTCCATGAAGAAAAAGATAGTAGTACTTACCGGAGCTGGCATGAGCGCGGAGAGCGGTTTCCAAACCTTCCGCGATGCCGGCGGACTTTGGGAACAGTATCCGGTGGAGAAGGTGGCCACGCCTGAGGGCTGGAATGCCGACCCCGACCTCGTTACAGATTTCTACAACGGGCTGCGCAGGCAACTCCTCGACGCCAAGCCCAACGAAGGGCACAAACTCTTGGCCGAAATGGAGCGCGACTACGACATGAGAATCGTGACGCAAAACGTCGACGATCTTCACGAGCGGGCCGGGTCGACCCACGTGCTCCATCTCCACGGGGAACTGATGAAGGTCTGCTCCTCTGCCCGCCCCGACGATGAGCGTTACGTGCGCACCCTTACTGCCGACCACCTGGAAGTGGCCCATGACGAACTCGCTGCCGACGGCTCGCGTCTGCGTCCGTGGATTGTGTGGTTCGGCGAGGCGGTACCCAACCTTGTGCCCGCAGCCGAACTGGCCGGCGAGGCCGATGCCTTTGTGATCATCGGCAGTTCGCTCAACGTTTACCCGGCCGCCGGCCTTGTGAGCTACGTGCGCCCCTCCGTCCCCGTATTCCTCATCGACCCAAAACCTGTGAAAGTGCCTGCGCAACGCCACGTGGAAGTCATCCAAGAGGTGGCTTCAACGGGTGTACACACGCTTCTTCGCCGTCTGCAAGAAGTCTTATAGAACAACCCCCAAACGAAAATCGACCATGGGAAAAATTATCACCATTCGCTGCAAAAACACCGGTCGCTCCCACCGCGTGCCTACGGGCTACAATCTCGAGGAAATCTACGAGATGCTTGAACTGAACATGCCCTACGGCGCCACCAGCGCCAAGGTCAACAACAAGGTGGAAGGCCTCCACTACACCGTCTACAACGACAAGGACGTGGAGTATCTCGACATCACTTCGCCCTCTGGGCTGCGCACCTATACGCGCTCGCTCTTCTTTGTGCTCTACAAAGCCGTTTGCGACGTCTATCCCAATGCCCGTCTGCGCATAGACATGCCCATCTCCAACGGCTACTATTGCCACCTCGACATCGAAGGCGGTGTCAATGCCGAAGTGCTCGACCGTCTGCGTGCCCGTATGCAGGAAATCGTGGACGGGAAACACCCCTTCCATCGCGTCACCACCCACACGGACGAGGCCGTGGCACGTTTCCGCGAAGCCGGACTCAACGACAAGGCCCTCCTCCTCGAAGGACTCGGTTCGCTCTACACCACCTACTACACGCTCGAAGGAACCGCCGACTACTTCTACGGCTCGCTCCTTGTGAACACCTCGCAGCTCTATCTCTTCGGCCTGGAACGCTACGGCGAAGGACTCCTGCTCCGCATTCCCGACCCGGCCAATCCCACACAGTTGCGCCCCATGGTGGAACAGCCCAAGATGTTTGAAGTGTTCCGCGAGCAACACCGTTGGAATTCCATTCTCGGCGTGACAAACATCGGCGTGCTCAACCTCGCTTGCAGCAAAGGCCACACCAACGAACTCGTCAACGTGAGCGAGGCGCTGCAAGAGAAGCGCATCTCGCGCATTGCCGATGGCATAGCCGCACGTCCCGAACTCAAACTCATACTCATTGCCGGTCCGTCGTCGAGCGGCAAGACCACGTTCTCCAAGCGCCTTGCCGTGCAACTGATGGCATGCGGTGTGAAGCCCCATGCCATGTCGTCGGACGACTACTTCGTGGACCGCGACCGTACGCCCCGCGACGAAAAGGGCGACTACGACTTTGAACACATCAACGCCATGGACATCGGCCGCCTGACTTCAGACATCAATGCGCTCATCCGTGGTGAGGAAGTGGCGCTCCCGCGCTACGACTTCGAGTCGGGGAAGAGCGTGGACAGCGGAAAGCGCATGAAACTCGGCGAAGGCGAGGTGCTCATCCTTGAAGGCATCCACGCCCTTAACCCCTTGTTGACCGAAGGGGTCGACGAGAACTGCAAATACCGCATCTACGCCTCAGCGCTCACCAGCGTGATGCTCGACGACCACAACTACATTCCCACCACGGACAACCGTTTGCTGCGCCGCATTGTGCGCGACTACAAATACCGTGCCCGCTCTGCCGAAGAGACCATCAGGCAGTGGCCCTCGGTCCGTCGCGGCGAGAACCGCTGGATATTCCCCTATCAGGAGCAGGCCGACGTGATGGTCAACACGGCGTTGCTCTTCGAACTCGCCGCCCTGCGCGAGCAAGCGCTTCCGCTCTTGGAACAGGTGCCGGAAAACGTGCCCGAATACTCCGAAGCCTACCGCTTGCGAAAATTCCTTATGTACATCAAACCGATTTCCACGCGTGGTCTTCCTCCCACTTCGCTCCTTCGCGAATTTCTGGGCGGTAGCACCTTCAAGTATTGAACCCAACGACTCCAACGCGCGCGCATGTATGCGCGCGTATACACCAAAGTTTGTGCAACCTGCCGTCACCCGTCACCCCCGCAGGGGGCTTTGCGTGCTGGCGCCTTGATTCCTTGCGCTAAACGTCACGTCAGAGACGTGCCTCCCCATGCGCTTGCGCACGCAAAAGCCTCCGTGAGGCTAGTGGCGGCAAAATGCAAACATTCGTGAACAACTTTCTCCTAGCTCAACGTGTTGAGTAAGGCGCAATTTTTTACAGATTGTCCAAAAGTTTTCACTCCCTCCCTTCTTGTTTTTGACACCTCAAAAGAGGGTGACAGCAACTCGGTTTTATACACAACTCTATACAGAAGTTTTGTTCTATTAAACCTTTGCTGTCACCCCTATGCGGCGCAGGAGGTAAAAAACTCAGCGAGGCCGTGACGAAAAATTACCCCCTACTGAAATTTTGCTGTCACCTCGCTTAAAATTCGTAGCGCACTGAAATACAAGAGAATAGATTTTATGGAAAGTGCTGTGGTGACGGGTGACAGCAAGATGTACAAACTTCGGTGAAATGCGCGCGTGCGCGTGCGTGCGTACGCGCGCACGAGAGCTGATGAGCAGCGAAATATACGTGGCTTTGAAAATGCTAACGATTCGAAATTTTGGGCTGCGGGCCCAATGTGTTGGGCTAGGAGGAATTTTGAGTTTGCTGCCTTCGAATTTCTACTTTCTATGGGAAGTTTTTGCGTGTTCCAGCGTATGGGGGTGCAACGCATGGGGGTCACGTCTCCGACGTGACTGTTGAGCGCGATGAAACAAGGCGAAGCACGCAAAACCGTTTGTGATGGTGACGGCGCGAAGCCGTGCAGAGCGTCACGTCGGAGACGTGACCTCCATGCGCTAGCGCACGCAATGCGTTTCACACCATCTCTGGTAACCTTGTGCTTCTACTTGAAAAAAATGGCACATGTGCCACTTTTTTCAAGTAGGACTTGCGAATTAACGGCGGAATCTTCATATTTGCAGTTGAAAAAAGTGGCACATGTGCCAAAAAATCCGAATAGCGATGCAGATAGAAAGAAATCTTTACCTTGACCGCCTTGTAAACGGAATGCACAACGGACTCATCAAGATAGTCACAGGTATGCGCCGTTCTGGTAAGTCGTATCTCCTTTTTACGCTTTTCCGAAAATACTTGTTGATGCAGGGAGTGGATGCAGCTCACATTATAGATTTGGCATTGGACGATGTGCTCAATGCCGAGTATCTCGACCCTAAGAAACTTGTGGTGTACGTCAAGCAGCACATTACTGATGGTGAAACCTATTACGTGTTGCTCGATGAAGTGCAGTTGGTGGACAATTTTGTGGGTGCGCTCAATAGTTTGTTGCACATAAGCAATGTGGACGTTTATGTTACGGGGAGCAATTCGCGTTTCCTTTCGTCGGATATCGCTACAGAGTTTCGTGGCCGTAGCGACGAAATCCGCATATGGCCGTTGACTTTTGCCGAATATCTCACGGCTTACATTGGCACTAAGGAAGATGCTTGGCGAGACTATTGCACTTATGGTGCTTTGCCGCAGATATTCTCGTTTTCTACGGAAGAAAAGAAAATGAACTATTTGCGAAGTTTGTACCAAACGGTTTATTTCAAGGATATAGTTGACCGCAATCGCATCAAGAAGACCGAAGAGTTTGATGCGCTCGTGCGTGTGATGGCTTCATCCATAGGTTCGCCGTGTAACCCTAACAAACTTAGCAATACGTTTCGTAGTGTGGCCAAAGCAGAACTCTCAAACGACACCATCGGCAGTTATCTCAACTATATGCAGGAGGCCTTTCTTCTGGAAAAGTCCATTCGCTACGACATAAAAGGGAAGAAATACATTGGCACTTTGCCGAAATATTATTTCTCCGACATAGGACTTCGTAATGCTTTGCTAGACTTTCGGCAAGTGGAAGAAACGCACATTATGGAAAATATAATCTACAACGAACTGCGCACGCGTGGGTTTCTTGTTGATGTGGGAACAGTCGAAGTGCGAAAGCGACAGGAAGGTGGAGCGCCCGTACGCCGTCAGTTTGAGGTCGACTTTGTGTGCAACTTAGGAAGTCGACGTTATTACATACAGTCGGCCTTCGCCATTCCCACACAAGAAAAGAAAGACCAAGAGTCTGCTTCGCTTCGCTTCATTGCAGATGGTTTCAAAAAAATTATTGTGGTCAAAGACAATATAGTATCGCACTACGACGAAAATGGTGTGTTGCTACTTTCGTTGTTCGATTTTCTCTTAAAACCCGAAAGCCTGGATCTATGAGATAGTCAGAGAAACGAAACAATCCGGTGTCAACTCCCGAACGAGGGAACTGGCACCGGATTGTTTGTTTGCGTCACAGCTCTGCGGTTATTTTCCTTTACCTGCAAGCTTGAGAATCTTTGTTCCGTCGGACGTGCTTACTTTCAGCAAGTACGTGCCGCTTGAGGGCAAGGCAAGGGAGTAGGACGTAGCGCCGCCGGCATTCACGTCGGCTACGCACATGCCGTTCGTGGCGTAGACTTCAATGCGCTGGATGGGACAGCCGGAGAGGGTGACCGTTCCTTCCGCAATGTGGCAGTCTATCATCCGGCCCACCTTCGTGGGAGCAATGGCAGTGGGCGAAGTGGTGTTGTAGATCTTCACGTTGTCGATGGCTATGTGGTAAGCCTGCTTGCCGTTGTATTTCCAGGCGAAATAGACCGGCGTATTGTTGTCCGGGAAACAGTTCGTCACTTCGTAGATGCGGTGCTCGGGGCGTGAGGTGGCGCCTTCGGTCAATTCCTCAGGTGCATAACCGTCGAAGACGTCCTCGATGGCTGCCCACTCTTCGCCGTTGAGCGAATAGTAGAGGCCCGCGGTGGAAGTGCGGCCGCCTTGCTCGTAGTCCATGTCGAACTCAATGAACGTATGCTCGCCCTCCTTCGCGTTTTGAAGGATGGGCGGTGTGTCGAGGGTGGAAAACACGTTGGTAAAGCCGGCCACCGAAGAGGTTGCCGAGGCAAAGTTGCTGTCGAAGTTGCTGCCGCTGATGGAAAGGTCGTACCAGTTGTCGAAACGCCAAAGGTAGTTGTCCTTCATCTTGCCGTCCACTTTCTCCACCGTCCAGTTGGCAGGCTTCAGTCCGCCCGTGAAGTCCTCGCTGAAGGGAAGTGAGTAGGAAGGTACGGTGCCGTTCTGCACCGACACGGAGAGGGGAAGCGACGTCACACCGTCGGCGTAGACCACCTTCACGCTGTAGTCGTAGAGTCCTTCGGGCGAGAGGGCATCGGTGAAGGTCGTTTCGCTGGTGTTGCCGAGCAGTTCGTTGCCACGAAAGACGGCATAGTCTTTCGTGCTGTAGTCCGAAGCCTTCGGGGCTTCCCACGCGAGGGTGTATTTGCCGTCGGCGCCGCAAGTGGCGGTGAGCGAGCGCACCGTGTTGCGCGTGCCAACGGAAATCACGTCGGAAGCGGGTGCCGACTCGCTGTCGGGATTTTCATAGACGGCCACCACCGAATAGGTGTACACGCCCTTTGCCACGTTGCTCTGGCCCACGCTCATGTCCGTGAGGTAGCCGCCAAAGAGTGCGCCGTTGCAGTAGGTGTTGTAGTAAGCCGGCTTACGGTCGCCTTCGGGAGCGTCCCAAGAGAGCGTGATGTCGTAGGCGGCGGGGTTTTTGGCGTTCACGCTGTAGCTCACCCGTACGTTGGTCGGAGAGTTGGTGGTCGATTCCTTGATGTCGACCTGCACTTCGGCCTTGTCCGACACCATGTCCTCGCTCAGCGAAACGGCCGATACGGCATAGGTGTGCGTGCCGGCCTTTTTGGACGACGTCTCGGTGTAGGTCTGCGTCTTGATGTTTTTGGCAATGAGTTTGTTGTCGAGATAGACGTTGTAGCACTCCGTGGGAGCCACTTTGGCCTTGCGCAGCGGTCTTGTGGACTTAAGTCCCGAAGGCACGTAGGTGCGGTGTGTGGCGCGTCCAGCGAGGGGAGCTACGGCGTGGGCGTTGGCTGCAGTTGGAGTTATCTCTGCGTCGTTGGCATAGAGCGTGACGTCGTCGATGACCCACGAGAAGTAGAGGCCCGACTCGGCGTTGGTCGTGTCGCCCACAGCTTGGAAAGCCACAAGGGCTTTGTTCGTTTCGCTGTTGCCAATGTAGAGCGCTACGTGCTGCCAACCGCTCGAACCGTCGCTGTCGTAGCGTGCATCCCAGAGTTCCTCCCACGTTGCTCCGTTGTCGTGGCTGACCTTCACGTAGTAGTGGTCGGGAAATTTGGGGTCGATGCCCCATTCTTTCAATTGCGGGTCGATGTAGGTGTAGAAACCGATGTATTTTGCATCGTCGGCGTTCACCATGAGCCATTCGTCCTGTGCGGCCGACGTGTTGTCGTCGTGCGGGCAGGCATCGTCGAAGAGAATGGCGGCACTCTTCTTACCGGAGTAAATCCAGTCCGTATAGTTCTCGGCATTCTCTTTAATCTCGGTGGTGGGGTAGGCGAACCAGGTGTAAAGCGCGTCGTAGGTGTTTCGTGTCTTTACGGACCAATTCGTTGCAGGGAACGTGTCTCCCTCGAAGCCTTCGTGGCTCAACGTGTCGAGTTTTTCGCCACGGTCCCAAGTGAGCGTCACCTTGTTGTAGTCGGCCTCGGCATGGAGGTTCGTCGGCGCCGGCAGCGTGCTCTGGGCCGAAGCGGGCAGTACAAGCAACGTCCCGACAGCGCATAGGGCGAGCGGGCGAAGCGCTTGGCAGTGCTTGCGGAGTGAAAGTCTATTCATATTGATGTCGAGTTATGTTTTTTCGTATTGGAAGTTTCACTCCACTTCAGTGAGGAACGTGGAGCAGGGCAGATTTTGCGCGTTGACAAGGTTGGCGTGGGGATAGGGTTGCCAGGCGTAGCGCACCTGTCGGGGAATTTTTACGGCCTGACAACTCAGCGTGACCGCTCCGACGGTGACGGACTGCACGCTGGCTTTGTGCCACAAACCATTCTCGCCACAAATTTCAAAACCTTCTATGGCGCGGCCGCCATCGCCGTGCATACCCTCGCCCCATTCAAACTGAACGGTCACCGTGCCGTTGGAGTCGGCGGTAGCGTGGCGCAACGTAGGCCCTTGCGGCACGAGGCTCTTCAGTCCGTAGGCGTTGTGGAGCACCTGACGGGCGAGGCGTTCGCCCACGGGAGCCTTGCGACGCGGATGAACGTCGAGCGAGTCGCCGAGGTCGGAGCATACGGCCATCCACGTGTTGGGCAGACGCTCTGCCAAACGGCGCTGGCTGTCGCGGAAGGTCGGCCAGGACGGACGCGTGGAAATGCCCGAGAGTTGCACGGTGTAGAAGGGGAGGAGCGGATTGTGGAAAGTGCGACGCCAAGAGTCTTCGAGCAAAGGGAAGAGCTTCTCGTGCTCTTCGGGCAGTTCGGCGTTCGACTCGCCCTGGTACCACAGCACGCCGCGGAACGTGTAGCCTTCAAGCGGTTTCACTGCCGCATCGTAGAGAAAGGCGGGAGCGTAGGGGTGGCGGTGAGGGCGCGAGGGGTCGGCCTTCTGCAGGTTGTAGTCGGCGCGTGTGCGTGCCCATTCCATGATGTTCTTGTTCTTGCGCCAGTCGCCAGCCATAATTTCGGGCGCGTTCTGCGCAAGGGTGAGGGAGTCTATCCATCCTTCTGCGGTAGATCCGCCCACGGCATTGTTGATGAGGCCCACGTGGATGCCGAGCGAGTCGGCGAGGACGCGGCCAAAGTGGAAACCGATGGCAGAGAAGTTGCGTGCCGTTTGGGCGGAGCAGCGTGTCCACGCTCCGGTTTGCTTGAGGAGTCCACGGTCAATGGAGTCGACCATGGCGGTGCTCCACACTTGTTTGTAGATGGGCCACGGACTGGGCATGTTGAGCAGATGAACGCGCGTCAGCGTGTCGGCCACGGCGAGGTCTTCCTTGGCGGTGGCAATGGTCTGGAGCGGCAGTTCCATGTTCGACTGGCCAGAGCAGAGCCACACTTCGCCCACCCACACGTCGGAGAACGTGCGCACGTCGTTGCCGCAACTGAACTTCAGCGTGTAGGGGCCGCTTGCGGGCAAGGCGGGAAGCACCGCACCCCAAACTCCCGAGGCGTTGGCCCGGGCGGTGCGTCGCAGCGTGCGGCCCTTTCCTTGAAGTAGCACGGTGACTGTGGCGCCGCCGGGGGCGCGTCCGTGGAGGGCGATGGGGCGCTTGCGTTGCAGAACCATCGACTCCCCGTAGGTCATGGGAAGCTCAAGCCGCGTTTGTGCGCTAGCCGTGTAGGAGACGGTAAGAAAAGTGAAGATGGAGAATAAAAGAAGAATTACTTTGCGCATGGTCGTTGCAGTTTGTGTCGTTGCAAAGTTAAGTTTTTTAGACGTAAGGATACAAAAAAAGGGATACCTCTGTATCCCAACCTTGTTAACCTTAAATCTAATACTATGAAAAACACGATGCAAATTTACGGGATTGGTCGTCCGCTGCAAGCGTTTGCCAGGAAAAACCTTTCGGAAACTGCATATTTTTACCCTTATTTACCAAGTATGCCAAGCCTGTGTGGCAACGGGGTGTATTATTCTTAGTTGCACTGTATATTTCGGGCTGCAGCACGTAAAAGCCACCGAAGTATCGGTTTTTATGCCTCGTAAAGCCTTCATTGCCTTGACTTTTAGCAGAAAATAGGGCATTATTGCCTTGACTTTTAGCAGAAATAATTTGTAAGGTGCAGAGAATCAAGCATATGTCTAAATTTGGATTGTGTGGCTTTTTGAATGCGCTGTGCTTCGCCTTGTTTTTTCGCGCTCATCAGTCACGTCAGAGACGTGACCTCCATGCGTTGCCCCCCCATGCGTTGCCCCTCTTAATGTTCAAAAAATATCGCTCCCCGCTTTGTCTACCTAGCGGCAGGCAAAAGCGGGGAGCGTTTGTGTGTGGTTTGCTATGCAAGTTGCTTATTCTTCGTCTGCGTCGGACCAGTTGGAGCTGTCCCAAGCGTGGGAGTCGCTGTCAAACTCGCCATTATGGGAATTTTGGCCGTCGACGGGGAAGCTCTTGCTGCCGCAGATGAGGCTTTCCGAGGCAAGGACGATGGTCTTCAAGCTCGGAGTGGTGTATGTCTTTTTGAACATAGAGTTGTGTTTCGTTACGTTTGTGTTGGTCATAAGGAGCGCATCAGCATTCTGCATTTGCACATTCTCATATTTGCACATTTGCACATTGCTAAGCGCACCACGTGCGCTTAGCTTAGCGTACCATCGTTTTCTTTCCGTTCACGATGTAGAGGCCGGCGGGGAGACCTTGCGTGGAGCCGTTGCTCACCTTTACGCCCTGGAGCGTGTAGACGCCCTTGGCGCACGGCTTCACTTCGCCGCCGCTCAGGGTGTACGCTTCGTTGATGCCCGTCACTTCGTTGTCGACGAACTGGAGGCTGATGCTCGTGCCGATGTTGCCGCTCTGGTCCTCTTCGAAGCCGAAGAATGCACAGGTGGAAGGAAGCGTGGCGCCCTTGCCCGCAATGCGGATGGTGGCAGAACCGTCGTCGGCCGTGACGAGGCCGTAGCCTACAGCGTAGCCTTGCAGTCCGTAAGTCTCGTACATAGAGATGACACCGTCGTAGTTGCCCGTGAACTTGAAGGGCAGCCCGCCGTCGATGAGGCCGTTGCCGTCAATGAGTTCGTCGCTCACGTCGCCGGCAAAGTAGAAGTCCACGGAGGTGGCAGCGTTGAAGTAGACGAGGTGGGGAAGTCCGCGCTTGAGCACTCCCGAGGTAACCTTCACAAACGTGGCGGTGCCGTTCTTGCGGTCCGTCGTCACGACTGAAGAGATGGTGTCTGCTTCCGCAGCACCGAGTTTCTCTACGGTAGTCTCGAACGGGAGGCAGAGCGTGTTCCAACCCTTCTTGAAGCTGCGGGTGAAGTGGGCAATGCCCAATCCCTCGTCGGGAGCAATCTCGGCCTCCTTGTTTACGTCGAAGGTAGGAGCGAACACGAGCGTCACGTCCTTCGAGTGGAAGTTCTTCAACGTAAGTCGCACGTTGCACTTGCTCGTGTTAAGGTCGTTGCGGGCATCGAGTGTGGCCGCGTAGGCCGTGCCGTCCACGTTGACCGTGCCGTCTAGCGTATAACCATATATTGCCTTCGTGTGGGTCAGTTCGGAAGCCTTCTTCAGAACCTTCACGGTGAGGTTTGCCGCGTTGATTTTGCTCACGCTCACGCTCTCGCTGCCCACGGGAATGGTGAGGTTGTTGAATGCGATGGCGGCAGCGTTGCTCTTGGCATAGGTCGTCACGTCGTAGCTCACGTTAGAGGCGGCGGGAGCAGAGGCCACATCGTCTACCACGGCAGAGAATGAGTTGCTAACGGCGGTGGTCGTGGGTTTGTCGAACTGCAGCGTGTAGATGCTCTTCGAACCCGTTTCGGTGGCAGCATTGTAGTCGGCAGTAGTCACCGTAAGGGTGAGTTGTGCAGTGGTGGCGTTGTAACTCTTCACCACCTTGGCGTCGCTGCTCTTGGTGCTGTAGCTGATGGGTGCGTCGTCGTTGTAGGGTGTGGAGGAGAAGTCGTACGTGAATGTGGCGGGGTCGAAGCCGCTCACGGGGGTGCCGTCGTAGGAGAGGGCGGTGAGTTGCGAAGCCGTCTTGTCCGTCTTCTTGAACTGTATGGTGTAGACCGTCTTGCTGTCGTTGTTGTTGTCGTAGTCGTTGCCCTTCACGATGAGCGTAAGCACAGCGGAACTCTCGTCGTAACTGCTCTCTACGGTAGCGCCCACGCCTTTCTTCGTATACGAAAGCAAGTCGGGGTCGTAAGTATTCGTGCTGAGGTCGTAGCTCGTGGTCCCTTCCTTATATATAGAGGTACAGTTGTAGGAGAGGGCGGTGAGGGAGTGGTAGTAGAGAAATTCCACGTTGTCTACTTGGAGAATATTGTCGGCCTTCATGTTGCCACGTTCCCAGTAATCGGCAGCGGAGAGGATGACGTTGACCTTAGCAGGAGCGAGCCCTTCGTTTCCGTCTACATAGGTGAGAGGCACGGTAATCTCTTCCCAGTCGTTGTTCTTTGTCGTGCCGAAAGCGTAGTCGCAGGAAGCAATGAGTTTACCGTCGCCCGTGGAAGTTGCCTTACCCATAATGGCACGGTCTTGGTTGCTCACTTCGTGGGTTGGCGACTGTTTGTCGCCAATTTTTGACGTAAACGTGCCGTTCCAGAGGTATACGATGATGTGGGCATTCTCGGCTTCTTTGGATATTGTTCGCTTGAACAAACCTTTTATGGCGTCTGGCTTATAGGTGAAATCGCGTCCGCCGTATACGCCACCGTCGGCATGGGCACTGTTGGAGTGTGGATATACCCAAGGTGTCGCAAACGAGATAAAGCCGGGTGCGATGAGATTTGACAAATAGGAGGGTTTGATGTTTTTCAGTTGTACCACGCCGTTGTGGCCGTCAATGGTCACGTTGGTAACGAGGTCTTTTCTGCTGACGGAAGCAAGGTTTTTTTGTTCTAGGTTTGATCCGTTCCATGATGTCGGCTCTATTCCAGGGCGCTTGGATAGCTCTCCTTCGCTTCCGAATTTATTCAAGGAAGTTGCCGTCCAGCAATATGATGTTCCGCATATCGATTTCCAACTCGTGAAGTCCGAGTTGGGTATCTGCTGCGCCCGAGCACCGGCTACGGCCAACAGCGCCACGGCAAGTAGCGTAAACTTTTTCATAACGTGTTTAGTTTGTGTGAATAATTAGGCCTACGAAAAAGTTCCCCCGCCCCCTTGCTGCATTTTTAGGCTTTCGGGGGGGGTATGTGGTCGGAACGATTTCCAAGCAAAAAGTGGTTTGTCTCTCTTCAGTCAAAGGCATCGGCGTCAAAGATGGCCGATTCCCTTTTGCGTGCAAACTTAATATAAATTTTACACAATGCACACGTCGCTATCGGATTTTTGTACAAAGGGGAAGCAATAAGTCACGAAACGGAACATTCAGCGCCGATTTGTGCATTCTCTTGTGGGGGCGACGTTTTCAAAACGTCGCATCAGCGAGTAGCACTTTAAGGCACAGCCATAGTAAGGCAGTTGTAGCGCACGTAACTTTATTGTAACTTTGCACGCGGTAAATAAGCGTCTATCTATAATGTAGCTGAATGTATGCTGAGTGAAAGTCAGAACATAGAATGCAAGGAGTCATGGCGAGACGAATATCTGAAATGGATATGTGGCTTCGCCAATGCGCATGGCGGTTGCTAATTTCCATCATCCGCTCAAATCCTTCCGTTTCTGCCAAACAAATGTCGGAGACTTTGTCGGTGACTTCAAGAACTGTTGAAAGAGATTTGTCGACAATGCAGAAAGCTGGCATTATAAGGTATGAAGGAAAGGACAATGCAGGAGTGTGGTTGGTGCTTGAACATATTGACAAACAACAGTTCAGTAAGAACATTAATAATACAACGTCTTAATTTTATCGAAGCATTTAATGATGTTGGATTTTGTGCTAAAGCTTTTCTTATAAGCATGAGCCTGCGTAATTTCCTATGTAGATTTCCATAAATATTCTGCACAGGGGTACGCCAAATCCATTTTGAATCCCAACCGATGAAACATCTCTTTATAGAAACTTACGGCTGCCAGATGAACGTGGCCGACAGCGAAGTAGTGGCCAGTGTGATGAAAATGGCTGGCTACGAACCTTGCGAAAACATAGATGAGGCCGATGCCGTGTTCCTCAACACTTGCTCCGTGCGCGACAACGCCGAGCAGAAAATCATCCATCGCCTCGAAGCCCTCAACGCACAGCGCCGCAAAGGCCGCAAACTCATTCTCGGCGTGCTCGGTTGCATGGCAGAGCGCGTAAAGGAGGGGCTCCTCAACGAACACGGGGCAGACCTCGTGGCTGGTCCCGATGCCTATCTCTCCCTCCCCGACCTCATTGCCCAGGCCGAAGTGGGACAGAAAGCCATGGACATCGAACTCAGTACCACAGAGACCTATCGCGACATCGTGCCCGAACGCTACTGCGGCAGCCGCATCTCCGGCTTCGTCAGCATTATGCGCGGTTGCAACAACTTCTGCCACTACTGCATTGTGCCTTACACCCGTGGACGTGAACGTTCACGCGACGTGGAGAGCATTCTCCGCGAAGTGCACGACCTCGAAGCCCGTGGCTATAAGGAAGTGACCCTCCTCGGACAAAACGTCAACTCCTACCGCTGGACGAAGGAGGGTACGGACGAAGTAATAGCCTTCCCCCAGCTACTTCGCACTGTGGCACGTGCCGTGCCCACAATGCGCATACGTTTCTCTACCAGTCACCCCAAAGATATGAGCGACGAAACGCTCTACGTCATTGCCGAAGAGCCCAACGTGTGTCGCCACATCCACCTTCCCGTGCAGAGCGGCAGTGACCGTGTGCTCAAACTCATGAACCGCAAATACACCCGCGAGTGGTACATGGGACGCGTGGAAGCCATACGCCACATCGTGCCCGACTGCGGACTCTCTACCGACATCTTTGCCGGCTACTGTTCCGAGACGTTGGAAGACCACCAACTCTCCCTCTCGCTCATGCGCGAGTGTGGCTACGACTCCGCCTTTATGTTCAAGTACAGCGAGCGTCCCGGCACCTACGCCTCCAAACACCTTCCCGACGACGTGCCCGAAGAAGAGAAAGTGCGTCGTCTCGAAGAACTCATCGCTCTGCAGAACGAACTCAGCGCAGAGAGCAACCGCCGCTGCGTGGGCCGCGAATACGAAGTGCTCGTGGAAGGCGTCAGCAAACGTTCGCGCGAACAACTCTTCGGTCGTACGGAACAAAACAAAGTAGTGGTCTTCGACCGCGCTACCTTCCGTCCCGGCGACTACGTCCGCGTACGCATCACCGATGCATCCAGCGCCACGCTCAAAGGTACGGTCGTTGTGGAGTGAGTTAAGTTATAGATTATAATTTAGTCCAAAGCGCAGCACGTAAAAGCCTCCGTGAGGCCGCAGCACGCAAAAGCCTCCGTGAGGCCACGCAAAAGCCTCCGTGGCGCTATATTTGCACATTTGCACATTTGCATATCTGCACATTGAATCATGCGTCTTCTTAAACTCATTCTATTCTTTCTCCTCTCCCTCGTGTTCTTCGAGGCAGACCGGTTGGCGTTCATTGCCCTCAATGCAGGAGAACAGGAACTTCCCGGCGGCTACCTCCTCTCCACTTGGTGGCACGGGCTGTCGCTCGACATTGCCACTGCCGGATATCTCACAGCACCCCTGTGGCTCCTTCTCGGCGTGAGTCTTTGGGTGCGCATACCCCGTTTGCGCACTGTCGGCACCGTCTATGCCGCCATCGTAGGTGTAGTGCTCAGTATAATATGGGTGAGCGATGCATGCCTCTATAGTTTTTGGAGCATCCGTCTCGACGGCACCGTGTGGAACTACCTCGACTCCCCCAAGGGTGCACTCGCCAGCGTGAGTACACTCTATCTACTAGGCGTAGTCGTAGCCATCGGGCTCGTTGCCACCGTGGCCATCTGGGCTATGCGCCACACCCTGCCCCACACCCTGCCCGTGTGTAAGCACCGCATCGTAGGCACCGCCGTGTGGGTTGTGGTCGGCGGCCTCCTCTTCCTCGGCATTCGCGGTGGGGTGGGGAAGAGCACTGCCAACGTGGGACGCGCCTACTACAGCGATGTGCAGTTCCTTAACCACGCCGCCGTAAACCCCGTCTTCAGCATAGCCTCCTCCCTCAAGCGCACACGCAACTATGCCGATGAGGCCAACTACTTCCCCGAAGACGAACGCCAACGCCTTTTCGCCTCGCTCGGCTACAACACCATGAGCGTAGGCACCGACCCCCTCCTCACCACGGAGCGACCCAACGTGCTTCTTGTGCTTATGGAAGGCTGCGGAGGCGTCTTTGTTAATGCTGTCGACTCTTTGGCCGACCCTACAGTGACTCCCAACCTCAATCGCATAGCTCGCGAGGGTGTAGTCTTCACGCAGTGCTACGCCAACTCCTTCCGCACCGACCGAGGCACGCTTTGCACCCTTAGCGGATATCCGTCGTTTCCCGATGTGAGCGTGATGAAACTCCCCTCCAAATGCACCCGCCTGCCGAGTCTTGCCTCCGCGCTTCGAAAGGTTGGTTACACTACAGAGTTTCTCTACGGCGGCGATATCAACTTCACCAATACCAACGGCTACCTCCTCGGCACCGGATACGAACGCACCTATAGCGAGACCTCCTTCCCTGCTGCTGTGCGCAAGACCCACGACTGGGGCGTCACCGACCGCATCGCCTTCGACAGTCTTTATAGTCGCATTGTGCGCTATCCCACATCGCGACCCTGGCATCTCGGTTTTCTCACCCTTGCCAGCCACGAACCTTGGGGCGTGCCCTACGACCGCATTAAAGGCGACAAGGTGGCCAACACCATGGCTTATCTTGACGACTGCATAGGCCGCTTCGTGGAACGCTTCAAGAAAACGCCGCAGTGGAACAACACGCTCATCGTATTCCTCCCCGACCACGGCATAAACTATCCCGAAGGTATCAGCGACGCCAACGAGCGCCGTTCCCATATTCCCCTCATCTTCAGCGGTGGCGCCGTTCGCGCTCCGCGCCGCATCGATGTGCTCTGCAATCAGACCGACCTCGTAGCCACCCTCCTCGGCCAACTTCATCTTCCCCACGGCGAGTTTCGCTTCAGTCGCGACGTGTTGAGCCGCACCTACACCCATCCCTCCGCCGTACACTCGTGGAGCGAAGGCATATATTATAAGGACCACAGAGGCATTAGTGTGCTCAATGTGCTCTCCAGTCCCGCCGTCGTGATTCGTTCTGCGCCCTCTCCATCCGCCACCCGCGAAAAAGCCGCCAAAGCCTTTTGGCAAACCGCCTACGACGACCTCGGCGCGCTGTAGAGTGTAGGGTATTATAATAATTTTCAGAAAAGAACATTCCCACTATGCGCATACTCATCACCGGAGCATCAGGCTTCATCGGTAGTTACATGGTAGAACATGCTCTCGCTGAGGGCATGGAAGTGTGGGCTGCCGTACGTGCCACGAGCAGCAGAGCCTATCTCAAGGACGAACGCATACATTTTATAGAACTCAACCTTGGCGACGACAACCGTCTCGCTGAGCAACTCAACGCTTTCTGTCAAGACAACGCACCCTTCGATGCTGTCATTCATGCCGCCGGCGCCACCAAATGCCGTCGGGCGGAGGATTTCTTCCACATCAATGCCGAAGGCACGCAACGCCTTGCCCGCGCGCTTCTCTCCACCGGCGCACTGCGCAAGGACGGCCGCTTCGTTTTCATCAGTTCCCTTAGTATCTACGGATCTGTCCACGAAGCCGACTACGCCCCCATCACAGCTGCCGACATGCCACGTCCCGACACCGCCTACGGATGTTCCAAACTTCAGGCAGAGTCCATGCTCTACGATGTGGAAGGTCTCAACTATGTGGTGCTCCGTCCCACCGGTGTGTATGGTCCGCGCGAGAAGGACTACTTCATGATGGCGCAGAGCATCAAGCGACATGTTGACTTTGCCGTGGGCTACAAGCCCCAAGTGCTCACCTTTATCTACGTCGACGACCTCGTACAGGCCGCCTTCCTAGCCCTCACCCGCGGCAAGAGCCGCACCGCCTACGTGCTGACCGACGGGGAAGAATATACCAGCCGCACGTTCAGCGACCTTCTTCAGGAAGAACTTCGCGTGAAGTGTGTGCTCCACATCGTAGCCCCGCTTTGGGTGCTTCGTGCCGTAAGTTGGGTGGCAGAGCGTTTGGCTCGCCTTACGGGAAAGTCGTCCACACTCAATTCCGACAAATACCGCATCATGCGCCAACGCAACTGGAAGTGCGACATCCGTCCTGCCCGCGAAGAACTCGGTTATGCTCCCCAGTGGCCACTTGAGCGCGGCGTGAAAGCCGCCGTGGCGTGGTACAAGAAAGAAGGATGGATATAAATAGCCTTATAATAAGAAACATCAGTTGCCACCAATACTGACCTATGAAGCCTATACGTAAACGCCCGCTGGGCATAGAAATAGTTACTCTCGCCTATACGCTCTTTACCTCCTTGCTCATCGGCATCTTCTGGCAGCGCATGGGCGATCCGCTCCGCCTGCTCGAAGGGCGCGCCTTTGTGCTTGTGTGTATGGGCATCATCTATCTCATCCACAGAAGCCAGCCCAATAAGTTCACGCTCTTTCTGCGTTACCTTTTCCCTCTATCCCTCTTGGGCTATTGGTATCCAGATACCTACGAGTTCTGCCAATTGTTCCCAAACCTCGACTACGTCTTCGCATCGGCCGACGCCGCCCTCTTCGGTTGTCAGCCCTCCATAGAATTTGTGCGCCTCCTGCCGCAAAAAATATGGAGCGAACTCTTTCATATGGGCTACTTTGCCTACTATCCCCTCATTGCCTTCACCGTGTTGGCATCCTTGTTCACTCGAAAACGACTCTTCGAACAAACCGCCTTCATTGTGCTGACTGCGTTTTTCCTCTATTATCTCATCTATCTGTTCCTTCCCGTAGCAGGACCGCAGTATTACTTCCAGGCTGTAGGCTTCGACGCCATTCAGGCTGGCCATTTTCCTCACCTTGGCGACTATTTCCGTTACCATACCGAACTGGCACCCTCGCCCGGTCCCAACGGCTTCTTCCACGACCTAGTGGAAGCCACCCAAGCCTCCGGCGAGCGTCCCACGGCCGCTTTCCCTTCGTCGCATGTGGGCATGAGCACCGTCTTGATGATACTCCTTTGGCGCAACCGCCACTGCTTCTTCTACGTGGCTTTGCCCTTCTATCTTTTCCTCTGCTGTGCCACCGTCTACATCCAGGCCCACTACCTCGTCGACGTGTTTGGCGGACTCGTTACCGCGGTTATTTTCTATGCCTTCTGCCACTGGCTCAGTCTGCACTTTCTTCAAGCGAGAAACCATGTGGCGTGACGCAGAAAGACACACGCAAAAAGCGTAAAAATCACGGAAAATCACCGGATAAAAGGCTTCGAACCAAGGAAAAAGCGCCTTTTGTGAACGCAAAAGAAAAAAATGTTGAAAATTTTTTGTGTGGGCGGACTACTTCCCTTATATTTGCCAAAGTGAATAGCGTAGTTACGGCACTAAGCATTAGCGTTTTCGCTCTTTCGGCAACGCTTCGGCGCATCTTACCGGCCCGCTTTTGAAGTTTGGAAAAGCCGTGTGTAAAGGTTGTTTTTTTAAAAGAGCAAAACCGCTTTTGTTGCCGCCGTAGGCTCGCAAAGAAAAGAATCAATCCACAAACTTAATACATTAACAAGAATGACAAGCAAATCCACACTCGTAGACGCACTTGCTGCTGCAGGTCTTAGCAAGGCTGACTCCAAGAAGGCTGTTGAAACTGTCTTCGAAACCATCTCCAAAGCACTCATCGCTGGCGATAAAGTACAGCTCGTAGGTTTCGGTACGTTCTCTATCAACGAGCGTCCCGAGCGTCAGGGCATCAACCCTGCCACCAAGCAGACCATCACCATCGCTGCCAAGAAGGTCATTAAGTTCAAGGCAGGTTCTGCTCTCGATGAACAGGTAAACAAGTAATTTCTGCTCATAGGAAAAAATTGTTTTTCAAGACACCACAACGGGTGATCGGCTTACGCACAGCGTGTGCCGGTTGCCCGTTTTTCGTTTCTCTTTGTTTGGAAATTTGGGCTTCCATCCCCAGTTTACGACGCAAAAAACCATATTTTGAACGTATCTGTGCACGACCTCACGGAAATGTTGTATTTTTGTAGGAATTTAGGTGCAGTGTGCCCGTAAGGGAAGCACGGCCTGTACGAAAGAACATACGTTTTCCCCGTAACAGCTCATGGAACCACGCAAAAGAAAGAAGCGCCGCAGCGGACGCTTCAGCACCATAACCACTTGCATCAGCACCACACTCGTACTCCTTCTTCTCGGCATCGTAGTGCTTTTTGTCAGCATCGGCACAAACTTCAGCCGTCAGCTCCGGGAAGGACTGACCATCGAAGTGCTCCTCAACGACAGCATCTCGAACAAAGACCTCCTTTCCGCTCAAGCCTACCTACGCAAGGCACCTTACGCACGACTCGTAGACTACCGCTCCAAGGAGCGTGGTATGCGCGAGATGAACGAAGCCCTTGCCGACGAGGCCGACCTCATGGGAGGCAATCCCGTCCCCGCCGAGTTTGAAGTCTATCTCAATGCTGACTATGCCAACCTCGATAGTCTCCGCCGCTACGAGCCATCCATCCGCAAGCTCTCCGGCGTGGACGACGTGACCTATCCCCACGACATAATGGAAAGTCTCGACCGCACCATCCCCAGCGTGGGCCTCGTGCTCCTTATTGTAGCAGCACTCCTTGCCGTCGTGTCGTTCTCGCTCATCAACAACACCATGCGCATGAACGTCTATGCACGACGCTACAGCATACACACCATGAAACTGGTGGGCGCAAGGTGGAGCTTCATTCGCCGCCCGTTCATGTGGCAAGCTTTCCGCATTGGCATTGTGGCAGTCATAATAGCCGGAGGCGCACTCTCGGCAGCCATGTACTATCTGCAGTTCGAAGCCGGCGAAGGCACAGTCTATTTCAACCAACTCATCACCCCCATGGTGTGGATTGCCACCCTCGGCGCCGTGGTGCTCTGCGGCCTTCTTCTCACCCTCTTCTGCGCGTATGTCTCCGTCAACCGCCACCTCCACATGAAAGGCGGCGACGTATATCTCAGTTAATCTGCATACCAAAACAGCAATAAGTACGTTTAAAATAAAAACGCTCAATCATAAAACAAATGTCACAAAACAGCCATCCAAAAGTATTTGCCTTTGACCGCGTGAACTTCATCCTTCTCGCCATCGGCATGGCAGTAGTCATTGTCGGCATGATACTCATGTCCGGTTCTGGCTCCGACGAAACCACCTTCAACTCCGCCATCTTCGAAGCTCGTCGCATCAAAGTGGCTCCCGCCGTATGTCTCTTCGGCTACCTCTTCATGGTCTACGCCATCGTGCGCAAGCCCAAGACACCCAAGGAAGATATTGAAAAAACTGAAGAGTAACGAGGATAATAACGTTCTTCGGAAACTCCCATTAAAAAAATACAGACAATAAGATGAATACCCTCGAGGCCCTTCTCATGGGCTTGCTGCAAGGATTCACGGAGTATCTCCCCGTGAGCAGCAGCGGACACCTAACCATCGCCTCCGAACTCTTCGGCGTGAACGGCGAGGACAGCATGATCTTCACCATCCTCGTTCATGTAGCCACCGTGCTGAGCACCATCGTCATCCTTGGAGGCGAAATATGGAACATTCTCAAAGGCATGTGCGGCCCGCTGAACCGCTCCGCAAGCGGACTCCAGCGCCTCAACCCCGACCAGCGCTACGTGCTCAACATCATTGTGTCGATGATCCCCATCGGCATCGTCGGCGTGTTCTTCAAGGACAAAGTAGAAGAAATCTTCGGTGCCGGTCTGCCCGTAGTAGGCACCTGCCTCCTCGTTACGGCAGTCCTCCTTGCCTTCTCCTACTATGCCCGTCCGCGTGAGCGTCAGGAAATATCCCTCCGCGACGCCTTCATCATCGGACTCTCGCAAGCCGTGGCCGTCCTCCCCGGACTCAGCCGCTCCGGCACCACCATCGCCACCGGACTCCTCCTTGGAAACAAAAAGTCGAGCATGGCACAGTTCTCCTTCCTCATGGTCATTCCGCCCATCCTCGGCGAAGCCCTCCTCGACTTGCTCAAAGTGATGAAAGGCGAAGACCTGGGCGGAGCCATCGGCACCGTGCCCCTCATCGTAGGCTTCGTGGCCGCCTTCGTTTCCGGATGCGTGGCCTGCAAGTGGATGATTGGCATCGTACGCAAAGGCAAACTTATCTATTTCGCCTACTACTGTGCCCTCGCCGGCATCGTCACGCTGCTCCTCCATTTCTTTAAATAATAAGGTGGTTCTCAACCATCATCCTAACGAACCACCCCATCGTGGCAAAAAAAGAAATAAACGCAAGATACATCCTTCCCGCAGGCATCCTCTCCGAAAACGTCGAAAAGTTTGAAAGCATGGAAGCCGTGCGCACCTTCATAGCCTCGCCCGCAACCTTTCAGACCGATGGCAATCCCCTCCAGGGAGGATTTCTTCCCACCGTCATGGCGTTCGACAAACCGCTCCACATGACTTCCTTCCAACTCGTGGCAAAAGTGCGCTGGATGCTCACCCGTGCCTTAGGCGGAAAGAAAATAAAAGTGGGACATGCCGGCACACTCGACCCTCTCGCCACAGGCGTGATGGTACTCTGCACCGGTGCCGCTACCAAACTCATCGATCAGCTTCAGGCCGGCGTCAAGGAATACATCGCCACGCTGCGCCTCGGTGCCACCACACCCAGTTTCGACCTCGAACACCCCGTGGACCAGACCTATCCCACGGCCCACATTACAGAGGAAGAAGTGCGCCGTGTGCTCGAGACCTTCAAGGGTGAAATCATGCAAGTTCCGCCTGCATTTTCGGCCTGTAAGGTAGAAGGCAAACGCGCCTACGACCTTGCACGAAAAGGCGAAGAAGTGGAACTCCGCGCCAAGCCGCTCCGCATTGACGAGATAGAACTCACCGACTGCTCGTTGGACCGTGACGAGATCACCATCCGCGTAGTCTGCTCCAAGGGCACCTACATCCGTGCCCTCGCACGCGACATCGGCCAGGCCCTCCAAAGCGGCGCACACCTCACCGCGCTCCGACGCACCCGCGTCGGCGACTTCACCCTGCCACGTTGCTTCACCATAGAAACGTTTGCCGAAGAACTCGGCCTTTAGGGGCAGTACAAAAGCACCTTCCAACAGTGTTCAGTAAACATTCAGCAGTGAATAACTGCCAACGACCATACAACAACAAAACAACATGAAGCTCTCCCAATTCAAGTTTAAACTTCCCGAAGAGAAGATTGCAAAATACCTCGCTCCGCACCGCGACGAGTGCAGAATGATGGTGCTCCACCGCCAAACCGGCGAAATCGAACACCGCATGTTCAAGGAAGTGCTGGGCTTCTTCAACCCCCACGACGTATTCGTCTTCAACGACACCAAAGTATTCCCCGCACGCCTCTACGGCAACAAGGAAAAGACCGGCGCACGCATCGAAGTGTTCCTCCTCCGCGAACTCAACGAAGAGCTCCGTCTTTGGGACGTCCTCGTAGACCCCGCACGCAAAATCCGCATCGGAAACAAACTCTATTTCGGTGAGGACAACTCCATCGTGGCAGAAGTTATCGACAACACCACGAGCCGCGGCCGCACCCTCCGCTTCCTCTACGAAGGCGACCACGACGAATTCAAGCGTTCACTCTATGCCCTCGGCGAAGCCCCCATACCCCGTTTCATGGGACGCGAGAGCGAACCCGAAGACCTCGAAAACTTCCAGTGCATCTTCGCTAAGAACGAAGGCGCCGTCACCGCACCTACCGCCGGACTCCACTTCTCGCGCGAGATGATGAAACGCATGGAAATCTACGACATCCAGAGCGCATTCATCACCCTCCACTGCGGACTCGGCAACTTCCGCAATACCGACGTCGAAGACCTCACCAAACACAAGATGGACTCCGAGCAGATGTTCGTCAATGCCGAGTGCTGCCACATTGTCAACAAAGCCAAGGAAGAAGGTCACAAAGTTGTAGCCGTCGGCACCACCGTGCAGCGTGCCCTCGAAGCCTGCGCCGGCACCAACCACCGCATCAAAGAGTTTGAAGGCTGGACCAACAAGTTCATCTTCCCGCCCTACGAATTCCAGATTGCCGATGCCATGCTCGTCAATTTCCACCTCCCTTACTCAACTCTCCTCATGCTCACGTCGGCCTTCGGTGGTTACGACTTCACCATGCATGCCTACGAAGAAGCTGTCAAGGGCGAGTATCAGTTCGGTCCCTACGGCGACGCTTTGCTCATCGTAGACTAACACTGCAGTCACGCATATGCTTTACCTCTCCCTCGGAACAAATTTAGGAGACAAAACCCACAACCTTTCCCGCGCTTTGGAACTCATCGGCCAACGCGTGGGAAAGGTTGTGGCATATTCGGGCGTATTCGAAACCGAGCCGTGGGGCTTCTCCTCCCCAAATGCGTTCTTCAATGCCGCAGTGGCGGTCCAAACCGCCCTCTCGCCGCTCGATGCCCTTGCCGCAACGCAAGAGATAGAACGCGAAATGGGACGTACGCACAAAAGCGTCAATGGACAATACACCGACCGCATCATCGACATCGACCTCCTTCTCTACGCCGGCGAATACTCCACTCCCTTTGAAAGCGCTGCGCTCACCCTTCCCCATCCCCATCTCCACGAACGTCGTTTCGTGCTCGAGCCACTTTTCGAAATAGCTCCCGTGCTAGTACATCCTGTTCTTGGAAAAACCATTTTGGATTTGCTCGACGAACTGAACCAAGGTGCGATAACTTTTGCCAAAGAACCCTCCGACGAAATTCTTGAGGCCGTCAACCACCTCCTTCCGCAACTTAGTCGGCGGGCACGTCCGCTCACTCCGAAAATTTTGGGCGAACTCGTGACAAATCCCGCTACGCGCCTCGCTATCCTTCGTGACGACCAAGGCTACATAAGCGGCATGGCCACGCTCTGCCTGTGCGCCTCACCCACAGGCTGCAAGGCATGGGTGGAAGATGTCGTAGTGGAGGAAACCTGTCGCCGACGCGGTTACGCACGCCAACTCATTCTTTTCCTTCGTAAGGAAGCCAAGCTGCTCGGCGCAAAAAGCTTAAACCTCACCTCAAGCCCCGAGCGCGAAGCCGCAAACCATCTTTATAGAATTATTGGTTTCGGGGAGCGCGACACAAACGTCTACCGAATGTCTCTTTGAGGCTCACTCTCCGACCAAATAAATGTCCAATTCCTACCGCCACATATTCAAGTACACAGGCCTGTTCGGAAGCGTACAGGCCCTCTATGTATTGCTTGCAGTAGTGCGCAACAAGCTTACCGCACTTTTCATCGGCGCAGCAGGAATGGGACTTGCCGACCTCTATGTACGCGCCACCGACCTCGTGGCCAACCTCACCAACTTCGGACTCGGCATGAGCGCCGTCCGGCGACTTTCCGAACTCTACGCTGAAGGCGAAAACACTCGCCAGCTCCGTCACCATGTACGCCTTGTACGCACCTGGGTACTCGCCACTGCCCTCCTCGGCATGTTCCTTTTTCTCCTCGCTTCGCCGCTAATCAGTTGGATGGCGCACGGAACGCCCAACCGTTTCGCCGAGTTCTGCTGGCTTGCACCCACCGTCCTTTTCCTTACGCTTATGGGAGGCGAGATGGCCATACTTAAAGGCGTGCGCCAATTGCGAAAACTCGCAAAGGCATCCGTTGCCAATGCCGTAGGAACGCTCGTCATAGCCGCCTCACTCTATTACCTGTTCGCCCTCAAAGGCGTCATCCCCGTCATCCTCACCACCACAGCCTTAGGTTTCATTCTTTATTTGCATGCCGCTTCGCAAACGTACCCCTATCGCGTGGGGCCATTCCGTCTGCGTTTCTTGAAAAGCGGAATGCCCATGGTCAAACTCGGCACAGCATACATCCTGGCGGGCGCTATGACCTCTGGCGCAGAACTTCTCGTGCGCACAGGCATACTCCGTATGGCCGGCGGATTCGAAAAAGTCGGACTCTACTCTGCAGGCCTCACCCTAACCGTCAGCTATGCACGAATGATCTTTGTGGCAATGGATGCCGACTATTTTCCTCGCCTTTCCGCCGCAGTAGGTAACGTGCGTGAAATGAACGTACTCATCAATCGCCAAATCAATACGCTCGTCGTACTTATGGCGCCATTCTTGGTCGTTTTCTGCCTCTCTCTTCCCTTAATCGTACGGATTCTCTACACCGCAGAATTTCTCGAAGTCATCCCCATGGTGCTTTGTGCCGCATGCTATATGTATTTCAAAGCCATCTACACCCCCGTAGCCTACATCTCCTTGTCGAAAGGCGATTCAGTAATCTATATGACCCTCGAAATTGTCTACGACGTGGTGTTCTGTCTCCTCGTCATCGGCGGTTTCGCTTGGAAGGGCCTCGTGGGCGCAGGCCTCGCACTTTCTGCCGCCAATCTTTTCGACCTCACCCTCATCCTCACCTTCTGTTCCCGCCACTACGGCTACCGCATGAACCGTTCCACCCTCCGCCGGTGCGTCGTTCTTTTCCTTTTCCTCCTTTTCGGACTCTTCGTCTCCATGCAGTCCTCCGTCATTCTTCGCGCCGTCCTCGGCATAGCCGTCGTCCTCATGCTCTTCCCCTTCATCTGGCCTGTCCTGAAAAAAATCAAGAAATAGCAGATTGGCAGAGCGAGCGCAAGCCGTTCAGATTTTCAGGCAGCAAATCAAACTTTCCACCCAGCCCAACACGTTGGGCCCGCAGAAAGTTCTTCAGAAACATTCACAATCTAGTGAAGCTTATGGGTGCGTTAGCACCCCCAATGCGCAGCACGCAAAAATTCCACGAGCCCTTCAAATCAAAATTTCCTCCCAACTCAACACGTTGAGCACCCATCTCAAAATTCACAGAACTTCACATCTTCTCCCACCCGAACATTTCGGTACTACCGCCCCCTCGCGTGCGCGCGCACGCGCGCATTTCACCGAAGTTTGTACATCTTGCTGTCAC
>CAVALA010000021.1:0-44066 GCA_963589615.1 Prevotellamassilia timonensis
ATAACTTTGCGAGATTTTTTTGTTCGGTGTGAGTCGGCTTGTTTCGGATGGTTACGAACAAAGTCGTAAGGACGAACCATAACAAAAAAGCTCTAGACAACATCTATTGCCTAGAGCCAATTAATTGGGGATTCGAATGAAGCTTCTAGAAATGGGCTATAGCTTCAAGTTTTTAGAACAAATTATTTGCTGCTTTCTTGATTGGCAGCAGAAATCATATCCTTGCTAGGAAGAATATAAACTTCCACGCGACGGTTCTGCTTCTGACCATCAGCAGTTGTGTTGGAAGCAACGGGGTTCTCTTCGCCGTAGCCCTTTACGGATACGAGACGAGCTGAAGGATAACCAGCATTGACAATCTGAGTCTTTACAGCATCGGCACGCTGCTGAGAAAGCGTCACGTTCTTAGCCTGGCTCTGCTCGGTGGTGCAGTTCTTCCAACCCTGGTTGTCGGTAAATCCGGCGATAGCCATTTCATAGGTGGTATCTTCAGCCTTGAGGTTGGTGATAAACTTGTTGATGTCTGCCTGGGCAGCTGCGCTCAGCGTGGATGTACCTGTACTGAAGAGAAGACCGCTGTCGAAGGTTGCCTTTACGTACTGCGTACCGTTGGCATCTTCAAGAACTTCTGCCTTAGCGTTGGCAAGTTCTGCGGCTTTCTTAGCCTTGTCCATCTTGTTGCCAATGAGAATACCAGCGCCAGAACCAACAGCTGCACCTACTGCTGCACCAATGGCAGCACCCTTACCGTGGCCAATGAGCTGACCTACGAGTGCACCGAGTGCACCACCGCTGGTACCACCGATAAGGCCACCTTTTGCAGTATTAGTCATGTTACAACTGCTGAGAAGCAACGCTGCTGACATTGCGCAAACAGCGAACTTTGAATTCTTCATGTTCTTCTTATTATTTATTAGTTTAACAAATTTCGTTATAGTCCTTATATGATGTACAGAGAATCCGTACGTAAGCCGGTCTACTTATTTAGAGCATCGTTTACGGCGCAAAGTTACAAAAAGCACCATGTAGAACGGACATTAAGACATTATTTTTGTATTTTTGCGGTCAAAACAACTTTATTGCACGCTTAACGTGTCTCTATAATACAACTTGTACGAAAGTTTCTAAAGCCGAAGGCTGCTAGCACCCAAATGGACAAAAGCTTTATGGTAGCGACCTATAATAATAACGGCAAAAGGATGCGTAATTGCAGCATTGGACACACGTTTTACGCCAAAAGGCAAACAATGGTGCCGTAAAGGTGATAAAAATACACAAACAAACCTTTGCACCATAGCCTACACCAGACATCAAACAAAACAATGGCAAAAGAACTCAAAAACCTTACCAAGCGTAGCGAAGATTATTCCCGTTGGTATAACGAATTGGTTGTAAAGGCCGACTTGGCCGAACAAAGCGACGTGCGCGGATGCATGGTCATCAAACCCTATGGTTATGCCATTTGGGAAAAGATACAGCAGTCACTCGACGAACGCTTCAAAGCAACCGGTGTACAGAATGTATATTTCCCCATGCTCATCCCAAAAAGTTTCCTTTCCAAAGAGGCTGAGCATGTAGAAGGTTTTGCAAAAGAATGTGCCGTGGTCACCCACTACCGTCTTAAGGCCAATCCTGATGGCGACGGCGTGGTGGTAGATCCTGCTGCAAAACTTGAAGAGGAACTCATTATCCGCCCGACTTCTGAAACAACCATTTGGAACACTTACCGCAAGTGGATTCACTCTTGGCGCGACCTTCCATTGCTCTGCAACCAGTGGTGCAATGTGATGCGTTGGGAAATGCGCACACGTATCTTCCTCCGTACCTCCGAGTTCCTTTGGCAGGAAGGACACACGGCTCATGCTACTCGCGAAGAGGCCGAAGCACGTGCACAGCAGATGCTACACGTTTATGCCGACTTTGCAGAAGAAGTAATGGCAGTACCCGTTGTTCGCGGTGTCAAGAGCGAGACAGAACGCTTTGCAGGTGCACTCGAAACCTACACCATTGAAGCCATGATGCAGGACGGCAAGGCACTCCAGAGCGGAACAAGCCACTTCCTCGGCCAAAACTTCGGCAAGGCCTTTAATGTACAGTTCGTAGACAAAGACAACAAGCCTCAGTACGCTTGGGCCACATCGTGGGGTGTCAGCACTCGCCTAATGGGTGCGCTCATCATGACCCACTCCGACGATAACGGACTCGTGCTTCCTCCCCACCTTGCTCCTATTCAGGTGGTCATCGTGCCCATCTACAAAGGTGATGCCGAACTGGATGCACTCAACACGAAGTGCAACGCTATAGCAGACAAGCTACGTTCTATGGGCATACGTGTGAAGTACGACAATGCCGACAACAAGCGTCCCGGCTTCAAGTTTGCCGACTATGAACTCAAGGGTGTTCCCGTACGCCTCGTTGTAGGACCGAAGGACCTTGAAAAGGGTACCATTGAACTCATGCGTCGCGACACACTTGAAAAGGAATCGCTCCCCATTGAAGGAATTGAAGAATACGTAAAGAATCTTCTTGAAGAAATTCAGACAAACATCTTCAACAAAGCTAAAAAGATGCTTGACGAGAACACCTTCGAGTGCAACGACTACGAAGAGTTCAAGGAGCGCATCAAAGACGGCGGATTCTTCCTCTGTCCGTGGGACGGCACAGCCGAAACTGAAGCACGCATTAAGGCCGAAACACAAGCAACAGTGCGCTGCGTACCCTTCGGTGTGGACCAGTCCAACCCCGGAACGGACATGGTGAGCGGAAAGCCCGCAACCTGCAAGGTCATCATTGCCCGTAGCTACTAAAACCTTTGGCCGTCAGGCCACTTTGTGAAACAGGTTCACGAGTCCGGTTTGCCGAAAGCGCAATTGTTCGCCGAGGGAAACAGACTCGTCAACCTGTTAAATTGTTTCATAAAACGAAAGCCTAAACTTACTATGCTTTCTGTAGAACATCTATCCATAGAATTTAGTACACGCCCGCTTTTTACGGACGTGTCCTTTGTTATAAACAAGAAAGACCGCGTAGCACTTGTAGGCAAGAATGGTGCGGGAAAATCAACGCTCTTAAAAATTCTCTCCGGCGAGCAGCACCCTACCACAGGCACCGTTTCCATACAGAACGACTGTACCATCGGCTACCTCCCTCAGGTGATGGTACTTAGCGACGAACACACAGTGATGGAGGAGGCAGAGAAAGCTTTCGACCACATCAGCGAAATGCAGGAACACATTGAGCGACTTAACAACGAACTTGCCCAGCGCACAGACTACGAAAGTTCCGATTACATGGCTCTTGTGGAGAAGTTCAGCCACGAAAGCGAGCGTTTCCAAATGATGGGCGGCATGAACTACCATGCCCAACTCGAGAAAACACTTCAAGGCTTGGGCTTCGTCCCCGACGACTTCAATCGCCCGACGAAAGAATTTTCCGGAGGTTGGCGTATGCGCATAGAATTGGCGAAACTTCTTTTGCGTCAACCCGACGTGCTCCTGCTTGACGAACCCACCAACCACCTCGACATTGAAAGCATACGTTGGCTTGAACAGTTTCTTTCCCACTCCAGCAGTGCCGTAGTGCTTGTGAGTCACGACCGCGCTTTCATCAACAATGTGACAAACCGCACGATGGAAATTTCTTGCGGAAAAATTACGGACTATAAGGTAAAATACGACGAATATGTCACTCTGAGAGCCGAGCGTCGCGAGCAGCAACTCCGAGCCTACGAGAATCAGCAAAAGGAAATAGCCGACATCAAGGACTTCATTGAACGCTTCCGCTACAAGCCCACAAAGGCCGTACAAGTGCAAAGTCGCATCAAGCAACTTGAAAAAATTGTCCCCATAGAAGTTGATGAGGTAGACAATGCCTCGCTTCACCTCAAGTTTCCGCCTTGTATGCGTTCGGGCGATTATCCCGTAATCTGCGAAGACCTCCGCAAGGACTATGGCCCGCACTGCGTGTTCCACGACGTAAATCTCACCATCAAACGAGGCGAGAAAGTAGCCTTCGTTGGTAAAAACGGCGAGGGCAAATCCACCCTCGTCAAGTGCATCATGAACGAGATTGACTATACGGGACACCTCAAGGTGGGACACAACGTGCAGATAGGCTACTACGCACAAAACCAGGCACAGATGCTGGATGGCGAGCTCACCGTGTTCGACACCATTGACCGTGTGGCCAAGGGTGACATCCGTCTCAAGATACGCGACATACTCGGTGCCTTCATGTTCGGCGGCGAAGCTTCCGACAAGAAAGTGAAAGTACTCTCCGGAGGCGAACGTTCGCGCCTTGCCATGATAAAGTTGCTCCTTGAACCCGTCAATCTGCTCATCCTTGACGAACCGACAAACCATCTAGACATGCGCACGAAGGACGTTCTCAAGGAAGCCATCCTCGCTTTTGACGGCACAGTAATCGTGGTCAGTCACGACCGCGACTTCCTTGACGGACTCGTTACGAAAGTCTACGAATTCGGTGGCGGACTTGTGCGCGAACATATTGGCGGAATCTACGATTTCCTGAAGAAAAAAGAGATAGAGTCGCTCGATGCTCTGCAAAGCACACGCCTTGTGTCAGGAACATCGGCAAGCGGTCCGCAAACGAAAGCCAATGCAAACACCGTTTCTGAGGGGAAGCTATCCTATGAAGAGCGGAAGGAACAGGCCAAATTGCGCCGCAAAGCCGAAAAGCTCGTGGAGCAATGCGAAGCACGCGTCGCTGAACTTGAGCAGAAGAAAGCCGACATAGAAGCGCAGCTCGCCACTCCCGAAGGTGCACAGGACGCAAAACTGTTTGAACGCTATGCTGAGGTACAAGCCGAACTCAAGACGGCCGAAGCCGAATGGGAAACAGCAATGGAAGCCCTCGAAGACTGACGCACAATCCATACAATATTACCTATAACAACAAAACACCACATATATATATGACTATCAAAAACCTTCTCCCTGCATTGGCTTTAGCCGCCACGTCGGCTTTTGCGCAGCAGGAACTTACGTCGGGCATCGACAAGGCCAACATGGACCTCAGTGCCAAACCCGGCACAGACTTCTTCAGCTACGCTGCCGGCGGATGGAACACATCCCACCCGCTCACGCCTGAGTTCTCACGTTACGCACAGTTCAATGCTCTTCAAGAGCAGAACAACAAGCAGATTCGCGAGATGATTGAAAACTTTGCGAGCCACGACCAGAAACATGGCACGCTCGAGCAGAAGATTGGTTCGCTCTACCGTCTCGCCATGGACAGCACGCGTCGTAACAAGGAAGACTACGCTCCCATCAAGCCCATTCTTGAAGAAATTCAGGCCATCACTTCGCGCAAAGCCGTGCAGTACGAAATGGCCCGTCTCAATGCACGCAGCATCAGCAATTTCTTTGGAATCGGCTGCTCTGCCGACGTAATGGACGCCCAGTGGAACCTTATGCAGGTACACCAAGGCGGCATCTCCATGGGCGAACGCGACTACTACCTTGCACAAGACGAAGCTACGACAAAGATTCGCGAGGCTTACAAGGTATACGTGAAGAAACTTTTCACCATGACCGGTCAAAGCGAAGAGCAAGCCAAAAATGGCATGAAGGCCGTGCTTGACATTGAAACGAAACTTGCCACCGCCTCGTACGACGTGGTGAAACTCCGCGACGATGCCGCAAACTACCACAAGATGTCATATCGTCAATTGCTCCTCGACTATCCCGGCATTGACTGGAGCACCGTATTTCTGCTCAACAAGGTTCCCGCATTTGATTCAATCAACGTAGGCCAGCCCGAAGCCATCAAAGCCGTGGAAAGCATACTCGCCGAGAGTTCCCTCGAGGACCTTAAGGCATATCTCTACTTCAAGGTTGTTGACGATGCTGCCAGCTCACTCAGCGACCGTTTTCGCGAAGAGTCGTTCAACTTCTACAGCCACACTATGGACGGCGCCGAGCAAGACCGTCCCCGCTGGAAACGCGCCGTCAGCGCTGTACAAAGCGTACTCGGCATGGCCGTAGGCCGCATGTATGTAGAGAAATACTTCCCCGAGAGTTCCAAGAAACGCATGGTTGAACTCGTCAAGAACCTTCAAACCGCTCTTGGACAGCGCATAGACCAACAAGCTTGGATGAGCAACGAAACAAAGCAGAAAGCCCACGAAAAGCTCTCCACGTTCTACGTGAAAATAGGCTATCCCGATGAATGGATGGACTACACAGACTTGGACATCGACGAGAGTCTCTCTTACTACGAGAACCTCACCCGCGCAAGCATATTTCTGAGCGACGACTACACGAAGAAGCACGTAAACAAAAAGGTTGACCGCAACGAATGGCTCATGACACCCCAGACCATCAATGCCTACTACAACCCCACAACCAACGAAATCTGTTTCCCCGCCGGCATTCTCCAGCCTCCTTTCTTCAATCCTGAAGCCGACGATGCATGCAACTACGGAGCCATCGGCGTAGTCATCGGCCACGAGATGACGCACGGATTTGACGACCAGGGCGCACAGTTCGACAAAGACGGCAACCTCCGCAACTGGTGGACGGATGCCGACAAGGCAAACTTCCAAAAGCGCACAAAAGTGATGAAAGACTTCTTCGACAAGCAGGAAGCCCTCCCCGGTCTCCACTGCAACGGGGCGCTCACGCTGGGCGAGAACATTGCCGACCATGGAGGTTTGAACGTATCGTTCCTTGCTCTCCAAAACGCAATGAAGAAGAACCCGCTCTCTACGAAAGACGGCTTCACACCCGAACAGCGCTTCTTCCTCAGCTACGGACTCATCTGGGCCGGCAACGTACGCGACGAGGCACTCCGTAACCTTGTCAAGACAGACCCCCACTCTCCCCAGCGTCTCCGCGTCAACGCTGCCCTACCCCACATCGATGCCTGGTACAAAGCCTTCAACATCACGTCAAAGGACAAACTCTTTGTACCCAAAAAGCAGCGTGTAGACGTATGGTAAGAACGAAACGTTTCACCTTTTTCCTTTATTCTTTTTTATGAACAACGACACAGAAAAACAAGTGCAAGGCGGTGCGTCGCTCCCCGACAATGCTTTCCGTCCGCTCAAAGACGGCGAAGAATACGAGCCGCTGATGAGCCCCCAACAGCAATACCGCGAGGTATCGGGCTGGAGCATCACGTGGGGTATCGTTATGGCCATCATCTTCTCTGCCGCTACAGCCTATCTCGGTCTGAAGGTCGGCCAGGTCTTTGAAGCCGCCATCCCCATCACCATCATCGCCGTCGGCGTGAGCGGTGCCACCCACCGCAAAGACCCCCTCGGCGAAAATGTTATCATCCAGAGCATTGGTGCCTGTTCGGGTATGATTGTGGCAGGAGCCATCTTCACACTCCCCGCACTCTACATCCTGCAGTACAAGTTTCCCGACATCACGGTCAACTTCCTTCAGGTCTTCCTCAGTTCGCTGCTCGGCGGTGTGCTCGGCATACTCTTCCTCATCCCCTTCCGCAAATACTTTGTGAAGGACATGCACGGAAAATATCCATTCCCCGAAGCCACGGCCTCTACGCAAGTGCTCCTTTCGGGCGAAAAGAGCGGAAGCCAGGCCAAGCCCCTTCTCGTGGCAGGCATCGTGGGCGGTCTCTACGATTTCGCCGTAGCCACCTTCGGTGCGTGGAGCGAAAACTTCACATCACGATGCTGCGGACTCGGCGAAATGGTTGCCGACAAAGCAAAACTCGTGTTCAGCGTGAACACCAGCGCTGCGCTCCTGGGTATGGGCTACATCGTAGGCCTTAAGTATGCGGCCATCATCTGCTTCGGCTCTGTAGCCGTGTGGTGGGTTATCGTCCCGGGCATAGCCCTCGTTTGGCCCGACCTCAACATAGCCGCCAATGGTGCACCCGAACTGCTTGCCGGCACGGCAAGTCCTGAAGAACTCTTCGGCTATGCCAAAAGCATCGGCATCGGCGGCATCGCCATGGCGGGCATCATCGGTGTAATCCGTTCGTGGGGTGTCATCCGCAGTGCGTTCAGCCTTGTAGGAAAAATTTTCAAGAAAGGCCAAAGCGCAGAAAGTGAAGTGCGCACTCAGAAGGACCTTTCCATGAAAATCATTGCCATTGGCTCGCTGCTCACCATCATTGTCACTGCACTTTTCTTCTACTTCGACGTGATGGACGGCAATTTGCTCTTCACCGTGGTCGGCATACTCATCGTGGCAGTCATCGCCTTCCTCTTCACCACCGTTGCCGCCAACGCCATCGCCATTGTCGGTTCCAACCCCGTGAGCGGCATGACCCTCATGACCCTCATTCTCTCGTCCATCATCATGGTGTGCGTAGGTCTGAGCGGCACTGGCGGCATGGTTGCCGCACTCATCATGGGCGGTGTGGTCTGCACGGCACTCTCCTCTGCCGGTGCGTTCATCACAGACTTGAAGATAGGCTATTGGCTCGGCTCCACACCGCAAAAACAGGAGACGTTCAAGTTCATCGGCATACTCGTTTCAGCAGCCACTGTGGGCGGAGTTATCATGATTCTGAACAAGGCCTATGGCTTCACTCCCGACAACAGCGACGTGATGGCCGCTCCCCAAGCGCGTGCCATGGCTGCCGTCATCGAACCGCTTATGAGCGGACAGGGTGCTCCCTGGTTGCTCTACGGCATCGGTGCCGTCATCTCCATCGTGCTTACGTTCTGCGGTGTAAGCGCCCTCGCTTTCGCACTCGGCATGTTCATCCCGCTTCAGCTTAACCTTCCGCTTATTATCGGCGGACTGGTCAACTGGTACGTCAACAGCCGTTCCACAGACACTTCGCTCAACCAGGCACGCAACGAAAAGGGCACACTCCTTGCCTCAGGTTTCATTGCCGGCGGTGCATTGATGGGCGTAGTCAGCGCAGGCATGCAGTTCGGCGGACTTAATTTTGCTTCAGCAGAATATCTCAGCACGCCTTGGGCTCAGTACGTTTCGCTCATCGCCTACGTGCTTCTCATCGTATACCTTGCAAAGGCAAGTCTCAACGCCAAAGCCTAAACGGCATACTTTCAACATTATTTGCTCCCCGCATCGGCAACCGCTGTTGCGGGGAGCTTTTCTTTTTTAAAAAGGAAGGCTTTTCGACAAAAAGCAGAGTAACGCAAATGGCACCGCATTCCGCAAAAATTCCAAGGCTTGAAACTAAAATTCCAAGGCTTGAAATTTAAATTCCAAGGCTTGGAATTTTAGTTTCAAAACGGGGAGTTCGTTTTGAAACTGCACATCATTGATTTTCAGAGCCTTACAGTTTCACGCTTAATTCGTACAGAAAAATACAGCAAAGAGGACTCTCAGACGGGAAATACATCAACTCATTTGTAGAAAGCGCACACGCAACATATAAGCAAATCCTATTTCTCTTTTTATCAAGGGAAGCGCATTTTTGCCAAACAGTAAATAGCGAAGAATCAACAATCTTTGACAAAAGTATGCGACTTCAACCCTATTTTGGCACACTTCAAGGGTAAAACGTGCATTTCTTTTTTACACAAAGGTACAAATTAGATTAAATGACTATCTTTGCACTTGTACAGGGCAAAGTGCGACCTACAAAAAGTTCCATTTTTACCAATAGCATTGCCCCTGAAACCGAACAAAACCATACGGAGCATTCCACACCCTTCCCCGCAGAAGGACGACGGAACTCCTTGAACAAAAATCCATATGGGAATTCTACAAGACAGATTAGCAAAGTACACACTTCCCCAGCAATACATTGCCCAGGGAGTTTACCCTTACTTCCGTCAGATTGAAGGCAAGCAAGGCACAGAAGTTGAAATGGGCGGACACCACGTCCTCATGTTTGGCTCTAATGCCTACACCGGCCTCACGGGCGACGAACGCATCATCAACGCCGGCATTGAAGCCATGAAGAAATATGGTTCTGGCTGCGCAGGTTCGCGCTTCCTCAATGGTACGCTCGACCTCCACGTGAAGCTCGAAAAGGAGCTTGCCAACTTTGTGGGCAAGGAAGATGCGCTTTGCTTCTCCACCGGTTTTACGGTAAACTCTGGTGTCATTGCCTGCCTCACAGGCCGCGAGGACTACATCATCTGCGACGACCGCGACCACGCTTCCATCGTAGACGGACGCCGTCTGTCGTTCTCCACCTGCCTGAAGTACAAGCACAACGACATGGCCGACCTCGAACGTCAGCTCCAGAAATGTGCTCCCGAAGCCGTCAAGCTCATTGTGGTAGACGGTGTATTCTCCATGGAGGGCGACCTGGCCAACCTGCCTGAGATTGTAAAACTCAAGCACAAGTACAACGCAACCATCATGGTTGACGAAGCACACGGAATCGGTGTGTTCGGCCGTCAAGGACGCGGTGTGTGTGACCACTTTGGCCTCACTGACGAAGTGGACCTCATCATGGGTACCTTCAGCAAGTCGCTCGCTTCCATCGGCGGTTTCATCGCTGCCGACGAGAGCATCATCAATTGGTTGCGCCACAACTCACGTACTTACATTTTCTCTGCTTCCAACACCCCCGCTGCTACGGCATGCGCCATGGAAGCACTCCACATCATCCAGAAAGAGCCCGAACGCATCGAAGCGCTTTGGGATGTGACGCGCTATGCGCTCAAGCGCTTCAAGGAAGCCGGCTTTGAGATTGGCGAAACGGAGTCGCCCATTATCCCCCTTTACGTTCGCGACACGGAGAAGACGTTCATCGCCACGGCACGTGCCTTCGATGCAGGTGTGTTCATCAACCCCGTCATCCCGCCCGCTTGCGCTCCGAAGGATACCCTCGTTCGCGTAGCCCTTATGGCCACCCACACGAAGGAACAAGTGGACCGTGCTGTTGCAGCACTCAGCAAGGTATTCAAAGACCTTGACATCATTAAGTAAGCAACTCAAATCACATAAGAAATCCCCTGACCGAAAAGGTTCTGCAAGAGAACACTTCGGTCAGGGGATTTTTTGTTTAAAGAAACGCTATTGAGGACTGATTGCCTATCAACAAATGATTCGCATTATGCGAGTTTACACAATCTCGTCAAACTGGAACGGCAACAAATCGCTCACGGAGTTGAGCACAAACACTTTGTTGCGCCCCACAAGAATCACTCGCACAGGAGCACCAGCACGTTTTTGCGCTTCGATGAGTGCTTGACGGCACACGCCACACGGGGAGATGGGTTGCGCGAGATATTCGTCGGTAACGCCGCGTGCAGAGATGGCGATAGCCACTACCTTGCTGTCGGGCCACTGTGCATGAGCATAGAAGAGCGCACAACGCTCGGCACATGTACCGGCGCCGAAAGCCGCATTCTCCTGATTGCTGCCCTTTACGATCTCCCCGTTGTCGAGCAATACGGCAGCGCCCACCTTAAAGTTGGAGTAAGGTGCATAGCTCGTATAAGTAGCTTGACAAGCCGCATTGACCAACGCTCGGTCGGCCTCCTGGACTTCGTCTTTTGCAAAGCTTTGAAAAGCAATTTCTATTCGTTCGGTATTCATCTTCGGTATTTTTGTAAGGATAGTAAGATTGTAGAATGATAGTACATTTGCAGCTTGCTGGCGCACTAGTGTTCACTTCTAAAATTCCGTCCAAGCCGCTTATGCATTACAAACTTACAAAAAGTGCGCAACTTGAACGAAAAACGAAGCGTTCACTTGCCCGCCTCATCACATTTTTTGTGGCAAGAAGCGAACATATCCTCGCGATTGACGCAGTCAAAATGCTCCATTTTGCAAACTCACGAATAGCAATACACCCTTTTGTTTTGCCAAGAGCAAGTGGCACAAGCATTAGAAAAATGCTAAAAAGCAAGAGGCGTAACCGTTTTTTAGCCGCATCGTTTGGATTACGTAACCGCTAGCGCGTAACTTTGCAGTGTATTAAAAACAGATTTACTAAACACGGGTTCCGAAACGCGGAGGCCACAAAAGACGACAACACAAATGACAAACAACGCAATTGACGCGATTGTGATGCTCGAATATAGCATCAGTCGCTATCAAGCCATGGGCAACGGCACTAAGTGCCAAGATCTTCGCCGCCAGCTTAACATGCTCAAGAAGCAGCAAGGACAGTGCGCCCGCGCTTGATTTAAATCCGAAAATCTACCCACTCTCAGGAAGAAGCGAACTTTGCTCTCTTTCTGTTTTTTTGTTTTTGGGCGCCATACGCCACAGTACCAAAACGCAAAATGCCGTTCACCCCAACTGGGACGAACGGCATTTCTCATATAAATGGCTCAAACTACAAATGTGAGAAGTCGAGAAGTCAGACGGTGAACGTGGAAGGAAGTTGCGGCATGGCACCATGCTGGGTGCAAACATACGCACTGACCTCTACTGCAAGACGATGAGCCTCAGCCACGCTCTTGCCACGAATGATTGAAGCACAAAAAGTGCCAGTGAACGAGTCGCCGGCCCCTACGGTGTCGGCCACTTCTACCTTAGGTGTTTCCTGGAACGAACGGTTACCGGGCGTGAAGACGTAACTACCATTCACACCGCACGTGAGGACGAGCATATCCAAGTTGTACTTACCCAGTATAAGCCAGCATTTGTTCTCTATGTCAAGGCCGGGATAGCCGAAAAGGCGTCCGAGAGTAACGAGTTCCTCGTCGTTAATCTTCAACACGTTGCAGCGCTCAAGACTTTCACAGATCACTTCCTTCGTGTAGAAGTTCTGACGGAGGTTAATGTCGAAAATGCGCATACAGTCGGAAGGCGTAGCGTCGAGGAAATTGTAGATCATCTGTCGGCTTGCTTCGCTACGCTGAGCGAGAGAGCCCCAGCAAACGGCACGGCAGTTGCACGCAATTTCGCGTATTTCATCTGTGAAAGGTATGTTGTCCCACGCCACACCCTGTTTGATGTCGTAGGTAGGCACGCCTTCAGCATCGAGCGTCACCTGCACTGAGCCAGTAGGGAAGTCTACGCGTGGCAGTGCGTAGTTCAACTGCTTCTCGTCGAGTTGCCGAAGCGTTTCGTCGCCAAGCTCATCACGGCCTATGGCACTTACGGCCACTGAATTCATGCCAAACTGGCCGGCATGGAAGGCAAAATTGGCGGGTGCGCCTCCGAGTTTTGCCCCTGTAGGGAACACGTCCCAGAGAATCTCTCCAAGACCTACTACATAATCTTTTCCTGTATGATTCATATTGTTGTTCTCAATTTAAGTGTCTGCTAAGTTACTACAAAATCAGTGGTTCACACGGGGAATATAGGCAAAAAGGTACACAACACCTACTGCCATCACTGCCACAGCACCTATCTGACCTACGGCATCGCTGGCAAATCCCATAAGGAGCGGGAAGACCGTGCCGCCGAAGAGTCCCATAATCATCAGTCCGCTCACCTCGTTCTGACGCTCGGGCAGCGAAAGGAGTGCTTGCGAGAGCACCATGGAGAACACGTTGGAATTTCCGTAGCCCACAAGTGCAATGGCAGTGTAGATGAGGAGTTGGCTATGGCCGAAGAACATGCCGACCATACTCAACGCCATCATCGCGATGCTAACAACGAAGAACGTGCGCGTCTTCACATAACGGAGAATAATGGAACCGGTCAAGCAACCCAACGTACGGAAGATGAAGTAGAGCGAAGTGGCGAAGGCGGCTTCGTTGAGTGTCCAGCCAAGACGTTCCATGAGAAGTTTGGGTGCTGTGGTGTTAGTGCCCACATCAATGCCCACGTGACACATGATGCCAATGAACGAAAGCAGCACGATGGGGTTCTTGAGCAACTTCAGACAGTCCCATACGGACGAAGAACGTTCCACAGTTTCTTCCTCAATGGGAGTGGCAAGGAGCAGCAAGGTGGCAAACACGCCCACCACAAAATAGATGACAAAGAGCACACGCCAAGAGAGTCCGAAAGAAGGTATGGCGGCTACTGCACCCCACATGGCAAGGTAAGGAGCGAGGAAAGAGGCTATGGCTTTAATGAACTGACCGAAAGTGAGCGTTGAAGCCAGATGACCGCCTTTAATCACCGTAGAGATGAGCGGATTGAGGGACGTCTGCATAAGCGCATTGCCAATGCCGAGGAGGGAGAAGCTCACGAGCATCACCGCAAACGATTCGCCGAAAATGGGGAGAGCAAGCGAAACTACCGTCACAAGGAGCGAAAGCAGCACCGTGCGTTTGCGGCCAATTTTGTTCATCAGCATTCCTGTGGGCACAGAGAAGATGAGGAACCAGAAGAACACCAATGAGGGAAACACGTTTGCCACGGAATCGGTCAACGAAAGGTCGGCCTTTACGTAGTTGGAAGCGATGCCTACAAGGTCAACGAATCCCATGGCAAAGAAGCAGAGCATCACCGGTATGAGTATTAGTTTCTGTGATTTCATGGAGAGGGTATATTTTTCTTGTTTGACTAGGAAGGAAAAGGATAGCGCCCCGCGCCTTACACGTCCCAAGCTTGCATGCAAAGCTGAGGCACTATCCGAAGAGAGAAGAGAGTTGTATTATTGGTTTCAAGAGAGAATCAGAGCGCTATCTTGTGGAGCTTCACGTTCTTGTACTCAGCTTTGCCGCCGTTGGTTGTGAACTTGAGCGACTCGTAGGGTGCAGTGGGAAACACAAGATTCGTCATGGCTATGCGACCACCGTCAACAAAGATTTCAACAGAGCACTTATCTACGAATACGTCCACGTGATACGTCTTTCCTTCGCAGAGGTTGAGCGGGGCCCATGTGCCGAGGGCAAAGTCGTTCTTGTAGTTCACACAGTTGCGAACGTTGGAAGGTGCCGAGTCGCGATGGTGCTCGTTGTAGTTCTTCTCAATGTCGTGAAGCACAGCATAGTTGCCGAAATCGGTCAAACCGCTTTCCGAACGATCCATCACAAGACGGGAGTTCTTCATGTCGAAATAGACCTTCACCTTTTCGCCCTTGGCATTGTAGAGTTCAAAACCTGTTTCTGTGGCTTTTCCTGGTGTCACGTCCATTTCCAATTCAAAAGCAGATTCCGTACCTGCAAGTGCCTGCTCCAAATTGCACTCTTTTTTCACGGACGAAACGCTAAGCGATTTCGTGTCGCGGCGAATGGCTTTCGTTTCCTCAACGGCATTGGCGGCAACGTAGTATTTTCCGTCCTTTTCGTAGAGGGAGAGTTCACGGGCAAGTCCGTTCGCACCGCGGTACTGCTTGATGGGGGTGATGTTGGCATACTGCCAGTTGCTCATCCAAGGAAGAGCCACCACGCGTGAGCCGGTGTTGGAGAAAGTAACTGTGGCATAATGATCCTTGCCAAAGTCGAGCCATTTGGCTACATGGGGGTCGTCGTCACACTTGAACTCCTTTCCGTCGAAATCGCCAACGAAGTATTCCGTGGCACTTCCACCAAAGAGACAACCCGGATTGATGTTCACAATCATCACATATTTCTGTCCTTTGCCGTCGGGGGTTGGAAGCGGGAAGAAGTCGGGACACTCAAACTGATTAGGCTGTGCGCCCCACCCTTTTCCAAAGGAACTTTGGTAAGTCCAATCCTTGAGATTGGGCGAAGTGTAGAAACGCATTTCCTTGTCGGCCGAGACGATCATGTACCAAGTTTTGTTGGGCTCATACCAAAAGACTTTCGGGTCGCGAAAATCCTTGAGTCCGTCAAAGGGACGAAGCACAGGGTTGCCTTCGTACTTAGTGAAGGTACGTCCGTTGTCGGTGCTGTAGGCCAAGCACTGCACCTCGTCGTGGTTCACGCTGTTGTTCGTATAGATGGCTATGATGGCATCCTTACCATAGCCGGCCGTATTGCTCTTGTCCACAACGGAGCTTCCGGAGAAGATGTGTCCCATCGTATCGCGGGCAATGGCGGGAGGCAATTCGCGCCAATGGTTGAGGTCGGTGCTTACGGCGTGTCCCCAGTGCATGTTGCCCCATTTGGAACCGTAAGGGTTGTACTGGAAGTAGAGGTGATACTCCCCGTCTTTGTAGACCATGCCGTTGGCATCGTTCATCCAACCGTAGGAAGGCGTGTGGTGGTAGAGCGGACGGTAATAGTCCGTATTGCGAGCAATCCATTCGTCGGAGAGTTTCAGCATGCCGTCCTTCAAGGCGAGAGAGCCTGAGGGCAGACCGAGAATTTTGACTACGGCTTCGCTCTGCGAACTGCCTTCACCCTTCAAGGCAAAAGGCACGTAGTAATCCACTTTCCCACGTGAGAGGCGCACGTCCATCCAAGTGTCGGTTTTTGCACCGGTGTCGAGAAGCACTTGGGCCTCATCCTTTTCTTCTTCCACGGGAAGGAGCAAGTAGCGTGTGGGTTGCTGTACACGGACTATAGTTGTGTCGCCGCTTTGCGTTATGTTGAGTTTCTGTGCGGTTGCAGAGGTGGCAGATGCCATGAGAAGCAGGGCGGCCACTTTGAGAAGATTTGGTTTCATGATAAGATAAACTATGGTTTGTGAAAGGTATTGTAATGTTAGATGTCTAGTAAATATTCTTTTGTCAGAACTTGAGGGTTGCGGTAAACTCTACTGTAAACGGACGTAGGTAGCTACCCGTCATGAGCTGGTTGCTGATGCCCTTGGCTTCCTCCTTGGTGATGAGTTCTGCTCCGGCAATGCTACCCTTAGCACCCGTCTGGTTAAGGAAGTTGACGACAGTGCAGCCCAAAGAAAGCATTTTGTTGGCTTGCCAATTCACACCGCCGAAGGTTTCCCAATGCCCATTGAAGTAATAGGCTTCGTTGATGTTGGCGTAAGTCTTTCCAAAGTAGCGGAACGAGGTCCACACCTTGAGGTCGGGCGTAATCATGTAGCTGGGGTCTATTTCTACAAGTATCTTGGGCACTTCTGCCACGATGTTGCCCGTTGCGTTGATCTTTCCTTCGTATCCGTCGTTGAACGTAATGGACGTTTCGTACTTCTTGTAGGTCGGCATCTGATACGTAAAGAGGAAATGGAGGTCAAAGCCTTTGAAGGGATGTACCACAGCATCGGTGGTCCAGCCCCAAGTCTGGATGTCGTAGGTGAGCGGTGCGGCCTTGATTTCAGTTCCGTGCTGAAGATTCAGCGTGGAGTTGTTATTCGTCTTCGATATGTAAGAGAAGAGCGAAGTAAGGCTCAGCCAAGAGTTGTTGTAATAGAAACCTGCACGTCCAAGAGGTACGGAGATGCGGTCAACATTGGGCATCGTGGCTGGAGCAAACGTTGAGATGGTCGGATGCTGAACGATGTAGGTGAAGTCGCCAGTGAGACCAAAGTTTTTCGTTATCTTGTAGGTGAGCGCTGCCGAAAGGTCGTAGTTGAACCAGTCGTAATTCATCTTAGCCGGAGCAATGAGTGTTCCGTCTGCAGCCGTAGCGCCAAGGTAGTAGTCGGCAAAGCGTCCCACAAAGTTGCCACCGGCATTGCGAACTGCGGCATTCTCGCCCTTCAGCTTCTGCCATTCCAGGCGGGCACCATAGTAGAGATTGACTTTAGGGGAGATGTCCCAATCGTGGGTAAAGTAGAACGCCAGTTTGTTTTCGTGACCTTTGTAGTACTCCGAAGCGTTCTTGTTGAAGTCGTAGAAATAGTCGGAACGCAGGTTGGCATCGTATACGCGCTTGGCGTAGCTACCATCGTCGGGCACAGTTTGGTCGTACATCGTGGTGTTTGAGCAATAGTCAATGTCGTAGTACCATTCGTTCAAACCAAGACGGAGCGTAGAAGTGCGGAAACGCTTGGAAAGTTCGGAGGTAAAGAGCACTTCGTCTATTGTGCCCGCATTAAGGCAGGACATGCGCGTCTGTACGTACTGACCGGTGTAGGGAGTGACCGCACCGTCAAGACCGCGGTAAACGTAGTTATAGGTCGAGGCGGCATCACCGCTCTTCGTATCGATGAGTGACATGGGAGTCTGATAGACGCAAGCGCCACGGGCATGGTCGTAACGGACCACGGCTTTCCACAACCAACCGTTGTCCCATTTGTAGGAGTTCATGAGCATCACCTCACTGGAACGATTGAGGGCAGCATCGTAAAGGGTGGTTTCCTTCAGCTCTCCCGTACGCATGTCGCGATAGGTCATGTTGTTGTCTGTCGGCAGGTAAGAAGTGGTACCCAGTTTGAACTTGCCGTACTCTTTCACGCTTCCGTCGCCAACATAGACGAAGGGTGCACTTTGGGTTGCATAGTTATAGACCGGATGACTGTTGCTATAGTGGTACATGGCGGTAAATTCGCCACGTCCCTTGGCATAGCGCTTCGTAAGAAGTGCCTTGTAGATTTGCGTACGGTCCTGATAAGGAGTGGACTTAATCTTGAACGTACCGGGGTCGAAGTCCTGATACATATTGGCGCTATAGTACCAGCCCTTCGGCAGGCTACCGTTGAGATTGAGCGAAAACTCCTGAAGACCGAAATGGTTGCTCTTATAGTTGAGCGTGCCGTGGAAGCCGTCAGTACCGAGTTGCGTAAAGGAGTTAACGGCATAACCGATATTGCCTGTCGTGATGGCAGTCTCGGCAATTTTCAGAAGTCCTTGATGAGAAAGGCTGGCATCACCTCGCCACATGCTGTTGACAGTATGCGGATTGGTCGCGTACGTAACGGGCAGACCGTTTTCAAGTACGTTGACATCGGCAGAAGGAAGTCCTATCTGAATTTCGCGCGGACCGTTCGCGCTGGATGCGTTGAGCATTACGTTACGGTTTCCTTCTTCTTTGGCATTAGAGTTGTCTTCTTGTGCCATAACCAACGGCATGTTCGTTAGCGCAAGCGCCAATACGAGTGTAGCCTTCCTGGCATTTGAATATGCTTTCATGATGAATCGATTTGAGTTGTACGATTTGTAGAAATTTTCTGCCGCAAAGGTATGGACGGGGCTGACGTTCAGCAACAAACGTTGTTACACAAAATAAAACGAATCGTTCATGCAACATTTTTTGCATTGAATGAACGATTCGTTTTAGTAAATGCTTTGCAAACTGCGCCTAGCAATGCAGCGCATAATAGGAAGCTACGGAAATATTTCCTTTGATGGCTATTTCATTCCACTTCTCCTGGCTTTATGCCGTATTCTTCTTTGAAACATTTTGTGAAATAAGAAGGCGTAGAAAAACCTACTTCAAAGGCTATCTCGGAAATGCTGCATTTGGTGGTTTGCAGAAGATGGCGTGCCTTGGCTAAACGCGCTTTTCTGAGAATATCAACCACCGACGAGCCCGTCATGGCTTTAACCTTACGGTAAAGTTGCACACGGCTTAGGCCAATTTCGCTTGCTACATCTTCAACACCAAAATCGCTATTGCCCAAATTCTTTTGGATCACGTCGTGGAGCTTTTTCATAAAGAGTTTATCGGGGTCGGCAAGTTCTGCCGTTCGCTCAGCGCCACTGTTGTCAATAGAGACGGACTCATCTGCTATAAACAGACTACGCAGTTGCGCACGCGACTTAAGGAGATTGTCAATTCTTGCCATCAACACTTTACTGTTGAATGGTTTTGTAATGTAGGAATCGGCCCCCTGTACATAGCCCTCAACACGTTGCTCATCAAGATTCTTGGCAGTAAGCATAACTACGGGTATATGACTTGTGGCTACAGTGGACTTCAAATTTGCACAAAACTCCATTCCGTCCATTACGGGCATCATCACATCGCAAACGACCAAGTCGGGAATCTCCTTTTTGGCCATTTCAAGACCTTCCTTTCCGTCGCGAGCTTCAAGCACGAAGTATTTGCCTTCAAGCAGCGTGCGCTCATATTGCCGGATGTCATTGTTATCGTCCACAACAAGAATAGTAGGTTTGTCGGCATTGTCTGCTATGACTTGCTGGAGTTTACCCTCATGGAGCCGTTCGTCAGAAACGTATTGGCTTTCATCTATATCTGGTTGAATGTTTTCTGTCACATCGTCAGAAAGAAGCCCTACCTGAATTCGTGGCATGATTACGATAAACGCAGCACCATTTCCGGGCGAACTCTCCACGGCCACTGTTCCATGGTGAAGTTCTACAAAAGACTTAACCAAAGCAAGTCCAATGCCCGTTCCTGAAGAAGAGCCCTTGGCTTGATAGAAACGTTCAAAGACCTTGGCCGCATCGGCCGAGTCGATGCCTTTGCCAGAATCGTGCACTTCAAGTCGCAGACGTTCATCGGACTCGCTGTTGAGCATCACATCAATCCTCCCCCCGTCTGGAGTGTACTTCAACGCATTGCTTAGCAAATTGAACACAATGCGCGCCACCTTTTCTTTATCGGCCACCACATTCCCATCTTCTGTAAGACCCGTTACATGGCACTGCAAATCTATGTGCTTTCGAGAAGCCGTAAGGCGGAAGTCGTTTGTCCACGTGCTTATGGCCTCTACTATATTGAAACGGCTGAGTTTGAGTTGCATCTTCCCATTTTGGATTTTTCTGAAGTCAAGAATAGTACCAACAAGCTGTTGAAGAGAAAGCGCGTTTCGTTTTACCATGAGAAGTAGCTCTCGACTTCGGCCTTTTATGCTTTCATCTTCGAGCAAAAGCTCTATGGGATCCGCAATGAGCGTCAAAGGCGTACGCAGTTCATGACTGATGTTGGTGAAGAACACCAAACGCGAATCCGTAAGCTGTACAACCTCTTCGTTAAGGCGTTTCAACTCATCGTTCTTCTTTGCCATTTGCTCGTTCATACGTGTTTTCAATACATATCCGCGATAAATGAGTACGACAGCGGCAATTATGACAACTAGAACTATCAGAAGCGCAATAAGAACGACTTTCTGCGCATGATAGTCCGAGATGTATTGATTAACCTGATTATGTAGAACGGCGAGGTTACGTTTCTGACGCTCTGCGTCTTTTGCTTCCATAAGAGTAAGCTCCGCATTATCTTTTGTCACGATGGAAGTAGAAAATAAATTCTCGCGATTAAAAGGTTTGTGCGTGAGTATGCGCATGACGAGGTTTATCACTTCATCGCCTTGCGTAGGATAAAGATAAGAGGCTTCAAACACTCCGTCGCGCACAAGTTCTAAACCGCCGCCTTCAGTGGACATCGCATCAACGCCCGTATATTTATAAGAATTAGGCACACCTTCTTGGCGTGCTGCGACATAAGCCCCCCAAGCCATTCGGTCGTTATGCGCAAACACATAGTCGAAATCTTTTGTTTTGGCCAAAATGCGCTTCATTGCTTTCTGTGCGCTTTCTTCTTTCCAGTCGCCTGCTTCAGAAGCCACAAGTTGTACGGACGGATAGTCCTTTATGGCATCAACAAAGCCCCGATGGCGCTCTTCTGCAGGCGAAGAGCCCTCAAGACCTTGAATTTCCACAACGCGTCCCTTTCCTTTTAGGCGCTGGGCAATGAAAGTCCCCATGGCATGGCCTATTTTATAGTTGTCACACCCAAAATAAGCGGTGTATTTGTTAGAGTTCGTCTTTCTGTCGTACAAGACTACAGGTATTCCCTTGTCGAAAGCGCGGTCTAAAGCAGGAGATATGGTATTCTGCTCGTTGGGAGATACAAGGAGCAAGTCAACGCTTTCATCAATGAACTGATTAATTTGTTGAATCTGCTTTTGACTGTCGTCGTTGGACGAGGCGAGTCTAACCTCTATGGAGTCGTTTAGATAACCAGCAGTACGGAGTTCGTCGTTGAGTTTGTCTCGCCAAATGTCGTCTGAGCACTGCGACACACCGATGACGAACTTTTTAGATTTTGTCGTACACCCCACTAAAAGGAGCATACACAAAAGCAAAGAAACAAAATATCTCATCGTAAGAGAGGTATTAGAATGATAAAAGTCTGATAGATAATTCTCGGATTTCAAAAAAATGCTTGTGGCAAAGTTAGTACATCTATCTACAACTTTTGCCTACAGCACAAAAAAAATTGATTGTCTCCCGACAACCAATCTTTACTAACCTTAAATCTAATACCATGAAAAACATTGCAAAGATACGGGCAACACGAACTTTATGCAAGAACTGAAGCCGTTTTTCTTTTCTTATTAATGCTTTTTGAACGCAAAAGCATGATTTTGTCACCTGCCCCAAACAAATAAGCCGCTTACAGATTATTCAAAAAAGCTAAGAGCAACGTTCGGAAGCACAGTTCATTGCTTGTCAAGTTGCAGCAACTCATCTCGCAATTGTGCCGCCAAGATAAAGTCAAAGCGTTGTGCAGCTTCCTTCATTTCCTTTTGCAGACGTTCGCGCTTGGCCTCGAGCGTTTCCTTTGAAGAGAGTTTCGACAACTTGTCGGCACGCTTTTCGTATGTAGCCGCTTCTTCGGCCGCCATTGCGGAAGATAGTCGGGATTCGGAAGATTGGAGATAAGCGCTAGCAGGACGAACGAGGTTTTCCTTGGAATTTTCGTCAGAAGATTTTGCACGCAAGGACGTGAGTGCGCCAAGTCCTGTCGGTTTGACAATTTGGCGTGGCACGATGTGGTGCAATTCATTATAGCGCATCTGCTTTTCTCGTCGGCGATTGGTCTCATCAATCGTTTGCTGCATAGACTCTGTAATCTGCTTGGCATACATGATAACACGACCATTGACATTACGTGCTGCTCGGCCTGCAGTCTGTGTGAGAGAACGTGTTGAACGTAAGAAGCCTTCTTTGTCGGCATCGAGTATGGCAACAAGCGCCACTTCGGGCAAATCGAGACCTTCGCGAAGAAGGTTTACGCCCACAAGCACGTTGTACATTCCCTTTCTCAAGTCTTCCATTATCTGCACACGGTCTATGGTGTCGACATCGCTGTGGATGTAGGCCGTGGAAATGCCAGATTGCAAGAGATAGTCCGTAAGTTCTTCTGCCATTCGTTTGGTTAGAGTGGTGACTAGCACACGTTCTTCACGTTCCACGCTTTTTCTGATTTCCTCCATGAGGTCGTCGACGGGATAGTCCGTATCGCGAACTTCTATCGGCGGGTCGAGCAATCCCGTAGGACGGATTACCTGGTCGACCACCACGCCACCGGCTTCCGCTAGTTCATAGTCGGCAGGCGTGGCACTGATGTATATGACCTGCTTGGCTAATTCGTGAAACTCTTCAAAGCGGAGCGGGCGGTTGTCCATGGCTGCCGGCAAACGGAATCCGTAGTTGACGAGCGACTCCTTTCGCGAACGGTCTCCGCCATACATCGCTCTAATTTGCGGTATGGTGACATGACTTTCGTCAATGACAATAAGAAAATCGTCGGGGAAGAAATCTAGCAAACAGTAAGGACGTGTGCCGGACTGACGACCGTCGAAGTAGCGGGAATAGTTCTCAATTCCTGAACAATGCCCCAATTCGCGAATCATTTCAATGTCGTACTCCACACGTTCTTTGAGTCGCTTCGCCTCAAGCGTCTTTCCTTGTTCCTCAAAAAACGCAACTTGAGCCACAAGGTCATCCTGAATCATGCGGATGGCCTGTTCCTGCGTTTCTTTTGAGGTTAGAAATAAATTTGCAGGATATATCTTATATTCTTCAAACGTAGAAATTCGCATGCCGTTAACACTGTCTATCTCCTCAATGGAATCTATTTCGTCGTCCCAAAAAGTTACGCGTATTAGCGAATCGGCATATGCAAGAAACACGTCAACGGTATCACCCTTTACGCGAAAGTTTCCAGCCTTTGGCGCCACATCGTTGCGAGTATAGAGACAGTCAACAAGCCGCTGAAGGAATCGCGTGAGCGATAGCTTGTTACCACATTTGAGTTCTACAAGATTTTCATAAAATGCGGCAGGATTTCCCATGCCGTATATACAGGATACGGAACTAACCACAATAACGTCCTTACGGCCCGAGAGCAAAGCGGAAGTGGCAGCGAGCCTCAACTTGTCAATGTCTTCATTGATTGCAAGGTCCTTTTCAATATAGGTATCCGTTGAAGCAATGTAAGCCTCCGGCTGATAGTAGTCGTAATAGGAGACATAATATTCCACGGCATTGTCGGGGAAGAAAGCTTTGAACTCTGTATAAAGTTGTGCAGCCAACGTTTTGTTGTGGCTCAGAACGAGAGTCGGTTTGCCTAGGTTCTTGATGACATTTGCCACAGTAAACGTCTTTCCTGAACCCGTCACACCGAGCAGCACTTGCGCGGGCACACCATCCCTTGCCCCATCTGTGAGTTCGCGAATAGCTTCAGGCTGGTCGCCCGTAGGTTCATACGGAGCGTGTATCTTGAATTGAGGCATGAGAATGCTTTGTATGGTTTGAGTCTATGAGAATAGTAGTTATGAAATGGCAGAGAAATTTACTTGCTGCTTTTTAAGTAGAGCCAAATGTGACCAAACGACGCGGTACTGCGGAAGATTTTCATGCGGGTCAGCTTGGAGAATTGCAGCGGCTTCGCTACGGGCAAGTTGCATCAAATCTTGATCTTTCACCACATTGGCAATTTTCAAATCGAAAGGCATACCGCTCTGCGCAGTACCTTCCAAGTCGCCAGGCCCGCGAAGTTTCATATCCTCTTCGGCAATGACAAAGCCGTCAGTACTATCTACCATGATCTGCATACGCCTTTGCGAAGTCTCAGAGAGTTTGCTGCGCGTAGCGAGTATGCAAAAGGACTGTTTGTCGCCACGACCAACGCGTCCACGGAGCTGATGGAGTTGAGCCAACCCAAAGCGCTCGGCATTTTCGATGACCATAACCGAAGCGTTCGGCACGTTCACGCCCACTTCTATCACTGTGGTAGAAACGAGAATTTGCGTTTCGGCATTTTTAAAAGCTTGCATGGCAGTTTCCTTGTCGGCTGGTTTCATTTTTCCGTGAACGATGCCTACTTTATATTCCGGAAATTCATCGACAAGTTGAGCATAACCCGTTTGAAGATCCTTGAGGTCCATCTTCTCGTTTTCCTTAATCAACGGATAGACCACATAAATCTGCCGCCCCTGCTGTAGTTGCTGACGCATACCGCCGTAAAGTCGTGCGCGGTCGCTTTGGCTGTAGTGGAGCGTCTGAATGGGTTTCCTTCCTGGCGGGAGTTCGTCAATCACACTCACGTCAAGGTCACCATAGACGGTCATGGCTAGTGTGCGCGGGATAGGAGTTGCCGTCATCACGAGAATATGGGGCGGACGGATATTTTTCTGCCAAAGCCGTGCTCGCTGTTTCACGCCAAAGCGATGCTGCTCGTCAATAACTACGAAACCGAGATTGAGGAAAGCAACATTCGGTTCTATCAATGCATGTGTTCCGACCAAGATGTGAACGGAGCCATCGGCTACACCTTGTAAGATTTCGCGCCTCTTTTTCCCCTTTACGTTGCCTGTGAGCAAGGCGATTTGGAGGTTCAATGGGCCAACCATTTCACAAATTGACTTGAAATGTTGCTCGGCCAATATTTCGGTAGGAGCCATTATGCAGGCCTGAAAGCCGTTGTCAACGGCAAGCAGACAACAAAGGAGCGCCACCATGGTCTTTCCGCTTCCTACGTCGCCCTGAACCAAGCGGTTCATCTGTCGTCCGCTAATGACATCATTCCTTACTTCACGAACCACACGCTTTTGGGCGCCAGTAAGCTCGAAAGGCAGACATTTTTCATAAAACGTGAGAAAGTTCTGCCCTACCCTTGGGAATACATAACCCTCCCACTGCATCTTCCTGTTTCGACTGTAGCGGAGAATATCAAGTTGCAGATAGAAAAGTTCTTCAAACTTAAGTCTGCGTACGGCTTGGGGCAATGCTGTAGACGATTCGGGTTCGTGAATGGTATGTAGAGCTTTCTCCAAAGGTTGTAACTGCAACTTCACTATCAAGTCGTTGGGCAAGGTTTCATCAATTGGCTTGTCTTTCAACACTTGCCATAGGCGCTTCACCAGTTCAGAAATGGTATGTGAAGTAAAGCCTTGACGCTTCATCCTTTCCGACGTATGGTAGTGAGGCTGCATAGTGAGCGGTGCATCGCTCTGTGCATCGGCAGGTTCGAGTTCCGGATGTGCTATTTGAAAACGGAAGTTCCACGACGTGGGTTTTCCCAACAAAATGTATGTCTGGTTACAGCGTAGCGTACGTTCCTGGAATTTTATGCCGCGAAACCAAACTAAATCTATCACTCCACTGCCATCGGTAAACGTTGCCACAAGGCGCTCGCTACGCCCCTCTCCTTCAACGCACCAACCCAATATCTGTCCCTTCAAAAGGACATAAGGCATACCATCGACCAAATCGCGCACCCTATGGATGACGCTTCGGTCGATGTATTTATAAGGGAAATTGTACAACAAGTCTCGAAACGTGTGTACATGGAGGTCTGCCGCAAGAATCTTTGCCCTTGCCGGCCCCACGCCCTTCAAGTAAACGATATCTGTTGCTAAAGGATTGATGGCAAAAAGAGTTATTGGGGAAGTTACAACATCCCCCTACTTTCTAGAAAATAAGTTCATCGGCGTCGGCTCCGCCCAACATCGTAGCCGCAGAAGGGCGTTGCAATTGGGCTGAGGCTTCAACACCATTGGGGGTACTTACTCTGGAAATAGGATCTACAGCCTTTTCTCCTCTGAAAACAAGCACTTTGGAATCGAATTCCGTGTTGCTGGGATACAGCATGTCTTTGCGCACTTGCGCAACTACAGTAGGCGACACGAGAGACTCGGCTATGGCAAAGGCAAAGGCGGGAGTAGCAGCCGGTCCGGCGCCCGTGATAATGTTGTCATGGCGAACTGCGAGTACATCCTTGTGGAAGATTACGTTGCCAAGTTCAGACATTAACGAGGGGTAGCAAGTGACGTGACGCAAGCGAATTACACCAGCGTTAGCGAGAACCATAGGTCCAGCGCAAATGGCCGCAAGAATAGTACCACGTACGGCATGTTGGGCAATTGCCTGACGAAGCACCTGATTGGTTTTTAGAGCCAAAGCACCCTTCATTCCACCAGGGATAACAATGGCGTCTGCATCGTTCATATGATTGCGACGGAAAAGACTATCGCACTTAACCACTATGCCATGGGCGCCTTCTACCACACGGCGCCCCGTTACACTGAGCGTCTGCACACCAATGTTGCAGCGACGCAAGATGTCAATCGTACCGAGAGCTTCAATCTCTTCAAAGCCGTCGGCCATCATGATGTATACCATAATAATAGGATATGTTGTTTTTGGTTGATATTTTCTATGAGAGTCTCTCTGTCAATCTTGCAAACAGCGCAAGTAAGCGGCTATGGTATCCTTAAGGCCTAAATAGAGCGCATCGCTGATTAAGGCATGACCAATGCTAACTTCGTCGAGCCAGGGTATGCATTGATGGAAATAAGCCAAGTTCACAAGACTAAGATCGTGACCGGCATTCAGCCCCAATCCAAGTTCCTTACAGCGCTTTGCAGTTGTCACAAAGGGTGCCACTGCAGCTTCTCTATCGGAAATATACCCAAAAGCGTAAGGCTCCGTATAAAGTTCTACGCGGTTCGTTCCGGTTTTCACTGAAGCTTCAGCCATTTCAGGATCGGCGTCAATAAAGATACTCGTACGAATTCCCAAACTCTGAAAGCGCGCTATCACATCCGTCAAGAAGTCCTCGTTCGCGACCACATCCCATCCATGATTAGACGTGAGCTGTTCGGGACTGTCCGGTACAAGCGTCACTTGCGCCGGTCGAACATTGCACACAAGTTCGCAAAAGTCTTCAGAAGGATATCCTTCTATGTTGAATTCCTGATGAAGCGAACGACTCAAATCGTACACGTCTGAATGGCGAATATGCCGTTCATCAGGCCGCGGATGAACCGTTATCCCCTGAGCGCCAAACCGTTCACAATCCAATGCTACGTGAAGCACATTTGGATTATCCCCACCACGCGCATTTCGCAGAGTGGCTATCTTATTGATGTTTACACTTAACTTTGTCATGTCATGCCGTTTGTTTTACAGTGAATCTACGTAAATTTGCCTGTGCAACGATTAGCACATGCCAATCAAGCACATATTCACTAACACAAGTGCCAATTTTTAATATTCCTCTCGGAACTTTGGTGCTTTCACAATTTCGCAGTGCAAAAATACGACATTCTGCGTTGGCACAATCTTTATTTAAGTTAAACCAAAGCCCGCTCCGCAATTTTCGCATAGATTAACCATCTCAAACAAGCATACGAGAGAATATGAATGCATGCTTGCACAAGTTTGTGCACAAGATATTAACCCATGAACTATAAAGAACTTCACATAGCGCTCTTCGGCAACATCTACCAAACAAAGAAGAACCAATACGTTGCTCGCGTCCTAGAAAAGCTAACCGCACTCGGTGTGAGCATCAGCATAGAAGAACTGTTTGCCGAGTTCATCAGTAAAGAACTCAAGCTCGACATCAGCCAGTGTGGCCGATTCGATCGTACAAAACCGTGCACAGCCGACTATGCAATATCCATCGGCGGCGACGGAACATTCCTAGGCACGTCGGCCATCATAGGAAGTTCCCGCATACCTATTTTGGGAATCAACACGGGCCGACTTGGATTTTTGGCAGACGTTTCTCCAGAAAATATCAACGAAGCACTCGAAGCGTTATGCCACGGACAATTCATCACCGAAGAGCGAAAAGCACTCACAGTAGAAACCTTCGGCGAACCATATCGTTCTTGTCCATTCGCGCTCAACGAAGTGGCTGTGCTCAAGCACGACAATTCTTCGCTCATCGAAGTGGCCACCTATATCAACGGGCAATTCCTCACCACATTTCTTGCCGATGGACTTATTGTATGCACACCAACGGGGTCGACCGGCTACTCGCTGAGCGTTGGCGGCCCTATTCTCGTACCGCAAAGCGGAACGTTCTGCCTGTCGCCTGTAGCTCCACACAGCCTTTCGGTACGTCCTGTTGTTGTACGTGACGATGTGGTCATAGAACTATACATACGTAGCCGGAGCCACAATTTCCTTTTGGCTTTAGACGGACGCAGCGAAAGCCTGCCGGAAGATACGAAAATCACCATCCGACGCGCACCGCACACCATACACGTTGTCAAAATTGAACATAAGGACTTTTTCGAAACGCTGCGCGACAAACTCATGTGGGGTGCCGACAAGAGAGAATAGACCCACCTACAGAAGAAAGGCACATATCAAATAACCACCCAACCAAACCTCAAAGCCACTTGACACGTCCTATTTCCGCCATTGCAAAATATCTTCTCCACCTCCTCAAAGGTAACCGCATGCAGACAACGCTCAACACCTTGGCAGGCGTTGCCCTCGTGTTGCTCGACCTTGCCTTTGTTGCCGCCACAAAAGTGGTTATTGACGTGGCCACCCATCATAACAGCACCTTTAGCCTGTCCGAAGGGTTCATGATGATGGGCGGAATCATGCTTCTGCGCATAGCCCTTACCCTTGCACTGCGTTGGATCCGTTCCATTCTTGGAGTTAAAGCGCGCAACGCGATGCAACGTCACATTTTCAAGCGTCTGCTCAATGGCGACTGGGAGAGCCTACGCGCCTACCACACGGGAAATCTCACCAACCGAATGGAAACCGATGTAGCCGACGTCGTAGGCTTCGTCACAGAAGACATTCCCTCACTCGTCACAACATTGGTGCAGTTCGTCGGTGCCTTTCTGTTCCTTTTCTACATGGACTCCACACTAGCCTGCGTAGTAGTTCTCGTTGTGCCATTCTTCCTTTTGGCCAGCAAACTCTATATGCGCAAAATGCGCGCACTGACTCACGACATCCGCGAAGACGAAAGCCACATTCAGTCCACTATCCAAGAAACGCTCCTCCATGCCATGGTGGTAAAAACACTGATGCGAACAGCCCACTTCGCCCAACATCTTTTTACACAGCAGCAAACACTACACCAACGAGTGCTCCACCGCACACGCTACTCCACGATTTCACTCGGCATTACAAACTTTGGCTTCGGGCTCGGTTTTCTCATCACGTTCATCTGGGGAGCCATAAACTTGGAGAAAGGAGCCATAACTTATGGTGCCATGTTGGCATTCATCCAACTTGTAGGACAGATACAGACCCCTGTTCGAACATTGGCACGGTTCGTTCCCGTATTCATCAAAGCTTTCACAGCCACAGAACGTCTTATGGAACTTGATGCCATACCCCAAGAAAGCGAAAGCGAAGAAAGTGTGCCCGAAGGCCCGCTAGGCATCTGTTTTGACCACGTAAGCTTCGCCTACCCCAACGGAAAGCGACATATCCTAAACGACTTTTCCTTCAACTTTCCCGCCGGAAAAACGACTGCAATTGTTGGCGAAACTGGTGCAGGAAAGACAACTCTCATCAAACTCACCTTCGCACTCATTCACCCGCAAAAAGGAAGCATAAAACTAACGTCTTCCCAATCCATCCACGACATCACCCCCTCGCTGCGAAAACATTTCAGTTACGTTCCGCAAGGCAACACTCTCTTTTCCGGAACTATACGCTCCAACCTATTGCTTGGAAACCCCCATGCAACGGAGGAAGATATGCTTGAGGTGCTCAACCTTGCTGAAGCCACATTCGTAAAAGAAAGCCCCAACGGCCTTGACACACCATGCGGAGAAGCCGGCGACGGACTGTCGGAAGGCCAAGCGCAAAGAATAGCCATCGCGCGCGCCTTACTCTCCCAAGGCCGTATTATGGTCTTTGATGAAGCGACCTCAGCACTCGACAGCGAAACAGAAAAACGCGTACTCAACAACATCTCTCTAGCCTACCCGACCCGAACGGTCATTTTCATCACACACCGAGCAGAAGTACTCAAACACGCAGACTTAACCCTACACATCAACCGTGAAATAGAATAACCGGCTGCGAAATATACGAAAGTCCCAACAAGCAATCGTACGCAGCTAGCTTACAAAAAAAATAAAGATCAAACCTCCCACTATCTACGGGCCCAACGTGTTGGGCCCGTAGATAATTCAAACAAGCTGCAATATATTTTTTACGGGATGCATAAGAAGGCATCACACCATGCCTTGGATTTTCTACACCATGCCTTGGAATTTCCACACCGTGCCTTGGAATTTGAGAGGCACGAAATCATAACATAACAGACATAAATTCGGGCTTAATTCTATTACACGCGCCCATACACCAAAGTTTGTGCAAACTATCTTCAGCCTTCAGCCGTAAAAATGTTTCTTCAATGGAAACCGCTTTTGTGCCTATTATAAAGGCTGCATTCTCCACCTCGTTCTTTATTCACTTGGCTGAAGACTGAAGATAGTTTGCACAAACTTTGGTGTACGCACGTGCGCGCGATAGGCGAAAGACTGAGAAGATTTGTGATACACATTTTTTGCGCTCGTTACAATCTTCAGCAAGAATCCGACCTCAGCCCAATTGGGCCAACAAGTCTTTGTTACGTTTTTTGTGAAGTTTTCTTTACACACGCTTGGCATGCAAGACGAATTCATTATCTTTGCCCTTGCATTTTAAATCGTATTAATCAAAAGCCGCTATCTAAGGCCGCATTTTAACAAATCAGTTATACCATACAGATTACACCACCCTTAAAAGCCACAAAAAGCCAACGTCACAAATTCATACAATACCAAACCCAATCAAGAAGATTACGAAACCAGTGATTCCTTAAGAAAAATCCAAATTACAAGAAAGCATATTCCTACAGGAAACAACTTGAATAAATGCAACGGCCGAAGCACTACGCCATTGGGAGCCGACCACGCGTTTGCGGAAGATGCAGTGTCATTGTTTAACCACCAATCTATCTCTAATCATGAAAAGATTAAAGCCCATTAAAGTTAAGACTATGAGTTCGCTTTCACGCGAACAGATGGCTCTTATCACTGGCGGTGTTGACGACAGATTCTACACATCGTGCACAGTGCAAAATGCTGGTCAAAAGTGTATCTACGAAGGGAAAAATGGTGTTTGCGATTACACGGAGACCCGTTCTTCTACCGGAGAAGTACTCTATTACGACACTTTCTGTAAAGTGTAAAAGCCATTCCTTCTCTTGCGTATTTTGATTCAGCCTTCTGTGTTTTTTATCAGAAGCGTCATCAATACTCTCATTAGGAATATTTATCGCTAAGTACATGGAGGCAAATTCTTTGTTTCTTTATAAGATTAAAGAGTCTTCGCCCCATGTATTTGCGCTACCCAAAGACAATCCTGCCAAATAAGCGAAGAGCAAGACAAAAAGCGTCCCGCAGTTTTTCATCATTCCTCTTCTTAAACAAACACCCAAGCACCATGAATCGCCTTTTTACATTACTTCTCCTCAGCCTTTCATTTGTCTGCTCGTTTTCCCAACAATTGATAATAGGTTCTGTTCGTGACGCCTTTTTAAAGACACCTCTTCTTCAGACCAGAATAACACTACTGACTACAGACAGTGTTGTAGTGCAGGACTCAATAAAGGTAAACCTTAACAAAAACAATGGACGCTGGGGATCTTCCGACTTTATCATCAAGCTTCCGAAAGAAACGCAGACTTACCTTATTCGCGCTTCACTCAAGGGCTATGAAGATGATTGGCAAACGTTATCCGTTAAAGCTGAAATTGACGACCCCTGGGGACTTAATAGCCCGCTAGAGCTCAAACGCATCAGGGAAAAGACTATGGGCGAGGCCGTAGTGACAGCAACAAAACTCAAAATGTTTTACGAGGGCGACACCTTGGTCTACGACGCAACAGCTTTCAAGATGCCAGAAGGCTCCATGCTAGACGACTTGATACGACTAATGCCTGGCGTTACGATGAACGACGATGGTGAAATCTTCGTCAACGGACGAAAAGTGGACGAAATGTTGCTTGGTTCGCGTTCTTTTCTGGGCGGGAACAGCAAGGTTCTTCTTGAGAATCTACCCTACTACACCGTAAAGAACTTAAAGGTCTACGAGATGGAAAGCGACCGAAGCTGTGCCGTAGGTCACGAAATAGAGGACAAAAAATACGTCATGGACGTAAATCTTAAAGACGAATACCGCAATGGTTACATCGCAAACATTGAAGCCGCCGGCGGAACTCGTGACCGCTGGTTAGGACGTCTGTTTCTACTTGGATATACCGACAAACTCCGCTTCACCCTGCTTGCCAACGCAAACAATGTAAATGAAAAACGACACATCGGAGAATCCAACAGCTGGAAACCAGAGAAGATGCCGCGCTCTTTGCTTACGACAAAAAGCGTGGCCGGAGAAGTTGACTACCAGTCAAAGGACGGATACATTAAGGAAAACTTCATGTTCGATTTTCTGAGATCTAAAGACTATTCTGAAACCTCACAACGCAAGGAACTCTTCGTGGACGGCATTGCACCCTATTCAACGTATTGGATGATAGGCACGTCACGTTCAGACAGAATACTGGCAAAAAACAGTTTCAAGTTGAACGTACCTCAGAAAGTTTTTACCGACTTTTCGATTGAAGTTGAATACAATAAATACAAAGGAAACACAGAAGCTATGTCAGAAGACTACCTGAACAACATCAGCACACGCCTTCGCAGCACCAACTACAACGACGGCCATTCATTCCGCCTGAACGTTGGCGGTTTCCTTTCGCCACGCGCAGACAACTTTTTGAGTCCGTTTGCTGTTTTCTATGCTGTCAAACACAGCACGAACAAAAACGGAACAGCCCGCGAATTCACCACTGAACAATTCGTCAATCCGTCAACGACTTCACAGTTTAACACCAACGACTTTTTCAACCGCAAAACACTCGGCAATATACATCTTCTATACAATTGCGACTTCAGCAAAAACTTGAATCTTGACATCCAGGACCGCAATGAATATACCTCAACCTACGAGCGCGACAACTTGTTTCACCCCGACACAGTTTGCTTACCTTCACAACTTGACGCCGCACTCGCCGTTGCCGACCAAGGAAACTCCTATACAAGCCATTACAAAAAATATGTCAATGCACCAACCCTTACACTCAAATGGCGCAAGGAGATACCTGGCGAACACATGAAGCTCGAGTACATCTCTTGGAAATTAAACATTTCGGCTCTTGTCTGTACTGAACGCATTTCGTACACGCGTAACAACAGCACGCAAGACAAAAAACGCACCATTTGCGAATTCATGCCTTCGTTCAACTTCAAAATCCTTCCTACCCAAAAGAAGGGAGAAAAGTTGGAGTTTCAATTGACCTACGAACAAGGCGCTGCTTCCATCTTCGATTTGCTTGACTTCAAGGACGACGCTACGCCTCAAATTGTAAAACTAGGAAATCCTGCTCTCAAAGGACCATCTTCCTCTACAGCTCGCATCAGCTTCACCGATTGGGAAAGCAAGCACAGAGGCCAAGAATACCACATAAACGGACAATTCCGCTACTTTCATAGACAAGTGGCGCAATCAGTGGTGTTCAACCCCACCAATTCACAATACGTTTACCAACCTCAAAATGTAAGCGGTGCTTACGAAGCAACAACACAATTCGGGTTCACCCGATTTATCGACAAACGGCAGCAATGGTCGTGGCAAACAACTTTCGATGCCGCATACAACCATGCCGTAGACCATGTACGTCAAGCAGGAATGAAGGAAAGCGCCCCCAACGCAGTCAACACGACTTCACTACACGAAGGCATTTGGCTACAGTATCAGCACAAGAGTTTCTCTGCGAGGACTACGGGCGACTTCCGTTGGCGTCATTCAGAAAGCGACTTGACTAGCTTCACAACAATCAATGCTTTCGACTACCAATATGGTGCGCTGCTGCGCTATACCATTTCCGCCACAAAAACCACGCTGACGGTTGACGGTAACGTTTATTGTCGCCACGGCTACGGCAGCAAGGCGTACGACACCAACGACTTTGTGATTAACGCGTCTGCCAGCCAGCCTTTCCTTAAAGGCAAACTCATTGCGAGCATAGAAGCCTTCGACTTGTTGCACCAACTTTCATCCACGCAGTATGCCATCAACGCACAGGGACGTACCGTCACATGGAACCGTACATTACCCAACTACGTCATGCTTCACGTTGTATACCATTTTGGCAAGAATCCGCAAAAGCGATAGCTTTTCACATTTCGTAATTCCGAAGTTGTTAAGTTTTTGCGAATATTCAAGAGTGTTGCTTGCCAGACAAGATTCTTTTCATACCTTTGCCATATAAGTTTAACAATCTCAAATAGTAAGTTCAGCTCCAATTCACTCCTTTAACAAACCTCAAGTTTAAATTTACACTAACCTTAAATTGTACAATTCTAAAAAACGCCTATCCATGGAACTTCTCGACCGACTCAAGAACCATCTGATGCTGAAATGTCTAGAGTTACAGGACATCAGTCTTTACCACGGGAAGACAGGCATAGCCTTGGCTTTGTACCTACACGCCCATCAACGCCAAGACGAAACTCTTGAGGAATATGCTTGGGATTTGCTGCAAACTGTCCATGATGGTGTTAATGAATGCCTTCCGTATGGTATGGAATGGGGACTAGCTGGAATAGGATTCGGCATAACCCTACTGAAGAAATACGAGGTCTTGGATTGTGACCTAAACGCCGTGCTTGCCGACATTGATGCAAAAATAATGGAACACGATCCGCGAAGACTGAGCGACTTCTCGTTTCGAAACGGAGCGTTGGGACTATATAGCTATGTTCGTCTCAGGTTTTCAGCGGAACAACACGTAACTTCTTTTGATTCCGCTTATTTGGACGAACTTCAGAACTTACTGCAAAAAGAGTTCCAAGGAAGGCCTCTACCATCTCTCGATTTCTCTACAGACCTATTGGTGCCACTGTGGGACATAGCCGACTTCCTAGACAAGCCCTTGGGGCTTGACGGAGGCATAGCATACCACTTGTTTACTGGCAACATTAAAAACAACGGCGTATGAACTACTACATTATAAACAATGCAAGCAGAGCCGCTTCTTATGGCATTGGCACCTATGTCCGCCAGTTAACGGAACAGCTCATAAAGCTGCACGGAATAGAGGTCTACCACATTGACCTCTATTCCGAGCACAAAGAATTCTGCATCACAGTAGACGATGTGGGTGTTACACATTATGCCATCCCTGCCATAAGTTCCCATATTGAAACCGAAGCCTATTGCAGAACGGTTTTCTACCTTATATTTCCCTTCCTAAAGAAAACAGAGAAGAGCGTTTTTCATTTCAACTATTTTCAACACTACTCCCTAGCTTTGGCGTTCAAAGCCCAGAACATCCAAAGCCACATATTCCTCACCGTACATTATCTCAATTGGTGTTTTGAACTGAAAGGCAATACAAAACTTTTCAGAGAGGCGCTTCATGCAGACACTCCCGACGAGAAACAAATGCGCATCAAGCACGACTTTGCATCCAGCCGATTGTTCCTGCGTCTTGCCGACAAAGTAATAACCCTTTCCGACTTTTGCCAAAATCTACTTCAGAAAGACTATGGCATTAGCAAGGATAAGTTGCATCTCGTATACAACGGGATTACACAAGGCAAGGTACAAACAGCAAATCCTAATCCACAGCGAAATACCATACTTTATGTAGGAAGGCTGGACGAGATTAAAGGTGTGAAATATCTCGTAAAGGCATTTCGAAAAATTGTTCCGCAACATCCCGAAGCACGACTCGTAATGGTCGGCGACGGCGACTACAACGAATGCCTAAAACAGGCTAAGGGCATTTGGGAGAACATCACGTTTACTGGGCGCATAGACAAAAACGAGTTGTTGCATCTCTATGAGCATACTGCATTCGCCGTGCTTCCGTCCTTCCACGAGCAGTGCAGCTATGCAGCCATAGAATTCATGATGCACGGGATTCCATTCATCGGTACAGACTCCACGGGTTTGAACGAAATGCTCAACGGCATACCTGAACTCAGAGTACACATAGACGAAGACGAGTTTGTAGAAGAAACGTTTGTGGAAAATTTAGCACAACGTATGGATTTACTCCTTAACGACCAGGAACTGCGCAATCGGGCAAGCCGTACAATGAACGAACTATACACACAGTCGTTTACTGCCGAAGTCATGAGTCGTGCTATGAGCAAGCTTGTAGAAGAAAGCTATTCTACAAATCCTTTGTCGGACGATTTCCTTTACGTATTGGACGATTACATGATTTCGCTCATCCACAACCAGCCCGACATTGACGCTGATTTCTATGGTGCAGCCGGCATTGGCGTGTATCTTTGGTGGCGTACTACGCATCTAGACGAAAATAAAGACGAAGCCCGCATCTACAAAATCAAAGAATATCTCATATACTGGGTAGACTGGCTCTGCGAATTTGCGAAGAATGGATATTTACCGTTCTGCGGCAATGAGTTGGCATACACCATTCGCCAAATGGAAAAAGCGCGATTCTACATAACGCGAATACAAGCTTTGGCCGAAATGGTACAATGTCCAGCTCTGACAGAAGTGGAGAACCTTTCGCCACAAGATATTGACATATTGGCAAATGCTGTCCGAATGGCTAACACTAAAATCTAACGTTATGGAAACCAAGTTCACAGTTGTCATGCCAGTCAGGATGGACTCTGATGACCGTAAGGAAAATCTAAAAGCAGTGCTGGCATGGCTTCAACAGTTTGGATGTCGCATTTTGGTGCTTGAAGCTGACCAAACGCCGCATCTGAAGTCTATCGTGTCTGCTTACCCTCATACCGAATACTTGTTTATTGAAGACAACAACCACACTTTTCACCGCACCAAATACATCAACGTTCTTTTGCATCAAGCCACAAGTCGCTACGTTGCTGTTTGGGATGCCGATGTGATAGTCCGCTTATGCCAGGTCGCACAAACCGTGGAGAGAATGGAGAACGAACAAGTTATCTTGGGGTATCCCTATTCCGGCACATTCGATCTGATGGATGAAGAGCAAAGTACCAGATTCCGCAAAAATCCAGACCTATCCGCATTTCAACAAAAGAACCTCACTCCGCTCATGGGAAGACCCGCTTGCGGAGGTGTGTACATTGTGAATCGCAAAGTTTATCTTTCCATTGGAGGAGAAAACGAAAAGTACGAAGGATGGGGACCGGAAGATGCCGAACGCTTGCGGCGTGCGCAAATAATGGGATTGAAGACTGGATGGTTGTCCAACGAGCCACTTTACCATCTGCACCATAAACGAAGCCCGCAAGACTTCAGCGATTCCAATCCCAAATTGCTCGCCATGAGACGCGAATTCGTCCGAGAATGTAGCCTAACACAGGAAGAAATGGCAAACTATATCCAAAACGAAATGTCCTAGCAATAAAACAGCAAAGGTCATGAAGAACATCTTCGAACAACTCCTGCATGCACTTGACGTGCCCTACACGACGCGTTTCGTAAACAAACTTTACGAAACGCACCCCAATCGTGACAATCTGCTTGGGCTTTGGCAAATGTGCAAAACTTATGGTATTTCGGTGCATGGCGTAGAAGTCAAAGACAAAGCTATCGACGATCTGTCAGTACCTTGCATACTCCACGTTTCCGGACGCTTTGTTGTAGTGAACAACTTGGAAAACAAACGCGCCGACTTCGATTGGGACGGAAACCATACGTCTTTGCCCTACGCCGAACTTCAGCAAATATGGGATGGTGTGGCACTCGTCGTAGAGTCGGTTGACAATGCTAAAGAACCCGACTACACGAATCATAAAAAGGAGGCTTTTGTAGAGAATGCGCAACGCCTTGTGCTTTTCAGCCTTGTAGCCATTGGCTGTGTAGGTCTCCTTGCAAATGCCATGCTTCCACGTTCAGTTTTGCATTGTATCTTCTCTGCTGTTGATATCATGGGCGTCTTCATCTGCTGTTTACTCTTACAGAAACAGGCTTCCATTCAGAGCAAGGTCGGTGACAAAATCTGTTCGCTCTTCCACCAAAAGGACTGCAACCGGATTCTTGAATCAGACCGTGCGAAACTCGCAAATTATTCGTGGAGCGAAATAGGAACAGGGTACTTTCTTGCACATTTTCTCGGCTCATCGGTGCTACCAGTTTCTCTTTTCTCCTTGGCTTTTACCTCTCTGTGTGCCATTCCTTTCAGCGTATGGAGCATCTGCTACCAAGCACGCGTAGCCAAGCAATGGTGCGTGCTTTGCGTCATAGTTCAGATTCTGCTTTGCCTAAATGCATTAGCAGCAATGGTATTTTTGCAAAAGCCCCTTTCCTTTACCATAATACAAGGCGTCGTCGATTTGGCTATAGTTACCGCTATGACTTTAGCATTTGCTTGGGCCGTCCATTGGGTGATGAATGCCATTTCCGCACAAGACAAACTGCAGGATACAACTCGCAAATATCATTCACTGAAGGCCAATGCTGACGTATTCAACTGCCTGCTACAGCAGAAACGTCATGTAAAAGTGTCTCTTTCCGACTCTTCCATCGTCTTTGGGAACCCTGAAGCTACTTACAAGGTAACCATACTGAGCAACCCCCACTGCAACCCTTGTGCGAAATTGCACCAAAAGGTAGAAGAATTGCTACGAACTGCGGAAAAAGACATTTCCATCCAATACATCTTTTGCTCTTTCAATGAAAGCCTCAAAGAGAGTGCCCGTTTCCTTGTTGCGGTCTATCAGCAGAAGGAAATATCTGCAGCTCAAGACATCTATAACTGGTGGTTTGAATCTGGAAAGTTCAATGCCGAAGACTTTTTTGCTGCTTTTCCCGAAGTGAACGCCACAACGTCTGAAGTCACCGCAGAGATGGAGCATCACGAGCAGTGGGCAAGGCTCAACGGCTACGCATCCACACCGACCATTTTGGTTAATGGATACGAGCTACCCAACAACTACGAACTTGCCGATTTGCGCTATTTCGTATAAGATTAGATTCATATTCCTATGATAAAGACTATTTTATATATGGTCCAGAAAAGCAATGGCCGAAGCACTACGCCATTGGGAGCGGAAAGAAGTTCCGAATCCGCGGAAGAAGCAGTGTGTTGTTTAATCGTAACACATATTTGACAATGAAGAAGCTAAAACCTTTTTCGGTGAAGAATATGACTACGCTCTCACGTGAAGCTATGGCTAATGTTCATGGGGGAGATTTTACCATCTACGACTGCAAAGCCGGAAATGAAGGTAAATATTGTGCTATATCCAGTCAAAATTGGATAATACACATAGGCGTATGTAAATTTTCTAGCACAATTGAGGCACAAGGATTTATTTACAGCTATTATTGTCAACCTATCTCATAAAAGTATGATAGGTAGCAACACATCAAGTCCTGTACTATGAAGTACAACTCATCCATAATAGAATAAAGGATGACGTATTTGATCTTTTAAGTTCTATTATACTCCTTGTATAAAGAGTCTTGCGTTTTTTCCATTCCTCATCTTCAGAAAATGTTCGTTTAATCTTGAACAACGTTCAAACAATCGACATTTCTGAAAATGAGGATGGCCAACTCAAATTAAAACTTCAAGCAAAATCTCATGAAACTATATACGATTATATTCTTATGCCTTTCGCTTTTACTTTTCGTCCCTATAAAAACATTCGGACAGGAAAAGAAAGATTCAATTGAGAAAACGATTACGCTTATAGGAAGCGTTAGAAATAAATTTACTGGATATGGACTTGGAAATGCTGGTGTCAGTGTATATGATGAAAATGGAAAGTTTTATGGCCATTGCTGGGTTCTTACTTATGGAAACAGACCAAGACATGGCAATGAATTTCGTGCATTTCTGCCAGTAGGAAAATTCCGTTTCCACGTAGAATGCGATGGATACAAGACGGAAGACTTTTGGTATGAAATAAAGAAAATTGGGCGGAAAACGGAGATTCGGATGCCCGACTTCATGTTGCAAAAGAATTTCTCTTTTGACAAGGACAACCAACTGAACGAGGCTGTTGTCAGTGCAACAAAAGTAAAGTTCTATCACAAGGGCGATACGCTCATCTACAACGCTGATGCATTCAAACTTCCAGACGGCTCCATGCTTGACGAACTAATCAAGCAATTGCCCGGTGCAGACCTCAAAGACAATGGTGAAATCTATATCAACGGACGCAAGCTCGACATGCTGTTGTTAAACGGAAAGGAATTCTTCGGGCGCAACAATAAAATTATGTTGGACAACCTACCCTATTATATCGTAGACAAACTCAAAGTCTACGAGCAAAGCACACAGCGTTCACAAGCTTTGGGACATGATGTTGACAACAAACTCTACCTCATGGACGTACGCGTAAAGAAAGAATACGCTACAGGCTATATGGGCAATGCCGAAGTGGCAGGAGGTACGCATGACCGCTATTTGGCCAGGCTTTTTGCATTGCGCTTTACCGACTATTCCCGCTTGACATTTTTCGGAGGAAGCAACAACATCAACGAAAGCCGAAAACCGGGTATGGACACAGAATGGACACCGTCAGACAACACGTCTGGCACTGAACGACGCCACAATGCGGGACTGGACCTCTTGATTGAAGACAAAGAACAAAGTTGGAACGAAACAGGTAATGCCGTTGTCAACTGGATGGAAAAGAAAAACGAAGAGCGTAGCGCTTCGGAATACTTCCTTTCAAGCGGAAATACATTCAGCAGAGGTTACAACTACAGCAAGTCGAACAGTTTTGACCTTACTGCAACCAATGTATTCACATTAAAGAAGCCGTTCTATCTCGCCCTGAATACCAACTTGACCTATACCGACTTCGACCGTATAGGCGACTATCTAACCTCTGGTTTCAATGCACACCCCGACAGCATAGGAACAGACACGTTGAACATTAACAGCAACGCATGGATGGCCTCAGGACATAGTCTTGAAGCGAAACAGACTGCACTGTTTCTACGCAATCTGTCCAATGGTGACGACCTCGAAATCAATGCTGACTTCAGTTACAAACGTTCTAGCGGAGAAGACTTTTCACAGTACAAGCTGCGTTACATAAAGGGCACGAGCAACAACGATTATCGCCACCGCTACAACGACGAAGATTCACGTGCATACCAATACATAGCAAAGGCGCTTTACCGCATCAACTTCAGCAAACGCGTGAAATGGGAATTGTCTTATAAATATGCACAGTCAAACGCTTCTATCGAAAGTTCCAAATACAGATTGGAACAGATACCAGGTTGGGGCGAAACGGAAGCCCAACTTGACATGCTTCCTTCCAGCCTTGACCTGTTGCGACAAGTTCAAGACAACGACAACAGCCGAAACACCAATGAATTTGAACGGACACATACGCTCTATACAAAATGGTTATTCTTAGTAGGCAAGGAAAACAATACGCGTAAACTGAATGTGAGATATTTCACCGATATCCGACAGCAGCGCTTACGCTATGCGTCACCGAAACTTGACACGCTAATGAGGCGTACCGCACCTTTGCACAACTTTGACATAGAATATGACCATTGGCATAGTTTCCATAATCGCTTCTACTACCACTTCACACAGTATGCGCCATCCATTATGCAAATGGTGCCGGTGGCCAATACCTACAACCCCTTGGCGATAACTTTGGGTAACCCTCACCTCAAAAACTTGATTTATCAAGGACTATATCACGACTTTTCTAAAAGCTTCGGAAAGAAGAAAAAAATAAGGACGGAGTTTGATAACCATGTGGGAATACGAACCTATCAGAACCAAATTGCCACCTCGGTAAGTTATAACCGCGAAACCGGTGTCTACACTTATCGTCCCGAATGTGTAAATGGTACATACAAATTGTTCCTGATAAACACATTAGGTTTCTCTTTTGAAAAGATCAAGCAGCTGAGTTTGAGCAATTCATTGGATTATGCCTATAACCACAATGTAGATCTCTATCTTCCCGAGGACGAAACAGTAAGCATCCGATCCACGGTAGTCACGCACACACTTTCAGAAACGTTGAAAGGAACGTACGATTTCGGCAAACTACAACTAGGTGCCAGTGCTAAAGTTGAATGGCGCTACGCCACTTCCAAACGCGAGAATTTTCACGATGTTCACGCAGCCGACTACGTTTACGGTGTGAACTTGAAATGGCAGATGCCTTGGAAACTCTACTTGTCTACAGACTTCAAGGTTTACACCCGAAGAGGATATGACGAAAAGCAAATGAACACGGACGATTTTGTGTGGAATCTCTCCCTCTCTCGTGCAATCCTCAAGGGAAAGCTAAACTTCAAACTTCAGGGATTCGACATCCTACACAACTTGAGCAATGTGACCTACACACTCAACGGGCAAGGACGAACCGAAACCTGGCACCGAACCATCCCGAACTACTGGATGCTTCACGTGCAGTGGAAATTCCATAAGAATCCGAAGCGTAAAGTATAATCATCTACAAGAAAAGCAATAGCCGAAGCACTACGCTATTGGGAGCGGAGAGATGATTCGACTCCGCGGAACAAGCAGTGTATTGTTTAACCCCAAAAACAAAACGACGATGAAAAAGGTTAAGCCTTTTAGAGTGGCTCGTATGGCCGAACTTTCAAGAGAACAAATGGCTCTTGTTCAAGGAGGCGCAAACGAGTTCCTCATCGGTGAGTGTACTACAACAACCGAAGGAAAGAAATGCTATGTTAGCGTTTCGGGTGGTTTTGAAAAGGGTACATGTGGATTTTACTATGTGACCTATTCTAGTGCAGAAGTTAACGTAAGGTATGCATATCCCACTTGTATAAAAGATTAAGACAAACGGGAGCAAAGGAGTCTTTGCTTACTTTGCTCCCATTTTTTAAGTACACGATTAAACGATTTATCATGTATAGACTCTTTTTCAATCTAATATGCATATTCTTTGCCTTGTTTTCCATTCAACTGCAAGCGCAAAAACAAGAAATGCTATCGGTTTACGGGACTGTGTCTGACGGGTATGCAAAAAAGCCATTGTCTGAAGCTAAAGTTTCTCTTTTGGCTGCAGACAGTACCGTGGTCATAGACTCAATACCTATAAGTATAAAACGAGACGAGTATGATGCAGTGAAGAATGTATCCTTTACGTTCAATGTCAAAAAAGAGGCACGCACTTATTTCATAAAAGCCACATGCAAAGGATATGACGATATTTTGGATACACTTGAAGTAAAACCTGACTTGAATGGAATCTTTTTTTTAGAAATGAAGTTGAAACGTTTACCTAGTTATCAACAATTAGGTGAAGCAACGGCCGTGGCTACAAAACTAAAAATGTTCTATAAGGGCGACACTTTGGTTTACGACGCTACTGCCTTCAAACTTCCCGATGGTTCAAGACTTGATGACTTGATTCGCCAACTTCCCGGTGTCACGTTGAACGATGCCGGAGAAATCTTTGTAAATGGACGCA
>CAVALA010000022.1:0-44060 GCA_963589615.1 Prevotellamassilia timonensis
GGTTGACACCGTGGGCTGGATACATGTCTGGCCTACAGCCAGATTACCGCATAAATCCAAGTTCTTTTCTAAATCCGAAACTTAAGTTAATTAATACCTTTGTAGTAAAAACTTCGTGGCAGCAATTCAGAATTATCTGCGGGCCCAACACGTTGGGCTCGCTGCCCAAAATTTGAAAACCTTTAGAGTTCTTCTTTTGGGGTCTTTTGGGGCATACATTCTGCCTCGCGCGTATGCGTACACGCGTTATACCGCAGTTTGTGCAAGTTGCTGTCACCTGTCACCACGGGGCCGTGTAGAGCTGTCACGTCGGAGACGTGACCCCCATGCGCTACACACTCATATGCGGCGCAGCACGCAAAACCGTCCGTGACGGTGACGGGTGACAGCAAGTTGTAGAAACTTTGGTGTATACGCGCGCGCGTATAAGCGGTACGCAAAACCGTCCGTGACGGTGACGGCTTACTGCAAGACGGCGAGTGCTTGTGCCACGCCGTCTTCGTCGTTTGAAGCGGTGATGTGGTTGGCGGCCGCACGCACTTCGGCTGCGGCATTGCCCATGGCTACGCCCATGCCGGCAAAGCGGATCATGGAGAGGTCGTTGTAGCCGTCGCCGAAAGCTATGAGGTCGCGCTGCGTGAGACGGAGCTGCGAGAGGAGACGCTGGAGCGAGAGCGCTTTGTCGATGCCCTTCGGCACGAGTTCGAGGAAGAAAGGAGCAGAGCGGAAGAGGTCCATGCGGTCGCCCACGATGTCGAGGAGTTCTTCTTCGGCTTTAAGCATAAGCGTGGGTTCGCCCGTCATGAGAAGTTTGGTAGGTTCGCTGGGAAGAGCCTCGAGAAGATTTTCCACGCGACGGATGTTCATGCGGTTGATGCGCGCTTCTTCGGCCACGTAGGGGTCGTCGGGCATCTCGGTGAGCAGGTCGAGTCCGCTGTAGCCAACGAGGGCGTGGCCGTGTGTGCGGGCGTAGTTGTGGATGAGCGGAAGCACGTCGTGGGGAAGGTGCTTGGCGTAGAGTTCTTCTTTGGTGCGCCAGTCCACGATTTTTCCACCGTTGTAAGAAAGCACGTAACCGCCGCGGCGGTTCATCTCCAAACAGTCTGCCACGGGTTCAATGCCATAGGTGGGGCGACCCGAGGCGAGCACCACAATGGCGCCTTGTTCCATGGCCGCGATGAGCGTTTCGCGGGTACGGGGAGTGACATCTTTGTTGGAGTTGGTAAGGGTGCCGTCGAGGTCGAGGGCAATCATACGGTACTTCATAAGTGCTTGTGTGTATAGTTTAGTGTTTTGTGTGTCGAGTGTGTGTATGCCGGCAGCGAAGTGCGGCGCTGTCGGCTTGGCCTTGAAAAGGTGAGTTCTGTCAGGAGCGAGTGAGGGCTTCTTTGAGCTGGCGGTCTACTTCCCACATGACGATGCCGGCGGTGACGCTGACGTTCATGGAGTGTTTCGTGCCGTATTGTGGAATTTCGAGTGCTTGGTCGGCAGCGTCGACCACGTCCTGGCGCACGCCTTTCACCTCGTTGCCCATGACGAGGGCGTAGCGGCGAGAGGGGTCGAAGGCGAACTGCCCCAACTTGAGGCTGCCTTCCACCTGCTCTACGGCGAGCACCACGTAGCCATCGGCGCGGAGCTGGCGCACGGCTTCGAGGGTGTCGGCAAAGTAGCGCCAACTGACGGAGTCTTCCGCCCCGAGTGCTGTTTTGTGGATTTCCACGGAGGGTGGAGTGGCGGTGATGCCACACATGTAGACGGCTTCTATGCGGAAGGCATCGGCCGTACGGAGCACGCTGCCCACGTTGTGGAGCGAACGCACGTTGTCGAGCACCATGATGAGCGGCAGTTTTTCGGCGCGACGGAAGGTGTCGACGTCTATGCGGTTGAGGTCCTCTACGGTGAGTTTGCGCATGGCGGTTTAGCTTTTGTTGTTGTGGCAAAGATAGGGCATTTTGCTTGCTAACCTTGCACAAATCTAATTTCTATAAGTTTTTTAATAATTTAAACGACGCTTTTGCTCCCTTGGCTTGTCAACAGCAAGGCTTTTTAAGCGTAAAAACAAACGTGTTTACTCGCCTCGCAGCAAGTAAACACGTATGTATCAATGGTTTTTACGAATTACTGAAGCTTTTCTTTGAGATACTTCGCAGTATAGCCTTTACCCTGCGCCACGATGGCTTCGGGCGTGCCGGCCGCTACGATGTAGCCGCCCTCGCGTCCGCCTTCGGGGCCGAGGTCGATGACGTGGTCGGCACACTTCACCACGTCCATGTTGTGCTCAATGATGACGAGCGTGTGGCCGCGTTCGATGAGGGCATTGAAAGCGTGGAGCAGACGGTTGATGTCGTGGAAGTGGAGACCTGTGGTGGGTTCGTCGAAGATGAAGAGCGTGGGCACGGTCTTTTCCTGACTGAGATAGTAGGCCAGCTTCACGCGCTGGTTTTCTCCACCAGAGAGCGTGGAACTGCTCTGCCCGAGCTTGATGTAGCCCAAGCCTACCTCCTGAAGCGGACGCAGGCGCTGCACGATTTTCGTTTGTCCGTGTTCGGTGAAGAACTCTATGGCCTGGTTGACGGTCATTTCGAGAATGTCGTAGATGTTGCGTCCGTGGAAGGCAACGTCGAGAATTTCGCGTTTGAAGCGTTTGCCGCCACAGGCTTCGCAGGGCAGCACGAGGTCGGCCATGAACTGCATCTCCACACGCACCGTGCCGTCGCCCTTACACTCTTCGCAGCGTCCGCCATCGGCGTTGAAGGAGAAGAAGGCGGGCGTGAAGTCCATCTGATGCGCAAGGGGCTGGGCGGCCATGAGTTTGCGTATCTCGTCGTAAGCCTTCACGTAGGTCACGGGATTGGAACGCGAGGAGCGGCCTATGGGGTTCTGGTCCACAAACTCCACTGCGCTGACGGCATCAATGTCGCCCTCGAGGCGGATGAATTCGCCGGGGCGCTCGGTCACTTCGTCCTTCATGCGCTTGAGGGCACGGTAGAAGACGTCGCGCACAAGGGTGGACTTTCCGCTTCCGCTCACGCCGGTTACCACGGTCATCACGTTGAGCGGAAACTCGGCATCAACGCCTTTGAGGTTGTTGGCGCGTGCGCCGATGAGGCGTATGCTGCGGTTCCATGCGCGACGCGAAGTGGGCACGGGGATGTGTTCCTTTCCGAGCAGGTAGTTGAGCGTGTGGGAGCGGAAGGTGGAGTCGGCATTGTCGGGCTTTGCGTTTTGAGCCTCTGCGAGGGTGCCTTGAAACACCACTTCGCCGCCCAGACGGCCGGCTTCGGGACCGATGTCGATGAGATAGTCGGCGGCACGCATGATTTCCTCGTCGTGCTCCACGACGATGACGGTGTTGCCCAGGTCGCGCAGTTCCTTGAGCACATGGATGAGGCGGTCGGTGTCGCGCGAGTGGAGACCTATGCTGGGTTCGTCGAGGATGTAGAGCGAACCTACGAGCGAGGCGCCGAGCGAAGTGGCAAGATTGATGCGCTGGCTCTCGCCGCCCGAAAGGGAATTGGAGAGGCGGTCGAGGGTGAGGTAGTCGAGTCCCACTTCGGAAAGGAAGCGCAGGCGCGAGCGAATCTCCGTGAGGAGGCGCTTGGCCACAGCCGCATCGTGGTCGGAGAGCATGAGGTTCAGGAAGAAAGGAAGGAGTTCCTTGACGGGCATGCGCACGAGTTCGGTGATGCTGCGTCCGCCCACTTTGACGTATTCGGCTTCGGGCTTGAGGCGCGAACCGTGACACACGGGGCAGTCGGTCTTTCCACGATAACGTGCGAGCATCACGCGGTACTGAATTTTGTACTGGTTGCGCTCAAGCATACGGAAGAAGGCGTCGATGGTCACCTGGTCTTCTTCGGCGCGGCCCTGCTCCTGCGCGTCGCCATGCCAAAGGGTGTCTTTCTGCTTGCGGGTGAGCTTGAAGTAGGGTTCGTAGATGGGGAAACCTTTGGGGGAGTTGCGGCGCATGAATTCGTCCTTCCACATGCCCATCTTCTCTCCGCGCCAACACATGACGGCTCCGTCGTAGATGCTCTTGGAGGAGTCGGGCACAACGAGGTGTTCGTCTATGCCCACCACGCGGCCGAAGCCTTCGCAACACTCACACGCACCGAGGGGGGAGTTGAAGGAGAACATCTGGTCGTCGGGCTCGCGGAAGGTCATGCCGTCGGCCTCAAAGCGGGTGTTGAAGGTGTGGACTATGCGAGCGGGATAGAAACGGAGGGCACACTCGCCGTTGCCCTCGAAGAGCGCCGTTTCGACGGAGTCGGCCAATCGCGTGAGGGTGTCTTTTTCTTGACTTACGGCAAGACGGTCTATGAGGAGGTAGGCGCCTTGGAGGCCACCGCGAAGGATGGCCTCGTCGGCCGCTGCGTCGGTAAAGGGATGGGCGGCCAGGAAGTCTTCCATGCGCACGGCTTCGCCTCCGAGGTCGAGACGCGAAAGGCCCTGCTGCATGTACACTTCGAACTGTTCGCGCCATGTGCGGCCGGCACGCACGTGGAAGGGGGCGAGCACGGTGAAGCGAGTGCCGGGGGAGTATTGGAGTGCGGCCTGAACAATGTCGTCCACGGTGTGGCGCTTCACTTCCTGTCCGCTCACGGGCGAGAAGGTGTGGCCTATGCGGGCAAAGAGGAGGCGGAGATATTCGTAGATTTCGGTGCTCGTGCCTACGGTGGAACGCGGGTTGCGACTCGTGACTTTCTGCTCTATGGCGATGGCGGGCGGCAAGCCTTTTATGTAGTCACACTCGGGCTTGTTCATTCGTCCGAGAAACTGTCGCGCATAGGCTGAAAGGCTCTCCACGTAACGGCGTTGGCCTTCGGCGTAGAGGGTGTCGAAAGCGAGCGACGACTTGCCGGAACCGCTGAGGCCGGTGAGGACTATGAATTTTCCGCGTGGGATGTCGAGGCTCACATTTTTCAGATTGTTCACCTTGGCGCCTTTCACGCGTATGGTTTCGTTGGTGTTCATTTCTTGCGTTAGAAGTATTGTTGCCCTGCCCGTTACTTTCTTTTGCGTCCGTTGCCGAAGAAGTAGGGACGGCGGGGCTGTATGGTGGCTCCCTGAGTGGTGGGTTTGAGTTCGGGATAGGCAATGCGGGTGTGGTAGATGGTCTTGAGGCTTTCCACGAGCACACGCTTGGCGTCGGAGATGTCGCGGAACGTGATGGGGCATTCCTCAAAACGTCCGTCGGCCACCTGTGCGTCGATGATGCGGTTCACCAGTTCGCGAATGCTCTCTTCGGTGTATTCCTTGAGCGAACGCGAAGAAGCTTCCACGGCGTCGCACATCATGAGTATGGCCTGCTCACGCGTGAAGGGGTTCGGACCGGGATAGGTGAAGAGTTTCTCGTCGGGCTTCTCGCCCTGGTGTTTGTTCATCCACTGAATGTAGAAGTACTTCACGCAAGAACGTCCGTGGTGGGTGCTGATGAACTCGCGGATGACTTTGGGCAGATGGTACTTGTCGGCCAGGCGGAGTCCTTCGGTGACGTGGCTGATGATAATCTGCGCCGAACGCTCTTCGGGAAGTTCGTCGTGGGGATTGGTGCCAGTTTGGTTTTCGGTGAAGAATGCGGGATTGAGTATTTTGCCAATGTCGTGATAGAGCGCACCGGTACGCACGAGCTGCGGACTCGCCCCGATTTTGTCTGCCACTTCGGCAGCGAGGTTGGCCACTTGCATGGAGTGGACAAACGTGCCTTGTGCCACTTTCGACATGCGGCGCATGATGGCGTTGTTCGTATTACAGAGTTCCACGAGGGTCACGCTGGAGGTGAAGCCGAAGAGCTTTTCCAAGAGGTAGAGCAACGGATAGGCAAAGAGCAGAATGACGCCGTTGACGGCTATGTAGAAATAGACGGAGCGGTCGAGATGGGCAATGTCGAGCCCCTGCGAGAGGTCGTAGCCGAAGGTGATGGCCCAACTCGTGAGCACCACGAGCAGCGCCACCTTGAGGAGCTGCGCACGCTCGGTGAGTTCCTTGAGGGCGCAGAGAGCCGTCATGCCTGCCACCGTTTCGACCACAAGAAATTCGTAGTTGGCATGGAGTGCGAGCGACGAGAGCATCACGGAGCAAACCATGGCCATGAATGCCGTGCGGGAGTCCATGAATATGCGCACGAAGATGGGCACCATGGCATAGGGCACAATGTAGACGTTGAAGAACTTCTGGTCCACCATGAGGTAGGTGACGAGCGGGAAGATGGCAATGAGCGTGGAAAGCAGCAGCACGCTGTGGGGCGACTCCAGGTATTCGCGGCGGAAGAGCTTAAGATAGGCTACGAAACAAAGAAGCATGCTTGCCACAAAGAGAATCTGACCCACGATGACGAGGCGTGCGCTGTCGGTAGAGTCGTTGCGTTCGTCATACTCGCGCTGGAAGGACTGCAATATTTTGTATTGGTCGGCCGAGACAATCTCGCCGCGGTCTATAATGCGTTGTCCGCTCTGCACGAGTCCCGAGGCGGGCGAAACGGCAGAAAGGATGTCCTCGCGGGCGGTGCGCGTCTTTTCAGCATCCTCCGTAAGGTTGGCTTCGAGGTATTTGTTGATGTTGCAGCGTGCCATCACTTCGCGCGGGAAACTGAGTGTGTCGGCGTTGACGATGTATTCGTAGGCGGAACGGGTGGAGAAGAGTTCGCCGAGCTGCTTGGTTTTGGCTTCTGTGCCTTCCACCACGCGTATGGCGGTGGTGCGACTTTGTGCCATCTGCGAAAGTTTTTCGGAGTCGATGATGCCGGCCGCGTAGACTTTCGTCAGCAGTGCCTGCACGTGGCGCAAGCAGGCGGACGGAACGCCGTGGTAGTTGCCGTTGGCCACGTCGCCAGCAAAGTTGCTCAGCGCAGTGTTCTCCACCTGCGGGTTCTCCACATAGAAGGGCTGAAAACTGCGCAGCACACTGTCGCGCTCAGCCTCAACCTCGGCCGTGGTCTTGTAGACGGGAAAGTCGTAAGGGGCAATGAGGGAGTTGTAGCGCCAGGGGCGTCCTTGCTCAAATTCGTATCCGAACTTCGTTTCGCGCGGAAGAAAATAGACCAGCAGTGCAACAGCAGCGATCAGTGTGCCGGCAAGGGTGAGAAGGCCTTTGAGCCGAAACTTTTTTTCTGTATTGTTGTCCATAAGACGGAAGGGAATTAAAGGGCGGTCATGAAATCCGTGCACCGAGTTTGTTCCAAAAATAGGAAGCTATAGATGCACCTTGTCCTTATAGAAAAAAACAGCTAAGATGCACATCTCTCGAAACCTTGCGGATTTCTCTTATTTATTTCACGCGAAAGCAGTTTCCATAAAGTGTATGCCAAGACATCGCTCAATCTCTGCAATACTCTTGAATGAGAAGTTGGTTCGTCCAGAAAGAATCTTACTTACATACTGCGGAGAACAACCAAGACGCGCTGCTATGTCGGCACGCGAGAGTTTATGTTCTTGCATATAGTCAATAATCTTCATGGCAATACCTTGCGACCACTTCAGCCACACTTCATTGTCCTGTCTCCACTTAGCTTCTTCTGCAAAAGTAGAAGGCTCGTTGCTGAGATTTCTCTCAAGGAATTTTAATGTTGTCTCTTTCATAATTGATCCTCCTCAAAAAAATCCACAAAACTGTCTTTATCAAAAATGCCGTTCTGTTGCAAATAGTTGCGACAAGCATTGAGTTTATCCAATTCTATTTGAGTATGTTCTCTGTCTTGCATTGTTGCCGTGAGCTTTATAGCACCGCCTGTTACAATATAAACATTCGGTTCTACTCTGATAGCATAAATTCTGAGCCAACTTGCATGACGTTCCCTATCCCAGTTACGTGCCTTCTCACGCGTAAGTTCATGTATTCTGTTGTCTGCCAAACTTAATGGGTGAAACAATCCATCCAATTGTTCAGTATAGGGAAAGTCTAATACCAAGCGTTCAAGAGCTCTCGCATCTTCCATTGTATCTTTAATGGCATCACTGATTTTCTCAACATGGAAGAAGCCTCGCAAATCATCTATATTGGCAAAGAAGAAGTCCAACAGGTAGTTGGCATTACTCCATTCTCGGAAAAGTAGCGTCAGCTCATCAGCTTCTTTAGCTTCGTTTCTTACAGCCCAAAGATGATTATATCCTGGTATAGCTCTTACAAAGTTCATATACAATCTGTTTCTTTGTTGCAAAAATACATATTCAGAATAAGCCGTGCAACTTTTAGGTTGCATATTTCTAAGCTTTCTCCGAAAGTGGCATTATTGGCAAGTTCTTGTGCGGTAAAAAAGCCGAAAAAGCGATATGAGAATCTCGCAGGGAAATTCTCATATCGCTTATATTAAATGTTTTAAGCCTTAAAGGCTCAGAACAGTGCGATCAATATTCGTCCTCGTTGAAGAGGAAGTCCTCTTTTGTGGGATAGTCGGGCCAAACGTCTTCTATCGTTTCGTAAATCTCGCCTTCGTCTTCGAGTTCCTGAAGGTTTTCCACTACTTCCATGGGAGCTCCTGAACGCATGGCGTAGTCAATGAGTTCGTCTTTGCTTGCAGGCCAAGGTGCATCCTCAAGTTTTGAAGCGAGTTCCAATGTCCAATACATAGTTCGTTGATTTGGGTTATACTTTTATCTGTGGCGACCGGCAAGGGCCGCCGCATTCTTTTTTGTTTTGGGCGCAAAAATACGTTTTTTCCTTATACGGCAAACGCTTTTTACCACTTTATTTCGCTTACGCCTGCCAAATGGTTGATTTTCTTAGCGAAAGCATAGAGAAAATCGGACAAACGGTTGAGGTAAGGGAGGTTGTAGTCGGTATTTTCCCATTCCTTTGCGCCAGCACGGAGGAGCAGTATTTCTGCTCGCCGACACACGGTGCGTGCCACGTGGCATTGGGCGGCAGGCAGACAACCGCCGGGAAGGACAAATCCGTTGAAGGCAGCACCGAGTTGCCGCTCTATGTTGTCGATGGCGGCTTCGAGTGTACAAACGTCAACGGCGCCGGGAAGCCCCTGGGCAACGTCTGCGCCTGCCACTTTTGCGCCGATGTGAAAGAGTTTGCGCTGAGCCGTTTCAATCACGTAGCGTTCGCCCCGCGTATCGTCGTCCCATTTGTAGGGCAATTCAGCAAGGAGGAGTCCCAAATGGGCATTCAATTCGTCAAGAACGCCAAGGGCTTCAATGGCAGTGTCGGTTTTCGGGACGCGTTTTCCGTTTGCCAGATCGGTTTCTCCGCTGTCGCCTTTTTTGGTGTAAATCATGATGAAATAAGTTTTTTAGGCACGCGAAGTGCAGTCCTTTTCGCGCCGCAGCGGATAGTTTCCGCGAAGCGCCTCGAAAGTTTCGGGGGCCGACTTGAGGTTGCGCGAGTCGCGCGAGGGGTCGTAGAGGCGAAGTTCGGGAACGAAACGTCCGTTGCGGAGCATTTCGTCGTACTCGAAGCCTGCGGGGAGCGACGGAGCTTCTACGGCATCGAACTGAGAAGCATCGAGTCCGAAGAATCGTGCCACGTGTTGCAACGACATGCGTGTGCCGTTAGCCTTTCCGTCGGCGCTGTAGCCGGCTATGTGGGGCGTGGCGAGGAAGGCGAGGTCCAGCAAGCGGCGGTCTATGCCTGGCTCGTTTTCCCACGTGTCTACCACCGCTGCACGCAGCCTTTTTGTGGCCAAGGCTTCGCGGAGAGCATCGTTGCAGACCACTTCGCCGCGCGACGTGTTGACGACGACGCAACTCGGTCGCAGTTGTTCGAAAAACGCTTTGTCGGCCGTGTGGAACGTGGCGTGGGGGTGCGGAGCGCGTGTAAGCGGCGTGTGAAAGGTGATGATGTCGCACGTGCGCGCCACTTCGCAGAGGGTGGCAGAGGCGAAAGCCGCACCTTCGCGTTCGGCGCGCGGCGGATCGCAGAGCACAATGTGGCGGAAGCCGAGGCGCTGGGCCATGTGCCACACTTCGGTGCCTACATGCCCTACGCCGACTATGCCGAGCGTTAGGCGGGAAAAGACGCTACGGTCGAGTGTGCCTTCAGTAAGGGGCAGCTGTGCGTTGAGCGGCGGGCAACTGTTGTCCCAACAGCCGTGGGCGGCGAGTTGCAAGAGGGCACTCTCCACATATTGCGCCACACTGCGGGCATTACAGCCCGGACAGTTGGCCCAGGCTATGCCGGCTTGTTGCAGATAGTTGGTATCGATGTGGTCGTAGCCAATGGTAGCTGTGGCTATGAACTTCACGCTGGAGCCTTCGAGGAGGGTGCGGTCGCAGCGGGTGCGGGTGCGTACAATGAGGGCGTCGGCATTGCGCACATCGGCGGCCGTGATGGCAGCTCCCGGCAGATAGCGCACTTCGCCAAGGCGTTCTGCAAAGCCGTGCATGAAGGGTATTTTGTCGTCGATGACGAGGCGTAGGCTTTTGCTCATTTTATTTTTGCCGTTTGAGGATTGCGCAGTCCGCGTGCTCCGGTGAGGAAGGCTTTGGCTGTGCCGAAGTTTAGATTCATGTCTAGACGTACGGGGAGGTGGTTTTTGTCGTCGGTGATGTAGAACGTGACGATTTCCTTTTCCTTTCCGTCTTCTTTTTCGAGGAAGGAGAACACGAGGCAGCGGTAGGTGGTGGGCTGGTTTTCCATCTTGAACTTTTTCTTTCCTCGGTAGACGATGGTTTTCCACTCGCAGCTGTTTCCGTCGACCATGAGGAAGTTGATGCGGTGGCCCACTTTCATGCCGTCTGCGTTGAAGGAGCGTGCTCGCTGCAGCATGCTGACCATGTCGAAGGCACACGACTGGCTTTCGTGAACGTTGGTCTTGGGTTCGTATTGGTCGCGGCGGTAGCGTGTGCGCACTTTGCACTTTCCGTTGCCGTAGGAGTACCAGGCTTCGCTCTTGCGGTAGGTTCCGCCTTCAAGAGCTTTCTTGGTGTAGTATTTGGGCACGAGATTGAGGCCCATGTAGGAGACGAGTGTGTCGCGCATGACGAAAAACTTGTCGGCGCGCTTTGATCCTCGCGTGATGAGGTAGGAACGCAGCGCAGGCTGTCCGCCGTAGGTGGTCTGTGTGGTATTCATGGAGGCTGAACCTACTTTCGCCCACACGAATTTCCAGTTGAAATAGAGGTCGTAGACGAGTGTTTCGCCGCTTTGGAATGCGGTATTGTTGGAGGAACACTGGGCCTTGAGGCCTTGCGGAAGTAGGAAGGCAAGGGTGGCGAGAAGGAATAGCGGGAAAAGCAGTTTTTTCATGAGCGTAACTGTTGTTTGTTGGAAAGCTGCAGGAGCGTGAGTCGCTTCATATATAAATAGTAAGCGCCACAGGCGCACTGCGGTGGTGTGACTGTGGCGCTGCTTTTAGAGTAAATGCATTTAAGCCGTAAAACTTGCACGGAGCACGTTTCTGTTTGTTACGACAAGGCGGAAGCTGTCGCTTAGTTGCCTCGCTTTTCGCGTTCGCGCTGTGCGTTGCGGTTTTGAATGGTCTTCTTGGTGTCGCCTTTCTGCTTGACGAGTTCGCGCGGCTTTTGCTGGTAGAGCGGCACTTCGTTGATGTGCCACGTTTGTTCTATGTCCCAGTTGGCCCGTATGGTGAAACTTTGCGGGAAGTAGTATACTTCTTCGGCCTGCCGGTCTTCGGCGTAGCATCCGGTGTCCCACTGCCCGTTTGCGTTGTGGTCGTTGAAAAGGCGGACGTAGTATTTTCCGGGCTTGAGGTAGAAAATGTCGGCGCGCCCGTTGCGCACGGGAACTTGGCGCTCTATGTGGTCGGCACTCTGCAGCACCTGCACGATGGCTGTGGAATCGGCTCCGGGAATGAGCAGGAAGAGTGAACCGAAAGAGTCGGTCTTGCCTATGGTAAGGCGTGCATCGTAGGCCGCGTTGACTTTTCCCGAAAGTCCTTCCACGCAGGCTGAGTCGACGTTGACGAGATATTCCTGCCCGGGCCTCCATTCGGCTCGCAGCGACCAGGAGAGGAAAGCTACGGAGTCGCGCTCAAGTCGGAAGGGCGCTTCGTGGTAGGTGGAGTCCACTTTGAGGAAGAGGTGGAAGCCGGCGGTGTCGAGGCGTGCGGGCGGTTCTTCAAGGGCGAACGTCACGTTGCGGTCGGGCGCCATGCCTGTGGGCACGTTGAAGGTCACCTTGAGAGGCGTGGCGGGCATTGACTCCTGACTGAAGTCGCCGCGCCGACGACGCTTGTCGCGCTGTTTTTCAAACTTTGCGCGCTCCTCGTCGGCGAGTTTCTGCCGTTTTGCGTAGGTGAGACGCGGAATGAATTCGAGCGTGTCGGTGCGCAGTGAGTTGATGCCGGTGGAGTCGTCGGTGGCTTCGTAGGTGTAGAGGCAACGCAGCGTGTCTTGATTGACGAGTGCTGTGTCGCGCAGCCAGTAGGTGATGGTGTCGTTTCCTGCGCTTCGCTGCTCCACGTAGGCGTGTGTTTCGTTGAAGTTGAGGCCTTTCACTTCGGGCACATGACTTGAGCGGGCTGTGAAGAAGGTGCGGAAGTAGTTGGGTTCGCGTTGCGTTTTGAGGAGTTGGCGCGAGGTGTTGGTTTCGGTGAATGCGGTAAGCACCACATCGTCGGGTGTGAAATGGGTGAAGGGGATGTGGCGTATGGAATCGATGTGTGTGGTGTCGGCCCAGAGGGTGTCGTTGCGCGTGTCAGCGTAGCACGAGGGTTCTATGGTCTGGTGGTTGAAGGCGAGCATTTCGCCGCGCGAGTAGCGGAAGTCGTTGTCCATGTCCTTGAGGGCATAGATGCGGTATTTTCCGCGTGCCACACCTTTTATGCTGAAGTGTCCGTAGCCGTCGGTGCGTGCCACGCGGTCGAAGGGGAGCGCGGTGAAGGCGGAGTCGGCGAGGTTGCTGTGAAGACCTACGAGTATGCCTTTTATGGGTTCGAGGTTGGAGGCGTCGAGCACGTAGCCTGCCACTTCCATGGTGTCGACCGTTTGGCCTGTGGAGAAAAAGTAGGTGAAGTTTCCGAGCGGATTGCCTTCGTTGGAGTCTACGATGGCGTCGCTGAAGTCGATGGTGTAGGTGGTGTTGGGCTTGAGGGAGTCGAGGAGTTCCACGCTGATGCGCTTGCCGGAGGTTTTTATCTCGGGGGCTTCAATCTGCGGAGGTGAGATGATTATTTTCTCCTGTGCGTTTTCGACTTTGATGAGTTCGTCGAAGTTGATGGTAACCTTACGCGCCTTGGTGCAGCTGTCGCCGAGTGCGGGCGACATGCTGACGATGCGTGGCGGTGTTTCGTCGTAGGGTCCGCCGTCGGGTCCTGTGCCGGGATTGGCACACGAGGCGAGGGTTGCTGCTGCCACGACGATGGCTGCGATGAGTGCCGCTATGAAGTGGAAGTGCTTGGTGCTTTGCATTTTCAGTTGAGCTTCAGGGTGGTTCTATAAATTACCACCGTCAAATGTACAAAATCGGGTGACTATCGTTTTGTCATCTTTCGGGCTCTTTTCCGCCCCTTTTGCTTGTTCGCTCAGTCGCATAGCCCGCTATGCTCCTTCGTTCACAAACAAAAGGGACGAAAAATAGCACCGAAATCTGACAAAGCTAATTTATAGAACCACCCTTCAGTATTTCTTCAATGATGGTGCGGTTGTTGCTCAAGCGGGGCACTTTGTGCTGTCCGCCGAGTTTTCCGCGACTTTTGAGCCAATCGTTGAAGAGTCCGGGGCGTGCCGTGACTATTTCGAGTTGTTGGAGGGTGATGTCTTTGTGGCGCTTGGCTTCGTAGTCGGAGTTGATGCGTTGGAGGGCTTCGTCGAGCAGGCGTGCGAACTCTTCGGTGGAGGCTGGTGGTGTGGCGAACTCCACGACCCATTGGTGGCGGCACTTTCCGTTGGCGTCCATGAAGACGGGTGCTGCGGTGTATTCGCTGACCACGGCTCCGGTTTGTCGGCAAGCTTCGGCGAGGCCTTTCTCGGCGTTGTCCACAATGAGTTCTTCGCCGAAGGCATTGATGAAGCTCTTTGTGCGTCCGCTGATGACGAATTTGTAGGGATTGGTTTGCGTGAAGCGTACGGTGTCGCCTATCTGGTAGCGCCAGAGTCCGCAGGTGGTGCTGATGACGATGGCGTAGTTTTTTCCCGTTTCGACGCCCCAGAGGGGAACGACGTCGGGATTGGGCATTCCCACTTGGTCGAGGGGTATGAATTCGTAGAACACGCCGTAGTCTATCATGAGAAGCATGGCGGGGTCGAGTGGGTCGTTCTGCAGACCGAAGAATCCTTCTGAGGCGTTGTAGGTTTCTTCGTAGTGCATGTGGGCGGACCGTATGAGATGGTGGTATTGCTCGCGATAGGGCGTGAAGGCCACTCCGCCGTGGAAGAAGACTTCAAGGTCGGGCCATATTTCGTCGAGGTAGTTTTTTCCGGATATTTCGAGCATGCGGTGTATGACGGCCATCATCCACGAGGGTACGCCGGAGATGTTGGTGACGTGTTTGTGTATGGCCATCTCGGCAATGCGGTCGCGCTTCTCCTCGAAGTCGGGGATGAGTGCGGTTTGCTTGCTGGGAATGCGTACGAGGTTGACGAGGGGATTGATGTTTTCGATGAGTATGGCGCTGAGGTCGCCCACGAGCGATCCGGGGAGGTTGTAGTTGGGTGCATGACTTCCGCCGAGGATGAGTGCTTTGCCGTCGAAGAGTCGGCTCTTGGGGTTGTTGCCCAAATAGATGGCCACGGCGTCGGTGCCTCCAGCGTAGTGTGTGTCGTGGAGTCCGTCGCGGCTGACGGGAATGAACTTGCTTTTGTCGTTGGTTGTTCCGGACGACTTGGCGTACCAGCGTACGCGTCCGGGCCAGAGTATGTTTTCTGCTCCGTGTCGCATACGGTCTATGTGTCCCTTGAGCTCTTCGTAGGTGCTCACGGGTACGTTTGCGGCAAAATCTTCGTAGGAGCGGATGTTGTCGTAGTGGTGTGCTTTGCCCCATTCGGTGTTGGCGGCTTTGCTGACGAGCTTTTTGAGCACGTTGCGTTGTATGTCTTCGGCTTGTGTGCCGTAGCGCTCAATGGCGCGGAGTCGTCCGTTGAAGAGAGGGCGTATAATTGATGTCAGACTCATATTGTGTGCAAAGATAGTGCAAGGTGAGAGCAAAGAAAAAAGAAAACGACAGTTTTATTTTTTCTTTGCCGAACCGCAGCCTATCTCACCTTGCACTACTTTGCCGAACCGCAGCCTATCTTAGAAGTAGCAGACTTTGTAGTGTTGGCGGTTGAAGTCGGGACGGTGGAACACGATGCCGAAGTCGCGGAGGTCGAAGGCTATGGTGCTGTTGGGGTGAGAGAGGAGGCGTTTCCACGCTTGGCGTTGGCGGTTTTTCCTAAGGTTGACGACTACGAGCATACCGCCTTCAGCGAGATGGGAGAGCAGGAGGTCGGTGGCTTCGGGCCAGGTGGCATCGGCTACAATCATGTCAACAGCCGAGGGGGCGGAGTTGTCGGTGTGTGTGTGCCATTGTGTGTGGCGGCTTCCGGCTTGCAGATAGGGAAGGAGCGGATCGTTGGTGGAGATGCCGAAGAGCAGGGCGTGTGTGGGCCGTTGGTAGTTTGCGAGACGGAAGAGCAGACGCAGGTCTTTGCGCCGCAACGAGGGGCTGCGGTGTGCGTGATGTTTTTCCAGTTGGGCGTAGGCGTAGTATTCTCCTTTCTCATAGACTACGCCGGTCACGAAGTTGAAGGCGAAAGGGGAATGTATGCCGTAGCCACAGCGGTGGCGGAAACGACAAAGCCAATTGAGACTGCGTTGGAAGAGGAGCATTTTTTAATGTGCGAATATGCAAATGTGGCCTCACAGAGGCTTTTGCGCAGCTGTCAGCCACGCAGAAGCCTCCGTGAGGCCGAAGTGTGTAGAAGCATCAGTGATGCTTAGTTGCCGAGTGCTTTGCCGAGACCTTTGGAGATGGCGTCGGAAGCTTTCTGTGCGCCTTTCTGTACGGCTTCGTTGGCCTTGTCGTTGGCTTTCTTCACGGCTTCGTCTTTCTTGGCCTGTGCATCGGAAACGGCTTTCGAAGCTGCTGCTTTGGCAGTGTTTTCGGCAGCGTTTACGGCAGCCTTTCCTGCTGAGGCGGCAGCGTTTTTGGCGGCTTCGCCATCGGCCTTCACGGCGTCTACGCCGCTCTCGGCAGCGTTCTTCACGCTCTGGGGAAGGTTGGCGGCAGCGTTAACCACATCGAGCACGGTGACGCTCTGGGGATCTACGCTCTTGATTTTCTCTGCGTTGGTGGTGAGGTATTCCTTCACCTTGGAGGTGTAGCTCTTCACGGCTTCTTCGTCGCCCTGACTCTGGAGCTTTTCGGTGGTGGTGCGGATGGCTTCGGTGAGTTCCTTCACTTTGGCGGCATCGGGAGTGGCCTTCTTGAGTTCGGCTTCGAGTGCAGTGGTGAGTGAGTCGGCGCAAGCGGCGGCCTGAGCGGCATCGAGCGTTTCGCCTTCTACTACGGTGCTGTCTACAGCGCTGTCAGAGACGGCTTCGTCTGAAGTTTTGTTGCCAGAGCATGAAGCGAAAGCAACGGCTGCAAAGAGTGCAGCTGCGTACATGATTTTTTTCATAATCATTGTGGGGTTTAAAGGGTTTATGTGATGTCTTTAAAGTCCGAGTTTCGTTTTGTAGGCGAGCGCGTACATGCGCACTTGCTTGATCATGGCGAGGAGTCCGTTGGAACGTGTCGGCGAGAGATGTTCGGTGAGACCGATGCGCTCTATGAAGTAGAGCTGTGCGTCGAGGATTTCCTGCGGTGTGTGGTGGTTGACCACACGGATGAGGAGCGTGACGATGCCTTTTACGATGAGTGCGTCGCTTTCGGCTTTGAAGTCGAGTATGCCGTCGTGCTCGTCACACACGAGCCACACGCGGCTTTGGCATCCGTCTATGAGGTTTTGTTCCGTTTTGTCGGAGGCGGGAAGGGGTTCCTGTTCTTCACCGAGGTCGATGAGGAGCTGGTAGCGGTCCATCCAGTCGTCCATCTCGCAGAATTCTTCTATTATCTCGTCTTGGGTTTCGTTGATGGTCATTTGGGATTATAACGTATGGAGTGGGGTTTTATTACTTTTCTTCCGAAAGGAATTGGAGCAGTGTTTGGCCTACGCCGCGGAGCGTCTCGCGCGAGATGTTTTGCGGTGTGTCGCTGGTGGTGTGCCATGTGGTGCCAAAGGAGTGTTCGCCTTCGACGAAGGGGATGATGTCGGCGGTGGGTATGCCTGCCACTTCGTTCATGGGCACGTGGTCGTCCTGTGCGTAGCCGCCTTCGGTCTGCACGAAGAGGTTGCCCTGGCCTATGCGCTGTGCGGCGTCCCAAAGGCGGAGCACGATGTCGCGAGCGTAGCGGAGCGACACGCCTTCGTAGCAGTAGCGGGCGTCGGTTCCGCCCACCATGTCGAAGAGTATGCCGTAGCGTGCGGTGTAGCCGGGAGTGTGGGGATTTTTGCTCCAGTACTGCGAACCGAGACACCAGTCGCTGCCGTCGTTGGGGGCTTTGTCTTCGTCCCAGTAGGGTGCACCGCAGTCCTCAGAGTCGAAGCATACGAGGTCGATGCCCACTTCGGGGTTGAGCTGACCGAGCAAGCGTGCCACTTCGAGCAGTACGGCCACTCCGCTGGCGCCGTCGTTGGCTGCCATGACGGGTTCGTGGTGTTTGGTGGAGTCGGGGTCGGCATCGGCCCAGGGGCGGCTGTCCCAGTGGGCGGCAAGGACTATGCGGTCTTTGCGTTCGGGCTTGTACTGGGCTATGATGTTGCACGACTTGTAGATGGTGCCGGCGTAGTTTTTGAGGTCGGCGCGCTGTTCGATGACGTCGAGTCCGTAGGCGCGGAAGCGGTCTGCGATGTAGCGTCCGCAGTCGTCGTGGGCTTTGGTGTTGGGCACACGCGGACCGAAGGCGCACTGTGCTTCTACGGAGGCGTAGGCGGAGTCGGCGTTGAACTGCACGGCACAGATGGCCGTGGTGTCGGCATCGGTTGTCGCGTCGGTGGCCTGTTTTTGGTTTTTGCAACCGGCCATGCATATGGTTGTCGCAGCAAGAGCTGCTGCCAAGAGGTGTTTCATAGGGATAAACATGTGTTATGGAATAGGTTCCCAGTCGGGGATGCGTTCGGGCTCGGTGACGTTCTGAACGTTGTGCATGACGCGCATGAAGTTTCCGCCCCACACCTTTTGGAGGTCGTCGTCGGTGAGACCTTCTGCCATGAGTCGGCGCGTGAAGTTGATGAGTTCCGAAGCGTTGGCGCAGCCGCGTATGCCGCCGTCGCCGTCGAAGTCGGTGCCGATGCCCACGTGGTCTATTCCCGCCACGTCGATCATGTGCATGAGGTGGGCCACGGCGTCGGTCACGTCGGCTGGGCGCTGCTCCTCGTCGAGGAGGAGGAATCCGTGGTAGAGCGTCACTTGTGCCACGCCGCCGCTGGCTGCTATGGTGCGCAGCTGGTCGTCGGTGAGGTTGCGCGGATGGTTGCACAGTGCGCGACTTGAGGCGTGGGAGCAAAAGATGGGGAATACGGAGGTTTCGAAGGCGTCGTAGAAGGATGTTTCGGCAGCGTGGCTGAGGTCGACCATCACGCCGCAACGGTTCATCTCGCGCACCACCTTCCGGCCGAAGTCGCTGAGGCCGCCGTGGGAGGCGGTGGAGCGGCGTGCGGAGTCGCATATTTCGTTGTCGCCGTTGTGACAGAGGGTGATGTAGACCACGCCCATGTCGGCGAAACGCTTCACGTTGGCCAAGTCGGTGCCTAGGGCGTAACCGTTTTCTATGCCACGAACGATGGAGAGGAGCCCATTGCGCTTGTTGCGCACAATGTCGTCGGGCGTGCGGGCCAATGCGGCGCAACGGGATGCACCTACGCGCTCTTCTATTTCGCGCAGCGTGCGTATGGCTTGCTCTGTGGCGGCGGCGTGCCCTTTGGGGGTGCGCTCGCCTTGGGGTATGTAGGCTACCATGACGGAGGCGTCGAGGTGGCCTTCTTTCATTTTGTGGAAGTCTACGAGGAGCTGGGGGTCGCGACGGGTGAGTTCCACGCCTTTGTTGAAGAACATGGGGGTGTCGCAGTGGGAGTCGAGGGTGACGGCGTGGCGGTGCAGACTTTTGGCGCGACGGAAGGATTGGGCCTCGCCCACAAAGTGGTGGAAGAGGGGCATCATGCTCTCGTCGCCTCCAAGGATGAAGCATTCGGGGTGCCACTGTACGCCCATGATGCTCTTGAACTCGGTGCTCTCCATGGCTTCTACCACGCCGTCGGCGGAACGTGCCGTGACGCGGAAACGCTCGCCGGGCTCGCCTACAGCCTGATGGTGGAAAGAGTTTACGGCAAAACGTTTGCCGAAGAGCTTTTGAACAATCGAACCGTCTTCGGTGGTGACGAAGTGGGTGGCTGTGTGGCGCGGGGCGTCCTGTGAGTGCTTGACGAGGGTTTTGCCGGGCATGGCGGTGGCGATGTCCTGCACGAGGGTTCCTCCGAGTGCGGCGGCAAGCATCTGTATGCCGCGGCAAATGCCGAGCATGGGCACCTGGCGGTCGTAGGCCAGGCGGATGAGGCCAAGCTCAAAGCGGTCGCGGATGGGGTTGATGCCGTGGAGGGCTTCGACGGGGTCTTCGCCCACGAAGAGGGGGTTGAGATCGGCGCCTCCGGAGAGGAGGAGTCCGTCGAGCTGTTCGAGGAGCGAGAGGGTGGCTTCGTCGCAGTGGTCGCGCGGCGGAATGACTACGGCCACGCCTCCTGCGGCCTCTATGCTGCGGAAGTAGCCGGGGATGAGCCGCAGCTCACCGTCGGAGAAGTTGCCCGTGATGCCTATGAGTGGACGGGCGTCCGAAGCTGGCGCTTGCGCATTGAGCCGGTCGTAGTCGGCGGTCATGGAAAACGGTTCGGTCATATTGGGGGTTGACTCTAGTTTCAGTTTTTACTTTTTGCGGCTTTTGTGGCCCGGTCCTTTTGGGAACCATCCTTTGTCCACGCGGGTGCGCTGCTCGAAGATTTCGAGGATGGACCAGAGCGAGGAGAAACCTACCACTCCGGTGACGGCGCTCACCACGGTATTGTCGACAAACAAGGCACCGACAATGCAGCCGATGCCTATAAGGAGGAAGAGCCACCACAAGCGTGTTCCGAAGTAGTACTCCACCTTGATGACGATGGGGTGGAACATGCCGATGACGAGGAAGGTGGCCAGTCCGATGAAGGGGCCTGCCAAGTTAAAATCCATAAGCAGAAAAGACTTAGGCTTCTTGCTCGTCGCCGAACACTACGGGCACGGTGCGGCTGATGCTTTGCTCAAGGGAGATGAGCGTTTCGGTGGAGATCACGCCGTGGATTTCCTGAATGCGGTTGTTGAGGAGATCCATGAGGTGCTCGTTGTCGCGCGAGTAGAGCTTGATGAGCATGGTGTAGGGACCAGTGGTGAAGTGACACTCCACAATTTCGGGTATCTTCTCGAGCTGCTCGGCCACGCCTTTGTACATGGAGCCGCGCTCGAGCTTAATGCCGACGTAGGTACAGGTGCTGTAGCCTATACTTTTGGGACAGATGTTGTAGCCGGAGCCTGTGATCACGCCTGCTTCGATGAGGCGCTGCACGCGCTGGTGGATGGCGGCACGCGACACGCCACACACGGCTGCTACGTCCTTAAACGGGATGCGTGCGTTGACAGTTATAATCTTGAGGATTTTGAGGTCCAGCAAATCTACCTTTTCCATTGGTTCGTTTATGAGTATTTGTTGATGCTTATGTAGTTAAAATCTTTTCGGTGGAGCGTGTGCTGAGTTGTGCCGAGCGCAGCTACGGGGCTTTTGGTACAACTGCAAATGCAAAGATAGAGCAAAACGTACGACGTGGCAAGCATTTTCGGCCCATTTACCCACATTTTGTGATAAAATGACCATAACAAACGTGTTTTAAGCGTAAAAACGATGGGTTTCTTGACAGATTGCTCAACGCGGAGCGATTCGACGCGCAGTACAAGCAGTATAAAATGTTTGGCGCGCGCACGCGCACGCATATACACCGAAGTTTGTGCAAGTTGCTGTCACCCGTCACCGGGTGCTTCGCAAATGATGCGAAGCAAATGTGCATATGTGCAAATAAAGGAATGACGTATACGCTGTTTCGACGGTGACATCAAAAAGAATCGCTCACAAATGTTTTGCTTTGTTAAGCCTTTTCCTTCAGAAATTTCGGTACATGCGCATGACCGAAATTTTCAGACCGTGACGAATTTTTACCCCCTCGTGAGAATTTGCTGTCACCTTCAGCACAAAAGCGAATCATCTGAAAATCTGAATATTAAATAAAGTGCAAAGGCCAAGGGTGACAGATGAAAGTAGAATGTACAAACTTCGGTGAAGCGCGCGCGTGCGCGCGTACGCGAGGGGCCGGTAGCGTACCGAAATATTCGGGAATGTGAAGATGTAAACAATTACAAAATTTGGACTGCGGGCCCAACGTGTTGGGTTAGGAGGAATTTTGAAATCCCTGCCTTGGAATTTGAATTTCCTACCTTGGAATTTGCAGGCGCAAGCGCATGGGGTGCAACGCATGGGGGGCACGTCTCCGACGTGACGCTCTACGCGGCGTGTTGCGCTTTGTTCTTCGCGCTCAACGTCACGTCGGAGACGTGACCCCCATGCGCTTGCGCCTTCATACGTTGTACGGGCCAAGTGTAAACGTAAGCAAACAACTTTCTCCTAGCTCAACGTGTTGAGCTGGGAGATAATTTGAATTTGCTGCCTTGGCAGTGACACAAGAAGCCTCCGCGAGGCATCAAAGCGACGGAACAACGTCATGCTTCTTCCACCTTCCAGTCGGTAATGTTGTGAGTCTTCACATCAAAATTGATGCCCACTTTTACAACAGGCAAACCGCAGAGGGCAAAACGCTTCGGATATTCTTTCAAGTCAATCTGACGCATTGCCACATTGGCGTCGCGGTTCAGTTTCAATTCAAAGAGGTAGAGATGTGTGGCCGTGCGCAGCACCATGTCCACTCGACCACGGGGCGTACGCACTTCCACATCCACGTAGTTGTCAAGAATGGAGAAGATGACGTACATCATCTGCTGGTAGTGCCCTTCAGAGTCTGCTCCAGTGCAGTAAGGCACTGTGGCCAAATAGGCTTGGAGCATTTCCAAAGCAGCGTCCATGTTGTTGCGGCGAATTTGTGCGGACATTTTGGCAATGGTGGTCGTGCCCTTCACCGTGTTGGCTCCGATGTAGTGCGGCAAGAGACAACGGTAGAGGCCCACCCGTATTTCCTGGTTTGGAAGGTCAAGCAGGTAAAGGTCGGTCTCGGGGTCGTAACCCTTTATGGTGATATATCCGCTCTGATAGAGCAGCGGCACGATGGTGGTCATGCGTTCCGTAGGGGCGTCGAACTCCGACTTGTCGGCTTCGCCACCGCCTATTTCGGAGGGCATCACGTGGAACTTCGCGAGCATGTTAATCAAGTACGTAGGAGTGCCGGAGGCAAACCAGTAGTAATCCAACTGGCCTGTGGCCATTGCATTGAGCAGACTGAAGGGATTGAACACGTCGGGCGAATTGGCAGAGAAATGATAACCGTCGTAATACTCACGCAGTTTGTCCAACGTTTCCTCCCGGGTTTTGCCCAATTTATCGGCCAGTGCATCCACGTCGGCCGACATCTGCGTGACAAGTTCTTCCAAAGTGATGCCGCAAACTCCTGCGTAATCGTCGCGCATACTGATGTCCGTCACGTTGTTGAGCTCACTGAAAATGCTCATCTGCGAAAACTTGGTGATACCTGCCAAAAACACAAAACGGATGTAAGGCTCACAGTCTTTCAACGGACTGTAGAAGTTGCGCATGACGTTGCGCAGCACGGGCAGGTTCTCTTCGTCGTGCACCACGTCGAGCAGCGGAGCATCGTATTCGTCAATGAGCACCACAACCTGGCGGCCGGTCTGCTGATATGCAGCCATTATCAAATCCTTCAGACGCGTATTGGCGTCCACCTGCGGAGAAGTGATGCCATAAGTCTTTTCCCTCCTTCCCAGTTCAAAGGCAAGATACCTCTCCAGTTGGTCCTTGTCCATGTGCTTGCCTCCAGCCATACTGAAATGAAGCACAGGGTGTTCCGTCCACTCCTTCTCCAACGCTTCAATGGCAAGCCCCTTGAAAAGTTCTTTCCGTCCGGCAAAATAACTGCTGAAGGTGGAAGCCAACAACGACTTGCCGAACCGTCGGGGACGACTCAGGAAGAAATACTTGTCACCACTGTGTGCCATGCGGTAAACGTATTCCGTCTTGTCTACATAGAGAAGGTTTCTACGGACGATTTCCTCAAACGTCTGTATCCCCACGGGATATAATTTCAATGCTGCCATCAGTTAAATCAAGAATATACCGACAAACTTACAAAAAAGATTCGCTAACAGGAAAACGTATGCAGAAAAAGAAACCTCCGTGCATCCCGCAGCTTCTCAAAATGAGCCGTTTGCGAAAAAAACGGAGCGAAAAGTTGCGGCATAAAAGGGAAAGCACTACATTTGCCGCAGTGTTTTTCATAGTATTAGATTTAAGGTTAACAAGGTTGGGATACAGCGGTATCCCTTTTTAAACAAAACCTTGTGAGGCTCCTGTATTCCAAGTTATTCATTACAATAGAAATGTAACGTCACTCAGGAGCGCCTTGCCCGTTGTGAAACGGCCATCGAATCTAACATTCACAAGTGCGCCTGTACACCCAATTGGAGTGTACAGGTTTTTTTGCGCCCCTACCCCACGCCCTCCCCCACGAAGCACGGCCAAAAAGAAAGGGCGAAATTTGCAAGGCCAAACAAAAACTTTTAATTTTGCACAAGTTACGCGGCAATCCTCATTTGTGGGGATATCCACCGCCCGTGCGGTTGCCAAGAGAGGCAACGGAAGCAAAGATCCAAGAGAAATATCTAATAACAATAAAATATCAACTTAATTCAAAAATCAACTTATGTGGTTAACTAATTCATCCATCGGACGGAAGGTAATCATGTCGGTCAGCGGCATTGCGCTCATTCTGTTCCTCACGTTTCATGGCTGCATGAACCTGGTTGCCCTCTTCTCCGAGGAAGGTTACAACATGGTGTGCGAGATGCTTGGTGCCAACTGGTATGCCGTAGCGGCAACCGTAGCGCTCGGTGCACTTGTAGTCGTACACTTCGTGTATGCCCTCATCCTCACCATGCAGAACCGTAAGGCACGCGGCAACAACCGCTACGCCGTCACCTCTAAGCCCGAAAAGGTAGAGTGGGCTTCGCAGAACATGTTCGTGCTCGGCATCATCATCGTGCTCGGCCTTCTGCTCCACCTCTTCAACTTCTGGTACAACATGATGCTCGCCGAACTCGTGAACGGCGGCATGCCCTTCATCAACGAAGTGGACAGCGCCTCCAATGGATACGCCATGATAGCCTACACGTTCAAGAACCCCGTCTACTCCGTACTCTACGTCATCTGGTTCGTAGCCATCTGGTTCCACATGACCCACGGCTTCTGGAGCGCTATGCAGACCCTCGGCTGGAACGGCAAGATCTGGTTCAACCGCTGGCGTTGCATCGGTAACATCTACGTCACCGTGCTCATGCTCATCTTCCTCGTTGTAGTCCTCAAGTTCGCCTTCTGCGGCGGAGCCTGCTGCAGCGTAGCCTGCTAAAGGAACATGTTTCAAGGCCGGAAAGCCTCATTCGCCTCACACCTTTAATATTTAAAGGCCAACGGGCAATGCCCCTCCCCGGCCATCACATACCACATCCCCAACAAAAGAAATACCAATCATGGCAACTATAGATTCCAAGATTCCCGAAGGTCCCGTCTCCGAAAAGTGGACCAACTATAAAGCTCACCAGAAACTGGTGAACCCCGCCAACAAGCGTAAGCTCGACATCATCGTAGTCGGCACGGGTCTCGCCGGTGCATCGGCAGCAGCCTCCCTTGGCGAAATGGGCTTCAAGGTGCTCAACTTCTGCATCCAGGACTCACCCCGCCGCGCTCACTCCATCGCAGCACAGGGCGGTATCAACGCAGCCAAGAACTACCAGAACGACGGCGACTCCGTTTACCGCCTCTTCTACGACACCGTGAAGGGTGGTGACTACCGCGCACGCGAAGCCAACGTATACCGCCTCGCCGAAGTCAGCGCCGACATCATCGACCAGTGCGTGGCACAGGGCGTCCCCTTCGCACGCGAATATGGCGGCACACTCGCCAACCGTTCCTTCGGTGGTGTGCAGGTGAGCCGTACCTTCTATGCCAAAGGACAGACCGGCCAGCAGCTCCTCCTCGGTGCCTACTCCGCACTCATGCGTCAGGTACACGCCGGCACCGTGAAGCTCTACACCCGCTACGAAATGCAGGACGTCGTAATGATCGACGGCCGTGCACGCGGCATCATCGCCCGTAACCTCGTGACCGGCGAACTCGAACGCTACGCTGCCCACGCCGTAGTGCTCGCCACCGGCGGTTACGGCAACACCTACTTCCTCTCCACCAACGCCATGGGTTGCAACTGCTCCGCAGCCATCGCAGCCTACCGCAAGGGCGCTTACTTTGCCAACCCCGCCTACGTGCAGATCCACCCCACGTGTATCCCCGTTCACGGCGACAAGCAGTCCAAGCTCACCCTCATGTCCGAGTCGCTCCGTAACGACGGCCGCATCTGGGTGCCCAAGAAGAAGGAAGACGCCGTCAAACTCCAGAAAGGCGAAATCCAACCCACCGACATCAACGAAGCCGACCGCGACTACTACCTCGAACGCCGCTACCCCGCCTTCGGTAACCTCGTGCCCCGCGACGTGGCATCACGTGCCGCAAAGGAACGCTGCGACGCAGGCTTCGGCGTGAACGCCACCGGCCTCGCCGTATACCTCGACTTCACTGAAGCCATCGGCCGACTCGGCATCGACGTAGTGCTCCAGCGCTACGGCAACCTCTTCGACATGTACGAAGAAATCACCGACGTCAAGCCCGGAGCCGTTGTACGCAAGGGCGAAGACGGCATCGAGTACACCAACCCGATGATGATCTACCCCGCCATCCACTACACCATGGGCGGACTCTGGGTAGACTACGAGCTCTCCACCAACATCCCCGGCCTCTTCGCCATCGGTGAGTGCAACTTCTCCGACCACGGTGCAAACCGCCTCGGCGCCTCCGCACTCATGCAGGGTCTCGCCGACGGTTACTTCGTGCTCCCCTACACCATCCAGAACTACCTCAGCGACCAGATCACCGTGCCCCGCTTCTCCACCGACCTTCCCGAATTCAAGGCCGCAGAGAAAGCCGTCAAGGACCACATCGACCACCTCCTCAACATCAAGGGCAAAAAGTCCGTGGACAGCATCCACAAGGAACTCGGCCACATCATGTGGGAATACGTCGGCATGGCACGCACCAAGGAAGGACTCGAAACCGCACTCGCAAAACTCAAGGAAGTACGCAAGGAATTCGAGACCAACCTCTTCGTGCCCCATCTCGAAGGCGTCAACGTAGAGCTCGACAAAGCCATCCGTCTCAACGACTTCATCACCATGGGTCAGCTCATCGCCATCGATGCACTCCACCGCGAAGAATCGTGCGGCGGTCACTTCCGCTCCGAACACCAGACAGAAGAAGGCGAAGCCAAGCGCGACGACCAGAACTGCTTCTACGTAAGCTGCTGGGAATACCAGGGCGAGGACAAAGACCCCGTCAAGTACGAAGAGCCCCTCAAGTACGAAGCTATTGAAGTAAAAACCCGTAACTACAAGAATTAATCAGCCATGGCTAAGAACATATCTTTCACAATCAAGTACTGGAAGCAGAATGGCCCCAAGGATGCGGGTCACTTCGACACCCGTGAGATGCACGACATCCCCGACGACACCTCGTTCCTCGAGATGCTCGACATCCTCAACGAAGAACTCGTCAGCGAAGGCAAAGAACCCTTCGTCTTCGACCACGACTGCCGCGAAGGCATCTGCGGTATGTGCTCGCTCTACATCAACGGTACGCCCCACGGCAAGACCGAAGCCGGCGCTACCACCTGCCAGCTCTACATGCGCCGCTTCAACGACGGCGACGTCATCACCGTTGAACCCTGGCGCTCCGCAGCCTTCCCCGTCATCAAGGACTGCATGGTAGACCGCACCGCCTTCGACCAGATCCAGGCAGCCGGTGGCTACATCAGCGTAGGCACAGGCTCTCCCCAGGACGCCAACGCCATCCTCATCCCCAAGACCGACGCCGACGAGGCCATGGACTGCGCCACCTGCATCGGTTGCGGCGCTTGCGTAGCAGCCTGCAAGAACGGTTCGGCCATGCTCTTCGTCAGCTCAAAGGTTAGCCAGTTCGCACTCCTTCCCCAAGGCCGCGTAGAAGCCGCCAAGCGTGCCAAAGCCATGGTAGCCAAGATGGACGAACTCGGTTTCGGTAACTGCACCAACACCCGTGCCTGCGAAGCCGTATGTCCCAAGAACGAGTCCATCGCCAACATCGCCCGCCTCAACCGCGAGTTCATCAAAGCCAAGTTGGCCGACTAATTCTCCACAGATTAACCACATTAATCTTACATAGCCGAATCCCCACCGTGCAGCAATGCATCGGTGGGGATTCTTTTTTTTTCGCGACGCTACTTTGTAGCGTGTTCAGTTACTAATTGATAGTGATGTTGTCAACCATTCTATGGCGGAGACGATGTGAATGCTTTTGCCACAGACTTCCACATCTCGCGTTTTGGAGAAGGCAATGAGGGTCAGACGGTCACAGCGCACAGAGGAGGAGGCATTGACAAGTGCACTCGTTTCCCGTTTGAAAGTCTTTTTGTTGTCAATGTCATAAGCCACTTGAATGAGTTCCACTGCCTTGTCTTGGTTACAAACCACGAAATCCACCTCCTTCGACCGCGCTGACGCCTTATAATAGAAGATGTCCATGAAGTTGCTGGCGCATCTTCGCAGAAGTTCAATATATACCACGTTTTCCAACCGCCATCCTATGTTTTCTGCGGCAAAGGCATCGCTCCTATTGTTCTGCAACCCTGGATCGACAATGTAGGCCTTGGCATTCCTAATTCGCTCCTTGCTCTTGAAGGAGTGTTTGGTGAGTAGTTGTATCAGAAAAGCCTGGCGTAGATAGTCAACATACTTCTTTGCCGTTATGTCGGTGATGTCCAGCAACTTTGCCAATTCGTCATACTTCACCTCTTGACACACATTGTTGATGAGATGGTTGGCTATTTTCCTGAGAACATCTACATGGCGAATGTTGAAGCGAGCCTTGATGTCTTTGTTGACAATTGCTTCCAGCAGACTTTGCACATAGCCACGTTTGTTGCGTATCACTTGCATCTCGGGAAACCCGCCATTGGTGATGTACTCCATGAAGGCTCGCTTTCGATCGGCTTCAGCCTTAGTGGTGAGTCCGGTGGTATCCACGTGGTGGTAGGCACAGTATTCGCGAAACGAAAAGGGAAACAAGCGAATCTCATTGTAGCGTCCGGTGAGGTGTGTGGCAAGTTCTCCACTAAGCAGTTTGGCGTTACTGCCCGTTACCACAATGTGGAGATTACTCCTTAGGAGGCGGTTGACAAACAAATGCCAACCTTTCACGTCTTGTATCTCGTCAAGGAATACGTACGGGACATCTGTGCCGTATATTTGATATATACACGAAAGGACAATATTCAAGTCCTCAGTCTGCAAGTTGGCAAGGCGGTCGTCATCAAAGTTGGCATATCCATATCTTACGCCACGTTCCAACAATACTTTGTGGCAAAGCGTTGATTTCCCACTTCGCCTTACGCCGATGATTACTTGCGCAAGTGGGCTTTCAAACTCAAAAAGTGACTCTTCGCTTCTGGCGACCCATTTCTTTGGATCGTAACTTTCCATGTACTCTTTCTGCTCTGCCAGTACTTGCAATATAACCTTTTCTTCTACCATATTCTATGTGTTCTTATATAGTAATCTGTCTACGCTTGCAAATTTACGCCAATTTACTGATATATAGACGGTTGTATATATCGAACTTTGCTAAAATGCAGTTTTTCAGGTCGCGTAATTTGCTAAAATGCAGTTTTTCGGGTCGCGTAATTTGCTAAAATGCAGTTTTTCACACAAGGCTGCTAGGGACGGAGTTTCCTTCAGAACAGTAAAATTCACCCGTCAATTTCCACCAAGCCTATCAACGATGCCCAAAGGCGTGGGGCTTTTTCGGGTTTATAATAATTGGGAAAGGAATATATCCTAACTTTGCAGTTCAAAGCACTTGCAACACAACACACACACAACAACGCACCATTATGGAAGACAAAATGCAACTACGCCACTGGCTTTCGCTCACGGGACTCACACTTTGCACGTTCATCTTCAACACCTCCGAATTCATCCCCATCGGTCTGCTCACCGACATTCAGAAAGACTTCCACCTCACCGAAGTCACCGCCGGACTCCTCATCTCGGTCTACGCCTGGGTAGTCATGCTGCTCTCGCTGCCCCTTATGATTCTCGTTTCGAAAATGGAACTCCGCAAACTCATGCTCTGGCTCATCGGACTCTTTGCCGCTTTCCAGGCCATGTCGTTCTTCTCCACAAGTTACGCCATGCTCATGGCCTCACGTATCGGTGTGGCGTGCACCCACTCCATCTTCTGGGCCATAGTAAGCCCCATCGCCGTACGCATCACACCCCCAAGCCACCGTTCCATTGCTCTGAGCATGGTGGTGACCGGATCGAGCATCGCCATGATTCTCGGCATGCCCATAGGACGCATCATCGGACTCCACGTAGGCTGGCGCATGACGTTTCTCAGCATTGGCATCTTCGCCTTCTGCACCCTCTTCTACGTGGCCGCCACACTCCCCAAAGTGCCCAGCCGAGGAGGCTTCTCGCCGCGCAAACTCCCCACACTCCTCCACGACCGTGCCCTTGTGGGCATCTACGTCTTCACGCTGCTCGTGTCGACAGCCTACTACGTGAGCTATTCCTACATTGAGCCTTTCCTCAAGCAAGCCGGCGGCATGGGCGACCAACTCGTGACAGCCGCACTGATGATATTCGGCGGAGCAGGATTTCTTGGCAGCATAGCCTTCTCGCGCTACTACAACCGCAACCGCTTCGCCTTCGTGGCAGCTACCGTTGCCGGCCTGGCACTCACCATGGGACTTCTGCTGCCCTCCACGTTCAACGTCGCAGTATGCATCGTCGTATGCTCCCTCATGGGCCTCTCCGCCACAGCCTACAACGTGGCCATGCAGTCCAACCTCATCTACGTCACCACCCCCGAAAGCACCGCCGTCGCAATGGCCATCTTCTCCGGCATCTTCAACCTCGGCATAGGCAGCGGCGCCTTCATTGGCGGAAACATCTGCGTTCATTCCACCATAGGCTACATCGGATTTGCCGGAGCCGCCATTGCCCTCATCGCACTCCTCTACTGGACACTCCACCTCGGACGCATCGTCAACACACGCTTCAACGCCTGAGGACGATTTGGACAATTTTCGTCTTTCAAGTACTTGACATACAATATGTTTTCTTAAAAAGCTATTTGGCAATGTCGGATTTTTTATAGAAATTAGCGCTCGTAACTCAAGTAAGACTTCATATGAACATTGCTGATCAAATACATTTAAAACTCCAATTAAATGAAAATGCCGAAGTAGAATACAAATCTGCAGCCGGTGGTTTTCCAAAAGCTGAATTTTGGCGTTCTTTTTCAGCTATGGCCAATACAAATGGCGGAACTATAGTACTTGGTGTAAAAGAAAAAAATCACAAATTCATACCAGACGGACTTTCAAAAGAGCAAACAGAAAAGTACAGAAAACAATTTTGGGATGACGCACACAACAAGTCGTGTGTCAACATTCCACTACTTGTCAATAGCGACATTGAAGAAATTGCAACTGATGGCGGACAATACCTACTCGCTTTCAGAATACCTCGTGCACAATACAACTTACGGCCTGTACATCTCACATTGACACCATTCGGCCATACTTACAAGAGGAGAGACGAAGGCGACTTCCTTTGTACGGACGATGAAATCAAACAGATGTATTCCGATGCAAACAACATGAAAGCATCTGCCGATTCACGCATTCTTCGAGGATACAGCATTGAAGACATTGACTTGACAACCCTCCACCAATATAGGCGGGCTTACGACAAAAAACACGAGAACCACCCCTGGACGGATATAGACGACAAAAGGTTTTTGGAAAATATAGGAGCCTATCGGAAAGACCGGGCTACGTCAACAGAAGGATTCACGGTGGCAGGTATGCTAATGTTTGGAAAGACAAACAGCATCACCGACCCTGAATGTTGCCAAGAATTTTTTCCCGACTACCGAGAGCATCTGACCAACGACCCAAACATGCGTTGGACAAACCGCATCTACCCCGACGGGACATGGGAAGCCAATCTCTATCAGTTCTTCACACGTGTACTACCGATGCTGCAACATGCTTTGCCCGTCCCGTTCAGTCTTGATGAAAACCAAATACGCAACAATATAACCACAGCTCATACAGCTCTGCGTGAGGCATTGGCAAACACACTCATACACGCAGCTTATACAATAAAAGGCAACGTCGTTATAGACAGATATTTTGACCATATAACATTGTCTAATCCGGGAACAATGCTCATCAGCATAGACGAGTATTACGAAGGAGGACATAGCATCTGCCGTAATCCCATAATCCAAAAAATGTTTGTGTTCCTTGGCATTGGAGAAAAAGGAGGCACTGGTGCCGATGTAATCGCGAAAGGATGGAAAGACAACGGATGGAGCACACCTACAATTACAGAAAAAAACAATCCCAACAGAATTGAGAGCGTACTTAAAATAGTAACTACGGAAACTACTACGGAAACTCCACACATCACTACGGAAACTACTACGGAAACTCCACACATCACTACGGAAACTACTACGGAAACTCCACACATCACTACGGAAACTACTACGGAAACTCCACACATCACTACGGAAACTACTACGGAAACTCCACACATCACTACGGAAACTACTACGGAAACTATTCTCAAACTGATTAGTTCTAATCCTAAGATTACCACAAAAGATATAGCATCCACTTGTAGTTTAACAGAAGATGGCGTGGCTTACCACATCAAAAAACTCAAACAAAAAGGAAAGATAATTCGCATAGGAGGCTCACGAAACGGAGGTGAATGGAAAGTTGTAGAATAAAAATTTCTATCTCTATAAGAACATTCTATCAAACCGGCTTAAAAGGTAAATACGTTACCTTTTAAGCCGGTTCTTTTATGCTTTAAACGTTATGCGACCTTCACCAATTCCCCCTCTACGCACTTACTTAATACCTGTTGAAAAACCTGTGTATAACCCGTGGAAAAAGTGAGTAAAACTTTGTGGACAAACCTCTCGCCAAACGCCAAAAAGCCTCAGCCACGTTATCCACCAATCAACAACGATTTCCCCAGCTTGTCCATAAAGCCATCCACAAAAAATGCACACCCTTTTTCCAACTTTTTTCACCCGCCACAAGTTATCCACAACATGTGGAAGAAACAACACACACACACCACACACCCCTTTATATAAAAGGAAAAGAGCCACACTCTGCCTGTGGATAAAAACGCGCAAAACACCGTGCAAAACAAACCATTCCACATGGCCAAACAATTCGTCAAAAACCTTTCCACACTATCCACAGCCTATTATAAGCATCATAGGATTCTTCTTTTTAAGTATTACTTTAAAAACAAAAAGAAAGAAGAATATATAGTGAATATAGGAATAGCTGTGGATGAGGAAAACTCAAAGAGAGAAGGTGAGGCGAAGCTCCGTGAAAGGATAAAGTAGAATATATATGATGATGAAAGTCCGTGGAAGACATATCCAAGCGTTAGCGCATGGGGGTCACGCCGTCACGGACGGGTTCTATAGGTAAATCAAAGCACAGCACAGCACAAAACAAAAGCCTCCGTAAAACCTTTACCTTTTTTAGCCCTAAAAAACGACGAACACGCCAAAAATGCCCATTATAACCGCACTTTTGAAAAATTGGAGTGCCAAAGTTTGCGTTAGTTTTTATATTTTCCTTACATTTGTGGCCGAAGAGCGCACAAAACACCGTGCGCCCACGACGCTAACAAATAAATCTTTCTAATACTTAAGTCTAATCCACCCTTTATCTGCGTATGAAATCAGATCGTAACCTTGCGGGAACGCAGATTCCCCTTTGGTACAAGTGCATGAAGCGCACAAGTGCCCTCTCCATGGGACTCGTCATGCTTATGGCAGCCCACGGAATGGCTTATGCCGCAGCCCCAACCTCCGCACCAGAGCCTACTACCATCAACCAGCAGAAAGGCACCGTAAGCGGCGTGGTAACCGACACCAACGGAGAACCCCTCGTGGGAGTCACCGTACTCGTCAAAGGCACACGCACCACAGCCACCACCGACACCAACGGACGCTACACCATCAAAGCCAATCCCGGCCAAACACTGCGCATCGTTTACATCGGCTATGAAAAACAAGAAAAGAAAGTGAGCGGTTCAACCCTCAACGTACAACTCAAAAGCATCGACAATACACTCAACGAAGCCGTAGTCATCGGTTACGGTTCCGTACGCAAAGCCGACCTCGCAGGCTCCGTTGCCGTCATGGACAACAAGAGCTTCAAGGACCAGCCCATCACGCAAGTAAGCGACGCCATACAAGGCCGCATAGCCGGTGTGCAGGTAATGTCGAGCGGTTCACCCGGCGGCGACATCAAAATACGTGTACGCGGTTCAAGCTCCATCAACAAGAGCAACGAACCCCTCTACGTTGTGGACGGCATCGTGCGCGAAAGCGGACTCGAAGGCATCAACCCCGAAGACATTCAAAGTTTCCAAGTGCTGAAAGACGCATCGTCAACCGCCATCTACGGTGCACGCGGTGCCAACGGCGTGGTACTCGTACAGACAAAGACCGGTAAGGCCGGCGTCACCCAAGTCATCTTCGACGCCTCCGTAGGTTTCAGCAACGCCTACCACATTCCCGAAAAGATGGGTACGCAGGAATACGCCCAGCAACTCGTCAACAACGGACTCGCCACCGCCGAGAGCATGAAGAGCTACCTCGACGGAACGAACCCCGGCATAGACTGGATGGACCAACTCCTCGAAACCGGCATCACACAGAACTACAAACTCGCCGTATCGAAAGGCAACGAAGACACGCAGTTCTACGTGTCGGGCAACTACATGAACCACGACGGCGTCATCTACAACACCCAGTTCAAACGCTACGCCATCAAGGCTAACGTACACTCCAAACTCTACAAGTGGCTCGAACTCACTGCCGACGTCAACCTCTCGCGCGGACAAGGCAAGGGAGGCGGCTTCCAACAGAACCAGGACAACCCCATCTGGAACGGCCTCAACTTCTCCCCCACCATGGAGATGTACCAGAGCAACGGAAGCTACGCACGCGACGGCTACAACGTCGTTTCGCAAGCCAACCCCTACGGTTCGCTCAAGACCAACAAGAACGACCACATGCGCGACGTGGTGAACGGACACATCGACCTCAAGTTCAACATCGTTGACGGACTCACCTTCACCACCACCAACGGTATTGACTACAAGGACGCCAAAAACTACTCCTTCGGTTCCAGCAAGGTAAGCCCCCAAGGTTCCAGCTCAATGAGCAACAGCGACAACTACCAGCTCCTGCTCCAGACCACCAACAACCTTACCTACAACCACAAGTGGAACGAACACACCCTCACCGCCACCGGCGTTTGGGAAGCCACAAGCTACGAAAACCGCTACATGTCCATTTCCGGTACGAACCTCACCAGCGAAAGTGTGGGCTACTGGAACGTGAACGACGCCAAGACCCGCTCGCAGAGCAACAGCTACCAGAAGTGGGCCCTCCTCTCAGGCGTGGCACGCGTCATGTACAACTACGCCGACAAATACATGCTCACCGGTACGCTCCGTGCCGACGGTTCCAGCCGCTTCCAAAACAAGAAGTGGGGATGGTTCCCGTCCATCGCCGCCGCATGGACCATCAGCCAGGAAGAGTTCATGCAGAACGTCAAGCCCATCAGCAACCTCAAACTGCGCTTGAGCTACGGTATCATCGGTAACCAGGATATCACGCCCTACTCCACCATGGTCATGCTCTCCGGCACAAGCTTCGACTTCGGCACCAACACCATGTACAACGGCTACTGGACCCACGGCGTGGCCACCCCCGACCTCACATGGGAAAAGGTACACCAGTTTGACTTCGGCATCGACCTCGGACTCTTTGAGAACCGACTCTCCTTCTCATTCGACTACTACTACAAGAAAACCACCGACGCCCTTCTCCAGCAGACCACCACGGCAGCCATTGGCGGCATGTCCTACTGGGTAAACGCAGGTGAAGTGGAAAACAAAGGTTTCGACCTCGCCGTAACAGGCCGCATATTCCAGACTAAGGAATTCTCCTGGACGTCCACCCTCAACGGTTCCTACAACCGCAACAAGGTGCTCAAGCTCACCGCCGACGACCCCATCCTCTACGGTTCCGTGCCTTCGCAAGGCTCCGTTGACCCCTGCACCATCGTCAAGGAAGGCGAAGCCATCGGTTCCTTCTACGGTTTCCGCTGGGCTGGTGTGGAACTCAACGCCGACGGCAAGTACGTAGATATGTACTACGACAAGGACGGCAACAAGACCGCCACTCCCAACGCCTCCACCGACCGCGTAGTCCTCGGCAACTCCAATCCTAAGTTCACACTCGGATGGAACAACACCCTCTCCTACAAGAACTGGGACTTCAACGCCTTCTTCAACGCTTCCTTCGGTGCCAAGCGCCTCAACCTCGTACGCTACACGATGAACGCTACGCCAGGTGCTTCCAAGTTTGTCACCGACAAGAGCTACTTTGCCAACGTGGGCACCACCATGCCGACCTACGGCTCAGGTTCCAAGCAGTACGGCAACAGCGACAAGTGGCTCGAGAACGCAAGCTACCTCCGCCTTGAGAACATCAGCATTTCCTACAACCTCCCGAAGGAAGTGGCTAAGTTTGCAAGCCTCCGCTTCACCGTTTCCGGCCAGAACCTCTTCACCATCACCGGCTACAAGGGCATCGACCCCGCAGGTCACTCCTTCCACTCCTCTGCCGGCGACATCAATAACGGTATCGACATGGGTTCCTATCCCAACCCCCGTACCTTCACCATCGGTGTGAGAGCCACATTCTAATCAATCTAACCAAAAGAAGCAACTATCATGAAATCTAAAATTTTAATGGGCTGCATGCTGGCGGCTGGATTGCTTTCCACCTCCTGCAGCGATTTCCTTACGGAAGACCCGAAAGGACAGCTCGACCCCTCTTCATACTACAACAGCCAGGATGCCGTCAACACCGCTGTCTATGCGCTCTATACGCAAGTCAACGTGTCGCAAATCTACACCAACATGCTCTACCCCCAGTGGCAGGGCGACGACATCACCGCTAATCCCGGATCCAACAAGCAGGCCTGCGCCGAACTCGACGGATTCTCCGCTTCGAGCAACAACAAAGGCATCACCGACTCGTGGAGCAAAAACTACTCCATCATTGTGGCTGCCAACAACATCCTCAACAATGTGCAAGTGGTAAAAGGCTCCACCTACGAAGCCACGGCCATCAATGCCAGAGCACAAGCCAAGTTCTGGCGAGCCTTTGCCTACTACTACCTCGTACGTCTCTACGGTCCTCTCCCCATCATCGAAGAGAGTTCGCTCGACGTGAACCAAACGCCTCCTTCAACGATTGCCGAAGTCTACGACTACATTGTGAAGGACATCACGGAAGCCATCGAAGTGTTGCCCACCAGCTACTCCAGCGCTCCCGCCCACCACAACGAGATTGACGCCTACGTCACAAAGCAAGCCGCACAAGCCACCCTCACGGCTGTCTACATGTCCATGGCAGGCTATCCGCTCAACAAGACGGAATACTACGCCAAGGCTGCCGAAGTGGCAAAGGACGTCATTGACCACAACGACGAGTACGGATTCTATCTCGACAACGACTGGAGCCACGTCTACTCCATGGGCCACAACTACAACAAGGAGACCATCCTCGGCATCGACTACAGTCCGCTGCCCTGGTGGAGCAACGACTCTGAGTTCACTTCCTGCGACCGCTTCGAATCGCTCGGCGACGGCGGTTGGGGCGACGCCTGGGGCGAAATAGCCTTCTGGAAACGCTTCCCCGAGGGTAACCGCAAGAAGGCTACCTACGCCGAAAAGATTACCTTCCAGGACGAAAAGAAGTACGAAATCACCGATTCCTGCTACTGGTGGGAACTTAAGGCCGACGGAAGCAAGAAGGTGGCAGAGTATCACCCCATGTTCTGCAACTTCACCGTCAATGCCGATGCCAACGGTAATGCCGTTCTCGAACCTTACGACTACCGTAAGCCCAACTGGAAAGGCATGGTCAACGACCACCGTCACCGCGTGATCCGTTACTCCGAACTTCTCCTCTGGTATGCCGAGAGCGCAGCCCGCAGCGGTGCTTCCGACCTCACGCTTGCCGTAGAATGCCTCAAGCAAGTGCGTGAACGTGCCTGCGACAATCCCTACGAAGTGACGCTCTCCGACGGAACCGTGGCCAACATCTTCTTCATGACTCCCGAGCAGCTTGCCGAGGCTTGCTACATGGAACACGGATGGGAAGTGGCCGGCTACTGGGTTGCCATGGTGACCCGCCGTTCCGACGAGTTCCGCATGAACGAACTGAAGAAAAACTTCGACTTCCGCGTGGCCAATGCCGAGCAGAACATCGTTGACCCCACCGACGGAAAGGTCTACAAGGCCAAGGAAAGCGTCAGCGTGACGAACACCACTTGGCAGGGTGCCGAAAGCATCTACATCCCCTATCCCGTCCTCGAAGTGGAGCGCAACCCGAATCTCCGCAACGTAGACCGCACGAAGTAAACGCAACCTAAGCGGGCAACACACATCGTTTGCCCCAAATACAAAAAGCCGCAGCCCGACTCTTCACGAGACGCGCTGCGGCTTTTGCTATGGGGGCGCAGCGCATGGGGGTCACGTCTCTGACGTGACGTTCTACACGCCGTCACGGACGGTTCTTCGTGCTAGCGCCTTGTATTTTTGCGCTCATCAGTCACGTCGGAGACGTGACCTCCATGCGCTTGCGCCATGCATTACGCCATGCATACTTCATGCACTACGCCATAAATAAAATAAATCGTGGGGGAAGGGAATATTTCGCGAATACACACAAAAAGGGTATCCGCCAGCTTAATAATAGGGAAATTGAACAGTAATAAAGAGAGAAGAGATGAGATGAGAAAAATTAAGCTATATGGCGAATACCCGAAAAAGTAGAACCCTCACGGGTTGTACGTTGCAAATGTACACATTCTATTTGAAAGTGCGCAAAAAATCTTTGTATTTTAAGGAAAAAAAAAGAAATCCGCACCGAAATGATGAGTTTCGGCGCGGATTTCAGTTATTCATTGGTCCATTTCCTGGTAGGAATGGACTCGTTTCTGTTAGAACGGAGCGAGGTTATTCAAAAACGGAATCACCATAAATGGGACTATCCCCCCCCATATATGGGACTATCACCCCAAATGGGACTGTATCCGTATTTGGAACTCTTTTCGGACTTGTCTACGTTCTCGTCCGTCTTATCTATCGTACTAGAGCCAGCCAGTGGGCCAGCACTCTCTAAGGCGTACGACTGGAGGCTGGGCGTTACGTATGTTTTTTTGTTTGTATTCATGAATGTGAATGTTTGCGGTGAGTGTGTTGTTAAAAGATGACCTTGCGGCCGTTTACGATGTAGAGTCCGCCTTTGGCAGGTTTTGTCACCTTGCGGCCCGTGAGGTCGTAGATTGCGGGAGCTGCGGAAGAGGGCGAAACAACTTCGCCAATGCGGCTCACTGTGCCGTCGCCATGCTTCACGGAGAGGGAGCGGATGGAAGCCGCTTCGGTGAGCGGACTGACGTAGCAGCGGAAAGCCGTGACGCTTCCGGCATCGGTGGTCACACCCATGGCCGTGCCGGTAGCGTTGAGCTTGTAGTGGCCTGCGCCGATGGCGGTGTTAACGAACGAACCGTTGAGGCTATAGCCGTCGATGGTGGTGCTTACGGGATTTGCTGCAAGCGTGGCATTGCTCTTTGTGAGCGACCATGTTTCGGTGCCTTCGGGGCAGTAGACGAGGCAAGCCGTACCCGCCTCGGGAGCTGCAGCAGGCGCGTTGAAGTGGAGCGTTACGGTGCCGTCCGTTTCGGTCAGCGCGGAGAGCGTTTCGAGGCGTGCCTCGGCGCCGAAGTCTTCAGCCGTCACGGCAAAGGGCAGACATACGCTGTTCCAGCCTTCGGTGTTGCTGCGGGAGTAAGTGAGCGTGGTGGCGGTGAAGGCAGAGGGCGTGTAGTAGTCCGCCTTGTCGGTGAGCACTACGTTGTAGGCCACGGGAGCCGTTTCGTCCGTTGCGTCTACCACGTTCTGCGCTTGCGTGAGGGTTTCGGGAAGCGTGGCTTTCGTTGTGGACGGTTGGATGAAGGCAAGCGCGTTGCCCGTAAGAACGGGGAGCGTGGAGGTCGTACCGTCGGTGTAGACCGTGTTGCTCTTGTCGTCGGTGAGTGCGTTGGCGTGGTAAACCTTCAGTGTGTAGACGGTGGCAGAGGGATTGGGGAGCACCACGTCGGTGCCGTCGGGCTGTGCAACTTTCACCACCATGGTGGAAAGGTCGTTGCCGAGCTTCGTCAGCACGCTTTCGGGAAGCCCGAAGGTGTTGAGGTTGGAGAAGTAGAGGAGGTTGCCCTCGCTGTCGTAGACCTTGTAACCCACGGCACCGCCGTTGCCCGTCACCGTCACGGTGTCGTCCTTCACGGTGTAGGCGTAGCCATCGGCGTAGTTGCCGGCGGCGTAGTCGGAGTAGGACCCGATGTCGCCACACTTGCCCACGGCGTCTTCGTCGCTATAGTCGGTGCGGAGAATGGGATTGCCGTCGTTGTCGTAGAGATAGTTGCCGTCGTGGTCCTGAGCCGGCTCGTGCTTGATGTGGTTTTCTATGAAGAGGATGTTGCCCTTGGGCTTGGCGTAAGCCTGCATTTTGGCCTTGGCCTCGTCTATCATGTCCTGCGTGCAGTAAGTCCAGTAGTTGGCGTAGTCGCCAATGCAGCGCTTCTCGAAGGGAACGAAGAAACCGTAAGCCTGGAAGAACTCACTGAGGTCTTCCTGTGCCACGTCGCAGCACTTCACGGCAAACTTCAGGAAGTCGTCGCTGGCGGGAGTGGGGTTGCTCTCGTTGGTGCTCTTCGTGCACGGGTCCTTGCGCAGTGCGGTGAAGAGGTCGCGAATGAAGGTCGGTTTGTAGCCGGCCACTTCGTAGTAGAGATAGAGTTTGAGGTAGAGCGTGTTGCGGTCCCAAAGGTTGTAGTCGTGCCAAGAGGTGCCTGCAGCATAGAGGTCGGCCACGTCCTTGAACTTGCGTCCGTTGAGGCGTGTGGAGGTCACGCCGTTGCGGTGTACGGCAATCTGCGAGAAGAGGTTGTTGGAGATTTCCGTGGTGCCGATGATGTTAATGAGCGACTGGTGGTTGTGGCCGGTTTCGTGTGCCGGTCCCCAAAGGTCGCCCTTGCCGGAGACGAGGTTGTCGTAGTTGAGGATGTTCTTGTCGGCATAGTAGATGCCGTAGGTGGTGGCGTAGAGTCCGCTGCTCACGTGGTAGAAGCCGTCCATGCAGTTCCAGCGGTCGTAGTAGTCGTCCAGTCCCATTTCCTTGTGGAAGAGACGGAGCATCCAGTCCCAGAAGTCAACGAGTTCGCGCACGTGACCGGTTTGGTTGAATATTTCCTTTGCCCAGTCGGTGAAATACTGGAAGGTGAAGCGTGTGCCCTTCAGAGCGATGAATCCCTTTTGGAAGAGTCCGTCCGTGTTCATCTGCTTCCAGGCATCGTTTGTTCCGATTTCGTCGATGGTAGCATCGAAGTAGCCGTCCACCGTACCGCCTTCAATGCGGATGTCGAGCGTGTCGTAGTCGGCGAGTTTCTTGGAGTTGTCGTCGGCGCTGGTTTCTACCACATAGTCGATGTAGTAAGCGCCTTCACGGTTCACGTAGAAAGCGTTGAGGCCCTTTGAGAGTGTGGCCACTTCGTAGCCCTGGTTGGCTGCGCTCGGCACAGACTTTAATTTCAGCGTGGCGCCTTCGGGGATGTCGGTGCCTACAAACACGTACTGCACCTCGTAGGGAGTGGCCCAGATGCCGGTGGGGTTGGTGAGGTTGGTGTAGCGGTTACCAATCTTGAGGATGTTTTCCCACGTGTCGGGGTTGGCATAAGGTTCGGCTTTGCGAACGCGGAAGGTCTTTTCCCACGTGCCCCAAGTGTTGTTCTTCACTTTAAGGGCTATAGTTCGGAGCGTGGTGCTCGTCACGCCTGCTTCTGTGAGTTTGTTGGTAAACTCATCGTCGCTGAGCGAAGCGTAGTTGCTCTTGAGTTGCGTGCAGAGTGCATCGTCGAAGAACTTTTGGAGTGCTTCGTAGTCGGAGGCGGCGTTGCTGATGTCGGTGGCGATGGTGCTCACGGCCGTCCGTTGCGCGGCAATCTCGTCGTCGGTCATGTCGGTGGGATAGATGCGCCACATGGAGGCAGAGGCTGAGGGCGACCACGTGATGAGGTTTCCGTTGGAGGAATGGAGGGCGCAACTTGTCTTGGCGGGGTCTACGAAGGTGAAGTGCGACTTGAAGCGGCTCGTCGTTACGCGCTGCACAAGGAATCCACTGCCGCTCGTGGAAGAGGCTTCGGACGTTTGCGAGTAGATTTGCGAATTCCATTCTGCGTAGCCGGCGTACTGTTCGGTCAGTGCGTTCTGGAGTTGGAAGTAACCGTCGCTGCCGCTGACGGGGATGAGTTTCCACACCTGCGAAGCGTCCTTGCTGTGCACGGCATCGGTGGTCACCTTCTTCGACGTGTTGTCGGTGATGTAGCCGCCAGTGTAGATATTGTTGAGTTTCACGTAAGTGGCTTCGGTGGGCAGGGAAGACTCTATGCCGGCCATTTCGTCAAAGATTTCGCGCACGGCATCGTCGGTCATATCTACGCTTTCGAACGTCCAGTTTGAACCTGTGCCGGCCGATGGTTCCCATGGCACGATGGCGTGTCCGTCGCCTTGTGCGTGGATTGCGCCACCGCCGTCTTTTTGGCCGTCGCCAGAGAAGTCGCTGTTGGCGGAGATGTTCACGTAGTACTCGTTCGTGCCGTTGTTGGGGTAGTAGCGCACGTAGAGGGTCTTGGCCGAGGAACTAGAGTTGTAGGAGTCAAGGTACTTGCCCGTGGCCAGGTTGCGGAAGGTGTAACCGCCGCCGCTCTGCGCTTCGATAATCCATATTTGCTGGTTCTCTGCGTCGCCCGATGTCAATGTCTGCGTTTTTTCGGTTGAGCCATTGTCGGTAATATACCATGCTGCATCGGTGAAATAGCCAGAGTTGGTCGTGGCGTTGCGCGCCGTGCGGATGCGCACTTTACCTTTGATAAGTATGGTGTCGAGTGCTGCTTGTTTCTTGTAGGCAGCCTGTGCGGTAGCGAGAGCGGTCTGCTGCGCTTCGGTGAGCGTTACGGGGCGAAACATCCAAAGCGAGTTGGCGTCGGATGAACCATTGTAGAACGTCCAGCTGCACACGCGGTTGGTGGCGCAGTTGAAGCCGAGCGTTTCGTTGTCGCGGATGTCGAACTTAAAGCCACTGCAATTGGTGTTGTTGGCAATCGTGAAGCCGTAGGCATCGGTGCCTGTCTTGTAGGTGGCGTCCTTTGTGCCGTTGAGGCTCTGCACGTAGTTTCCGGTGAGGAGGTTCTGGAGCGCTATGGTGCCGTCGGTTTGACTGACGAGTTTCCAGTACTGTCCGAAGGAGTTGTCGTTGTCGCTGTTAGTGTAGTCGATGAGCGAGAGGCTGCCGCCCGTTTCGTAGACGGCAAGGCTCGAACTGGCGTTGTTGACAATGCGGTAGATGGTCTCTCCGGCTTCGGGAAATGACTCGCCGTCGCCGAGAAGGGAGGAGATGGGCACAAATTTCCACTCGGAATTGGAAAGTTTTGAACTTTCGCCGTTGTTGGCTACCCATCCACCTATCTTGGCAGTTTCGTAGTAGTTGTAACTTTTGGTGGACGACTCGTTTTGGTAGATGTTCCACCAGGCCCCGTCGGTACCCGTATTGGTGTTGGCTTTGAGGTACACCTCGGTACTCGTTTCGGAGGTTGTGGCAGCCTCAGAATCGGTGACGGGAACGAGGTAACGCTTGGTGTTGGCGTTCTGCACGGTGTAGTAGCCGGTTTTGCCGCTCACGGCGGTAACGATCCACTCTTGCAGATTGGATGTGCTGAGGGCTTGTCCCTTCACGGTGCCTCCGTCGTCGTAGAGATAGGGAGCTGAGGACGCGCCGTTGTCGGTGCCGCCGCATTTGATGCGGTAGGCTGTGCCGTCGGTGAACGCCGTCACTCCCGTTTGGGCTGTGGCATCCACTGCATGGAGCGCGCCGAAGAGCACAAGGGCGAGACACGTCCACAGTTGGCGTAAGACTTTGTGGTTCATAAGTTATGTGTATTTGTTAGATTTAAAGAATAGGTGTTCCGAAGGGCGAAGTTAAGGATAATATTAACATAGTGGTATGCATATATGTGTAAATGTGTTTTTTAGTGATGATTGTTAATTTTCGGGCCTTCAAAACTTCGCTCTGAAAGGTCGAAATAGCGTGACGAACCCTGCTTTTTAACATTAAAACCGCGGTAACTTTACACACCAAGGCAGCAAGGAAAAATTCCAAGGCAGCAAATTTTTTTGGGATGCCTTGGATTTTTTTCCAGATGCCTTGGAATTTTGCGTGAAAACGTGCCCTTTTTTCCTCCTTGACGGCTTTTTATGCACCGATATGCAACAAAGGCGGCCAATATGCGCCATTTTTGTCCCGAAAGTGCATAATTATGCACGCTGTGGTTGGCGTATTTCCCGCCGACAGCCGGCTTGAATAAATCTACGCGATTCTCAGTGTTAAGTAATGTGTAAAAAATAAGTTCCGCTTGTTTTGATAATAAATCAAGCTAGCGAAAAACGGGCTGAAAGCCCAGCAAGCTTATAGCCCAGGGCAAGCGAAGCGA
>CAVALA010000023.1:0-42017 GCA_963589615.1 Prevotellamassilia timonensis
AACTTTTTTCCTAAACACGCGAATAGTCTGAACGAAAGTTCAGACTATTTTTTTTATATATGTGCAGCGCATTAATTGCAACGCATGAGTGCGCCAGCGCATGGGGGTCACGTCTCCGACGTGACGCTCTACACGGCGTATTAACGCGCAGCACACAAAAGCCTCCGTGAGGCCGCGAAGCCACGCAAAACCGTCCGTGACGGCGTTTTCAAAACGTCACGCTCTACACGGCTAACAAAGCGCAGCACGCAAAAGCCTCCGTGAGGCTCAGAGACGTGACCTCCATGCACTACACCTGTTAATATTTCTTTCGCAATTAATATTCCACTATGCTCGGCAACATAATAATCTCTGCACACATCAAAAAACATTGTGCAGAAAAGGCCGTATTTGCCAACTGCGGATTAAAAAGTTACTAATAGGGTTGCTTTTTTGCCTCATAATCAGTAACTTTGCAAAAGACGCTACAAGAAGTGCAAGCGTTGTGTGAACCTTCGGGGTTCGGCTTGCCGTGATTTCTTGCGTCAGATTTTTTATTCAACTGATTAAATCCGATATTATCGTGCAAATAAAGAAATATGCAGCTACAGTCGTGTTCGGTTTGTTGAGCATGGTCTCAGCAAAGGCTCAGGATATCATTCCTGAAACCTTGCCGTCCCGTCCTGTCGCTGAAAAGATTGTTCGTGAAGTGCAGGCTGTTGATTTGTCTGCAACTGTTTCAAATGCTAATGCAGAAAAGGCTGTTTCGTACAACAAGAGTTTTGGCGAAAGCGTCGTAAAGACCGCGCTCCAGTATTTGGGAGCAAGTTATCGTTCTGGTATGAGTGGTCCCACAGCTTTCGATTGCTCTGGCTTTACGAGTTTTGTTTACGGCCGTGAGAACGTTTCTATTCTACGTTCTTCCCGTTCGCAGTTTACGCAGGGTACGCCCATTGCCAATATAGCCGATTTGAAGAAAGGCGATTTGGTCTTCTTCGGTGGTAGTGGACATTCACGTACAGTTGGTCACGTAGGCATCGTAACTGATGTGGATCCTTCGGGCAATAATTTCTCCTTCGTTCATGCAGCACGTGGTGGAGTGAAGATTTCCGAATCGAGCGAAGCCTATTATAGCCGCCGCTACATCGGTGCGCGTCGCATTGTAGAAAACTAATCATAGGTTGAATTCATATTTGAGAGCCATTGCTTCGATATCCGAAGTGATGGCTCTTTTGTTTTATTTGCTAACGCGTGGCGAAAAACATCGCATTAGTTTGGCCATGTCTTAATATGCATTTATATTTGCCTGCCTGCAATACTTTTGTGCAGACAATTGTTAATCTTTTAGATTCTAAATATCATGCAGTATTACATTTCAAACAACGGCGGCAAGACTGGTCCTTTCGAAGTGAATGACCTTTTGGCAAATGGTCTTAACCGCGAATCTCTTGTATGGTGCAAGGGTATGAAAGACTGGCAATCAGCATTGCAGGTGCCCGAAGTGGCTGCCTTACTGGAGGAAGTTCCTCCCTCGCTCCATGGGCAAACTAACGGACAGTCCAATTATCAGCAGTTCAATCAGCAAACTTACCAATAGCCGAATCAGCAGGCTTATCAGCAGCCCAATTATCAACAGCCCAATTATCAGCAACCGTATCAGCAGCCTTACGTTCAGTCGATGTCTTTCGCTGACGCTATTCAGGTTTGCTTCAAAAAGTATGCTACCTTTGAGGGCCGAGCCTCGCGTGCTGAATTTTGGTGGTTCTACCTTTTCAATTTCCTGTCGTCGAGCCTTACCTGTGGCGTCGCTTGTATTGCCAGCATTATTCCCTCGTATGCTGTGGGCGCACGCCGCCTTCACGATACGGGACGCAGCGGATGGCTTCAGCTTCTTGGTTTGATTCCATTTGTTGGTCTAATCCTCATTTATTGGTTTGCGATTGACGGCGAACAAGGAAATAACCAATATGGTCCGCGCCCTGCGAAATAAGCGGGCGGCCTACACCGTGTAAAGGTGGTTCTGTAAATAGGTTCTGCTTGCAAGGTCGGCGAATCGATAATTGCAGAACCATCTTTTGGAATATGCTTCGTAATTTATTAAGAATGCTGCCTTAGAGCGCTTTGAGGGAAAAAAGAAACGCAAAATTTGGGTGATACGCCGGAAATGCCTAATTTTGCAACTCGCAAGAAAACTGCAAATAAAGTAATAACAAAATAAAACTCCAAATCAAAAAATGATCGTAGTACCTGTAAAGGAAGGCGAAAACATCGAACGCGCCCTCAAAAAGTTCAAGAGAAAATTCGAAAAGACCGGTGTCGTAAAAGAGCTCCGTCGTCGTCAGCAGTTTGACAAGCCCAGCGTAGTAAAGCGTTTGGCTATGGAACACGCTGTATACGTTCAGCAGCTTCACCGCGAAGAAGACTAATCTAGTTTTCTCTGGCAGTACTTCCGAACCGATCGGAGAATCCGTACACGGCGCCTTGCCTTGTCCTAAGGGACTCGGCAAGGCGTCTGCCGTTTGGCGTGACCCATAGAGTGGGGCGTTTTTGAAATAATTTGCTGCCGAAATTTGGAACATTCAGAAAAAGTACATACTTTCGCTACAGAAACAAACCTTGAGCCATGCAAGAGATTGACGATTTTCTGGCCTACCTGCTCGCTGACCGGGCTTATTCTCCACGAACGGTGGTGACTTACCGCGAAGCCTTGGAGGAATTTGAGGCTTACATGTCGCAGCTTGACGGTTCGCTCACTTGGCGTACGCTCCATGTGGACGTGGTGCGCGGATGGATGGCTCAACTTATGGACGAGGGTTGCGGAGCTCGCACGGTGAACAAAAAACTCAGTGCGTTGCGCTCCTTCTATCGTTATCTCCTGCGCATGAAGCGCGTGGAGCACAATCCGCTCTCGCTCCTGCGAAACCCGAAGGCCGTGAAGCCGTTGCCTGTGTTTCTGCGCGAAAGCGAGATGGACCGCCTTTTCGACGACGTGATGTATCCGCCCAACTACGAAGGCGCGCGCGACCGGCTCATCTTGCTCACGTTCTACACTACCGGCATCCGCCTTTCCGAACTTGTCGGTCTTGACGTGACGGACGTGGATCTCACGCTGCAGGAACTCAAGGTTACTGGCAAACGCAACAAGCAGCGCATTGTGCCTTTCGGCCGGGAGCTCTGTCAGGCGTTCCGCGAATACATTCCGCTTTTGCATCGAACGGGCGAATGCGGAGGCGCACTCTTTCTTTCGCTCAAGGGAAAGCGCATTTCGCCTGCACAAGTGCAGCAGGTGGTGAAGAAGTATCTTTCGCTCGTCACTTCGCAGAAGAAACGCAGCCCGCACGTCCTTCGCCACACGTTTGCTACCGTGATGCTCAATCATGGTGCCGACCTAGAAACGATAAGAGAACTCTTGGGGCACGAAAGTGTGACTACGACGGAAGTCTACACACACACCACTTTTGCCGACCTCAAGAAAGCATACGAACAAGCCCACCCTAGGGCATAACTTAAAAACCAGGATTACTATGGAACTCAAGATTCAAGCCATCCATTTCGATGCAACCGACAAGTTGCACGCATTCATCGAAAAGAAGTCTGCCAAGCTCGAAAAGACTTGCGAAAATATCATCAAAGCCGAATTCATCCTTAAGGTAGTGAAACCCGAAACTGCCAAGAACAAGGAAACTGCTCTCAACGTAAGCCTTCCCGGTGCAGAGCTCCATGCCGAAAAGGTGTGCGACTCATTTGAAGAAGGTGTAGACCTCTGCGTTGACTCCCTGCTCCGCCAGATTGACAAATATAAGGAGCAGCACAAGTAAGGCTCTTCCGTGCCGCGTGGACTCGTCCTTCTAAAGGATGAGGACGCACGGTTGCATAGAGACATATATGAAAATAGTCTGCGGCGCAAAGCTATCTCATAGCTTCGCGCCGTTTTGATTTAAGTGGCTACCCAAATAAACTGCCCCAAAAAAAGATTGAAAAAGCTGGGGTAAGGCTTGGAAGTTCATGAAATAGTTGTATCTTTGCACCCGCAAACAAGCAAGGCGCAGCCGAATGGTGCGTTAGTTCAGCTGGTTAGAATACATGCCTGTCACGCATGGGGTCACGGGTTCGAGTCCCGTACGCACCGCTTTTTGGTAATAGTGTTTTTTCAGAAACTCCGCAATTATATGATAATTGCGGGGTTTTTGATTTATAGGCCTCGTCTCTTAACTTACAATTTGTACATTCCGTCTTATAAATTGTCCGTAATTTTTGTGGGTTATTGCATAACTACCTACAAATCCTTATTTTTGCAGCATAAAGTCGTTCCTAAAAAAAGAACCTAGAATATTACAAATCAGTACCTACAAAACGTCTGCCTATGAAGATTAATGTTTATGCAGCAAATCTTCTTCGGCGTATGGACCGAAGAGCCTCTTTGCAAAAGCAGTTCGCTGGCCGAAGCGAATTTGCACTGCGCGTTGTGCCCGCTGTCGAGATGGACAATGGTGCCTGGGGACTTTGGCAGACTTTCTGCCAGATTGCGGCCGAAGAAGCAGTTAGGAACACAGCCGTTACATTGAATTTAAAGTTGATTACCGATTTGTTTGGGTTCATGAGAGCATGCGCTAGCGCATGCTGTAACTACTTAGAGAGTAATTGGTTCGTGTACTGTACTTATTTGTTTCCAGTTATTTTGATAATCACTAAAGCTTTTAGTCTATGAAAAATATAAAAGCAATATTCACCCTCTTCATAATATTCTCGTTCATCCCCTTGTGTTCTTTCGGACAAGAACTGATGCTGACCATAAAGGTGAAAGACTCCTTTTCTGGTGTTGATATGCACAATGCCCATTTGGAACTGCTTGAAGCCGACAGCGTAACAACTGTCTATAACGGAAAATGGGGATGGCATAGAGAATTGCTGTCCACAAGCGCAGTGGAACTCGGCTTTCGCGCCAGCGTCCCCAAGCGTGAGGTATATGTGGCGCGCGTGTCGGCAAAAAACTACGAAACGCGTTACGTCCGCATCGAAATACCACGCAAGTCAATTTCAGAATACATAGCAAAGGACATCAGTCTTGACCGTGCCGACTCCTTCTACGAGACCACACTGGGCGAAGCCACCGTGCAGGCCTCGCGCATAGCCATGGTTGTCAAGGGTGACACCATAGAGTACGATGCACGCGCCTTTCGTCTTGCCGAAGGCTCTATGCTCGACAAGCTCCTAGCCATGCTGCCCGGTATGAAACTCGACGAATACGGACAGATAACCCTCAACGGCGAACGCGTAAGTCGTTTGCTCGTCAACGGCCGCAACTTCTTCAACGGCGACGCCCAAGCCGCCTTGCGCAACCTCCCCGCCTATATCGTGAGCCGTGTACAAGCTTACCATCAAGCCCCAGAATGGGAATACCTCTTGAGCGAAGAAGAACGCAAAGCACGCCGCAATCCTTTGGTCGTTGACGTCAAACTTAAGCGCGAATACAAGCAAGGCTGGCTCGCCAATTTCGAAGCCGGCGACGGCACACGCACCCGCAATGCCTGGGATAACGTATACCTCGCGCGCCTGTTCGCTATGAACTACAACGACCACACCGACCTTGCCATTTATGCCAATACCAACAACGTGGGTTACGACAAGTCGCCCACCCAGCGCGGACGTTGGCAGAAGCCCGACGTGACTGAGGGTAACAAACGCACACGCACAGTAGGCATCAACTACAATCTGCAGGTGCCCAAAAACAATCTCAATTTTTCCACATCCTTCAAGGTCGACAATGAGCGCACTGACCTCGAGTCGTCCTCCAACCTCGTGCGTTACATCAACCAGTCCACTTCCGCCTACTCTGAACGCGCGGCCGAAACCACCCGCCGCACCCAACTCGACTACGAAGGACAATTCAGAGCAGCATACCCCAAAACCTACTTTGAAATCAGGCCAGAAATAAATTACGTCCACAACAACCGCCGTAGCAGTTTCTCCGGCTTTGAAACTTACGTCGCCAATCTTCAGCCGACCGCTGCCGACACCGTGCGCGAAATCCTCTCGGAGAACACGGGAAGAGGTAGTGAACTTACCGCACGACTCAATGTCAGTGCGAAAGTACGTGGCCCTTGGAGCAACAAAAACTACTCCATCGAAGCCAGCACACAATACAAGCACAAAACTTACGACGACATGCAGAATCTGCTTACCCGCTATCCGCAGACCGCCGAAACGCGCCTTACCCCCTATGCCGACAACACCCCCTTGACATCTTATATGTACTATGCCGGCATCTCGCGGCAGTTGCTGCAACTGAAACTGAAAAAAACATCCTTCTTTATAGATGCACGCTATTCTTTTTGTCAGAACTTCAATTCCGACAGCCGTCTGCGTCGCGAAACCTTGGTGGAAATGTACTCCGATGAGTCCGCACTCCTCCCTTCGGCCCGTGTGGAAGAGTTGCTCGTGCATAACCTGCAGGACTCCTACCATACCACTCAGCTCAATCGCACCCACCAAATAGGTACCACCTTCTCCTTTCAAGCAAACCCAGTATATGTAAGCCTTGATTTGGTGTACAATAGACAGCGCCGTTCTTATTTTGATCTCCGCGCGTGCACGGCGGTGAACAACACACCCGTCTACAACTTCTTCGAATACAACCTCAAGTTCAATTTTAAACATGGATACAAACTCTCCATCAACAGTACGACTTCTGCACCATTTGTCTATCAAATGTTGAACTCTTCCAACAATTCCGACCCCACCACCACCTACATCGGCAATCCCGACCTTAAACCAACGAACGACTACCGCTTTGAATTTGAAAAAAGCCAATATAACAACAACTGCAACTATTCCTTCATGGCAGTCTATAACATCAAGCGCAACTCCGTGGGCAACGAGGAAACCTACGACCCGCAAACCGCCCATTGGACCTATCAGTACCGCAACCTCAACGGCAACAGATATTTCTATCTCTTTGCAAACTATGGGCGGTCATTGGATAAAAAAGAGCGTTTCAGTATAGATTTGAGCACCAATTTGCGCACTGCACGCAGCGTAGACTTCAGTCGCATTACGCTAGAGGGAGGCAACCAGCGCTCTGTGGTCAACAACTACGTGGCAGAACTCAAAACTGAGTTTTCCTACAACAATCAGAGCGTTATCTGCAAGTTCAAGGCCGGCGTCACCTACCAACGCTACCATTCGCGTCCCTACAGCGAAGGCCGCAATGGTTCCTCCTTCGATCACAACTATGGCTTCGTATTCATCGCCCCCATAGTCAAGAACCTCGACATCGACACCGACATCATGCTCGCCTGCCGTTCCGGCTACAAATATGCCGGTTTCAACGGCACTGACCTCCTCTGGAACGCCTCGCTCGCCTACAGCATGGGCCGTCGCAAGCAGTTCGTCCTCCGCGCCACCGCCGTAGACCTCCTCCGCCAGGCCTCCTCCATTAAGCGCTTCGTCAATCTCCAAGGCTACTCTGAGAACCGCTACAGCACCTCACCCTCCTACGTCCTCTTCTCCCTTCTCTACCGCTTCGACGTCAAGCCCAAGAACAGGTGAGACGGCCCAAATACCCCAAAAGAGGCATCTGCAAACAAATGCAAACAACTTTCTACGAGCTCAACACTTTGAGCTCGTAGAAAATTCTAAATTGCTGCCTTGGCGTTTTTCATAAGCGCCTACATCGCACATTAATGAAGTCGCATTCTCCCTATATATAATGTACTTATCCCTCACCGCACCCCTTGTAAATCCTACCCTTCGCCAAAAAAAACGCCCAAAAAGCAAAAAAACTTGCGACAAAGTTTGGAGTGAAAAGAAAAAGCCCTAACTTTGCAGCCGTTTAGAAGACGACACTACTACCGAGCACTGCTCAAGAGCGTCATCACGCTAAGCAAGGGCAAATACCAGAGTGGCCAAATGGGGCAGACTGTAAATCTGCTGGCTTACGCCTTCGGTGGTTCGAATCCATCTTTGCCCACAACCTTTTTTGGTATGCGGAAATAGCTCAGTTGATAGAGCACTAGCCTTCCAAGCTGGGGGTCGCGGGTTTGAGCCCCGTTTTCCGCTCTCGTTTTTTTATGCTGTTATAGCTCAGCGGTAGAGCACTTCCTTGGTAAGGAAGAGGTCGTGAGTTCAAGTCTCACTAACAGCTCTCTTTTTCAAGTCGATTGAAGAACAGAAATTCATTCAAAACAAAATAAAACAAATCAGCTATGGCTAAAGAGAAATTTGAACGTACCAAGCCGCATGTTAACATCGGTACTATTGGTCACGTCGATCACGGTAAGACTACTTTGACCGCTGCTATCTCTAAGGTTCTCCACGAGAGACTCGGCACTGGTGAAGATGTTAAGTCTTTCGATCAGATTGATAATGCTCCCGAAGAAAAGGAGCGTGGTATTACTATCAATACCGCCCACATCGAATACGAAACAGAAAAGCGTCACTATGCTCACGTAGACTGCCCGGGTCACGCCGACTACGTAAAGAACATGGTAACTGGTGCTGCTCAGATGGACGGTGCTATCATCGTAGTTGCTGCTACCGATGGTCCTATGCCCCAAACTCGTGAGCACATCCTTCTCGCTCGTCAGGTAAACGTTCCCCGCCTCGTCGTGTTCCTCAACAAGTGCGACATGGTTGAAGACGAAGAAATGCTCGAGCTCGTAGAGATGGAAATGCACGAACTCCTCGAATCATACGACTTCGAAGCTGAAACTCCTATCATCCGTGGTTCTGCTCTCGGCGCACTCAACGGTGTTGCTAAGTGGGAAGACAGCGTAATGGAACTCATGAACGCTGTAGACGAATGGATTCAGGAACCCGTTCGCGACAAGGATAAGCCCTTCCTTATGCCTGTTGAAGACGTGTTCTCCATCACTGGTCGTGGTACTGTTGCAACCGGTCGTGTTGAAACTGGTATCGTAAAGGTTGGTGACGAAGTACAGATCCTCGGTCTCGGTGAAGACAAGAAGTCAGTTGTAACTGGCGTTGAAATGTTCCGCAAGATCCTCGACGAAGGTGAAGCTGGTGACAACGTAGGTCTTCTCCTCCGTGGTATTGACAAGGCCGAAATCAAGCGTGGTATGGTTATCACCCACCCGGGCGTAATCACTCCGCACAAGAAGTTCAAGGCATCCATCTACGTCCTCAAGAAGGAAGAAGGTGGCCGTCACACTCCCTTCGGTAACAAGTATCGTCCCCAGTTCTACCTCCGCACCATGGACTGCACCGGTGAAATCCACCTCCCCGAGGGCACCGAAATGGTAATGCCTGGTGACAACGTAGAAATCACCGTAGAACTCATCTACGCTGTAGCAATCAACGTAGGTCTCCGCTTCGCTATCCGCGAAGGTGGTCGTACGGTAGGTTCTGGTCAGATCACTGAAATCCTCGACTAATACTTGCACATCTGCCCTTGCGGCAGAAAGCAAAGTTGAAGATACAAAAATAGGACCTTGCTCCTCGCTTAGAGCAAGGCCTATTTCTACGGGAATAGCTCAGTTGGTAGAGCACTGGTCTCCAAAACCAGGTGTCGGGAGTTCGAGCCTCTCTTCCCGTGCTAAAAGATACATATATGTTCAAGAAAATAGTTGCATATTGCAAGGATTCATACGAAGAATTATCTCATAAGACTGAATGGCCCTCGCGACAGGAACTCACGCACAGTTCAATAGTTGTGCTCACAGCTTCCATCGTCATAGCTATTGTAGTGTTCCTTATGGATACGGTATTCGAGTCAATTATGAACCTGATTTACCCTCAAATTTAATCACACATGGCACAGGCAGAAATGGCTTGGTACGTTTTGCGCGCTGTGAGCGGAAAGGAAGGGAAAGTCAAGGAGTACATCGATGCAGAAATTAAGAATGGCCGCCTCGGCGGTCATGTTGCGCAAGTACTCATCCCTACCGAAAAAGTCGTTCAAATTCGCGGAACAAAACGTGTCATCAAAGAACGCAATTACCTGCCAGGCTACGTGCTGGTAGAGGCGCGTCTGGTTGGTGAAACCGTCCACGAGCTCCGCAACACCCCCAACGTGTTAGGATTCCTCGGCGGAATGGACAATCCCACTCCCCTTCGTGAAAGCGAAGTAAACCGTATTTTGGGTAAGGCCGACGAGATGGAAGACGAACCCATCGAACTCGAAATTCCCTACATGGTCGGCGAGAACGTCAAAGTAACCGACGGACCCTTCAGCGGGTTCACCGGAACCATCGAAAAGGTGGACAACGACAAGAAGAAAGTGACCGTCAACGTCAAAGTGTTTGGACGCGTCACCGGACTCGACCTCGGTTTTATGCAGATAGAGAAGGAATAAGGTAATGTTACGTACCCAAAACCTTCAGATAATTTCAATTTTCAATAAACAACAATGGCTAAAGAAGTTGCTGGATTAATCAAATTACAGATTAAGGGCGGCGCTGCAAATCCATCTCCTCCCGTAGGTCCCGCTCTCGGTTCCAAGGGTATCAACATCATGGATTTCTGCAAGCAGTTCAACGCCAGAACTCAGGAGAAGGCAGGTAAGGTACTTCCCGTTGTGATCACCTATTACAACGACAAGTCTTTCACCTTCGTCGTAAAGACACCTCCTGTAGCAATTCAATTGCTGGAAGCAGCCAAAAAGAAGAGCGGATCAGCTCAGCCCAACCGTACCAAGATTGCAGAAATCACTTGGGATCAGGTAAAGGCTATTGCTGAGGACAAAATGCCCGACTTGAACTGCTTCACAGTTGAAAGTGCAATGCGTCTGGTCGCAGGTACAGCCCGCAGCATGGGTATCACAATCAAGGGTGACTTCCCCGCAAACAACTAAATCTTCATCAACAATGAGCAAACTCACAAAGAATCAAAAGTTGGTCGCTGAAAAGGTTGAAGCAGGAAAGGCATACACTCTTAAGGAAGCTTCCGAACTCGTAAAGGAAATCACCACAACGAAGTTCGACGCCTCCGTAGATATCGACGTACGTCTCGGCGTAGACCCCCGTAAGGCCAACCAGATGGTTCGTGGCGTTGTATCGCTTCCGAACGGAACTGGTAAGACCGTACGCGTGCTCTGCCTCTGTACGCCCGATGCCGAAGCTGCTGCAAAAGAAGCTGGCGCTGACTATGTAGGTCTCGATGAATATATCGAGAAGATAAAAGGTGGTTGGACTGACGTTGACGTCATCATCACCATGCCCGCAATCATGGGTAAAATCGGTGCTCTCGGTCGTGTGCTCGGTCCCCGCGGACTCATGCCTAACCCCAAGAGCGGTACCGTCACTATGGACGTTGCCAAGGCCGTGCGCGAAGTAAAGCAAGGTAAGATCGACTTCAAGGTTGACAAGAGCGGTATCGTTCACACGTCAATCGGTAAGGTTTCCTTCACTCCCGAGCAAATCCTCGGCAATGCAAAGGAATTCATCGCTACCATCATCAAGCTCAAGCCGACCGCAGCCAAGGGTACGTATATCAAGAGCATCTATCTTTCCTCTACCATGAGCAAGGGTATCAAGATCGATCCTAAGTCAGTAGAAGAAATCTAAATCCGAATTGAATCATGAGAAAGGAAGATAAAGCTATCATCATCGAGCAGCTCGGTGAGAAACTCAACGAATATGCACACTTCTACCTCGTAGACGTAACCGGCATGAACGCAGAGCAGACTTCAAGCCTGCGCCGCAAGTGCTTCGGTAGCGACATCAAGATGGTAGTAGTGAAGAATACACTTCTCCACAAGGCTTTCGAAGCCGCCGAAATCGACTACACTCCCCTCTATGACTGCCTCAAGGGTACAACAGCAGTGTTCTTCTGCAACACCGCAAACGTTCCCGCAAAGCTCATCAAGGAAGTAGGCAAGGACGGTGTGCCCGCACTCAAAGCCGCTTACGCTGAAGAAGGTTTCTATGTTGGAGCCGACCAGCTCGACGCACTCTGTGCAATCAAGAGCAAGAACGAGGTTATCGCCGAAATCGTTGCTCTCCTCCAGTCGCCCGCCAAGAACGTCATCTCCGCTCTTCAGAGTGGCGGTCAGACCATCCACGGCGTGCTCAAAACTCTTGGCGAACGCCCCGAGTAAACATAGGCTTGCCAGCCTAACACAACTAAATCAGAAAACAAACAAAAAAATACATCTAGAACAATGGCAGATATCAAAGCTATCGCAGAAGAATTGGTAAATTTGACTGTGAAAGAAGTAAACGAATTGGCAACTGTCCTGAAGGACGAGTACGGAATTGAACCCGCTGCTGCAGCTGTTGCTGTTGCTGCCGGTCCCGCAGCTGGCGCTGCTGCCGCTGAAGAGAAGACTGCTTTCGACGTAGTTCTCAAGAGCGCAGGTGCTGCTAAGCTCCAGGTCGTTAAGGCTGTTAAGGAAGCTTGTGGCCTCGGCTTGAAGGAAGCTAAGGACCTCGTTGACGGCGCTCCCAGCAAGCTCAAGGAAGGCGTTGCTAAGGAAGAAGCTGAAGCACTCAAGAAGGCTCTCGAAGAAGCCGGTGCTGAAGTGGAAATCGCTTAATACAAACCCCTTACATCCGGGTAACGGTTATGAATCCTCTGGTAGAGGGTTCATAACCTTTTTGTGTCTATAAACAAGCCCAAAAGAGCAAGCAGCCTTCGGGCGCCGCTTAAGTCTTGGCACAGCCCTTCTCGTTCTTTGTTCTGCGATGCGTGTTCAACGTTTCGCAACGAACATATCTCATCCAAGAGGCACGAATTTCTCCTAGCGTTGAGCCAAGCTCCGCATCAGAAAATTCCTGCGCAATCTGTAATTATTTGACCCCGCGATTAAGCCTTTAGCTTCGCACACAATCGCAGTCTTCTTTTCAGCACAGCGCATCTCCTCGCCAAGGCCGTACCCCGGGCTACTTCTCCCTCTAATCTCCCTTTTAATTTCCGAATGTCTTCCAGAGTCATCAACCAACGTGTAAACTTTGCATCCGTCAAGAATCCGATGCCCTATCCCGACTTTCTTGACGTACAGCTAAAGTCCTTCAAGGATTTCCTTCAGCTCGACACTCCCAGCGAATTGCGCAAGAACGACGGCCTGTACAAAGTCTTTGCCGAGAACTTCCCCATCGCGGACACTCGCAATAACTTTGTATTGGAGTTTATCGACTATTATATAGACGAGCCCCGCTATTCCATCCAGGAATGTCTTGAGCGCGGTCTGACCTACAGCGTGCCCCTCAAGGCTAAACTCAAGCTCTACTGTACCGACCCCGACCACGAGGATTTCGACACCGTCGTGCAGGATGTGTTCCTCGGTCCCATCCCTTACATGACCGACAACGGCACCTTCGTTATCAACGGTGCCGAGCGTGTTGTGGTCAGCCAGTTGCACCGTTCGCCCGGTGTATTCTTCGGTTCGAGCGTCCATGCCAACGGCACACAGCTCTACTCCGCACGTATCATCCCCTTCAAGGGATCGTGGATAGAGTTTGCTACGGACATCAACAACGTGATGTACGCCTACATCGACCGTAAGAAGAAGTTGCCCGTTACCACACTCCTCCGTGCCATCGGTTTCGAGAGCGACAAAGACATTCTCCAGATCTTCAACCTCGCCGAGGAAGTGAAGGTCAACAAGACCAACCTCAAGAAGTACAACGGCCGCAAACTCGCTGCACGTGTGCTCAAGAGCTGGATTGAAGACTTCACCGACGAAGATACCGGCGAAGTAGTAACCGTGGAGCGTAACCAAATCATCTGTGAGCGCGAAACCGTCATCGACGAAGACGTAGCCGCCCTCATTCTTGATTCCGGCGCACAGACCATCCTCGTCCACAATCAGGAAGCCGGTTCCACGGATTTCTCCATCATCTTCAACACCCTTCAGAAGGACCCCTCCAACTCTGAGAAGGAAGCCATCCTCTACATCTACCGTCAGCTCCGTAACGCCGACCCTGCAGACGATGCTTCCGCACGCGAAGTAATCAACAACCTCTTCTTCTCCGAAAAGCGTTACGACCTCGGCGAAGTAGGTCGTTACCGCATCAACCGCAAGCTCAACCTCACCACCGACATGGACGTTCGCGTCCTTACACGTGAGGACATCATAGAGATTATCAAGTATCTCGTCGAACTCATCAACTCCAAGGCCACTGTCGACGACATCGACCACCTCAGCAACCGCCGCGTACGTACCGTCGGCGAGCAGCTGAGCAATCAGTTCGCCATCGGTCTTGCCCGCATGAGCCGCACCATCCGCGAGCGCATGAACGTTCGCGACAACGAAGTGTTCACTCCGACGGACCTCATCAACGCAAAGACCATCTCTAGCGTTATCAACTCCTTCTTCGGAACGAACGCACTTTCGCAGTTCATGGACCAGACCAACCCCTTGGCCGAAGTGACGCACAAGCGTCGTCTCTCCGCCCTCGGTCCTGGCGGTCTCTCCCGCGAGCGTGCAGGTTTTGAGGTGCGCGACGTACACTACACCCACTACGGACGTCTCTGCCCGATCGAGTCGCCTGAAGGTCCTAACATCGGTCTTATCTCCTCACTCTGCGTCTTCGCCAAGATTGACGAACTCGGTTTCATCGAAACCCCCTACCGCAAGGTTGAGAACTCCGTGGCCGACCTCAACAACGACCACATCGTATATCTCTCCGCCGAGGAAGAAGAAGGCAAGATTATCGGTCAGGGCAATGCACCCCTCAACGACGACGGTACCTTCATCCGCGACAAAGTAAAGTGCCGCCAGGATGCCGACTACCCCGTTGTTCCCCCTTCAGAAGTAGAACTCCTCGACGTAGCTCCGCAGCAGATTGCATCTATCGCCGCATCGCTCATCCCCTTCCTCGAGCACGACGATGCCCACCGTGCACTCATGGGATCCAACATGATGCGCCAGGCAGTTCCCCTCATCCGCAGCGAAGCACCTATCGTAGGTACCGGCATTGAAAAGCAGGTGTGCGAAGACTCACGCACCATGATCACAGCCGAGGGCGAAGGCGTCATTGAATATGTTGATGCCACCACCATCCGCATCGCCTACGACCGCACTGCTGACGAAGAGTTCGTAAGTTTCGAATCGAACGTCAAAGATTACGTCATTCCCAAGTTCCGCCGCACCAACCAGAACATGACCATCGACCTCCGTCCCATCTGCGAGAAGGGACAGCGAGTACACAAGGGCGACATCCTTACCGAAGGTTATGCAACTGAAGACGGCGAACTCGCACTCGGTCGCAACCTCCTCGTGGCCTACATGCCTTGGAAGGGTTACAACTACGAGGACGCCATCGTGCTCAACGAGCGCATGGTACGCGAAGATATCCTTACTTCCGTCCACGTGGACGAATTCTCCCTCGAAGTGCGCGAAACGAAGCGCGGCATGGAAGAGTTCACCAACGACATCCCCAACGTTAGCGAAGACGCTACGAAGGATCTCGACGAAACCGGTATTGTTCGCATCGGTGCACGCATTGTTCCGGGCGACATCCTCATTGGTAAGATTACGCCGAAGGGCGAGAGCGACCCCACGCCTGAAGAGAAACTTCTCCGCGCCATCTTCGGCGACAAGGCAGGCGACGTGAAGGACGCATCCCTCAAGGCCAACCCCTCTCTCTCTGGTGTGGTCATCAACAAGCGAATGTTTGCCCGCCAGCAGAAGACACGCAGTTCCAAGGCTGCCGACAAGGTAACGCTTCAGAAGCTCGACGACGAGTTCGCTAAGGAAGCTGCCGACCTGAAGGAACTCATGATAGACAAGCTCGTGGCCCTCACCGCCGACAAGGTTTCGCAGGGCGTGACGGACAACATCGGTTCCGAAGTCATCGCCAAGGGCGCCAAGTTTGCCAAGAGCCTCCTCAACACGCTCGACTTCACCTCCGTGGAACTTCGTGGCTGGACCGATGACGAGCACACCAACACCCTCATCCGTCAGCTTGTGGTCAACTACCTCAAGAAGCACAACAAGCTCGACGCTGTCCTCAAGCGCAAGAAGTTTGCCATCACCATTGGCGACGAACTTCCCTCCGGCATCATTCAGCAAGCTAAGGTCTACGTGGCCAAGAAGCGTAAGATTGGTGTCGGCGACAAGATGGCCGGTCGTCACGGTAACAAGGGTATCGTATCCAAGATTGTTCGCCAGGAAGACATGCCGTTCCTTGCCGACGGACGTCCCGTCGACATTGTGCTCAACCCGCTGGGTGTGCCTTCACGTATGAACATCGGTCAGATCTTCGAAGCCGTACTCGGCGCCGCTGGCCGCAAGCTCGGCGTGAAGTTCGCCACCCCCATCTTCGACGGTGCCAAACTTGAAGACCTCTGCGAGTGGACCGACAAGGCCGGACTTCCCCGCTACTGCTCCGAGCAGCTTTACGACGGTTTCACGGGCGAGCCCTTCGACCAGAAGGCCACCGTGGGTGTTACCTACATGCTTAAGCTCGGTCACATGGTTGAGGACAAGATGCACGCCCGTTCCATCGGTCCGTACTCCCTCATCACGCAGCAGCCCCTTGGCGGTAAGGCTCAGTTCGGTGGTCAGCGTTTCGGTGAAATGGAAGTCTGGGCCATCGAAGCCTTCGGTGCTTCTCACGTGCTTCAGGAAATCCTCACCATCAAGTCCGACGACGTCACCGGCCGCGCCAAAGCCTACGAAGCCATCGTCAAGGGCGACCCCATGCCCACTCCGGGCATTCCCGAATCGCTCAACGTGTTGCTCCACGAGCTCCGCGGTTTGGGTCTCAGCATCACGCTGGACTAACAGTCTGGCATTCCGCTCCTGCGCCCCCTTCGTGCGCCCTCCGCTCCAAGCCCGTTGCCTTCAGGGCAGCGCGGCAAGTGAGAGGCGGCGACCCTTGGTGCAACCGAAAGGGCGGAATCACGACTCAAGAAGTCTAAACCTTCCCACTCTCAATCATTCCTTCAGAAAATGGCATTTAAAAGAGACAATAAGATAAAGACCAACTTTACGAAGATTACCATCGGTCTCGCCTCCCCCGAGGAAATCATGGCAAATTCGTATGGTGAGGTGCTGAAACCCGAAACCATCAACTACCGCACGTACAAGCCCGAGCGTGACGGCCTTTTCTGCGAACGCATTTTCGGTCCGACCAAGGACTATGAGTGCCACTGCGGAAAGTATAAGCGCATCCGCTACAAAGGCATCGTCTGCGACCGTTGCGGTGTGGAAGTAACCGAAAAGAAAGTGCGCCGCGAACGTGCCGGCCACATCCAGCTCGTGGTCCCCGTGGCCCACATCTGGTATTTCCGTTCACTTCCCAACAAGATTGGTTATCTTCTCGGCATCCCCACCAAGAAGCTCGACTCCATCATCTACTACGAGCGTTACGTGGTCATCCAGCCCGGTATCCTCGCCGATGAAGTAGCCGCCAACGACCTTCTCACCGAGGACGAATATCTCGACCTCCTCAAGAAGCTCCCCACAGACAACCAGTATCTCGAGGATCAGGACCCCAACAAGTTCATTGCCAAGATGGGCGCAGAAGCCATCTACGAGCTTCTTACCCGCATTGACCTCGACAGCCTTTCCTACGAGCTTCGCGACCGTGCCAACTCCGACTCCTCCGTGCAGCGCAAGAACGAAGCGCTCAAGCGTCTGCAGGTAGTGGAAAGTTTCCGCACCAGCCGCGAACGCAACCATCCCGAGTGGATGATTATGAAGGTCATCCCCGTCACTCCTCCCGACCTTCGTCCCCTCGTGCCCCTCGATGGTGGCCGCTTTGCCACCTCCGACCTCAACGACCTCTATCGTCGTGTGCTCATCCGCAACAACCGCCTCAAGCGACTGCTCGAAATCAAAGCCCCCGACGTCATTCTCCGCAACGAGAAGCGTATGCTTCAGGAATCTGTCGACAGCCTTTTCGACAACTCCCGCAAGAGTTCAGCCGTAAAGAGCGACAGCAACCGTCCTCTCAAGTCGCTTTCCGACTCCCTCAAGGGTAAGGCCGGACGTTTCCGTCAGAACCTCCTCGGTAAGCGTGTTGACTACTCCGCACGTTCCGTAATCGTTGTCGGTCCCGAACTCCGCATGGGCGAATGCGGTCTGCCTAAGCTCATGGCAGCCGAACTCTACAAGCCGTTCATCATCCGCAAGCTCATTGAGCGCGGCATTGTGAAGACGGTCAAGAGCGCCAAGAAGATTGTGGACCGTCGCGAGCCCGTCATCTTCGATATTCTCGAACACGTCATGAAGGGCCATCCCGTGCTCCTCAACCGTGCGCCGACCCTCCACCGCCTCGGTATCCAGGCCTTCCAGCCTAAGATGATCGAAGGCAAAGCCATCCAGCTCCACCCGCTCGCTTGTACGGCATTCAACGCCGACTTCGACGGTGACCAGATGGCCGTCCACCTCCCCTTGAGCAACGAGGCCGTGCTCGAAGCACAGATCCTCATGCTTCAGAGCCACAACATCCTCAACCCTGCCAACGGTGCTCCTATCACCGTGCCTTCGCAGGATATGGTGCTCGGTCTTTACTACATCACCAAGCTCCGTCCCGGCGCTAAGGGTACAGGCCTCACGTTCTACGGTCCCGAAGAAGCCATCATCGCTTTCAACGAGCGTCGCGTAGACGTCCATGCTCCCGTAAAGGTGATGGTCGACGATATCGACGAGCGCGGCCAGCGCATCCGTCACCTCGTTGAAACTTCTGTGGGTCGTGTCATCGTCAACGAAGTTATCCCCGACGAGTGCGGCTTCATCAACACCGTCATCGCCAAGAAGTCACTCCGCACCATCATCTCCCTCGTCATCAAGACTGTGGGTATGGCCCGTGCCTGCGACTTCCTCGATGGCATCAAGAACCTCGGTTACCGCAAGGCCTACGAAGGTGGACTTTCGTTCAACCTTGACGATATCATCATCCCGAAGGAAAAGGTAGACATCGTGCAGCGCGGCCACGACGAAGTGGAGCAGATTACGATGAACTACAACATGGGTTTCATCACCGACAAGGAACGTTACAACCAGGTTATCGATGCCTGGACACACGTCAACACCGACCTGAAGAAGACCCTCATGAAGCAGATGACCGAAGCCGACCAAGGTTTCAACGCTGTGTTCATGATGCTCGACTCTGGAGCCCGTGGTTCTGCCGACCAGATTGCCCAGCTCGCTGGTATGCGTGGTCTTATGGCCAAGCCTCAGAAGGCAGGCGCCGAAGGTGCGCAGATTATTGAAAACCCGATTCTTTCGAACTTTAAGGAAGGTATGTCCGTGTTGGAGTACTTCATCTCCACCCACGGTGCCCGTAAGGGTCTTGCCGATACCGCCTTGAAGACAGCCGACGCCGGTTACCTCACCCGCCGTCTCGTGGACGTTTCGCACGACGTCATCATCAACGAGGAGGACTGCGGTACGCTTCGCGGCCTCGTCTGCACCGCCCTCAAGGACGGCGACGACGTCATCTCCTCCCTCGGCGAGCGCATCTTGGGCCGTGTGTCTGTTCACGATATTATCCATCCCACCACGGGCAAGCTCATCGTTGCTTCTGGCGAAGAGATTACTGAGCCCATCGTGGAAGAAATTGAAAACTCGCCCATCGAGAGTGTGGAAATTCGTTCCGTGCTCACCTGCGAGAGCAAGCACGGCGTCTGCATGAAGTGCTACGGCCGCAACCTTGCCACCAGCCGTATGGTTCAGAAGGGCGAAGCTGTCGGCGTCATCGCAGCGCAGTCCATTGGTGAGCCGGGTACGCAGCTTACGCTCCGTACGTTCCACGCCGGTGGTATTGCATCGAACGCCGCTGCCAATGCCACCATCGTGGCCAAGAACGACTGCCGCGTAGAGTTTGAAGAACTCAAGACCGTCGATTCCTTCACCGACGAGAACAAGCCTTGCCGCGTTGTAGTAGGCCGTTTGGCTGAAGTTCGTTTCATTGACGAAAACACCGGTATCATCCTCTCCAACCAGAACGTGCCCTACGGTTCGCGTCTCTTCGTTGAAGAAGGCCAGCACGTGGAGAAAGGCACTGTCATCGCCAACTGGGATCCGTTCAACGCCGTCATCGTGACCGACCATGCCGGTACCATCCAGTTCGAGAACGTCACCGAAGGTGTCACCTACCGTATTGAGGAAGACGAAGCCACGGGTCTGCGTGAACGCATCGTCATTGAGTCGAAGGACAAGAGCATGGCTCCTACCGCCCATGTGCTCGATGCCGACGGCAATGCCCTCTGCAACTACTCCTTCCCCATCAATGGTCACATCGTTGTGGAAGACGGTCAGCAGCTCAAGGCTGGTGAAGTCCTCGTGAAGATTCCGCGTGCCGTAGGTAAGGCAGGCGATATCACCGGTGGTCTCCCCCGTGTGACGGAGCTCTTCGAAGCCCGCAACCCGAGCAACCCCGCCGTGGTGAGCGAAATCGACGGCGAAATCAGCATGGGTGCCATCAAGCGTGGTAATCGTGAAGTTATCGTCACCTCCAAGCTTGGCGAAATCAAGAAGTACCTCGTGCCCCTGTCAAAGCAGATTCTGGTTCAGGAGAACGACTATGTTCGTGCCGGAACGCCCCTCTCCGACGGTTCAATCACTCCGGGCGACATCCTTGCCATCCAAGGTCCTACCGCTGTGCAGGAATACATCGTCAACGAGATTCAGGACGTTTACCGTCTGCAGGGTGTGAAGATCAACGACAAGCACTTCGAAGTCATTGTACGTCAGATGATGCGTAAGGTACAGATCAACGAACCCGGCGACACTCGCTTCCTCGAGCAGCAGATTGTGGACAAACTCGACTTTGCAGAAGAGAACGACCGCATCTGGGGCAAGAAGGTGGTAATCGACGCTGGCGACAGCGAGACGATGAAGAAGGGTATGATTGTTACGGCGCGCAAGCTCCGCGACGAGAATTCCCAGCTCAAGCGCCGCGACCTCAAGCTTGTGAAGGTTCGCGATGCCGAAGCCGCTACTTCTACGCAGATTCTTCAGGGTATCACGCGTGCCGCCCTTCAGACGAAGAGCTTCATGTCTGCCGCTTCCTTCCAGGAAACGACTAAGGTGCTCAACGAAGCTGCCATCAGCGGTAAGACTGACTACCTCGAAGGTATGAAGGAGAACGTGATTTGCGGTCACCTCATCCCCGCTGGTACTGGTCTGCGCGAGTTCAACCGCCTCGTTGTGGCCGACCGCGAAGAGTACGAACAGGCTCAGGCTGCCAAGGCTGCCGAAGCTGCCGAGGCTGTAGAAACTTTATAGTTTCCAGCCGTTCGCTTCCCCAAGGATTTTTCTATCCATTATATTTGAAATCCGTCCTGTACGGGCAGTCATATAATGAACTGCACCGTGCGGACGGATTTTTTTTGTGCTTGTCGACGGGGGGTAGTAATGTTTCCCAAAAACAATTGCCGAAAATTTCGAAGCGCAATGATTCCTCCGTGAGGTCTTGAATGGACTCGTTATTTGAGCGAACGAAGGAAGAGGGTGCTACGGTTTTGGCAGTATCGTCTTCCCAATAATCTCCCCAGCCAGATATTGGTCGCTGCGGCAATGCAGGTCTGCAATGCCGTTGTCTATAAGTTCAAACATGGGTGAGTTGTAGAATCGGTCCATGGCTTCTTCGCGGCTTATGTCTAGGCGCTGGGCAATAATTTCTATGATGCGCGCATATTTCATGTCAAGTATGATACGGTTGGCTTCCATGGCGTTTCTATAGTTCTTTATAGTCAATGAAGTTGATACAGCGGTCTATAATCGCTTGGCTGACAAAACAAATCTGTTGGTTCGGCTTTTCGTAAATAAGCCGTTTCAGCGCTTCTTCTTTGCTCATTTGGTTTGAAAAATACAAGTCGAGTGTGTTGAACACGCGGTCGTCTGCAATGCCTCCGCTTATCACGTCGTATTTTTTGTATTCTTCACCTCCCATGCGGCAACTTGCTACGAAGTCCAGCCACCGCTCGTCGTATGCTTCAAAATGCAGTGTTTTTGAATCGGCGTCGGGCGTGTATTCGTAGATGTTTAGAATACCTTTGAGTTTCCTTAGCGTAAATCGCTGTGCATAGCGTTCGGCTTGTTCGCGGATGATGGTGGCATAAAATCCCTTTCCGAAATCCAAACATTCTCTCGAATGCAGTGTGTCTGGCTTTTTTACAATGGTGTATGAGGTATGATATATCAGCATAACTTCACTCCTTTCTCTTCCATCAGTTCCAACAGGTCGTTTGTGAGATATTGACGCCCGAAGGTGTGCAGTACATCGTATGCCGGCACCAGATATCCGTTTATGATGTCCGTCTGTTTGAACAACTTGTATATTTCGGCCGGACTTCTGCCTAATTGTTCTGCAACGCTGCCTATGGCGAACGTTACGAATTCTACAATGCGTTTATCCATGTTGTCGTTATAAAACCACGAGGCAATATTGTCTGTTGTGGCATTGCCCACTATGATGTTGTTCGCAAAGTTAAGTTGATTTATTTAAAGCCCAGCAATGTTGGAACTGAAAAAGTTTCTCGCGCAAAAGGCTGTTTAAAGCGTTCGTACCAAAAAAGCGGGGCCGCACACCGATATGATGTGCGGCCCCGCTTGGGGTTATGTGTAACGTGGAGCGTAAGTTTCCCGATGGGGGAGGGGATTACTTGCTTTCGTTGATGGTGCAGATGCTGACGCGGTTCCAGTCGGCTTCGGAGAACATGTTGCCTACGCCCTGGCCTTCGGCGGAGATGCGGTTGGCGGCAATCTTGTACTTGTTGACGAGGATGGTCTTCACGGCTTCGGCACGTGCAGCGGCAATCTTGGCGTTGATTTCTGCGCTGCCTTCGGGAGAGGCGTAACCCTTGATGCTTACGGTTGCGTCCTTGTGGTTCTTGAGGAAGGTGGCGATGCGCTCAACGTTGGGGAGCTGGCTGGCTTCGACGGTGGTCTTGCCCTGACGGAAGGTCACGGTCTGCTCCATGGAGTTGGTGCTGTTCGTTACGGTTTCTACGACGGGCTTCTTGTTGCGCTCGTCGTTGAGCTTCTGCTGGAGGTCGCGGATTTCGCTCTGCTGCTTGGCGATGGTGGCGTCCTTGTCGTTGGCAGCGGCGCGGAGATCGTTGATCTTAGCGTTGAGTCCGTCCACTTCAGCCTGGTCGTAGGCCTTGAGGAGGGTCATGTAGTGCTTGCCGTTGTTGTGGTTCTTGAAGTGGTAGGTCACACCGGCGAGGAGCTGGATGGCGCTGTTGTTTACGTTGTAGGTGGGGTTGTTCTTGCCGTCCTGCATGTTGTAAACGATGGAGGGCTTCACGCTGACGGTCCAAGCTTTGGCTTCGCCTACGTTGAAGTTGAAGTTGAGGCCGTACTGGGTGGTGAAGTAGTTCACGTCTTTGCTCATGCTCTCGTTGTAGTAGTCGTGGCCCCATCCGGCGCCTGCTACGGCTTCTACTTCGAAGAGGCGGGGCTGTCCGTTGTAGCCGCAGAAGAGGTTAGAGAGGTTGAACTTGCCGAGGAGGCTGAGGTTGGACTGGTCGAAAGCTGTGCGGCTGTCGGTGGTGTTGTTGTTAGCGAGGAACTGTACGCCGAGGCCGAAGATGGGAGTGATCTGCTTGGTGAGTTCAACGCCGTAGGTGGCACGCATGTTCTTCCAGAAAGCGTTGTGGGAGGTCTTGGTGATGCCGCCGCCTTCGAGGCCTACGGACCAGTTGTCGAAAAAGCCAGAACCCTGAACGGTTTTCTGTGCGTTTGCTGTGAGCACCGCTGCGCCCAGAGCGAGAATGGTAAAGAATTTACGCATTGTTGTAAGATATGAATGATTAATTAGTTTGATTCGCATCAATGGAAGTGGCGCTTTCGTACCACTTGGGGCTGCAAAGTTACGAACTTCTTTGCCTTGTTTCACACAAACGTGCGCGAGTATCCAAATTTATGGAATTTTTGAGGATAAACGTGGGAGTTTGTTTTGTCAATCCAACAAATCGTCCTACTTTTGTGCTTGTAAGCCGCCCGTGAGCGGGGCTTTTGCCTTGTGCTTTGGTGCGACTTGCGGCGCGGTCGTTCCGTTTGTTTCCTATATAAATAGCGGTGTGGGCATATCCTTGCATTCGCTTTTGGAAAAAAGTGGAATTTTTGGCTTGCGCAGGTACAATGAATATTAACTTACAACAACAAAAACGATTACTCCCATGGAAAATCAGGAAAATGACGGACAGTTGAAGATTGAACTCACTCCCGAAGTGGCTGAAGGTACTTACGCAAACCTCGCCATCATCACTCACTCTAGCGCAGAAGTTGTGCTCGACTTCATTCGCGTGCTCCCCGGTGTGCCTAAGGCTAACGTGAAGAGCCGCATCATCCTTGCTCCCGAGCACGCCAAGCGTCTTCTCTTTGCCCTTCAGGACAACGTGGTGAAATACGAGAAGCAGTTTGGTCCTATCAATATACCGACTCCCGAAGCGCCCGCCGAAGATGGTGGCCGCACTGCCACTCCTTTCGGCGTGCCCGAAGGAAAGGCTTAATATTTTTAGATTAAGATTTATACGTTGCACGGCAAGCTCTGATGAGTTTGCCGTGCTTTTTTGTGCGCGGCGGATAATGGGCTTAATGGGCAAGGTGGGCTTTGGTGGGCAGGATGGGCAAGGTGGGCTTTGGTGGGCAGGATGGGGCCTCACGGAGGCTTTTACGTGCTGCGCTTAATGGGCAAGATGGGCAAGGTGGGCAAGATGGGGCCTCACGGAGGCTTTTACGTGCTGCGCTTGGTGGGCAAGATGGGCTAGGGCCAAAAAGCCCCGCACACGTTTGGTGTGCGGGGCTTGGCGTTGTGAAGAAAATCAAAACTCATTATTTCACAAACTTGTGGGTGCGCTGTCCGTTGGGGGCAGCAATGCGGAGGAGGTACGAGCCGTGGGGCAGCGTGCTGATGTCCATTGTCTGGGCCGTGGTGGCTGAGGTGGCTGTGGTGCTGGAGATGGTGCTGCCGCCGAGGTCGACGATGCTGAAGGTTGTGCCTTCTTCAATCTGTCCCTTCACGCTGAGGCTTTCGGCGGTGTGGCTCACGGCAAAGGCTGCGGGAGCTGTTGTCGTGTGGTCAATGGCATCGGGGGTGCCGTTGAGGTCCACTGCTGAGAAGCGGAGCGTGTGGCTGTAGGTGCCTGATGAGGGAAGGAGGTACTGGCTGAGCGTTCCGGCAGGGCCGCAGGATCCGTTGCCGATGCCGCGCTGGCGGTAGTCGAAGTGGGCGTAGATGGTGCGGTCTTCGGGCGAGTCGGCGAGGGTGAGTTCCCAGTTGTGCCAGCCCGTGCGGTAGTTCTTGAGTTCGGAGTCGCTCCAGTAGAGTGTGGAGAATGCCACTTCGCCTTCGGTGTCGACGGCGATGCCTTTACGCGTTTCGGGGTCGGTGAGCTGGAGGTGGCGGAGGTCCTGACGGTTACCCATGGTCTGGGGCTGGAGGTAGAGTTCGTTCATGTCCCAGACGGTGGTGGTGTAACGGCCGAGGAGTGAGCCTGTCTGGCGGTCGATGTAGTTGGCCCAGGGGCCGCGTGCGTAGTAGCTCACGTCGGAGAGGCGGCCGTCGAGTTTGACGAGCATACCGATGCGTCGGAGGTTGTTGATGTTGGCGGTGTAGTCGGCCTTGATGTCGACGGTGCCTGCAGCGCGGATGGTGTAGGTGTAGACGTAGTCGCAGTTGCGTCCGGTGGCGGTGACCTTCACGGTGGCCGTCTTCTTGTCGGATGAGAGGGCGAAGGTGGCCTTGTGTGAGTTGATGCCGTTGGCGTCGGAGTAGCTGGGGTCGGTGCCGTAGGGTGCGTCGTTCTCAATCCAGCGGAAGTTGTCGTATTCCGGACCGCCGGCGCTCTTGATGACGGGTGTGCCGCCCATGGTCCAGCTCTGGAGCGTGCCGTCGGAGGCGAAGGTCATGGATATGTTGTCCGAGGCGTAGGTGCGTCGTGTGCCGCTCTGCGTGAAGGTGAGCACGTCGTCGGTGGTGGCGGGCTCTTCGAGTGCGGGACGTTCGTTGAGCGTGTACTGTGCGATGGCCACGGGGTAGAGCGCGTCGGCGTAGAGTGTGGCTTCGTTTTGCAGGGCTTCGATGGTGAGGAGTACTTCGGCCTTGTCGCTGTAGTTGTCCTTGAGGGGGAGAACGACGTTGCCGGTCTTGCCGGGTTTGATGGCGCTGAGGGCTACTGTGCCGCTGTCGACGGCGGTGCCGTTTTCAAGCACGGTGTAGCGGATGGAGTAGGCGTTGAGGTTGGTGAAGTTGTAGGCGTTCTTGAGGCTGAGGGTTTTGGTCTCGGCGTCGTAGCCGGTGAACTTGATGTACTGGTAGACCTTCTTGACTTCGGTGAGTTTGGCGCTCCAAGAGCGGTCGGCGGTGATGATGCCGTTGTTCACGAAGTTGCCCTGGTGGGGTGCTTGGGGCCAGTCGTAACCGTTGCGGTACTTGTTGAATCCGTTTTGCGTGAGGTTGCCTGCCTTGATGTCGGCGGGGGCGACGATGGCTTGGTCCACCCAGTCCCAGATGCAGCCGCCAATGCCGTAGTTGGAGTCTTCGATGACGTCCCAGTATTCCTGAAGGTAACCTACGGCGTTGCCCATGGCGTGGGCATATTCGCAGAGGAATACGGGTTGCTTGGCCCAGTTGTAGTTGGTGTAGTTCTGCACGTAGGAGATGTCGGGGTACATTTTGCTCCAAAGGTCGGTGGTGTTGGCGGCACCGGCGTTGGTGGCTCCTTCGTAGTGGATGGGTCGGGGGTCGAGTTCGCGTGTGCGCTTGTAGGTGGCTTCGAAGTTGACGCCGTTGTTGCTCTCGTTGCCGAGGCTCCAGAAGACGATGGAGGGATGGTTGCGGTCGCGGAGCACCATGCGTTCGGTGCGGTCAATCCACTGGGGCTGCCATGAGGTCTGGAAGGTGATGCCGCTCTTGCCGGAGTTTGTCCAGTTGTAGTGGCATTCGACGTCGGCTTCGTCCATGACGTAGAGTCCGTAGTAGTCGAACATGGCGTTCATTTTGGCCTGACGGGGGTAGTGGCTGGTGCGCACGGTGTTGACGTTGGCCTGCTTCATGAGGGTGATGTCGCGTAGCATGGTGGGCACGTCAATGGAGCGTCCGCGCGTGGGGTGGGTGTCTTGTGTGTTGACGCCTTTGAAGTAGACGCGCTGTCCGTTGATGTAGACGAGTCCGTCGGTGATTCTCACGTCGCGGAAGCCGAACTTGGTGGAGAAGGCTTCTTCTTCGGTGCCGTCGGCGTTGAGTTGTGAGAATTCGACGGTGTAGAGGTTGGGCGTTTCGGCGCTCCAGCACTTGAGCTGCGTGAGGCTCTTGAAGGCGAGGCTTACGGTCTTCACGGAGTCTGTGTTGCCTTCGGCAAAGGTGGCGTCGGCGGAGAGTTCCTTAAGGAGCGTGCCGTCGGGGTTGAGCAAGCGTACTTTCACGGTGCGTGAGGTAGCTGTGGTGGTGTCGGTGCGTGCCACGCTGACCTCTACGTTCATGCTTCCGCTGGTGTAGTTGGAGGCGTAGGAGAGGTTGGAGGTGATGTAGTGGTCGGCGATGTAGACTTTGGGGGTGGCCACGAGGTATACGTCGCGGAATATGCCGCTCATGTGGAAGATGTCCTGGCCTTCGAGGTAGGAGCCGTCGGTCCAGCGGATTACTTGTACGCTGACGTTGTTGGTGCCTTTACGCACTACGGAGGTGATGTCGAATTCCGACTCGTTGTTGGAGCCTTCGGTGTAGCCGAGTTTCTGGCCGTTCACCCAGACGTAGGCACCGCCGTAGATGCCGTCGAAGTGGAGCACGATGCGCTGTCCGTCCCAGGAGTCGGGGAGGGTGAAGTTGCGGCGGTAGGAGCCGCAGGAGTTGTAGAGTCCGCTCTTCATGTTGATGCTGGGCGGGTTGTCTTCGAAGGGATATTGTACGTTGATGTAGAGGGGGTCGCCGTAGCCTTTCATTTCAAGGCAGGAGGGCACGCTGATGGTGTCCCAGGCTGAGGCGTCGACGTTGTCGCCGTAGAAGTCGGCTTCGCCCGGACGGTCCTTGACGTCCTGTACCCACTTGAGTTGCCAGATGCCGTTGAGGCTTTGTATGCGCGAGCTTGCGGGGTCTACCCAGGGGGTGGCGTAGAAAGCTTTGTCGGCTTGCATTTCGGCGGTGGTGGCGTAGGGTATGTAGGTGGCGTGGGCGGGGAGTTTGCCCACGGCGAAGACTTTCTCGTTCTCCCAGTCGTTTAGGACGGGCTCGGGAGCGGCTTCTGTTTCTTCAAGGGTGAACTTGGTGTCGTCGCCGGTGGCGTCGGTGGTCATGGTGCAGATGCCGTATTCGCCGTTTTTGATGTACCAGGTTGTGCCCTGGTAGGTGTAGGCGAGGCGGAATGCGCCTTCTACGTCGGTTTCGACGAAGGTGCACTGCTGGTTGTAGTTAGTGGCGTCGAAGGTCCACTGGAGGGGATACTTCTTGTTGTTGAGTGCGGCGTCGAGGCCCTTGTCGGAGCCTTCGTTTTTGAGGGCGAAGGTGTTGCCGGAGGTACCTACGCTGACGAAGCTCCAGCGCTGTCCGTAGCTGGACTCGTCGCGCGTGACGCAGTAGATGCGTGCGTTGTTGCTGTTGTTGTCGGCGTTGCTGAGCACGTCGCCTGTCGATACGCTGACGATGTAGTAGGTCTTTCCAGCCACGGGAAGTGTGCTGGCGATTGCCGCCCCTGCAGCGAGAACGAAGGCGAGGAGCGCCATGAGTGCGCGCCTTGCTTTTTGTAAGTGAATGGTTCTCATAGTGTGGTTATGGGTGTAGAGAGTTTGTATTTTGTTTTCATTTTGTTAGTTGGCCACAAAGGTACGTATTGTTTTGTGTTGTTGCAATGCCGTTGGTGTAGAAATTGGTGGGCAGGGGGGGAATAATGGGCAAGGTGGGCAGGATGGGCTTTTATGGGCAAGGATGGGCAAGGTGGGCACTATGGGCTTTGATGGGCAAGGTGGGCAATTATGGGCAAGGTGGGCAATTATGGGCAAGGTGGGCAGGATGGGCTTTGATGGGCAAGGTGGGCACTATGGGCAGGGATGGGCAAGGTGGGCAAGATGGGCATATGGGCAAGGTGGGCTTGGTGGCAACGGAAATGCAAATCGTAAAGAAACGTGAACAACTTTCTGCGAGCTCAACGCGTTGAGTAGGCAGCAAATTTCTATTCGTTGCCCAAAGGTTTTTTGGCCTTGCGGAGCGCATGGTTGCGGCCGCCTTTTTTGTGCCGGTTGTGGGCCTCGCTCTAAAAAAGCTCGACCGAGAAGTTGGCACATTGCGCAAGTCCGCTTAACTTTGTAAGCTCAAGCGCACTATGCCCCAAAGCACGGGCCGTGCGCCTATTGTGGTACAAAAATGGTGGCTCATTGTTTTGCCACCCTAAACATTCACCGCCGCATGGACAACTATATCGTTTCGGCACGCAAGTACCGCCCTGCCACGTTTGCCAGCGTAGTGGGGCAGAGCGCGCTCACCACTACGCTTAAGAATGCCGTCAGCTCCGGCAAGCTGGCCCACGCCTACCTATTCTGCGGACCGCGCGGAGTGGGCAAGACGACGTGTGCCCGCATCTTTGCCAAAACTATCAACTGCCTCTCGCCCACGCCCGAGGGCGAGGCTTGCAACGAGTGCGAGAGTTGCCGCGCCTTCAACGAGCAGCGCTCCTACAACGTGAGCGAACTCGACGCTGCGTCGAACAACTCCGTGGAGGACATCCGCTCGCTCATAGACCAGGTGCAGGTGCCGCCGCAGATAGGGCGCTACAAGGTGTTCATCATAGACGAGGTGCACATGCTCTCGCAGGCCGCCTTCAACGCGTTTCTCAAAACCCTTGAGGAACCGCCCGCCCATGCCGTGTTTATCCTCGCCACGACGGAGAAGCAGAAAATTCTGCCCACCATCCTGAGCCGTTGCCAGACGTACGACTTTCAGCGCATGACGGTGGCCGACACCGTGCATCACCTCGAATTTGTGGCCGGCAAGGAAGGCATCACCTACGAGCCCGAAGCGCTCCACGTCATTGCCGAGAAGGCCGACGGCGGCATGCGCGACGCGCTCTCCATCTTTGACCAGGTGGCGTCGTACTGCGAGGGCCACGTGACGTACAAGAAGGTGATTGAAGACCTCAACGTGCTCGATAGCGACGAGTATTTCGCCATGACCGACCTCCTGCTCAAGACTGACATACCCCACGCTATGCTCCGCCTCAACGATGTGCTCTCGCGTGGCTTCGGCGGCAACTACTTCACCGTGGGTCTTGCCAGTCATTTCCGCAACCTCCTCTTGGCTCGCGACGAGGGTACGGTGGCACTGCTCGATGTGAGCGACAGTGTGCGCGAACGCTACGTGGCGCAAGCCAAGGGGTGTACGCCCAAGTGGCTCTACCGCTCGCTCAAGCTTTGCTCCGACTGCGACCTCAACTACCGCGCCTCCAACAACAAGCGGCTCCTCGTGGAACTCACTCTCATCGAAGTGGCACAGGCGGCAGCGGGCGACGACGAAGCGTGTGGGCGTGGCCCTATACGCAGACTCCACCCCATATTCCGCCACACGGCACCTGCCGCCATGGCGCCCAAAGCCGCTCCGCAACGTGCGGCAACGGTTTCCGCTTCGCTCTCAGCACAACCCACGGCAGCACCGCGCACCGCTGCTGCCTCTCCCGTCCCGCAGCCCGCAACGGCTGCGCGTGTGGCCTCTCCCGTGCTCTCGCTCTCCAAGCTCCGTAAGGAGTATGAGGACAGCCTGAATGCGCCCGCGGCCACAAACTCCACCGCGCTCGTGCAAGGCACACCAGCTGCCGAAGGCGAGGGCGAGTGTGAGCCTTTCAGCCTGGACGATCTCATTTACTGCTGGTTTTCCTACGCCCAGCTTCTCCCGCAGGAACACAAGGCTACGGCGGCGCGCATGAAAAACATGAAGCCCACCGTCGACACGAACTGGCTGGTGGACGTGCCGGTGGAGAACGAGATGGTGGCCGACTACATGCGGGCCATCCTTCCCGGACTCCTTGGTTACCTTCGCAGCCATCTCCACAACAACCGCATCGGCGTGAACATCCGCGTGCAGCAGTCCGCACCGGGCACGCAGCTCTACCGCCGCGCTGACCAGTTTGCCGATATGCTCAAGCGCAGCACCGCGCTCCGCATGATTAAAGACGCCCTAGGGCTGGAACTAGCGTGAGCCTCACGGAGGCTTTTGCGTGCTGCGGCAGTGATGGGCATAATGGGCTTTGATGGGCATTATGGGCTTTGATGGGCATAATGGGCTTTGATGGGCTTTGATGAAACTTGAAACATTATATATATAAGAATAAATGGAACAGACTCCCCACAAGTATGTCACCGTGGCATACGAACTCTACGCTGACAACGCGCAGGGCATTCACGAACTCATGGAAAAGGCTACGGCCGAACATCCCTTCCAGTTTATCACCGGCATGGGCGCAGCGCTCGACGCTTTCGAGGAGAAAGTAGGCTCGCTCGCCGAAGGAGAGAAATTCGACTTCACCCTCTCCGTGGACGAAGCCTACGGTCCTTACGTGCAGGAACACGTGCTGGAACTCCCCAAGCAGACGTTTGCCATCGACGGTAAGTTCGACACTCAGGCCGTCTATCCCGGTGCCGTACTTCCCCTCGTAAACGCCGACGGCGTACGCTTTGACGGCCTCGTGCTTGAAGTGAAGGCCGACACGGTGGTCATCGACCTCAACCATCCCCTCGCCGGCAAAGCTCTCCACTTCAGCGGCGAAGTGACTACCATGCGCGATGCTACCGATGCCGAAATTCAGGAACTCATCAACGCCATGGGCGGCTGCGGCGGTAACTGCGGCGGCTGCGGCGGCGACTGCGGCGGCGACGGCCACTGCGGTTGCAAGGAGTAATGAGCATGGGGGGTCACGTCTCCGACGTGACGTTGAGCGCGAAGAAGCTTCCGTTACGCCGTATAGAGCGTCACGTCAGAGACGTGACCCCCATGCGTTGCACCCCCATGCGTTGCACCCCCATGCGCGTTATAAGCGCATAAGCATCCCACATTCTCACATTTGCATATTTGCACATTAAATAAATCCATGAACACCTTCGGTCATCTTTTTCGACTCACCACGTTCGGTGAGAGTCACGGCGCAGCAGTGGGCGGCGTTGTGGACGGCATGCCCGCCGGCATAGCCGTCGATCTCGACTTCATACAGGCAGAGCTCGACCGCCGCCGGCCCGGACAGAGCGACCTTACGACGGCACGCAACGAGCGCGACCGCGTGGAAATACTTTCCGGCACTTTTGAAGGACGCACCACGGGGTGCCCCATCGGATTCATCGTGCGCAACGAGAACCAACACTCTGCCGACTACGAAAACATGCGCCACCTCTTCCGTCCCTCCCATGCCGACTACACGTGGCAAACGAAGTACGGCGTGCGCGACTATCGCGGCGGCGGACGCACCTCGGCACGCGAGACCATCGCGCGCGTGGTGGGCGGCGCCTTTGCCAAACTCGCGCTCCGACAATTCGGCATCACCGTGCAAGCCTACACCCAGCAAGTAGGCACCATAGCCCTTAAAGGCCATTACTCCGCCTACGACCTCTCCTTGTGCGAAACGAACCCCGTGCGCTGCCCCTCACCTTCGGTTGCCGACCTCATGGCGTTCATCATCCGAGAGGTGAAGGCCAAGGGCGACACCGTTGGCGGTGTGGTTGCTTGCGTGGTGAAAGGTTGTCCCGTAGGTCTTGGCGAACCCGTGTTCAACAAACTCCACGCCGAACTCGGCGCAGCCATGCTCTCCATCAATGCGGTGAAGGGCTTCGAAATCGGTAGCGGATTCCGTGGTGCGGAACGCTACGGCAGTGAGCAGAACGACGTTTTCGCTCCCGACGGCAATGGCGGCATCCACACCCTCAGCAACAACAGCGGCGGCATTCAAGGCGGCCTTAGCAACGGCGAGGACATCTACTTCCGCGTGGCCTTCAAACCCGTCGCCACCCTCTTGTGCGAGCAGCAGACCGTGACCGACCAGGGCGAGCCTACCACGCTCAAGGCACGCGGCCGTCACGACCCCTGCGTGGTTCCCCGTGCCGTGCCCATTGTGGAAGCCATGGCAGCCATGGTTATTTTGGACAATTATATGCTTAACAACACACACGACTGTTAAAACCGCGAGTTTTGCAAAGTTTCCTTTGCAAAAGCTTGGCTTATCGCGTGAAAGAATCTATATTTGCATCAGTTAGTTGTCGCGAGATAACGCCCAATAATAGTTTAGTTAAGTCTAGTTTAGTTTTTGTGTTGGTTAATGGAGGCCTGTAGTGACAGCGTCTCCATTAATTTTTTGTGGGCAGCCCTTCGTACCTTGGTAAAAATGCAGTGCGCTGCAAATATTTGCGGCTTTCAAGGCCGAAACGTGGGCGGCGAAGTGGCAGAAAACGATGAGCGAAGGCGACGGAAAAGTGCTGAATTGTGAAAGAAAACGTAGTAAGTTGTGGATTTTTCGGCCTTTGTATTTCTGAAAAGGCTGAATTAGTGTTCTATAATTCTGATTAGTTTTTCGGTTTTTGACGTATAGCGTACTTTTGTCCTCAACAAAACTTAACGACTGTCGCATTTGCGGCAGACTAAAGAAAGAAAAAGCAATTATGAAAGCAAAAAGTTTAATGGCAGTGGCACTGCTCGCTTGTGGTGCCATGACCGCTCAGGCTCAGAAGAGCGGCGAGTTCCGCTTCGGTGTTGAAGGCGGTATGAATGTATCCAAGATTACCAACATGAACTCCGACTGGCGCCTCGGCTTCAGCGTAGGTCTTCGCGGTGAGTACAACTTCACCAACAACTTCTACATGAACGCAGGTTTGCTCTGGTCGCAGAAGGGTAGCAAGTACGAAACTTCAAAGTCTGTAGCCAGCTACACCGTGACGGGTACGAACAAGAGCAACCCCGGTTACATCCAGATCCCCATTGACTTCGGTTATCGCTTCAACGTGGGCAACGGTGTGAGCATCTTTGGTCAGACCGGTCCTTACTTCGCTTTCGGCTGCGCCGGTAAGTGGAAGTACGAAGTGACCAACAACTTCGACAGCAACCTTAACCAGAGCAAGAAGACCGACTTCTTCGGCGACGACGGCGCTCAGGTGTTCGACGGCGGTTGGGGCGTACGCATCGGTGTTGAAGCCAGCGGCTTCCAGGTACACATGGGTTACGAATACGGCTTCTCTACCCTCGGCGAAACGGCTGAAGGTCAGGACGGCGTTCACAACTCCAACTTCAACATCGGCGTAAGCTACATGTTCTAAGTTGACAGTTTACACACACATGACAAAAGAGGATGCATCGGCATGGTTCCGATGCATCCTCTTTTTTGCTTTTGCGGCGAGGAGCTTTTACACGAGGTGGCGTATGTTTTCCTCGCGGTCGCCGGGGAGGAGGTCAATCACGGGCACTTCCACCATGGTGTAGCAGCCGGGCTGCTGGAGCATGGAGGCGCGCGCCACACACACGAGCACCTGGCCGGTGAGGGCGGGATTGTTGATGCGCATGTTGAACTCGAAGAGCTGGTTTTGCGTTGTTCCGCTCACGCCTTTGCGCGTGAGGTTTACGCCGTGGCCCATGTCGATGACGTCGTCGACGGAGGGCACGAGCGTGACGTGCGTCTCGTCGGAAGCGAAGTAGGGGTCGGCCTTGATGGCAGCTGCCACGGTGGCGAAGTCGTGGCCGTCCTCAATCTCCACGTAGACCATGCGGCGATGGATGCCTGTGCCGGTGGGGATGGTCATGGAAAGTGCTTTCTTCACGCCGGGCACGGCTTTTACGGCAACGGTGTGGCCCATGGACATTCCGGGGCCGAAGTTGGTGTAGGTGATGCCCTTCGGGGCGATGGCTTGCAGGAGTGTGCGCACCACGGAGTCTGACCCTGGGTCCCAACCGGCGGAGATGATGCTCACGGCACCGCCCTTGCGGGCTGCTTCGCCGAGGGAGCGGCGGAGGTCTACAATCTGGCCGTGGATGTCGAACGAGTCGACGGTGTTGATGCCTAGGGCGAGGATTTCCTTGGCATATTCTTCCACCTTGCGTGTGGGTGTGCAGAGGATGGCGACGTCCACGTCGTGGAGTTCGGAGATGTGGCTCACTACGCTGTAGCCTTTGAGTTCTTCGGGGCAGTTGGTGCTTCCCTGTCGGCGCACGATGCCTGCTACCTCAAAGTCGGGGGCGGCTTCGAGGGCTTGAAGCGTGTAGCGGCCAATGTTGCCGTAGCCTACTACGGCGGCTCTAGTCTTCTTCATGTGATAATGATGTTCTGGGATATTGTTCGTGGTATCTTTTTTTGAAAACCTTGCGGTTAGCAGCGCAAAGATAAGAAAATGCCCCGAGTTGCGTTGGCAAAAAAGAAGAGAGAGAAGTGATTTTTTGCCTGAAATCTAATCTACAAGGTCGCAACTGCGGGGCATAAGGGCGGGAGTCGCTACTCCCATGATGTATTTTGATTTGCAAATATATGACTTTCTGTCCGTTACTTGGCAAGTAACAGCGTCACGGACGCTTTTGCGTGCTGCGGTGTCACGGACGCTTTAGCGTGGCTGCGCTTTATAAACTTGTGTAGAGTACGAGGTTTTGAAAACCTCGTCCCCATAAGCGTCTCTCACCCTCATAGAATGCGCTCATTTTTAAATAAAACTGTCTGTTACTTGCCAAGTAACGGACAGTTTGAAGCAGTGTTTTTTTATTTGAATTTTTTGGGAAGGGCATTTTGTACGGCTTTTAGGTTTCGTGCGTTGATTTGTGTGAGTCTGTTCAGTTCAAAGCCTTTGAGATAAATTTGTGTGGTTCGAATGGACGTGTGTCCGAGCATTTCGCTTATGGCCTCGACGGGCGAGCCTTCGTATTTTGCGAGGGTGGCCCAGGAGTGGCGCAGTGTGTAGGTGCTGACGTGCGTGTCGATGCCTACGGCTGCGGCAAGGAGCGCTAGCCGACGGTTGAATTCGCGGAGAACCGACGTGTAGATGCGGTACTGCGTGGCGCTGTCCGCTTGTTTTGCCGCGGAAGGCAGAAGTGGTAGGAGGTAGGATGCTTCTTGCGACGAGGAGGTTGCTGCTTCTGACTTTATAGACATTGTCAGCGCCTGCAGTTCCCGAATTGCCTTGCGCGTGGAAGGCAGCAGTTCCACTACGACGCGCGTCCCCGTTTTGCGGCGTCGGTAGGAGAGGATGCCGTTCGCTACGTTCTGGTGAGTCAGTCGGCAGAGGTCTGCGAAAGGGATGCCGCAGAGTTGGAAAGCAATTTGTGCAGTGAGTTGTGCTTGCCGGAGCAATGGGTTCGTAACGGGCTGGAAGAGTAGGCGCGAGAGTTCGGCGGCGGGCAGTGCGCGTTTGTGGTGCGTGTCAATTCCCGTAAAGACGCGATGGAAGAGTTTGGGTTCGGGCACGAAGTGGTACGTTTCGGCTGTGCGGTAGTAGATGCTGCGGAGCATCCTGAGGTAGGTGCTTACGGTGTTGGGCTTTGCGCCGTGCTGCTCGAGGTGCGTTTCGTAGCTGGCGAGCAGTTGGGGGGTGATGGTCTTGTGCGAGATGCACGGCGTGCCGAGAAACTTACTGAACGAGCGTAGCGCGCATTCGTAGATGTGGGCGGAGGAGTGGCGGGCCTCGCGGCGGAGCAAGGCAATGTAGGTTTCGGCCGTTAGGGAGAAAGTGTTGGGAGGGTGGGACATGGGAGGATGGGTATTAATGGGCAAGATGGGGCCTCACGGAGGCTTTTGCGTGCTGCGCCTTATGGGCTTTAATGGGCTTAATGGGCTTTAATGGGCAAGATGGGGCCTCACGGAGGCTTTTGCGTGCTGCGCCTTATGGGCTTTAATGGGCTTAATGGGCTTTAATGGGCAAGATGGGGCCTCACGGAGGCTTTTGCGTGCTGCGCCTTATGGGCTTTAATGGGCTTAATGGGCTTTAATGGGCAAGATGGGGCCTCACGGAGGCTTTTGCGTGCTGCGCCTTATGGGCTTTAATGGGCTTAATGGGCTTTAATGGGCAAGATGGGCAGGATGGGCAAGGTGGGCATTAGTGCCATCGCCTTTTGCAAAAAACGGCGACGGGCACAGCGAAGCGCAGTGTGATGCGCTTGCTGTGCCCGTCGGTGGGTTTAAGTGTGCGTCAGAGCGTTGAGGCTCTGCGCCGGAGTTTTATTTCTTATTCTGCGTTGCTCCAGTCTTCCTTCGTCTTGCGCACGTAGGAAGCGTAGCGGCGCTGTGCGGCCTTCTTGGTCTCGTCGTAGAGTTCCTGAGCCTGTTCGGGGAGTGCCTTCTTGAGTGAGAGGAAACGCACTTCGTGGTCGAGGTAGTCCTGGAAGAGATCCCAGTCGGGCTCCTTGGAGTCGAGTGTGAAGGGGTTCTTGCCCTGTTCGGCGAGTTCGGGGTTGAAACGCCAGAGGTGCCAGTAACCGCAAGCCACTGCACGTCCTTCTTCAGCCTGGCTGCGTCCCATGCCGCCCTTGATCTTAAGACCGTGGTTGATACAGGGAGCGTAGGCGATGATGAGCGAAGGTCCGTGGTAAGCTTCAGCTTCGCGGAAGGCCTTGAGGCACTGAGCCTGGTCGGCACCCATAGCTACCTGAGCCACGTAGACGTAGCCGTAGGTTGCCTGCATGAGGCCGAGGTCCTTCTTGGTGACGCGCTTGCCGGCAGCGGCAAACTGTGCGATGGCGCCAACGGGGGTAGACTTGGAAGCCTGACCGCCGGTGTTGGAGTAAACCTCGGTGTCGAGCACGAGGATGTTGATGTCTTCGCCTGAAGCGAGCACGTGGTCGAGACCGCCGTAACCGATGTCGTAAGATGCACCGTCGCCGCCGATGATCCACTGGCTACGCTTGGTGAGGAAGTGTGTGAGTTCGGCGAGCTGCTTGCAAGTGGGGCATCCGCTCTCTGCGCCGGCCTTGATCATGGGTTCGAGTTTGTCGGCAGCGGCGCGGCTTGCAGCGGCGTCGTTCTGACCGTCGATCCATTCCTGTGCGGCAGCCTTGAAGTCGGCAGGTGTGGTGTCGGCAGCGATGGCTTCCTGGAAGAGGCTCTGGATGCGGAGGCGCATCTTCTTGTTGGCGAGTACCATACCCATACCGAATTCGCAGAAGTCCTCGAAGAGTGAGTTTGCCCAAGCGGGACCCTGGCCCTTCTCGTTGGTGGTGTAGGGGGTTGAGGGGATGGAACCGGAGTAGATGGAAGAACAGCCGGTGGCGTTGGCAACCATCTGACGGTCACCGAAGAGCTGGCTGACGAGTTTTACGTAAGGCGTTTCGCCGCAACCGGAGCAAGCGCCGGAGAACTCGAAGAGAGGCGTTGCGAACTGCGAGTTCTTGGGGTTCTGCTTCGTGTCGATGAGGTGTTGCTTCGTGGTGACGTGCTTTGTGCAGTAGTCCCAGTTGGCAGCTTCGGCTTCCTGTCCTTCGAGGGGAACCATTTCGAGAGCCTTGTTGCCCTTGAGTCCGGGGCAGACGTCAACGCAGTTGCCGCAACCGAGGCAGTCCATCACGTCGACAACCTGTGCGAAGTGCATGCCCTTCATGGCGGCGGGCGCCTTCATGTCGATGGTCTGGCCGTTGTAGCCGTTGAGTTCTTCGTCGGTGAGGACGAAGGGACGGATGGCAGCGTGGGGGCAGACGAAGTCGCACTTGTTGCACTGGATACAGTTCTCTTTGTGCCAAACGGGTACGAAGGCAGCTACGCCGCGCTTTTCGTAGGCTGCAGTGCCTTGTTCCCATGTACCGTCTTCGCTCACCTTGAAGGCGCTGACGGGGAGGAGGTCACCGTTCTGTGCGTTGATGGGGCGAACGAGGTCGGAGATGTAAGCCGGTTCGTCGCGTTCTACCTTGGGATCGTCGGGGAGTGAAGCCCATGCGGGGTCTACGGTGAGTTGCTTGTACTCTCCGCCGCGGTCAACGGCCTGGTAGTTTTTGTCGACAACGTCCTGACCCTTCTTGCCGTAGGACTTGACGATGAACTTCTTCATCTGTTCAACGGCGAGCTCCACGGGGATTACTTCCGTGATGCGGAAGAATGCGCTCTGGAGGATGGTGTTCGTGCGGTTGCCGAGACCAATTTCCTGAGCAATCTTTGTGGCGTTGATGTAGTAGACGGTGATGTTGTGTTCGGCGAAGTAGCGCTTTGCGGCGTTGGGGAGGTTGTGTGCGAGTTCGTCGCCTTCCCAGATGGTGTTGAGGAGGAAGGTTCCGTTGTCGCGGAGTCCGCGGAGCACGTCGTACATGTGGAGATAAGCCTGAACGTGGCAAGCCACGAAGTTGGGGGTCTTAATCTGGTACGTGGAGCGGATGGGGTGGTCGCCGAAGCGGAGGTGTGAGCAGGTGAAACCACCGGACTTCTTGGAGTCGTACGAGAAGTAGGCCTGGCAGTACTTGTCGGTGTTGTCGCCGATGATCTTGATGGAGTTCTTGTTTGCACCTACTGTACCGTCGGCACCGAGTCCGTAGAACTTGGCTTCGAAGATGCCTTCGCCGCCGAGTGCCATTTCCTTTTCGAGGGGGAGTGAGGTGAAGGTGACGTCGTCGTTGATGCCGAGCGTGAAGTGGTCCTTGGGCTGGGGCAGTGCGAGGTTGTCGAAGACGGAGATGATCATGGTCGGCGTGGTGTCGCAAGAGCCGAGTCCGTAGCGTCCGCCTACGATGAGGGGACGGTTGGGTGCGTCGTAGAATGCGTCCTTCACGTCGAGGTAGAGGGGTTCGCCGTTAGCGCCGGGTTCCTTTGTGCGGTCGAGCACGGCGATGCGCTTGCAGGTTGCGGGCACGGCTTCGAGGAGGTGCTTTACGGAGAAGGGGCGGTAGAGGTGAACGCTGACCATGCCGACCTTTTCGCCCTTGGCGTTCATGTGGTCGATGGCTTCGCGTGCGGCTTCTGTTACGGAGCCCATGCAGATGATTACGCGTTCAGCGTCGTCGGCGCCGTAGTAAGAGAAGAGTTTGTATTCGCGACCGGTAATCTTGGAGATGGCGGCCATGTACTTCTCTACGATTCCGGGCACAGCGTCGTAGTAGGGGTTGCAGACTTCGCGGTGAGCGAAGAATGTTTCGGGGTTTTCGGCCATACCGCGAGCCACGGGGTGTTCGGGTGTGAGGGCACGGCTACGGAACTCGCTGACCTTGTCCATGGGCACGAGGGGACGGATGTCTTCCTGGTCCATGACTTCGATCTTCTGGTATTCGTGTGAGGTGCGGAAACCGTCGAAGAAGTTGATGAAGGGTACGCGGCTTTCGAGTGCGGTGAGGTGTGCTACGGCGCTGAGGTCCATTACTTCCTGAACGGAGCCTTCGCAGAGCATGGCGAAACCGGTCTGACGGCATGCCATGACGTCCTGGTGGTCGCCGAAGATGCAGAGAGAGTGGCTTGCGAGGGTACGAGCAGAAACGTGGAAGACGCAGGGGAGGAGTTCACCGGCAATCTTGTACATGTTGGGGATCATGAGGAGCAGACCCTGCGATGCGGTGAAGGTTGTGGTGAGCGCACCGGCTTGGAGTGAGCCGTGCACGGCGCCAGCGGCGCCGCCTTCGCTTTGCATTTCCTGTACCTTTACGGTGTCGCCGAAGAGGTTTTTGCGTCCTTGAGCTGCCCATTCGTCCACGTGCTCTGCCATGGGGGAAGAGGGTGTGATGGGGTAGATGGCTGCGACTTCGGAGAACATGTAGGCTACGTGGGCTGCTGCCTGGTTGCCGTCACATGTAATGAATTTCTTATTGGCCATGAGGGAGGGTGTTTATTAAATAGAAGTTTGTTATGTGTCTTTGATGGGCATTAATGGGCAAGATGGGCATTAATGGGCAAGATGGGCATTAATGGGCATTGTGGGCTTATGGGCTTTTGAGGCTTTGCCTCAATAGAGGAAGCCGAAGAGCCAGAGCGGTATTTCGTTTTCGCGTCCTACGTCGGTATTGTATTTGGCGTAGATGGTGTCGGATGTGGAGCGGATGCGTCGTGAGCGGTCGCAGACGCAGATGTTGGTGTTGCCGTTTATGCGGAACATGCCGCTGCGCTGTCCTTTGTTGACGGTGTGGTGTCGCCAGAGGCAGTTGACGAAGAACGTTTCCATGATGTTTTGCTCGGTCATCTCGGGTGCGTAGACGGCGTACATGAGGTTTGCGTCGTGGAGGTAGATGGCGTTGGGCTTTTTGGGGAACGTTTCTTTGTTGCGGTAGACCATGTTGATGAGTCGTGCTTCCTCGAGGTAGCTGAGGTAGTTCATGACGGTGGCTCGCGAGGTTCCTATCTCTTTGGCGAGTTTGCTCACGTTGGGTGAGCTGGGGTCGCCGATGGCGAGGAGGTAGAGGAGTTTTTTGATTCGCGCGAGGTATTTGAGTTCGATCTGCTTGTTGAGTAGCAGGTCTACTTCGATCATGTTGTTCATGGACTTGAGCAGTCCTTCGTAGAAGTCGTGGGACTCGAGGAAGAAGGGGTAGTATCCGTTCTGGAGGTAGTCCTGGAAGTAGTGCCAGGGGTGTACGCGCGGGAGGATGGAACGGAGTATGTGCTCGTGGTCGCCCATGAGCTGGTCGAAGGTGTATGCTTCGAAGTTTTCGCCGGTTCGCAGTCCGATGTATTCTCGGAAGGAGAATCCGTGGAGTACGTATTCGCGTGCGATGGATGAAAGTTCGGTGTGGTCTTCTTCGTCGATGGGTTTGACGGAGGTTGTGGAGTATACGATTCTCAGGTAGGGGCACTTGTGATAGATTTCACAGAGTTGCTCGCGCCATCCTGGGAGTTTGAAGACTTGGTCGAGCACGAGACACTGTCCGCCATCGGCTACGAAGCGGCTGGCGAACTCTACGATGCCGTGTGCTTGGAAGTAGAAGTTGTTGAGGTTGATGTAGAGACACTGTCGGAGGTTCTGATCGTAGTTTTCCTTGGCGTATTGCAGCAGGAACGACGTGCGACCTACGCCGCGCGGTCCTCTGATGCCTATCATTCGGTAGCTCCAGTCGATGGTGTCCATGAGTGAGCGTCGCACTTTCTGTGTGTCGAAGTGCTCCATGAGATAGGCGTGGTTTTTGTAGAACGTCTCCATGAGTGTGATGGTTTTGTTACGGGTCCGTGTCTCTGCAAAGTGCTTACTTTGAGGGCGGAAAAGGGCGTTAAGGTGCTGTTTTGCTCTCAAAGTGTGCTAAGACGTAGCAAAGTTACAAACTTGTGTTCGGATTTGCCAAATGTAGTTG
>CAVALA010000024.1:0-38300 GCA_963589615.1 Prevotellamassilia timonensis
GAGCTTTTCTTGTGGTGAATGTTACTTGCGACAAATGTACGCATTATATTCCATACTTCGCGAATACTTCACAACCCTTTGATGCAGATGAGGGCATCGGTGTAACTACCAATAAAGATGAAAGGCATACAAGCCTTGCAGTTTGTACGCCTTTCTTGATGAATATATCAGACTTTATCAATTCTCACACCCTCACACAATGACGTGCGACGGGCGCAGAGCGTCTTATTGAAGTTTCTGCTTGACCTCAATTTCCTGGAAGGTTTCAATGATGTCGCCTTCTTTGATGTCGTTGCAGTTGGTGAGCGAAATACCGCACTCAAAGTTGGTGCTGACTTCCTTGACGTCGTCCTTGAAGCGCTTAAGGGCATTGATTTCGCCGGTGAAGATGACAATGCCGTCGCGGATGAGGCGAGCCTTGTCGCTGCGCTTGACTTTTCCGTCGAGCACATAGGCACCAGCCACATAACCCACCTTAGAGATGTGGTATACCTGACGCACTTCAACGTTGGCCGTAACTTCTTCCTTGATGACAGGTTCGAGCATGCCTTCCATAGCTTCCTTGACATCTTCGATGGCATCGTAGATGACGGAGTACTGACGGATTTCCACACCGTCGCGCTCGGCCAGGCGGCGAGCCTGCTGGGAAGGACGCACCTGGAAGCCAACAATGATGGCTTCGGAGGCAGCAGCGAGCGTTACGTCGTTTTCGCTGATTTGACCTACACCCTTGAAGATAACCTTCACCACAATCTGCTCGGTAGAGAGCTTGATGAAGGAGTCGGCGAGTGCTTCGACCGAACCGTCCACGTCGGCCTTCACAATGATGTTCAACTCGTGGTAAGAACCCATCTTCAGGCGCTTGCCAATCTTTTCGAGCGTAAGCACTTCACGCGTACGCAAATCCTGTTCGCGCTGGAGCTGTTCGCGCTTGTTGGCAATTTCGCGTGCTTCCTGTTCGGTGTCCATCACGTGGAACTGATCGCCGGCCTGCGGAGCACCGTTGAAGCCGAGGAGAGTGGCTGCCATGGACGGACCTACTTCCTTGATGCGCTGTCCACGTTCGTTGAAGAGTGCCTTTACACGACCGAAGTTTGTACCGGCAAGCACCACGTCGCCTTGGTTGAGCGTACCGTTCGACACAAGGATGGTGGCCACATAACCACGACCCTTATCGAGCGACGATTCGATGACCGTACCCGTAGCCTTGCGGTTGGGGTTGGCCTTGAGTTCAAGCATATCGGCTTCGAGAAGCACCTTCTCGAGAAGTTCCTTCACGCCAGTACCTTTCTTGGCACTGATGTCTTGACTTTGGTACTTGCCGCCCCAGTCTTCCACGAGGAAGTTCATGGCTGCAAGGCCTTCTTTAATCTTGTCGGGGTTGGCGTGCGGTTTGTCCACCTTATTAATGGCGAAGACGATGGGCACATTTGCTGCCACAGCGTGGCTAATGGCTTCCTTCGTCTGCGGCATGATGTCGTCGTCGGCAGCGATGATAATGATGGCGATGTCCGTCACCTGAGCACCGCGGGCACGCATTGCAGTAAAGGCTTCGTGACCCGGTGTGTCGAGGAAGGTGATACGGCGTCCGTTGTCGAGCGTCACGTTGTAGGCACCGATGTGCTGCGTGATGCCGCCGGCCTCACCGGCAATGACGTTTGACTTACGGATGTAGTCGAGCAAAGAAGTCTTACCATGGTCTACGTGACCCATCACGGTGACAATCGGAGCACGGGGTTCGAGATCTTCGGGAGCGTCGGCTTCCTCAGCAATGGCTTCCTGCACGTCGGCAGAAACATATTCGGTCTTGAATCCGAACTCTTCGGCCACGAGGTCGATGGTCTCAGCGTCCATACGCTGGTTGATGCTGACCATTATGCCGATGCTCATGCACGTTCCGATGACTTTCGTCACAGGCACGTCCATCATCTGTGCGAGCTCGTTGGCCGTCACGAATTCCGTAAGTTTAAGCACTTTGCTTTCGGCTTTGGCTTCGCGGCGTTCTTCTTCTTCGCGTTTGTGGACTTGTTCGCGCTTTTCCTTGCGGTACTTGGCACCCTTTCCACCTTTCTGCTTGCTGGTGAGGCGTGCGAGTGTTTCCTTTACCTGCTTTGCTACGTCTTCTTCAGAGACTTCGGTCTTTGTATTTTCCTTTGCACGGCGGTTGCGGTCGTTTGAACGCTTGCTTCCACCTTGGTTGTTGCCGCCCTGGCCGTTGTTGCCCTGGTTCTTGCGGCGGTTGTTGCTGGGGTTGCCGGAAGGTTGGTTGGCAGCATTGTTCACGTCAACGCGTTCGTTGCCGATGCGGGTACGTTTCTTACGCTGGCCGTTCTGACCTTGTGCATTGCCCGTAGCGTTAGCTGACTGACCTTGTGCTGCTCCGTTCTTTGCTCCGCGACGACGGTCGTCTTTTGAGCGTTTCTTGGGACGCGTGTTGGAGTTGATGGTGCTGAGGTCTATGGTACCGAGCACTTTAGGACCTGAAATTTCGGTCTGTGTGTGAAGTTTGAACACACCGCCCTGCTCTTCGCCGATGGCTGCGGCACGTTCTTCTACGGAGGGACGTGCGGGCTTTTCGGGAGCTGCAGATGCAGCGGGTGTTGCAGCTACAGAGGGGGCAGCAGTTGTCGTGGCAGTTTTAGGAGCCGCCACGGAGGCTGATGCTTCCTTCTTTGCGGGCTTTTCTTCCGAAGTTGCAGCAGGAGCGGCAGGCTTTTCGGCGGGCTCTGCTTTGGGAGCGGGGACAGCGGGCTTGTTTTGCGCGTCGAGATCTATTTTTCCCTTGGTGACGATGCGGGGACGCATGCTTTCGGGCACCTCCGTTTCCACCATTTCCGGTGCTGCAGCGGGCTTGGCCTCCTTTACCTGAGGAGCGGGACGCTTCTGCTGGCGGTTCTGAATCAGTTCTTCGGCTTTTCCGCGCAGTTCCTTGTCGGCACCGAATTCGTGCTTCAAGAGGTCGTACTGCTTTTCGTCGATTTTCTGGTTCAGGTCGTCATCGGCAATGGGAAGACCTTTTTTCTTGAGGAAATCGGCAACGGTCTGAAGGCCGACACCGAATTCTTTGATTACTTTATTTAGTCTGATATTCATGCAGTTGGTTTGGAGTTTTTATGGATTTGGCGGACGGTTCGGAGATGTGGTGCGGGGACGCATGGGTGGCGTGCTTCACACGCCTTGTATGTATACGCTTGGCGCAACGGCTTCAGCCACCGTCGTTGTGGGCTGTGCCGTTGCGTCGTTGAAAGCTATATTATTCCGCGGGCTCTTCTGCAGGAGCCTGCGTTTGGGGTTCATCGTCTTCAAACTCGGCCTTGAGGATGCGGATGACGTCGTCGACAGTGGATTCTTCGAGGTCGGCCTTTTCGATAAGCATCTCGCGGGGTGCGTTGATTACGTCCTTTGCCGTTTCGAGGCCAATGCTCTTGATGGCATCGATGACCCACTGGTCTATTTCGTCGGCGAACTCGTCGAGGTAGATGTCTTCCGTAGCTTCTTCGCCTTCCACTTCACGGAACACGTCGATGGTGTATTCCGTCAGCATGGAAGCGAGCTTGATGTTCATACCACCCTTACCAATGGCAAGGCTCACTTCTTCGGGACGGAGGTAGACGTTGGCCTTGTGCTCTTCTTCGTTGAGCTGAATGCTGTTGACCTGTGCGGGATTGAGTGCACGCTGAATGAAAAGGGCCGTATTGTTGGTAAAGTTGATAACGTCGATGTTCTCGTTGTGGAGTTCGCGAACCACACCGTGGATACGGCTTCCGCGTACGCCGACGCAAGCACCTACGGGGTCGATGCGGTCGTCGAGGCTAGCCACGGCAATCTTGGCACGTTCGCCAGGAATGCGTGCAATGCGTTCAAGACGGATTACGCCGTCAGCGATTTCAGGAATCTCCGACTCAAGGAGTCGCTGAAGGAAGACGGGAGAGGTGCGCGAAAGATAGATTCTAGGATTGCCGTTGGAGTTGTCCACGCGATCAATGACGGCGCGCACGGTGTCGCCTTTGTGGAAGAAGTCGCGGGGAATCTGCTGCGACTTGGGAAGGAAGAGTTCGTTGCGCTCTTCGTCGAGGAGAAGCGTTTCGCTTTTCCAGGTCTGATAAACTTCTGCCACAATGATTTCGCCCACGCGGTCTTTGTATTTATTATAGAGGGCGTCGTGTTCGAGTTCAAGAATCTTACTGGCGAGCGTTTGACGGAGAGTAAGGATGGCGCGACGACCGAAGTCGGCAAAGTTGATTTTCTCGCTGACATCCTCGCCCACTTCATAGGTGGGATCGATGGTGCGTGCATCGGTAAGGCCTATCTGCTTGTTGTCATCTTCAACAGCTTCGTCTTCCACAACTACGCGGTTGCGGTAGATTTCGCAGTCGCCCTTGTCGGGGTTTACAATCACGTCGAAATTTTCGTCGGAACCGAAGATTTTGGCAATCACGCTGCGGAAACTTTCCTCTAACACGCCTACCATAGTGGCAATGTCGATGTTCTTGTTCTCCTTGAATTCAGCGAAGGTTTCTATGAGACTTACTGTGTCGTCTTTCTTCTTGGCCATAAATATAGGGGATTTATGAGGACGAGTGTGAATGCCTTCAAGCAGCCATCTACGCCCCGGGCAGAAGCCCTTTGGTGTGGTTTTTTATTTAAAATCGATGATATATTTTGTCCACTTGACGTCGCTATACTTGAGCTGCACGTCACGGTCTACGAGTTTCGGGCGTTTTGCACCTTCTTCGCGCACCTTTTCCTGGATGGTAAGCATAAAGCTTTCGGGCGTTACGTCATGGAGCACGCCTTCGAGTTTGCGGCCGTCAAGTGTGAGCGTTTCCACGCGTTCTCCTTGGTGCACTTCGTACTGACGCAGCACCTTGAAGGGCTGTCCGATGCCGGCGCTTCCCACTTCGAGCTCAAAGTCTTCCTGTTCGCGGTCGAGGTGGCTTTCAATGAAGCGGCTCAGTTCTACGCAGTCTTCAATCCACACACCTTCTTCGTGGTCTATTTCCACTACGATACGGTTGTCGGGACTGATGGTAAGGTCGGTCAGAAAGTAGTCCTTTCCCTCAAGCCACTGGTCTACCAGTGTGCGTACAATGTTCTTGTCGATCATTCGTTCAAGTTGTGTGGTAAAAACATGAGTGAGGAACTTTCGAAAGCCCCTCACTCAATCTTGTGTGCAAATTTACGAACATTTCATGTGTGGTGCAAGTCCGTAACGTTTTTTCTTTTTGATTTTCAAAGTTTTCTTAGCACATTCAGTCTTCGAAAGCGCCTGCATCTTCGCCTTCGAGTTTAAAGCGTATTCTAAACGTGTGGCGCTCGGCATCCCAATTGGTGCCAAGAAGCACGAACTGTCCGATTTGTGCGGTATGCTCCACATGGAGTCCGATACAAGGACAGACGTCGTAGGTACCGATTCTCACGAGGCGAAGCATTTCGCTGGCATCGGAAGGAAGACGGTCGAGCTTTACACCGTCGGGCACCTCGTCGGCACGTACAAATTCGTAGGTGACGGGAAGGTCTTCGGCTATGAGGGCATTCATCCGTTCCACCACGTTCTGTACTTTGGCAGCTGAAGGCTCTTGAGGCAACTCGTAACTGATTTTACTCTTTTTGCGTTCGATGTGTGCATTGCGCGAACGCTCGCATCCGAACATTCTGACCATGGTCTGGTTGAGCAGATGTTCAGCGGTATGCATGGGAGGATATTCCTTTTTGTGATGTGCGTTGAGTTCGGGAGTTTCCATTTTTGCGCGGTTCTTCAAAGGTGGTGTAACAATTGTTGAGGAACAGGAATTACATAAGTGCGGTCATTCGCCCCAGTAGGAGCCGTCGGAAGTGTCGGGCTTGGAGCCTCCGTTGGAAGTTCCGTTGTCGACCTTCTCGGTATCCTCGCCTCCACCGTCGGCTTCGGTGTTGCCGCCGTTGTCGGTGTGGACGAGGGTGCGGGGGTACCAGTGGCCGTCGTTAGAGTAGACGTGGGCTTTCATCTCGTTGCCAGTGACGGTGATGTTGCGGATGAATTCGTACGTCTGTCCGTCAAGGGTGATCCACACGGAACTTCCGCCGACGCGCCAGGTGCCGGTGGTGGTTCCGTCGGCACTGATGGTCACGTCGCTTTTGGTGAATCGGAAATATTCGGCGTTCGAGTACTTCAGCGTCCACTTTCCCCACATCTGGTTTGCGGAGATGGAGATGAAGGTGTGCTTCGTGCCTGTGGCGGTCTTTTGCTGTCCTCCCATGTCGTAGGTGATGACGAGGTGGCCTTCGCTGTCGACGTGGATGTTGTCGAACGTGATGGCCGTGTTGTCCACACACTGTGCATAGAGGATGCCCGTGGTCACGCTGTACGAGTAGTTGAAGACTTCGTAGGGTCGTGCGGAAGCGTCGGTAGGGTCGTAGTCAATGTATTCCATCACGCCGTTGCCGTCGGCGGCGAGCGTGAGTGTGAAGTCGTCAAAGCCCCAAGTCCCTACGAACTGGGCGGGAATTGCGCCTTCGGTCTTTTCGTCTTCCTCGTCGGAGCTGCACGCCGTCAGCATGAAAGAGACGGCAAGCAGGGCAATGAACCATGAGAAGAGTGTTTTCAGTTTCATGTCTATTGACTTTTTAGAGTAACGGCACCCGAGGAATGTTGTTGCACCCCTCGGGGCCGTTGTGAAAGATTTATTCAATGATGACCTTTGTCACCTTCGAGCCGCGCTTCACGATGTTTACGCCTTTCTGCAGCTGCGGCAGGCGACGGCCGTTGAGGTCGTAATATTCTGCCTTGGCGTTGAGAATGTCGAGCGCTTCGTCGTCAGAGTCGGAGGCGGAGTCGATGAGGCCGAAGCTTGCCACCTTTGTGCCGGTCACACCGCAGAGGGCGGCGCGGAAGGCTTTGTGGCGTACGGTGCGGTCGGTGTCGGAGATGAGGTTGTCCACGAGCCAAAAGCGGTCGTCGGCAATGATGTAGGCGCCCTTGCCCACTTCTTTTTCCTGGAACGAACCTTCGAGATGCACTGTGTTGTCGCCTGCGGTGGAGAGGGGTGCGAGCACCACATCGGTGTTTTCGGCGTTCACGTCGAAGTGCGTCATGCCGTCGAGGCGGCGAACGAACACGGGCGTGCCGGCTTCAATCTTCTCGTCTTCAATCTTTGAGAGGACGAGCTGGTCGTCCGTCTTGTCCGTGAGGCTGTAGAACTCGCAAGTGCCGTTGCCTGCCGTTTCGAAGGAGTAGGGCAGACAGAGCGTAGCCCAGATGTGGGTGACGTTGCGGCTGTAGGCGGCCTTGTCGGCGGTGAAGGGCGCGTCGGCGCGGAAATCGAGTCCGTCCACGAGGTTTACGTTGGGAGCGAAGAGCGGGTCGTTGTCGGTGCCGTCGCCGAGAATGTCGTAGGGCGCGTTGCCTATATAATAATGGTAGAGGCAGTCGCTGAAGCGGGTACGCACATCGTTCGTCTTTGCCGAAGCAAGCGTCTGTTGGACGTAGGCGGAGAAGGGACGTACGTTGTCGGCGCTCGTCGTGGCGAAGTTCCAGAGCAGCGTGGTGTCGTTCATGAGAAGGAGTTTCATGGACTTGGCACTTACGGCGCTGTAGTCCTGCAGATTTCCGTTGAGCACGTAACCACCGGCCTTGACGATGTTCATGCGGTTCTGCGTGGCGGGCACGGCGGTCTCGGCGTTGATGGCAAGCGTCTTCTTCTTGCTGCGAACCACGTAGGGCGAGTAGGCAGCAAGGCTTTCGTCTGCGGGTTTGAAGAAGAGTTGTCCACTGCGTGTGCTGTCGGTGTCGAGCGTGTAGAACTTGAAGCCGTCGGGCTGCTCGTTCAGTGCGAACGGAAGGGTCAGCGTGGTGTAGGTCCTTGGGGTGAACTCACGACCGAAGGTCACCTTCTTCGCCGTGAAAGCCTTGGGCACGTCGTAGCCGCGAGTGTCGGTGAGGAAGTAGTCGCTACACTGGAGCGCGCCCGTAGCGCCGTAGACCACATTGGTGCGGTCGATGCTTCCGGCCGATTCTGGAAGGTAGAGCAGTGCGCCGGGAGTGAAGTCTATTGTGGCGGCATCCGCTGAGAGCGAGTCGCACGCGCTGAAGTCAATCCAGTGGAGATTCTTGTTTTCGGCGAACGCCTTGGGGGCTACACTTTTGAGCGTGCTTGGGAGCGTAATGTACTTCAAGTCCTTGAGCGGCGCGAAGGTGGCGTCGTCCAACTTCGTGACGGATGTCTTGCTCAGCGTCTGCAAGTCTTTGATATTCGGGAAAGCGTCAAACCATGAAGTGAGACTGTCAACCTGCGAGAGATCGTCTTCAGAAACTATGCAGTGCGAACCAAAAGCCCGGAAGAGCTCATCGTCGTCGAAGGGTGCCGTAATGCTGCTGGCATGTCCGGTGTACTGTTCATCTTTCGTATAATCACCAAGGATGCTCTTGCACACATAGATATTCTTTACTTTGAAGTTGTCGCCCTCCACTGGGTCGGTGAACGCATCGTGGTTGAGTTCGGGCTTCTTCTTACTGAGGAAAATCATCTTGGTGAGTCTTTCGCAGTCGCCGAAGGCATCGTTACCGTCCACGTCGTTCGTTTCGTCGCCAATGACAAGCGTCTTGAGCGAATACATGTCGTAGAAGGCGTCGTCGCAAATCTTCGTGGCGGTTTTCGGTAGAATCACCGTCTGCAGGTTGTTACAACCCCAAAGCATACACTGCGGCACTTCGTTGTCGTTTTTTATTTTGTACGAGAAACCTACTGTTTCCCAGTCGTACATGTGGTGACGGTTGTATGCAAATTTGGTATAGTCTTTTTGAATTTGAGCATCGTAGAGGTCAAGGTAGCTCAAGTTGGTAGAGTAGACCTTATCGGAATAGTAGGGGTCGCGTCCGCCAAGCATGCGAATCACGGCGAGGTCTGCGCCACCGATGGGGCCGCACACTTTGAGTGCCTTGATTTTTCCGAGGTTTTCGCCAGAGACGGAAGCAATGAGGTCGTTGTCTTCCTTTACGACCAGCCCAAGTTTATCTGCTAGCGTATTCTTCTTTTCAAGGTGGACAACTATCGGAATTTCGACTTCGGTGCGTGTACATTGTATGTGGTCGGCATACTCCGGCCAAGCCTTGCGATAGGTTTCTACATAGCCGTCGGGTACGATGATTACAAAGCTACGGGGCAGGTCGTCGAACGCCTTTGCTGTCAGCGTGGCAGGGGTGGTATTCTCAGAATAGATAGTCTTCAATCTATAGCATCCCTTGAAGGCGTCGGCCGTGATGGACTTAAGCCCGTAAGGCAACGTCACTTCTTGCAGATTCTCCATTCCCGTCAACGACTGGTTTGTCAAAGTAGAGTCAACACAATAGTAAAGCTCGTTGAAGTAATGGATAGTCGTATCGTTGTTGACCACGCCCTCCAAATCCGTCACTCGAAGGAGGTCAATGGGGAGGAACACGTGGTTCTTCTTGAGTGCGTCGGCCAAGTGAATATCCTTGAAGGTCACTCCGATGCTGTCGCTATAGGCGGAGTAGTAGGGGTGTTGGTATTCATTGAGCGATTCTTTAGGCACGTAAATGGTGCCCACGCGGTAGTTGGAGTTGCCGTCACCGAAGATTTCGTCTTCCATTGCCCACGATTGATGAAGAGTCTCTGGAACGTTCTTTGGCAACATGACTAACGTGTTGATGTTCTTGCTGTCCTGAATTGCTTTCAGCCCGATTCTGCTCGTGTTGTCGCCCACTACCAACGTCTTGAGGTTTTCCATCTCAGCGAGTCCGTAGGCTTTTACATTTGTCACGCTTTTGGGAAGGATGAGCGTTTCTATTTTGTCGAGCCATCCGAACATGAAAGGTTCTATGCAGTTGTCCTCCTCAACGGATCGGTTCTCTCCGTCGCGGTTGAACTCATATCCTTTCTTGATGTCGGCTTCGTAGAGGTCGAGATATTTGAGGTGACCGACGGTCTTGTCCATATTCTCTACGTCTACGCCGCCCATGAAGCGAAGCACGCCGATGTCGCGTCCGTCAATGGGGCCGATTACGCGCAGTGCCTCGTACTGGGCATAGTTGCCCTTGAGGGTAGCGTCGCCTTCGTAGGTATAGGTGCAACCGAGTTCTTTGGCCAGAGTGCCCGGTTCTTTTACGACTACCGTCTTGATGGACGACTGGCGCTTGCTGATGGCGTTGATGTGGTCTGCCACGGCAGCCCATTTGGCCTTGTAGGCTTCTGCCACGCTGTCGGCCACGTAGATGACAAATTCTTTGTCGAGTCCGGCAAAGAGTTTGGCGTCGTCAATGTCGATGGGCACGGGATTCTTGAAGTAGAACTCCTTGAGTCCGCTGCCAGTGAAGGCTGTCGATGCAATGCTCTCTACTTTCCTGGGAATGGTAAGTTTGTAGAGCAGACTGCAGTCCTTGAATGCGTTCTCGCCGATGGTGCGGATGCTGTCGGGCAATATGAGGGTTTGCAGTGAAGAACAACCTTCGAACATGCTATCGTAAATCTGCGTCAGACCGCACGAGGAGAAGGCGCGGAATTCGTCAAACGACTCGATGTCCCGTCCTTTGAACAGCGTTTTGAGTTCTTCTGGCTTGGCCCGTGTGGCATCAATATGGTCGAGGTTTTCGTTAACCAGATTCGTCTTGAAACAATAGCCTTTTTCCTTCAGCAAGTCGTAGACCTTGGTGTCAATCGGTGCGAAGAAGCAGGGGGTGAACTTGTCGATATACTCTATCCAGGGTATACTTTTCAGGAACTCGTTCTCCTTGTCAATGCAGAACTTTATGCGCAGGCTGTCGCAACCGCTGAAGACGCCCTCGCCCAGACCAATTTGGTTCGGACCAAGGGCCGTGGTCTTGTTCGTGCCGTCGGTTTCCTGGTAGATAACATTGAAGTCGCGGAAGTTCTTGCAATCGGCAAAGGCAGAGTCTTGCAGCATCACGCTGAAGGTGTTGTAGTACATATCGCCCACGTTACCAGTGAGGTCGGTGATGTCGAGCGTCTTAAGGTTTTCGTTGCCTTTGAAAGCTTTGGCCTTCACGTTGTCGAGTTTGTAGGAATAGGCTGCACCAATGTCGCTGATGAGTGCTGCGAGTCCGTCTTTTGCCTTGAGCTGCTCATCGTCGGGAGCATAGATGTCTACGTGGTAGATGTCCTCGTTGCCCGACTGGGTGATGTAGCGCATGGTGTTCGTGTCAAACCTATAGGTGTATTTGCACCCCCATTCGGTAGACATATTGAGGTCCGTAACGGGTACGGTCTTGAAATTGTCCTTGTACACTGCCCAACGTTCGTCCTCAAGGAAGTCCTGCAGCACATCTTCACCAACGATAATCTTGATGTCCTTGCGTGCTGTGCTGTCTATTCCGGCAAACATGTCGCCGAGCAGGATGAAGTTGTCGGGCGTGAGCGCTTTTTTGCAGCGTATGCCACTGGCGTCGAAGCGGGTGTCAATCACAAGATTAATTTCCTTGAGATTGTTGCATCCTGCAAAACAAGAATCGGGGATGGCCAGGTTCAACGGGAAGAGCGGTTCAAAGACAAAATAGAAACTGTGCTTGAAGTCTACTTTCTGCAGTTTCTTTTTGTTGTGGAATGCGTCTTTTCCGATGGCTACGGTCTGGTAGTTTATGTTACCAGTGAAGAGTTCGCTGACAGCTTCGTCGTGTTTGGGATTCACACCAATGGTCACGGACTCTTGGTCGTTCACAGACTTGATGTACACGTTGTCTACATTCGTTCGCTGTCGCGTGCTGACCCAGTTCAGTCCAGAAACCATCCAAGAGGTATCCTTCGTGTATCGTTTTAGTTGACGGTTGAAAATGTAGCTTTGCAGGCGGCTCATAGCTACATTGTCGGTCGCAGAGGCTGCTGGACTGACAGCTGCGGTCATTAATGCACCGACAGCGCAGTCTGTTGCAGAAATGCCGTATGGTAGCGCAAGCATAGCATCGTTAAATTCAGAAAAAGCCTCTATTAGTAGCCAATTAGAGTATTCTTTAGCGGTCATTGCTGTAGATACGAAGTCCACATCGCCATTTACCATTGTAAGAAAACCTGCTTTTGTAACGCCATTTATTTTCATAGTAGCTGGGGCTTGGAAGTAAGAAAGAGTTCCGTTGGCAATGCCTTCTGCTTCTTCTGTTGCTGTTCCTAAAGCTTTCTCTGCAGCTTTCTTAGCTACTTCTCTTGCTATTCTTTTAGTGAACATATTTTCCAAAGAATGCAAGACGAGATATACTTCCAGTGCCACAATGGGGATGTTAATCAACGACGCCTGCATCTTCATGATTTCTTGTGAGGACGTCGTGTTGAGTGCCTTGGCCGCATAGTCGTACGTGATGCCGCCGTAGACCACGGGCTCTTTGTCTACCGGCAGGTATTCGGCGGCCATGATGCGGTCTTTGTACTGGCTCCAGTTGGGGTCGGTGATGTATTCGTAGTAGTATTCAGGCGCCACACGAATTTTGAAGTCCTCGTTCACGTCGTCGAAGACGTGTTCGCCGATGAAAATCTGCGAGGGTTTGATGGCTTCGTAGTGGTTCGTGCCCTCGGTCACGTAGTAGAACATGGACATTTCCTTCAGTTCCTTGCACCCCTTGAATGTCTCGTCGGGGATGAACATGGAAAGACCTGTTTTGGCGTTGCCGCGGTCGCTGTAGCAGTCCTCGAAGACGATGGTCTTGATGCTGCTCTGGCGCTGGAATCCGTTGCCGGAGAGCGCCAGTGTCTTGTAGTTGTGGTAACCGCCAATGTCGCAGTAGAGACGCAGTTCGCCGCCGTTCTCACTAATGTCCGATACCTTGATGCCTTTGGCGAAGACGTAGCGGATTTTCGCGTCGTTGCCATATTCCAGCACCTTCATCGGTGTGAAGTTGCGGAAGTCTGCCGTGCGCGGCATGAGCAGTTGCTCCATCGTGTCGTTGTCCGAGTTGGTGTACTGCGTCTGGCCGTCGGCAGAGGTGTAGTAGGAGTAGACCACACCCTTGCAGTCGAAGTCGTCGTTGCCGAAGTCGCCGGCGTAGATGATATCCTTATAGGCGGACCAGCCGTAGACGGTGTCGTTACGGAATTCGTCCAGGAGGTCGTGTGGGACGTAAACTCTCGCGTTGGGGCTGTTGGCAAACACGCCCTTACCGATGGGCATCTCGCTGGGATGGATGTATTCCACGTGGTCGTCGCCCTCGTTGGAGTAGAGAATCACGTCGAAGTTGCCCAGGTTGGGACAGTCGGCAAAGCAGGAGTCGCCGAGTGCAATCTGCATGGGGCCGTAGGTATGGTAAGCCGCCTCGATGATTTCGTTGAACTTTACCGACTGGAGGTTCTGGCGGCCGCGGAACGCGCTCGCCCAAATCTTCGTCGTGTTGTAGTCGTAGTCCTGGCCGATGTCCTTGTAGATTTCGAGCACTTGTTTGTCCTCAGCGCCCACCACGTGGAGCTGGTAAACGGTGTGCTTGCCGTCGGGACTCTTTGTGAGGTATGAACCCTTCTTGTCGCGGTTGCAGTCGTAGGCATAGTAAGTGCCTTCCTGCTTCTTGTCGGTGTTGCGCATGGAGGTTACGGGCACAATGCGGTCCTTGTAGGCGCTCCAGAGCGAGTCGGTGATGAACGCTTCGTAGTACTCTGCGTCCACATAGACCTTTGCATCGGGAGCATATTTGAGCATGTTCTTGCCTTGCGGACGCACGTCCTTCGGACCGAGCATAATCCAGTGGTCCGTGCCTGCCGTCACGTAGTAGCGCATATAGAGTCCCTGGAGGGAGGAGTCGAAGGCGTAGTCGGCAATCTCGATGTCAATCCAGTTGCACGCCGTGGCAGCCGCCTTAGAGCTGGAGTTGTCCCAGAAGTCCACCTTGGCAGCGCCTTCCATGTGTTCGATGAGCGAAGTCTTGTAGTCGTACGTCTCGCCTATGTCGGCATAGACGTGGTAGTCCTTGCCTTTCACTTTCACGCCCACCACCTTCGTTTCCGTGGCGCGACCTTGTTCCGTGCTGACGTAGCGGCCCGTCTGTTCGTACTGTACGTCGGCTTCGGTGTATTTCGTGTGCGAAACTTCAGCCTTGCTGTTGGCATTCTTACCCCAGATGGTACCGTAGTCGTTGCCGGCCGTGGCGTGAATCTCTGCGCGGCCCTCATCTTGGTACACGTAGCAGTCCACCACGTTGGTGTTGTCGTCCTTGATGTAGCCTACGATGCCGCCCACAAAGTCGTCGCCCCACACGGTGGAGGGGCCCATGAGGTAACACTGCGTGACGGTGGCACCCGAGTTGAGCTGACCCACGATGCCGCCAATCTCTTCCTCGTGGGCCTTGATGATGCCTTGGAAGGAGCAGGTGCGAATGGCGGCGCTCATGTCGGCCTTGCCGGCAATGCCGCCCACGTAGTTCGGACTGCCAATGCCGTTGCGCAGGAGGTTGCCGTTCGTCACGTGGCAGTTTTCAATGTAACTTACGGGCGTCGGGTGATTGGAGTTTTGCGTGAGAAAACCTACGATGAAACCGAGGTAATCGTTGTTTTGCGTGAGGAGCGTGGGGTTCGAAAGCGTGAGGTTCGTGATGGAACCGTCCTTCACGTAGCCGAAGAGACCCGCGTATTTCTGATTCTTGATGGTGAGACTGTCGATGGTGTGACCACCTCCGTCGAACACGCCACAGAAGGGGCGGCTCTCGGTGCCGATGGGGGTGAAGTCGCCCGTGCCCGCCATGTTGATGTTGCACATGAGGCGCGCCTTGGCGGAGGTCTCGCCGCCGTTCACCTTGGAGGCAAACTCCTGGAGGTTGGCGGGCGTGTAGAGTTCGTAGTAGCCGTTGTACTTTTCAATGCTTTTGGCCACCTGTTCGGCACCGCAAATGGTGTCGACGGCGGTAGCGCCCTCGTCGGAGGCGTAGAGACTGATGCTGTCCGTCACAGTACAGCCTGTGATGCACACGGCTGCGGAACGGTATTTCACTACGCCGCAAATGCCGCCAACTCCGTTGGAACCGGAGATTTTGGTGCGTCCGCCAGCCGCGGCGAGGATGTGGCAGTCTGCAATTTCAGCGTTCGAGAGATAACCGACAACGCCGCCGGCGCCTTCGTAGTTCGTCATCACGTAGCCGCTCATAGAACAACCCTGCACGACACTCTCGTCGGCAGCCGAACCGCAGATGCCGCCCACCATGTACCACTTCTGCTCGCCCTTGAGCGAGACGGGGGTGAGCACGGCGTTGCGCACATGGCAGTTGCGCACGGTGGTGCACGAGGCGCTACCCACGATGACTGCCATCTGCTGACCATAGATGTTCTTGGAGTTCTTGCTGTAGTCGAGCGAGATGACGGTGTCGGCCAACGCGGCTTGTTCGACAATCACGTTCTCGATGGTGGCACTGTCGGTGCGTCCGAAGAGCCCCGTCTCGGAGAACGGGCGAATCTTCAGTCCTTTGATCACGTGGTTCTGTCCGTCGAACTTGCCTTTAAACACATGGCGGAGCTGCGTGTAACCGGGTTGCACGCCGCCAATGGGTCGCCAGCACGCGTCGGGGAGCGTGGCGAGGTCGATGTCGGCATAGAGTCGGCCATACGCGCGGTAGTCACCGTCGTAGACAATGTCGGCAAACCACTGGAGGTCCTGAGCCGTTTCCAGTCGGTAGTAACCGTCGGCATCTTTCTCTCGTGCCGTCCCATCTGCCCTTACCGGCAATGTGCCGACGAAGAGCAGTACTGCAAAGAGCGGAAGGAGCTTCGCGATCCATCCGCCTTTCTTTAAAGCATAAAAAAAGATGTTGCACATATTTGTGTGTTATTGCTTTTTGTTAAATACCACTGCACATTTCCCAGCGCAAAATTTCTATTCTGCAAAATTACAAAAAAACGGAGAGCTGTGTGATACAAAGCGGTTAAATAAAAGAGAAAATAAAAAACTTTTGGACGTTGCGAAACATGCGTGCGTAAGGGCGCTGTTTTGATGGCATAGCGCATGGGGGCACGTCTCCGACGTGAGGATCTACACGCCGTCACGGACGGTTTTGCGCGGCTACGCCATGTATCTTCGCCAAACGTCACGTCGGAAACGTGACCCCTGTGCGTTGCACACACAAAAGCATCTTACACGAAGCGCCTCGCAAAAATTCCAAGGCAGCAAATTCAAATTATCTACGAGCTCAACACGTTGAGCTTGTAGAAAGTTGTTTGCAAACATTCACGTTTGAAATTGATGCTGCATTTGCGTCTTCTATGGATGTGAGGTTTTGCAAACCTCACCCCCATAGAACGCGCATACTCCAAAGCAGCAAATCAAAATTCCATCCTATATCAACACGTTGGCATAGGAGCCCAAATTTTGGAAACATTTACATCTTCTACCGCTTTGATATTTCGATACGCTACCGCTTGCTCGCGTACGCGCGCGTGATGTGCGAGGCGTGAATTAGCCCTTGTTTTTCGTGCAGTTTTTTTGTCACGATTTTGGGCGTATTTTTGCGAAGCGACGCGTCTTTAATTTACTGAAGCAAAGGGAAAAAAGGGATTTTTGAAAAATAAAAAGTAATGTGTCAATACACTGGAGTTTAACACCAGTACTGACACATCAGCCCGACAAAAATTTGGAGATGGGAGAAAGGGCTCGTTACCTTTGCAACACGCAAGGCTCGTGTTTGGTGCGTTTTTGAGTGCGTTAGTGCATGGAGTGCAACGCATGGGGGCACACGTCTCCGACGTGACGCTCTACACGGCATGCTGCGCACTCATAGAGCGAGGTTCAAAAAAAACGACCACCGCATAATGCACAGATTCGCTTATGTGGCCTTCTGAACATTATGCGGCGGTAGTTTAAAAAAAACATCGAAAGAAGTGCTGCAGACCCTTAAACTCTTACAGCACGCGTCACGTTTTCGATTTGTTTGAGTTGGTTGCAGATGTTCATCACGTCGTCGGTGTCGTAAACAGAGATGACGAGTTGCCCATCGAATATGCCGTCGTTGGTGTCGAGCGTGATGCGTTTCACGGTGAAATGAGAGAGTTTATGGAGCACGTCGGCAATGGAATAGAGAACGCCCTGCGAGTCAACACCATGCACTTCTATGTTTACGTCGAAGAGCTGTACTTTGTGGGTATCCCAGCGGCAGGCCACAATGTTGTTCCCGTAGCGGGTTTTAAGTTTTACAGCCGTTTCGCAAGCGCGCTTATGGATCTCGAGCACGCCGTCGTTGGTGATGTAGCCCATTACGTCGTCGCCGGGGATGGGTGAGCAACATTCGGGGAATTCGCACTTTTGGAGCGTTTCCTCGTCAAGAACGAGCGTTTCCTTTCGATTGATGTTTTTCACAAAGTCGGCATCGACGGGAGCGTGCCCAGTATTGCCTGTGCGGCTGCTCTTACCCATGAAGGTGGAGAAGAAACGGCGCCATCCTTTCTTTTCGTCATTCCCGCGGAGGAACTCTGCATTGGCTTCAGTCAGCTTCGTCTTGTCGCTACCCAAATTGCAGAAGAACTCTTCAAGGGAGAGGATATTGAGATGGCGGCGCATCTTGTCGGCTGCGGAGGGATCGTAGGGCAGATTATGACTGATGAGGAACGTGCGCCAAATTTCCTCGCCGCGTTTCTGCTTTTCGCGCGATTCGCGGCGAAGCACAGCTTGTATCTTAGCGCGCGCCTTGGCCGTAGTGGCAAAGTTAAGCCATTCCGGCTGCACGTGTTGAGTTCGCGAAGTGAGTATTTCCACCTGGTCGCCGCTTCGAAGCTTGTAGCTGAGGGGAACGAGACGATGGTTCACCTTTGCCCCAAAACAATGGGAACCTAGCACGGAGTGAATGGAATAGGCAAAGTCGAGAGCTGTGGAGTCCATGGGCATGGTCTTGAGTTCGCCCTTGGGCGTGAAGACCATTATCTCGGAAGAATAGAGGTTGAGCTTGATGTTGTCGAGGAGATCGAGGGTATCGGGCTGGGGGTCATCGAGAATTTCCTTGATGGTATTAAGCCAACGGTCAAGTTCGGTGTCGTCGTATTCGGCATCCTTATCCTTATATTTCCAATGTGCAGCAAAACCGACTTCGGCAATGTCGTCCATGCGGTCGGAACGGATTTGCACTTCTATCCATTTTCCCTGTTTGGACATGAACGTATTGTGGAGTGCTTGATAGCCGTTGGTCTTTGGATTGGAGAGCCAGTCGCGAAAACGTGTGGGGTGTGGGGTATAGATTTCGGTGAGTGCGGAATAGATGCGGAAACACTCATCCTTCTCGTGCGCCCGGTCGGCGGGAGTGAACACGATACGTATGGCCAAAATGTCGAACACTTCCTCGAAAGGAATGTGCTTTTTCTGCATCTTAGACCAAATGGAGTATGGACTCTTGATACGAGCTTTGATGGTGTATTTCACTCCCATCTGATCAAGTTTCTCGCGAATGGCGGGAGTGAATTTGGCTATGGAGTCGTCGCGCTCCAGCTGGGAGGCAGCGAGCTTGTCCAGTACTTTCTGGTACTCTTCGGGATGTTCGTATTTGAAGCTGAGGTCTTCAAGTTCCGTTTTTATCTTGTTGAGTCCAAGGCGGTCGGCAATCGGCGCGAAGATGTAGAGCGTTTCGCCTGCAATCTTGTACTGCTTGGAAGCGGGCATGCTGGAGAGCGTACGCATGTTGTGCAGACGGTCGCTTATCTTGATGAGGATAACGCGGATGTCGTCGCTCATCATAAGGAGGAGTTTCTTGAACGTTTCGGCCTGGAGCGAGGCACGGTCGCCAAAAATGCCACCGGATATTTTGGTCACGCCCTCTACGATGTTGGCAACCTTCTGCCCGAAGAGGTTGCTGAGATCTTCGTTGGTGTAGTCGGTATCTTCTTCCACGTCGTGAAGGAGTGCCGCACAGATGGAGGTTGAACCGAGTCCGATTTCGCCACAGGCTATTTGTGCCACGGCAATGGGATGGAGAATATATGGCTCACCGGAGCGACGGCGCACGCCTTTGTGTGCCTGCTTGGCAAAGTTGAACGCCTTGGTTATGATATCGACTTTACGCCGATGGTTGGAGGCGAGATAAGTGTCGAGCAGGTGCTGGAACGCAGCATTAATCATCTCCTCGTCCTTTATTTCCTGCGGGGAGAGCACTTTATTGTTGGTAGTGTCAGTCATGGCTATTCCTCCTTGATTGTCGTGGATAAAAATGGTCGCTCCGAGAGAGAGCCGCCGATTGGGTTTGTATTTTCCGAAGACTCCTCTGCCCATTACAGGCGGAGTGTGAACTACTTCACGCGGACTACTTCACGCGAATTTTCTTTCCGGCGCGTATGTTACTGCCCTTTATGTTGTTGAGCTTGCGGAGTTTCTCCACCGTTGTGCCATTGCGTTTGGCAATGTCGATCAAGGTGTCGCCTTGCTTGATGCTCACATTTTTCACCTTTTCCTTCTTTGCCTTTCTAGTAGAGCGGCTGCTTTGCTTTTTTGAAGAAGAACGTGTGGCGGTTGAAGAAGATGAGCGGTGGCGCGAGGCGACGCTACGATTGTCGAGCGACTCGTCGACATCGACTTTAATGCGTCGGGTAAAGAGTTCTTCGGCCTTATAGTTGTATACGGAGTCTTTAAGATCAATGAAGGTGGTGAGTTTGTCCGTTGGCAGACATAGGCTCATAGGCTCACTACTTCCGGGGATAACGTCGGTGCGGTATTGGGGATTGAGGGCGCGAATGTCGACTTGATCAATACCGCAGAGTTCTGCCACCTGATCAATGTGAAGGTCACGACTTACGAGCACGGTGTCGGTGGTGACAGGATATTTCGTCTTCATCGGACAAATGTTGTGCTCGCAGTAGTAGTTCATAATGTAGTTCGCGGCAATGAATGCGGGCACATATCCACGCGTTTCACTGGGCAAATAAGGATAGATTGCCCAATAGTCACGCGTTCCTCCTGCGCGGTGAATGGCTTTATTCACGGTAGCCGGTCCACAGTTGTAGGCTGCTATCACGAGACTCCAGTCACCGTAGATTTTGTAGAGATCGTTGAGGTATTGTGCAGCTGCCCAAGTGGATTTTTGCGGATGACAGCGCTCGTCAACACGGCTATTTACCTTGAGCCCATAACGCTTTGCTGTGGCGAGCATAAACTGCCAAAGCCCGGCGGCTCCGGCATGACTGCGGGCCTTGGGGTCGAGTGCCGATTCTATTACGGGAAGGTATTTTAGTTCGAGGGGCAATCCGTAATAATCGAGCGCTTCTTCAAACATTGGTATGTAGAAGTTGCCGGCGCCGAGCATGTAGGAAACGGAACGGCGAAGGCGACCACTATACTGGTCAATGAATTTCTGCACCACGCTGTTGTAAGGCATTTCCATGACAACGGGCAGACGGCGCAGGCGGTCCTGATACTCTTCGGGGGTAAAGGTAGGGTTGTAGTCGGGATTGGCACAGGTCGTATCAGGGTAGAGATATTTCTTGCCCATCCAATCCTGGAGGAGGGAATCGGAACTGACGGTCATACCTTCGGGGAGGTCAATGACTTCGTCGCGTCCGGTTTGGTCGTCGTGAACGGTGATGTGGTCCGTATTGTCTACTTGTGCCGTGGTGGCAAGTGTGAAACTTGCGGCGAGGGCGAAAAGGAGCGTTCTTAATCTGTTCATGTATGGTTTTCGTCGGGAGTAACCTAAGCGCGGCGGCATTTTTCACCGCAACGTACGCTATGCAGGTTAATGGGATTTCTGTCGGGGAGATTATCTGGGGATCGGTTCAAAAGTGAAGGCTGCACCCTATGCCGTAGGCTGAGGAAGAACGTCCGCTGATGGTCTGCGGATTTCCGATGACAGCGGGCTGCACGCTCATGCTGAGGTCGGGGGTGATGTCGAACTCGGAGAGTTGGGCATCTACATAGGCGTCTATGACGGAGAGCAGATACACGCCAACAAAGCAGAATGCGGATAGGTCGCGATAACGGCGGTAGTAGTCTTTCTTGCGCTTAAAGAGCGACTTGAACTGTTCTTCGCGTCCGCTAATGTCGTAGCGTGGGGGTAGCATGTCGAGATAGGACGTGGTGTTGGGATCGTCGTCCATGATGTCGAGATAGGCTTGCGAGTAGTCGCGATACATCTGCTGGTTCCACATGAGCGCATAGGCACAACCGAGGAATCCGCCGTAGATGAAAGGGAGTTTCCAAAACTTCCTGTTATAGATTTGTCCTGCACCGGGCAGAACGAGGGAGAGCCAAAGCGCACGTTTGGGGTCGGGCTTGAAGTTGGCCTTTCGGAATGCCGGTTTGCCTATTTTGCGGGCAATGGAGTCGACGGCAGAAGACAGACTTGCTGTGTCGGCAGGCGTTTGCGCCGCATCCGTTTTCGGTTGCTGCGTTTCGGGGTCTGAGAGTTCAGAGGAGGCTGTACCTCCGGCTTTGCCAGCCTCTTCGGCCTTTTGCTTCGGAGCCACGGTGTCAGTCAAGCAAAGCGCTGTAGCACACGTGGTTTCGGATCGAAAAGATAAGTCATCGGCACTCTTGTCGGTAAAAACGGGCAAAGCCGAAACCTCATGAGAGGCTCCGACTTCAATGGTGTATGAGGCATGTGCCTTTACTGCGGACATGAGCGCCACGAGGGCTGTGCCGAGAATTATCTTGCTGAAGTTCATGAATGAACTGTAGTGTGGTTTGAAGTGAACCTTGTTGGCAACAAGACTGTTTTTCGCTCCACTTATATTTTATCGAAAAGGGTTATGATGCGTTCCAGTTCTTCTTCCGAGGCGAAAGGTATGCTTATCTTTCCCTTTCCCTGCTGTGAGCAGGTCATCTGCACCTTGGTTTTGAACACATCGGAAAGGCGACTTCGAAGTTCGTTGTACTCTTCGGGAAGGCGCTTGGAGGCATTGGAGAGCTTGTGCCGTCCGCTGCGCAGCGTCTCGCCGTTGTTGAGCGCTTTTACCATCTCTTCGACCTGACGCACGGAGTAGCCTTTTTCTTTGATTTCGTTGAAGAGTTTCACCTGAAGCGAAGGCTTGTCGAGTCCAAGGAGGGCGCGTGCATGGCCTTGGTCTATTTCCTTGTTCTGGAGTGCCACCTGCACTTGAGCGGGAAGTTTGAGAAGTCGGACGTAGTTGGCTATGGTTGCACGGTTCTTTCCTACTTTTTCGGAGAGTTTGTCCTGCGTGAGGTGATACTGCTCTATGAGACTCTGGTAGGCGAGGGCTATTTCTATGGCGTTGAGGTCTTCGCGCTGGATGTTCTCCACGAGGGCCATCTGCATCATATTTTCGTCGTCGGCCGTGCGCACATATGCGGGTATGGTGGTAAGACCTGCCATCTGCGAGGCTCTCCATCGGCGTTCGCCGGCAATTATCTGATACGTGCCATCTTCCATAAGACGGAGCGTAATGGGCTGTATGATGCCGATTTGGCGAATGCTATCGGCCAACTCCTGCAAGGCTTCGGGCGAGAATTCGCGACGGGGCTGATTGGGGTTGGCTTTTATTTTGAACACCGCCACCTCGTTGATGCTGGAAGAACCGCTGGTATGCACTTCTTCCTCTGTAGAAATCAAGGCGTCGAGTCCGCGTCCGAGAGCTTGAAATTTTTTGTGTGGAGGCATTCTTTATTCGTTTTTGCTGATGATTTCGCGTGCCAATGCGAGGTGGTTCTTGGCGCCTGTCGATTCGGCGTCGTAGAGTATGGCGGGAAGTCCGTGGCTAGGGGCTTCGGAGAGTTTCACATTGCGCTGGATGATGGTCTTGAACACGAGTTCCTGAAAGTGGCGCTTCACCTCGTCGTAGATCTGGTTGGCAAGGCGGAGTCGCGAGTCGTACATGGTGAGGAGAAACCCTTCAATCTCGAGCGCAGGATTGAGTTTCTTCTTTACAATCTTTATGGTGTTGAGCAGTTTGCTGATGCCTTCAAGGGCAAAATATTCACACTGCACGGGGATGATGACGGAGTTGGCAGCGGTCAAGGCATTGACGGTGATGAGTCCGAGCGAGGGAGAGCAGTCGATGAGTATGTAGTCGTACTCTTTGTCGACGGCTGCAAGAAGACGTTTGAGGATAAATTCGCGCCCCTCGAAACGCAGCATTTCCACTTCTGCGCCTACGAGGTTAATGTTGGACGGAACAACGTCGAGCCGTTCGATGTCGGTGGTGTAGATGGCTTCGTGAATGTCCACTCCATTGATGACACATTCGTAGATGGAGCATTCCACCTTGCTAAGATCCACGCCGAGTCCGGACGAGGCATTGGCCTGCGAGTCGGCATCGATGAGCAGCACACGTTTTTCGAGTGTGGCGAGCGAAGCGGCGAGGTTCATAGAAGTGGTAGTTTTTCCCACTCCACCTTTTTGGTTGGCTAATGCGATGATTTTACCCATAAATAAATTGTGCTATCGTCCTTTCGCAGGCTTGGTAACGTAGTGCTAGTGCGTGGTTGTTCCCACGTCCCGGCACGTCGTGCTTTTGTGCGCAAGGGCGGTTGTGTGCAAAGGTAATAAATTTTCGGGTAAGAATGAGCAAAAGGTCAAATGCAAAACTGAGCGGCTACAATAATGCGTTGGTTTTATCCCAAAGGCGTTTGAAGAAATCAAACACGTAGAGGCATTCGATTCTGCCTATTTTCCCAAATATAAATATACTATCATCCAACTCGCTGTCTATATGACATATACGTGATGTAAAAAGCTACACTTCCCCATTTTGAACTGCGGATTTTCATAGAATATCCGCAGTAAATATAAATACTCAAATAAAAATCTCCGTGAAACTTCAGCGGGTGAGTGCGCGACAGACGCGGTCCTGGAAGTTGCGTCCGGTTGAGGTGTAGCGCAGCCCGTTGTTCATAATACTGAAGCAAAGTGTGTTGCCGTTGCGTGCGGTACAATAGCCAGATAGAGTGCTCACGCCTTCCACGGTGCCGGTCTTTGCCTTGACGTTACCTTTGGCAGAAGTGCCGCGCATACGTTTGCGCAGGGTGCCGTCTTCGCCGGCTATAGGAAGGGAGGGGAGGAGGTGGCGGTATATGGCGTTGTCGCTGAAGGCGTAACGCAGGAGCCGACCGAGGAGTTCGGGGGTGAGGTAGTTATAGAGCGAGAGGCCGGAGCCGTCGGCTATTTGGTAGTGGTCAGGCTGGAGACCGAGGGAGGAGATGAGGGTGTTGACGTGTTGTGCAGCGCGTTTGCGTGTGGCGGGTTGAGCGTTGTTTTTCGCCGCAATCTGATAGAAGAGCGACTCTGCCATGGAGTTGTTGCTGTTTTTCATCATGGGCAGCAACAGTTGGTCTATTGTATGAGTACGGGCGCAGATGCTTTGTGCTGCAGCGGACACCGGTCCTTCTGCCACACTACCACCCCACTCTATTCCTTCGTGACGAAGGGCGTTACGGAAAGCTTCGTTGAAGGTGTCGCGGTTGCGGTAAAGGAGAGGAGTTAGAGGTACTTCATCATCGTCCCAGCACCATCCCCAACCAAGCCTTTTATTGTCCTTAAAGGAGAGATCGGTGCGCAGTTCGCCAGCAATGCGATATATGCCGTGTGCCTTGAGCGAGTCGGCAAATGCACGGAGGTCTTCGGCGTCGATGAGGGGATCGTAGCCAGCGCGTACATAAAGGTTGCCTTGAAGCGTGGAGTCAACGACGGTGGTGTCGGCATAGAGTGTTGTGCGGTAGTGGTAGTCTGTGCCGAGAACATGGAGGGCGGTGATAGCTGTGACGAGTTTTTCGTTCGATGCGGGTCGCATACATTGCTTTTCGTGATAGGCGAAGACGAGGGTGTCGGCGGTAAGGTCGTACACGTAGAGGCCTACTTGTGTGCGTTGGAATATGTCGTTATCGAGGAGTTCCTTGAGGCGCTGGGGTAGCGGTGTCGTGTCGAGCGTTTCGTCCAGGACACTGTCGGCGGCGAGGGTATCGACGGCGGCGGTGTCGCTAATGAGGCTGTCGACCACGGCAACGTGTGTGCTGTGAATGGGCGATGGAGAAGCGAAGGATTGCGTAGAAGCTACTGCCACGTAAAGGATAATGGTCGAAAGAAAGAGGAGTGTGGTAAATATGCGGTTCATGAATGAATGGACGGATGGAATGGTTTAAGGTGCAAAGTTAGCAATAATGCTTAGGGGCGACAGACTGTGAGTGTGCAAATGTGCGATGGGATATACCTATGATTAACGCACTTGGAGGCGGAAACTAAAAAAAATGGCAGCCACGCGTCGTCGCGACGCACAAACGAAAATTCCGTCCCAACTATCGTTTCTGAGATAGTTAGGACGGAATTACAGAGACTCTTTATTAAGAAACTAATTACTCTTCTATAATATTCCATTTGATTCCACCATTCTTTCCTGCTACGTAGTTGCACAACGGAATGTCGGGATGCTGAAGGTTGGAAAGATAAAGTGGCTCAGAATCTACGAACTGATGACAAGTGAAGATATCGCCCTTGAAAAGTTTACTTTTAACGGACTCTTCCACCAAAAATACATCATTTCCTTGATACCGAAGGATGAGAATACGTCCAGGGTTCCATGTCAGCTTCACACGCTCTCCAACCTCAAGTGCCCCAGCCACCAACTTACTCTTCACAAAGAAATGGCTTGAGTCTTCCCCGTCGCCACCTCCAATAAAGGCCGCCCAACTGGGATAACCGACCATTCGTGAAAGCAAATTGAGGTTAAACCGGCTCGGTTTGCTAGCGCAAGCCACATATCCCCACATACGTTTCAAGGTACTTACAGATATATTTTCTCTTGTATAGCCATATATCTGACGAGAAAGGAAGTCAAAGTCCTTTGGCGATTTGATACTTCTACCCACTAGCACCTCTACCTCTTTCTTAAGTCGTTCAAATGCTTCTTGATTGAATTTTTCTACCATGATTCTTAGCTTTATGGGCAAAGGTAACGCACATTTATGACTTATTCCGCAAAACGCCTTAGTTTTCTGCTTGTCAGAAGAATTTGAACCGTTTTGAACCACCCCCCCCCATTCATCTTTATATATAATTTTGCTCCCAAAATATTAACAGGAACAGTAGACACAAAATAAGGAGATGAAGAGATGAGGTTTTAGCGCTTGAAGCGCGGAAACTAAAAAAAATGGCAACCACGCGTCGTCGCGACGCACAGTTGCCTCACAGAACTTATATAGAGATGAAAAAACTATCTTTTCGTTTTGTCTCGCCGATGCGCTACCACGCACTAATCCATTGCGAATATAGTATAGGGGATTATTTAGCCCGAGGGCTGAACGTTTGTTCTATTATATTCTCTGGCAGTTCTCGGCGTTTTTCTCATGTTTGGACTCAAGCTGAAAGTCTCTCTTTTTCTATCTTACTACTCTTTCAACTCATATCCACCACAAAGTTACGCTTTGCCGAGGAAACCCGCAACTTTTACAAAGTATTTTTGGTGGTTTCTTCAAATACCCCCCCCGAATTTAACCTTCATTAAGTGTAAGACCATCTTCAGAGGGGGTCGCAAAGCCGTTTTTATAGAGAGTTCCTACTGCGCGCTTGAAGGTTTTCTTGCTCACGCCGAAGCGTTCGCGGATGTCGTCGGGATTGCTGCGGTCGCCGTAGGGAAGATGATGGGTAGGCTCATTGCGGAGTTCGTCGAGGAGTTGGTCGGCGAAGTCGCGGAAGCGCCCTTTGCCGATGCGCTGGAGCGAGAGGTCGAGTTTGCCGTCGGGACGAATGTTTACAATGGTGGCGTTGTAGACGTCGCCGGCGTGCGGCTCGGCCTGAAATATTTGGTTGTCGTAGATGAGTCCGGGGCAGCGGTTGTCTGCGATGACTTTGAAGCCAAGGGGCGTTTTCTGCTGTATGATGATTTCCACTTCCTGTCCGCGGTGGTATTCGCTGGTCTTTGCCGGCTGTAGATAGCGTTCCACTTTGGCTGAGGCCACGAGGCGGTGTGTTTCTTCGTCGATGTGAATGTGGACGAGGTAGGAACGGTCCTGCTGCATAGGCATTTTCTGCTCGCGGAAGGGGACGAAGAGGTCTTTCATGAGTCCCCAGTCGAGGAAAGCGCCGTATTCGTTAACCCATGCCACGCGGAGGAAGGCGAAGTCGCCGACGCGTGCCCGCGGAGTTTCGAAAGTGCCTACAAGACGTTCGCTTTGGTCGAGGTAGACGAATACGTTGACTTCGGTGCCGGGACGCATCTCGCGTCGCACGTAGGCTTTGGGCATGAGTATTTCTCCGGCGTCGCCTCCGTCGAGATAGGCGCCGTGGTCAGTGAATCGGGTGATGCGGAGGGTGTTGTAGTCTCCGAGTTTTATTTGGATGGGCATGAAAAATGTGCAAATGTGCAAATGTGCGAATGTGCAAATGTGCTGGTGTGCGAATGTACTGGTGTGCGAATGTCTTGTGCGAATGTGAGAATGCGGCGCGCCTTATACGTTTTCGGCGGCGGTGACGTTGTCAATGAGGCCGTCGGTGAGATGTATGGTGCGGTCGGTGAGTGTGGCGAGGTGTTCGTCGTGGGTGACGATGACGAAGGTCTGGTCCATCTCGTCGCGCAGGCGGAAGAAGAGTTTGTGAAGTTCTTCCTTATTGTGCGAGTCGAGCGAACCGGAGGGTTCGTCGGCAAAGATGACATCGGGACGGTTGATGAGTGCGCGAGCCACGGCTACGCGCTGCTTTTCACCTCCGGAGAGCTGTGCGGGCCGGTGGTCGGCGCGGTCAGAGAGTCCGAGGAAGTCGAGGAGTTCCTTGGCTTTCGTCTTTGCTTCGCTTTCCTTACGGCAAGCTATGAGGGCGGGAATCATCACGTTCTCCAAAGCCGAGAATTCGGGCAGAAGTTGATGGAACTGAAAGACGAAGCCGAGGTGCTCGCAGCGAAACTGCGAAAGTTTTGCGCCTTTGAAGCGGAGCACGTCTTCGCCGGCTATCTGGAGTGTGCCTTGGTCGGGGCGATAGAGTGTGCCCATTATTTGCAGGAGGGTGGTTTTGCCGGCTCCGCTGGGGCCTACTATGCTGACCACTTCGCGTGGTGCGATGTGGAGGGTGATGCCTTTGAGCACTTCAAGTTTGCCGAAGGACTTGTGTATGTTTTCGAGCTGAATCATGGGGTTGCTGTATGTAGAGGCGTGTTGACGGGAGGTTATGCTTCTTGCCAATCTGCTATGGTTCCTGTTTGGGAGGAGAAGCTGACGCCAATTTTGTGGACTATGCGTTGATCTGCTTTGTAGGATGTGGCGTAACCTTTTTCCTCTATTTGTTCGAGGGTCTTGTCTGCAGATGCGTCGAGTTTAAACTCGAAGATGAACACATCGGTGGGGGTTTCTATGATGCAGTCGGCCCGCCCTTGGCTTTGCTCTTTTTCGGTGAGCACGAGGTAGGAGGAAAGGAGACGAAACATAAGATAGAACGTATAGTGGAAGTAGCGTTCGCGTTCTTTCTCATCGTCTTTCCTTCTCATGGTGTAGGGTATTGAAGCGAAAAAGGAGGTGAGATGTAGCTTGAGTTGTTCTAGATCTGCGGCATTGAGGTCTCTTACAAAGTCAATCATAGTACTCTTTACGGAGCTTTTGGCTTGCAGATAGTCACTGGCACAGGCGGTCACAAAGCCATCCTTCACTTCATTATTGGGAAAGTCAAGGAGATAAGAATTTGTGGCTACGTCGTAGGCTTTAAGTGTGAGGTATCCACTTTGGTATATAATGGGAAGTGGATTGAGTTCATCAGCGCGGTAATCCACGAAATCGGAAACGTCGTAATATCGTCCGGTGAGTTCGTTGAGATTTTCATTGGATTGAGCGAGGAGCTTGACAAGAAACGTCGGTGTGCCCGTGGCAAACCAATAGTTCCCGATTTCTTTTTTGTCAAGTGCATTGAAGAGGGAGAAGGGATTGTAGATGTCCTTCATTCTGCGACTGAAGTGATAGCCGTCGTATTGTGTCTTGAGCTTTGATTTTGCTTCTTCGTAGGTTATGGAGAGTTCATCGGCAAGAGCACCGATGTCGTCCTTGAAATAATGTTCCAGTTCTTCTTCACTAAATCCGCAAAGGGTTTCATAGCGTGAATCCATGCTGATATCGTTGGGCTGGTTGAATCCGCTAAAGATGCTTACTTGAGAGAACTTGGTAACTCCCGTGAGGAGCACAAAGCGGAGGTGGGCATCGGCTGCTTTGAAGGAGGAGTAGAACCCTTTGAGCGTGTTGCGGTTATATTCTTCAAGCGTTATGCCGTTGGCGCTGGCTGCTTTTGTGTGGACATCCATAACGTCGAGCAAGGGTTTGTCGTACTCGTCTACGAGGACCACGCAACGCTGTCCGGTTGTTTCGTGGACGTGTTCAAGGAGTTGTGAAAAGCGTTCGCCGGTGCTGAAGCGTTCGTCGGGTGTGAGGCCGTATTGTTTCTCCCATTTACTGACGTAGCCTAAGAGCATATTCTGCAGTGTGCCTTCTATCGTAAAGTCGTTGCTGTTAAAGTCAATGTGGAAGATGGGATATTTTATCCATTCTTTTTCCAACTTTTCAATTTCTAGTCCACAGAATAGTTCATGATTGCCTTCAAAATAGCTTTTCAGCGTGGAAACCAGCAAACTCTTGCCAAACCGACGGGGGCGGGATAGGAAATAGACCTCTCCGTTGTGTACCATGTGGTAGACCATTGCGGTTTTGTCTACATACACGTAGTTTCCTTCGCGTATGCTTTTGAAATCCTGTATGCCGATTGGGTACTTCATAAGTTTGTTGATTTTCGTTGTGTTTGCGAAGTTACGAAATTCCGCACATTGGCAAACGTCTTTTGGGAGAAAGGAACGTGAAACGGCACAAAGCCGTAATCTCTGCTGGGAGAGCGGGCTTTGTGCCGTTTGTTGATTGTGTTTTGCCAAGCCTTTAATGCTGTTGGCAAAGCATGTTTCTGTTTACTTCGTGGCTGCAGCTGAGATGCCAAGGCTTGACTTCACCTGTGCGGTGATGTCGGTGCTGAGCGACTCGTTGATGACGATGCCTGCGGTCTGAGCAGCGTTCTTGTCCACTACGTATACGTAGCCGTTGGCTTTTGCGAGGGAGTTGACGGCGTCCATCACTTTCTGTGAGATGGGCTGCATCTTGTCCTGCTGTGCCTTCTGGAAGGCTTCGCTGTTGTCCTGCTGAGCCTGCTGCCAACGCTGGTAGAGTTCCTGAAGTTCCGTGTTGTGACGGTCTTTCATGTTCTGGGGCGTATCGGCAGCGGCATCGCTCTTCTGGTACTGCTCTGCTTTGGTCTGCAGTTCTTTCTGCATGTTTTCGAGTTCGCTCTGGTACTGCTTGCCGAGCGTTTCGAGTTCGGTCTGTGCCTTTTTGTATTCGGGCATGGCCTGGATGATGGAGGCGTAGTCGAAATGTGCGAACTTTTGAGCGCAGAGGCTCAGAGGTGCTACGAAGAGCACCAGCATCAATAATCTTTTAAACATTGGTTGTATTGAATGTTGTGTTTGTATTCTAAGGTTTGCTGTGGGCTAACACGCAACGATGTTCTTCTCTCGGTTGAGTCTATGCCCACGGGTGCGTGCAAAGGTATGTGATTTAATTGGAATAGCCAAGTTTTGCGAGCACCTCGTTGCTGATGTCTATTGAGGGTGAGGCGAAGATGATGCCGTTGTCGGAAGCGCGGTCGAGGATGAGCTGGAAACCTTTGGCGGTGGCAATGCTTTTCACTGCGGTGTAGATTTCGTCTTGTATGGGCTCAATGAGGCTTTGGCGCTTTTTGTAGAGTTCGCCTTCGGGACCGAAGTATTTCTTTTTGAGGTCGGAGGCTTCCTTTTCTTTGTTGACGATGGCTTGTTCGCGCTCTTTCTTTTGTGCATCGGAGAGGAAGACGCTCTCGTTTTGGTAGTTTTTATAGAGTGTCTGCGCTGCGGTGTTGAGTGCTTCTACTTCGGCTTGCCAGGCTTTGGAGGTCTGGTTGAGTTGTTCGTTAGCGCGCTCGTAGGCGGGAATGTTGCTCATGATGTATTCCATGTCGACGAGTGCGAACTTTTGTGCTTTTGCTCCGCAGAAGGTGGCTGCGAGGAGGAGCATGAGGAGGAGGGTCTTCTTCATCTTGTGTTTTTTTGTGGGGCGGATTAGTGCACGGGGCTGCTTGCTCCGCGCTTTTATTAGGAATAACTGCAGAGCGGGCGGTTTATTGCACGGGAGGCATTGTTTTTTTGCAACTCCCTATGCCTACATGTAAGGAACTTCCGTGTAGAGTGCGACGTTTTGAAAACGTCGCCCCATAGGCTGTTTAGAATTCCTGGCCGATGATGAAGTGGAACTGTGAACCACCGGCTTTCGTTCCGTTGATTTTCTTTTGAAAACCGTATGCCCAGTCAATACCCATGAGTCCGACCATGGGGAGGAGGATGCGGACGCCGACACCGGCGGAACGCTTCATGTTGAAGGGGTTGAAGTCCTTGATGTTCTCCCATGCGTTACCGCCTTCAACGAAGGCGAGGGCATAGAGCGAGGTGGAGGTTTCAAGCATGAGCGGATAGCGGAGTTCGAGGGTCATGCGGCTGTAGGCGTAGGCATCGCCTGTGGTGTTGCCGGCGAGCGAACCGTTGTCGTAACCGCGGAGTCCGATGGTCTCGGTGGCGTAGCCTGAGGAGTAGCCGGACATGCCGTCGCCACCGACGTAGAAGGTTTCGAAGGGCGACTTCTTGTATTTGTTGTAGCTGCCGAGTATGCCGAACTCAAAGCGGGTCATGAGCACGGGGGCTTTGACGGCACTGGTGAGTGCGGTGAAGTTGCGGAACTTGAATTTCCACTTGTTGTATTCAATCCAGCGGTACTTCTCTTGTGCCTCGCGCTGGTAGCTTGAGCTGCGGTAATTGGTGGCGAGGTTTTTGTAGTTGCGTCCGTCCCAGAGGGAGTAAGGGGGCGTGGCGGTAACGGAGAAGAGGAACTCTGAACCGCGACGGGGATAGAAGGGATGGTCGGTGGAGTTGCGCTGGAGTGAGAGTGTGAGGTTGATGTTGTTGCAGTTACCGTCGGTGATGAGGAAGTACTGCCACGACTTGAGCATGTAGCGCGTGTAGGAGAGTTCGGCCATGAAGGTGAAGTAGTCGTCGGGCCAGCGGAGACGCTTACCGAAACCGAGGCTCACACCGAGCATCTTCACGTATTTGTCGGGGTCGTAGTAGTTGGAGTAGTTGTAGTAGCTCGAGTTGCTGCCGTAGCCGTACATGAGGTTGTACATGCTGTTGTAGTAACTGGAGTTGTAGTAGTTGGAGTTGATGTCGCTCTGCTTGCTGTAGTAGATGGAGAAGCTGAGCTGGTTGGGGCGCTTTCCACCGAGCCACGGTTCGAGGAAGGAGAGCGAGTAGTTCTGGTAGTAGGTACCGTTGGTGGAAACTTGGAGGGAGAGGGTCTGTCCGTCGCCTTGGGGGATGAAGCCTGCGCGCTTCTTGCCTTTGTTGAAGAGGCTCTGCACGGAGAAGTTGGTGAACTTGAGTCCCACGCGGCCTACGATACCGGTTTGTCCCCAACCGGCCGAGAGTTCTATCTGGTCGCCGCCTTTGGTGGTGAGGGGATAGGTCATGTCGACGGTTCCGCTGGCCTGGTCGGGCTTGATGTTCTGGAAGAGCTGGCTCTGAAGTGCTTCGGGGTCGAACTGGTTCATCTGTGCGAGGTCCTGCACGGAACGCTTGATGGCGTCCATGGAGAAGAGGTCGCCGGGCTTGGTGCGGAGTTCGCGACGCACAACGTTTTCGTAAACGCGGTCGTTGCCGGCTATGCGGATGTGGTTAAAGGTGGCCTGACGTCCTTCGCTGATGCGCATTTCGAGGTCTATGGAGTCGCCGTCGACGTTGATTTCTACGGGGTCGAGGTTGTAGAACACGTAGCCGTTGTTGTAGTAGAGGTTACCGATGGCGTCGTCGTCCTCGCGGAGTCGTTTGTTGAGGAGTCGTTGGTTGTAGACGTCGCCGTCTTTCATCTGCAAGACGCGCTGGAGCACGTCGGAGTTGTAGACGGTGTTGCCCACCCACGAGATGTTGCGGAGGTAGTATTTCTGTCCTTGGTTGAGGTTGAGGTAGATGTTGACGTGCTTTTCGTCGATGGTTTCCACGCTGTCGCTCAAGACGAGGGCGTCGCGGTAGCCCCAAGAGTTGAGTTTGTCGATGACGAGGTCTTTGTCCTCAGCGTATTTTTCGGGGAGGAACTTTTTGGAGCGGAGCATGTTGACGAAGCTTTTCTCGTGGGTTTTCTTCATGGCTTTCTTGAGTTTGCCCACGTATTTCTTGTCGACGCCGCTGATGTAGATTTTGCGTACTTTGATTTTCTCGTTCTTGTTGATGTTCACGTCGAGGATCACGCGGTTGTCGCCGGTGACGTCCTCGCGCTGCACGATGTCGACTTCGCAGTTTTTGAAGCCTTTGTCTTCAAAGTGTTTTTTGATGAAGTGCTTGGCGCGGTCTGCCACGTCGGTATTGATTTGGTTGCCGACTTGGAGTCCGGCTATCTTCTCGCAGTCCTCGCGCTCGGACTTTTTCACGCCGCTGTAGTTGATGCTTGAGATGCGCGGTTGGGGCGTGAGCTGAATGTGGAGATATATTTTGTTGCCGACGATGCTGTCGGCGGTGATCTCAACGTTGGAGAAGAGTTTTTGCGCCCAGTAACGTCGCACGGCTTCGGCAATTTGGGTACCGGGCACCTCGTAGGTTTCGCCTACGGTGAGTCCGGAAATGTTGGCCAACATTTCCTCGTCGAAGTTTTTGGCGCCTTCAACCACGAGTCCACCGAGTTCGTAGCGCGGATGGCTGGACGTGTAGGTGATGTCGGGGTTGACCACCTTATGTGAGTTCGTTTGTGCTGTGGCTGCCGCTGCCGTGAGGGCGAAGAGCAGCATGAGCATGAAGCGTGCGGTATGTTTCATATGCGTGGTAATGCTTCGCATAATGTGCAAATGTGCAAATGTGCGAATGTGCGAATGAGGGTATGCTGGTTCAGTTTGAATGTTGGAACATCATATGCTTCGCATAATGTGCAAATATGCGAATGTGCAATTTTTTGATGCTGTACTGTTAATGTTATGTTGGAGCCAAATGTGGAATACGATGCTAATGTATGAACTTGCTAAACGTGCATCTCTCATTTACACATTTGCATATTCGCACATTTACCAAACGTGCATCTCTCATTTGCACATTTGCATATTCGCACATTTGCACATTACTTAGCCACCTGTTCGCTGGTCTTTCCGAAGCGGCGTTCGCGCTGCTGGTAGTCGAGGATGGCTTTGCGCAGTTCGGCTTCGTGGAAGTCGGGCCAGTAGGTGTCGCAGAAGTAGAGTTCGGAGTAGGCGCACTGCCAGAGCAGGTAGTTGCTTAGGCGGAGTTCGCCTCCGGTGCGTATGAGGAGTTCGGGGTCGGGCATGAACTCGGTGGCGAGATGGTGACTGATGGTGCTTTCGTCTATGTCGTCGGGCGAGAGTTGTCCGTCCTTCACTTTTTGGGCGAGGGTGCGTACGGTTTGCGTGATTTCCCAACGCGAACTGTAGCTGAGGGCGATGACGAGGGTCATGCCGGTGTTGACGGATGTGCGGTCGATGAGTCCGCCGATGGCTTCCTGGACTTCTTGCGGTGTGCGGCTTATGTCGCCGATTACGCGCAGGCGGACGTTGTTTTTCATGAACAACTCTTCTTCAAGGGAGTGGAGGATGAGTGTCATGAGTGCGGCCACCTCATCGACGGGCCGGTTCCAGTTTTCGGTGCTGAAGGTGTAGAGCGTGAGGTATTTCACGCCCAACTGGGAACATGCGGTGGTTATTTCGCGCACGGCGACGACGCCTTGCTGGTGTCCCATGCTGCGGTTGAGTCCACGAGCCTTCGCCCACCGGCCGTTGCCGTCCATGATGATGGCTATGTGGCTCGGAATGCGGTTGTGGTCGAGTTGGTCCATAAGTCCGGAGGTTAGTGATTAGGGTGGTGAACGATTTCACCGCCCATTTATTTTTTTGTCAGTCGCGGTTGCACGTGGGGCAACGCGGATTGAGGTCGTAAGTGAGGGTGAGGCGGAGCGTGGAGTAGTGGTCCTTGTTGCTGAATCCGCTTGATTTGATGCCGAGCGGTGCTTCGAGTCCGTCTATCTTGTCGGTGAGGGAGAAGCGGAAGGTCCAGTCAAGTCCGAGGTTGAGCCTTGGGCCTACTTTGTATTTCACGCCGGCGCCGATGGGCACTTGTGCGCTGAAGGCTTTTCCTGCTGCACCATAAACGAAGCCAAATCCGGCTTGGATGTAGGGCACTAGGCGACAGTAGCCTTGGTAGCCGCGCTCGTAGCCGTAGGGCAGGAAGTGGAGTTCGTAGAGGGCGGAGAGGTCGTAAAGGCCGCTGCTCACGCTGTAGTTGAGGCGTTCGGCTGAACTTTGCGAGGGATTGGCGGGGAAGAACTCGCTTTTCCCGTCGGTGGTGCCTTTGACCTGCATGTAACCGAGTTCGGTTTTCACGGCCATGCGTGGGTTGAGGGGAAAACGGGCTATGAGCGAACCGCTGAGTCCGGCTTTGCCCTTAAGATCTGTCACGTTGAAGCCTGCACCGGCGCCAGCGCCGAGTTCTAGGCGATACACCACTTCGTCTTGCTGGGCAAAGGCGGGGGTGAGCAATGTGGCTATGTGCAGTATGGCGAATGTACAAAAAAGGCGGAGTGCGAATTGCTTCGCCAATGTGCAAATTAGTCGCCTTAGCTGCGTATGACTACTATGGGATGCGGTGATATGTCGGAAGAACTTGTTCATTGAGGACTTGGATAAAGGTTGCAAGGCTTTTCAAAGAACTGTAGCCTCTTGCATATCGGCATTTAGATTTCTCTTTTTCTGCGCCGCTTGATGTAAACGACGATTTCCTTACCGGCGCTGGCTCTTGAAGATGAGCTTGTTCTCGTCCTTCCAGGCGAGGCGGTTGATGCGTCCGCGCCACACTTCGCCCGTTCCGCCGCAGACTATCCAGATGTAGTGGTTGGCGTCGACGGTGGCGGAGAGACTGGTGGCTGAGGCGATGGCGGGGGCGGTGTATTCGCCGCTGACCCACGTACGGCCTATATCGGAACTGCGGTAGAGCACGGCTTTGCCTTCGGCGGTGCGACCTACGAGAACGAGTCCGTCGTCGTAACTGATGAGCGAGGGGTCTGCCACGGTGGGGAATGCCACGTCGTTGAGTTCTTCGGTCTGGGGGAGGTAGTTCCAAGCGAAGGTGTAGGTGCCCTGGGCGTCGATGTCGTGCTTCCACACGCGGGCTTGCTGCTGCTTGCAGTAGCCGGCAAAGACGAGGGTCGATATGCTCTTGTTGGTGTGGGTGGGACAGAGTGCGGAGGCGTAGTTGGCAAGGGGCCAGTCGCCGTCGGTGTCGGCCTTTTGGGCAGTCCAAGAGGTGCCGTCGGCTGTGGCTACCATACGACCCTCAGTCGTGAGGGCATAGAGGCTGTCGGCACTCACGCCAGCGAGTGCCACGAGGTTGTCGGTGCCGGCCTTTTCCCATGTCGCGCCGTCGGCCGAACGCACAAGGGCATTGCCGGCAAGGGCATAGAAGGTGCTTCCGACGTGCTGAACGGAGCGCACATTGAGGGCTGCGCCGTCGATGGTGGCGAGGTCGGTGCCGGCGGAGAACTGTCCGTTTTCGCTCGAACCTACGGCGAGGCTTACCGTGCCGTCGGCTTTCTCGCCGAAGGCATAGAGCGTGGTGCCTACGCTGAGCAGACGGCTCTTAGTGAAGGCGGCAAGGGTGGAGCTAGTGGCTGCTGCGGTCTGGGCCCACACGAGGGAGTCGCCTTCTTCGCGGTGTACGTTGACTTCCATGTCGTAGAGGCGCGAGAGTTGTCCGTCGGACGAGTAGACGCGCACCACACGCATTTTGCTGAAGTCGGTGGAGTCGGTGGCAGAGAAAAGTGTGTCGGCCCCGGTGGAAAGACTTTGAATGGCTAGCGTGCCGGAACTTGTGAGGGTGCTGAACACCACTTTGTCTATCTGGGTGCCGACGGGGAGGGAGTCGGCGTTGTAAATGCGGTTGTTGAGTTGGTCAATGTACATGGGGTAGAGCGACCCTGTGACGTTGACGGTATAGGTGGTGTCGGCACCGGTGTTGGGACTGACGGTGTTGACGGTCCGTAGGAGTGTACCCAAGGTGACGGCGGTGATGGCGCAGTCTGAGGAGGTCTCGGAGTCGGAGGTGCTGCTGGAGGTGTCGCACGCGGCGAGGGAGAGACAGGCGGCAAGCGCGAGGAGAAATATCCGTATGGAAATCTTTTTCATATGCTTCAGTTGGGATGCATGCTATATCAAGTTGCAAAAATACGCACATTTTCCAATTTGGGGCACTTCCGCTCCCGTTTTAGTGTTTTTTTATCAGCGAACGGGGTGAATGTGTCGGCGTAATGGGGTTCTCCTTTACGCGCGCGTGCGTATACACCGGAGTTTGTGCAACTTGCTGTCACCCGTCACCCGGCTCCGTGTGGCATTTGTGTGGAGTAGTCTTGGACTGGTGTGTCATTCATTCAATGTGCCTCACATTTTCATATTCGCTCATTTGCACATTTGCCTGCCGTGTAGAGCGCGACGTTTTGGAAACGTCGCCCCCATAGTGGTGTGCTGCACCATGCAAACAAAACCTATTTCCCTTTCACTACCCCCGCGTTTCAGAAAAATTCCAAGGCTTGGAATTTAAATTCCAAGGCTTGAAATTAAAATTCCAAGGCTTGAAATTTTTGTTTCAAAACGGGGACTTCATTTTGAAACTGCAGATGCTTGATATTCAGCGCGTTAGAAACAAAGCGAATTTTAGGCGATTTTTCGTTGTTTTTGAGGGTATCGTAGAGTCCATACAGGACGTTTGGTTTTGAATGCTGGAGTCCATCTGTGGTGACAGCACGTAAAGGCCTCACGGAGCTGGGTGACGGGTGACAGCAACTTGCACAAACTTCGGTGTATACGCGCACGCGCGCGCACGAACTATTATATGTATTCTCTTGAATGTGTTAGCGCATAGGGGAGGCACGCCGTCACGGACGGTTCTGCATGCTGCGCCGTCACGGACGGTTCTACGTGCTGCGCCGTCACGGACGGTTCTGCGTGCTGCGCCTTATGTCAAGTCGGAGACTTGACCCCCATGCGCTACGCCCCACATATCTTACGCAAAAAGCAAAATCTGAAACGGAAGGAAAGGGGAGGATTTTACTCAATTAAGGCCATATTTCCGTAACTACTCAGGTAGGGGGACACAGATGACACAGATATTTAAGACGAACACGAATCTACGCCTAAACGGCGCAGAAAGTCTCCCACAGATCTCACAGATTTACACAGATTTAGTAATGTGTAAAAAATAAGTTCCGCTTGTTTGATAATAAATCAAGGTAGCGAAAAACGGGCTGAAAGCCCAGCAAGCCTATAGCCCAGGGCAAGCGAAGCGACACCCTGGGTTAACATGTTAGCGAGGAATGCGCCCTGAAAGGGCAAAAGC
>CAVALA010000025.1:0-38159 GCA_963589615.1 Prevotellamassilia timonensis
AGAGCAACTGACTCTTAATCAGTGGGTCCAGGGTTCGAACCCCTGAGAGTGTACACAGAAAGGATAAGCCGGGAGGTTTGTCCTTTTTGTGCGTTTATACGGTTGTTATGATGAGCAATAGCTTCTGCGTGAGCCGCGTACATTAACAAGCGACGGCACTGCGTAACATCTTGAATTTGAAAGTAGTAAAAAGCGCGTGAGCATGGAATCTTTCATGAAGATTCGGCTCACGCGCTTTTTCCGTGTCGCTTACTAGCGACGTATTCTTTGCTTCAGTTGTTTACAGTTTGCGGAAAATGAGACTGTCCGTAGCGGAACAAAGCCGCATATGCTTTCCGTCAAGCTGAACGATGGCATAGCTCGGATTGACTCCGTGGATGCCGACGGAACTGAGGTCCGTGGTGGCAGGGTCGGTCAGCAAACTGTCGCGGTCGCGGTAATGGACATAAAGGGAAGTTATGTCGAGTGTAGAGGATGTCAGTTTGAAGCGCGCCACGCTCTCGTTGGTTTTTCCGTTGTGCCCCTCTTTCGAACGGATGCTGAGCAAATCCAACTGAAAACTCCAGTAAATGCGGTCTTCGCTGCAGTCTTTTTCTACGGAGTAGGGACCCGATGCATTGCCGTCGGGGCGTGTATAGATTTTCTCCAAGTGCCACATGCCGTCAATTGGGCCGTTGTCGCTCATCTTGCTACATGAGGTAGATAGGCCGGAGGCAAAGAGAGCGAGAATGAGTATGGGGACAATGTGTTTCATTACTTTTTTTGTTTTGTCAGTGGCTGTATGTTTCTCTCGTGCGTTGTTCGGTACGAATCTGGGGGTTGTAGTGGTAAGGTCCGTCGCTTATTTTACAAGTACGCCACTTTTGCTGATGGTGAGCTGGAACCCCGTGTTGTTGCCTATGAGCGTACCGTGGTCAAGTGCAAAAGCGCCTGTCACTTTCCAACCTTTCGTATTGACATGCCCCAAATGGTTGGGCGCAAAGGAGGCTTCCGCCATAAAGCTGTGCGACGTAACTGGTGCGTCGAATGGCTCTGCATAGGTGCCGAGGCTACGTTGGTGCGTGTAGAGTACACGGTACTGAACGGTAGGCGACGGGTTGCCGGAGAGCCCGATGTGGTTGGCTTTGAAGCGGTTGTTGGTAAATGTTAGCGAGCCGTTGCCATTGTAGAGTGGGGAGGTATAGAGCGGATTGCCTATGGCCTGTCCCCAATGCTGCCAGCCAGCGTAGAGGTTGTGGTTGTAGTAGTTGTCTATACCGCTTATTTGGTCGGGGATGGCTTCGGTGTGGTCATGGTAGACGGGGCCGCTTTGGTCGGTGGTGCGGATGTGTTCATAGACGATGGTAGATACTACGGGGTTGACGGGAAGTTGAAGTTCGGCGCCTATAAGTGCGTCTTTCCATCCGTATTGGAGAAACATTTGTGAATGATCTTCAAAGAAGTGGTCCATGTAGACCGATGCGCCCCAACCTTTTCCGTGGTAGTTAAGGCGCATGAGCCAGCTGCCCACGGTATTTCCCGTGGCGTTGGCATAGCCCTCGCCGTCTGTGGCATCACCGCCTGTTCCGAAGGTTGCGTCTACGAAATCTTTGAGGGAATGTCCCATCTTGATGGGGTGGGGGGTAGCGTCGTCGGTGGAAACGGCATTGTAGACTGTGCCACCAAACTGGCAGGCCATTTCGAGTCCGCCTTCAAAGGTAAGGGGAAATTTCTCGGCATTGCCTAAACGGAGATAGCCGGCTTTAGAGTGGAAGAGCGCATGGCGTGCGTAGTGGTTCCCTTCAGCCTGATAGTTTTGCTGGAAGCGGCCGTCCGTGAGAACTCCGTAGCCGATGTGTCCTTTGATGGCTGCCCAGTTCGACTTGCCGGTGATGCTCCAGTACTCGGGGAGTTCAAAACGCACCATGGGTATGGGGCAAGCGTTGATGCCAAGTGTCTGACTTCCTGTGCTGAGCGCGTTGTTCTTCAGTTCCATGTTTCGCTCTTTTGCACCGATGGAGAGACGTACGAGTTTGTATTCGAAGTCAGCGTAAAGTTGCTGAATGCGAAAGGTGGAATTGAAGTTATAGGCAGCAGCAAGGTCAATGCCGTAACCGATGCGCCATTTCCCATTGTCGTTGCTTGTGGAGCGCGAAAGTCCGAAACGTGCATATCCGTTGTGTCCGTCTACGGACGAGAGTCCGTATCGGTTTGCCGTGAGCCAAAGCGGTGTGTTACCACTAGAGTTCGTGGTTTGTATTTCAGCATTGTAGTTGATGCCGTGTCCTGCACGCTGAAGTGCATTTTGCTGCGCTGCTATGCAGAGCGGCCAAGCGGTCAATGCAAAGAGAATCAGACGGTTTTTCATCTTTATGGTGTGAGTTGGGTTGAGGGGCGGATTTGTGGCAGCTATTACCCGCGTCCTTTTTTGTTGCGTGTGTTTTGCTGCTGGGGGTAGCGGCTGTTTGAACGCGAAGACTGGCTTTGCTGTTTGTAAGAACGGCCTTGCTGTTGGGTGGGATGGTTGTAAACCGTTTTCTTGTCGGGATTTTTGCTTTTCCCGTATCGTTTGCCCGTGTGGTCCTTGGTGGCGTGTGATGCACTTGGACGTGGATTGCCGAGACCTGGTCCTTCGGGATAGAGGCGGGCAATGAGGTCGGGACGGCCCATGCGTTGGAGTTCGCGAATAATCTTTCCGCGTTCTTCGGGTTTGTACCAGAAGAAGAACATACGTTGCTTGAGCTTGTCATCGGGACTGATGGCAGAGAATACTGGCTCAAGCGTGTAGGGGTGGTAGCCCGAGTACCACGCTTCGGTCGATACCGTCATGGGCGTGGGCGTGAAGTCTTGGACTTGTTCCAGTTTGAAATCCATGTCGCGTGTTTCGGCGGCAAGTTCAGCCATGTCTTCTTCGGTACATCCAGGGTGGGAGGAGATGAAGTAGGGGATGATTTGCTGGTTGAGTCCGGCTTCGCGGTTGATGCGGTCGAAGATGGCCTTGAACTCATGGAAGAGTTTGAAGGAAGGCTTACGCATCATGCCGAGCACGCGGTCGGAGGTGTGTTCGGGTGCAACCTTCAGTCGTCCAGACACATGGTTCACGATGAGTTCGCGCGTATATTTTTCGGCGTTCTCGCGGAGTTTGGGGTCTTTGTAGGGGTGGAGAAGGAGGTCGTAGCGCACGCCGCTTCCTATGAAGCTTTTCTTTATTTCGGGCAGTGCATCAACGGCTTTGTAGATGTCGAGCAAGGGTTTGTGGTCCGCATTGAGGTTGGGGCATACGGCGGGACTGATGCATGAGGGGCGTTTGCAGCGACTGCATATGTCGCGGTTTTTGCCGTGCATCATGTACATGTTGGCCGACGGACCGCCGAGGTCGGAGAGGTAGCCTTTGAATCCCGGCATCTTTACCACTTGTTTCACTTCGCGCATGATGCTCTCTTTGGAGCGGCTCATGATGAATTTTCCCTGATGAGCCGAGATGGTGCAGAATGCACATCCGCCGAAGCATCCGCGGTGGAGGTTGACGGAGAATTTTATCATCTCGTAGGCGGGAATGCGCTTGTTCTTGTATTTGGGGTGGGGTAAGCGTGTGTAGGGGAGGTCGAAGGAGTGGTCAATTTGCTCCGTGGTCATTGGGGGGAACGGCGGATTGACCACGACGTATTTTTCGCCGAGTCCTTGCAGCAGGCGTTGGGGGTGGAGCTTGTTGCTTTCTTCTTCGATGTGGCGGAAATTTTCGGCGTAGTGCTTGCGGTTCGTGAGGCAGTCTTCGTGGGAGTGGAGAATGATGTCGTCTTTGCAGAATCCGTGTGGAATATCTTCTGCGGGCATGATTGCCACGGTTTGCCTTACGGGGTATTTGTGGAGTACGGTGCGGAACTGCTCTGTGGTGCAGAAGGCGTCGTCGCGTCCGTGTAGGAGTTTGTTCTCAAGTGTGCGGCAAAGTTCCGTCATAGGCATCTCCCCCATGCCGTAGACAATGAGGTCGGCTTGGCTTTCGTGGAGAATGCAGGGGCAGAGTTTCTCTTGCCAGTAGTCGTAATGCGTGACGCGGCGCAACGAGGCTTCAATTCCGCCGAGCACGATGGGGGTGTCGGGAAATGCTTGTCGGAGAATTTTGGCGTAGACAATGGAAGGAAAGTCGGGGCGCATGTCGTGCCGCCCGTCGGGGCTGTAGGCGTCTTCGGAGCGGAGTCGTCGGTTGGCGGTGTATTTGTTGACCATGGAGTCCATGGCTCCGGGCGAGATGCCGAAGAAGAGGCGCGGGCGTCCGAGTTTTTTGAAGTCGCGGAAGTCGCCGTGCCAGTCGGGTTGCGGTACGATGCATACGCGCAGTCCTTCGTCTTCGAGGAGACGACCTATGACGGCGGCGCCAAATGAGGGATGGTCCACATAGGCGTCGCCGGAGAAGAGTATGACGTCGGCTACGTCCCATCCGCGCAGGTCCATTTCTTTGCGCGTGGTGGGGAGCCAGTCTGTGAGTTGGGGCATGTGTGAGGAGTTGTAAACTGTGTTTAGCTCCGCTAGCGTTGCGGGTTAATCCTGCGTGGGCTCGGCAGCTTCGGGGTGTTGTGCGGCCCATTCGGTGTAGAGTGCCACCAAGTTGCGGAGTCCGTAGGCTTTCATCTTGTCGTGGTAGATTACGTCGATGCAGAGGTCGAGCAAGTCTTTCGTGTTCTCGTGGCTGGCAGCAATGAGTGAGCGAAGGGTGAGCTTGAGTTTCTCAAGGTCGTCTTCGGTGACGTAACCGCTGGAGTTGAAAAGTCCGTGGAAAAGGTTGTGCTTGCGTATGGTTTCGAGGTTTGTGTCGGATACGTTGAGATGTCTTGTTCCGCTTTCGTTGAGTTGGATGTCGTACATGATGCGATTGTTTGATTGTGGGTTAGTGAAGAGCGCTCCGCTGATTAGGGTGGGGCGAAGGTTGCCACAGGCGGAGCGTGGATTGTTTTGGGCAAATTTAATGATTCTTGGCGAAGATGCCAAGACGTGCGTGCACATGAACGCGGGTGTAGGGTTTCTATTTGCTTTCTTGCTTTGCGGCAGACTTCTCTTTTTGGAGCAGTTTTCGCTTTCGTTTGGGCTTGAAAAGGTCGGTGAACTTTTGGAAGTCGCGTTGGAGCGATACGCCAATGCCTTGTGTGGTGAGCGAGTTTTTCGTGAAGTAGCGGTCTGTGGTTTCGCTGTATGCGCGCAGACTGACGGAGCCGCGTGGCGTGAGGAGGTAGCGTATGTCAAAGTCGCCCACGAAGTTGGAGGTGTAGGTGGGGCGGTCGCGGTAGCCGAAGTTGCCGTTGATGAGCAGCCGGTCGTTGAAGAGTCGTCCTTCGAGGAGTCCTTCCACTTCCATGTCGTTCCAACCGTAGGTGCCGGTGGCTACGTTAGCGCCGAAGTTCCAGTGCGACTGGTTGCCGAGCACGTTGGAAATGGCCGAGTTGAGTTGGCTAGTGATGGTGGTGGAGATGAAGGATCGCATGGCGGCCGAACTTTGTTGTTGGCTGGTGGTCTGTGCCACAGTTCCGTTGGCGCTGGCTGTGTAGAAACGGCCAATGCCGAGAAGGTAGATGATTTGCCGGTTCATGTCTTCGTCGGTGGCGATGAGCTGGCGCACCATTTGCTTCTCGTCTTCAGAAATGTTGTGAAGGTCGAGGTCGAAGTTGATTTGCGGGCTGCGCGCTTTGCCACCTATGTTGAGAATGCAGTCTACTTTTACGGACTTTTGGTTGAATCCTGCGCCATAGTTGAGGTCGCTGAGCGACACTCCGTTCACCGTGTATTTCGCTTTGAGGTTGAGGTCGCCAGCTAGAGGGTCGCCCGAGAAGGTCATTTGGCTTTCGGGATCGATGGTGAGGTCTTTGCGTATGATGTCTTGAATGCTGAGTTTGTAGTCGCCACGGGCAATTCGGTATGTGCCGTACATTTCAAAGTTCCCTTTGTTGCGGTAGGTGGCGCGCATCGCACCGCTGCCGTAGAGCGTGAGGCGGTCGCCGGCGCGCGGATCGGTGATAATCTGAACTTGCGCCGATGGGTTTGCGTCGATGAGAAGGTTGAGCGTGATGTCGGTCGACGTCTCGTTGGCTTCTTTTTCTACCGTTGCGGCTTGGTCGGACAGGTCGTTGGCCTCGGCTGTGTTGTCGGCTGTGCGGAAAAAGTGTACCATGCTGTTGTCGGTCGTTGCATTGTCTGTGGCTCCGAGATTGTAGACGAAGGTTGTTCCGGCTTCGGGACGGAGGTTGATGTCGGCATCGAAATGGCCAGTGCCTCCTCGCAGTGACACGTTGCCGGAACCGATGGTGGTGGAGTGGAAGGGGAGGTCGTGCTCTTCGGGTTTGTCGTAGCAGAGCATGTGGTTGGCTTCCACGTTGAAGTCGTAGCGAAGATTCTTGAGGTGGGTGTGACGGAGTGTGCCGTTGGCAGTGCCTTTTCCGCCTTTGACGTCGGTAACGGCGAATTTTTCGAAGGCAAATGTGCCGGGATACATGTGTACGGCGCCGTCTGTCACGTGGTAGTTTACGCCGGTGGCTATCACTTTGGCTTGTGCGTTGGCCGTGACTTCGCCTTGGAAATCAAGTTTTTTGAATGGGCCGTAGAGGCGTACGAAGCCTGTGGCGTCTCCACCGAAGTTGTCGAAGATGCCGTCCATGTAGCGCCGTAGGAAACTGAGGTCGGTGTGGTTGGCCGTGATGTCAAGTTCCAGTCCTTTTTCTGCTGGCGATACGTATCCTTTCACTTGTGTTCCGCCCTTCTTGTGGGGTAATCGCATGTCGGCATCAAGGTTGATGCGCTTGTCGGTGTTGTTCCATGAGGCTACGATGTTGGTGCTGCCCATAGGGCCTTTGTTGAAACGGAAATCGGGAATGGACAATCGGGCGTGGAGTTGCGGGTGTTGCGTGGTGTGTGTGAGTACGGCTTCTCCAGAGGCCAGTCCGCCGAATTCTACGGCATCAAAGTTGACGAGGCCGAGTATGTAGGAGATGTCTATGTTGTGGAGGTCTGCCACGATGGAGTCGTTGCCTAGGCGGTCAAGTTGTCCGTTGATGGCGAGCGATTGGTCCTGACGGGCGATGGACACGTTGTGGGCGGAGAATTCGCGGTTGCGGAACGAGAGCGTTCCGGAGGCAATGTTCCATACGGAGTCGGCGAGGAAAAACTGGGTGGGACGAATTTGTGTGCTGAAGTCTATGCCGTTCTTCTTTGTGGGGAAGAAACGGGTGACGGTTTCCAGTGTTCCTTCGTAGCGGCGTCCGGCTCCGATTCTGCGCCATTCCACGTTGGCGGTGAGTGCACTGTCGCGTGTGGCGAGGTTCACTTCTACTTTGAAAGGCTTGCCGCTAATGTCTTTGGTCAGTTGGGCGAGCGCTTTGAATTCAGCGCCTTGTCCTTGCAAGTAGATACTTGGTTCTTTGACCGTTGTGTTGTTGATGGTTATGCCGTCTGTAGAGGCCGTTAGATAGGTGCGTCCCCCGCTGGCGTCGATTGTACCGTTGAGACGAATGGGCGATTCAATCTGCAGGTCTGTGCCGGCGAATTGCTTGAGAATGTCTGTTCGTTTTACGGTGGCGTTGAGGTTCCACGTGTCGTGGCTTTGAGTTTTGGGGCTGCTGAAAAGCCCTGGTAGCGCTCGTGCGGCAAGGGTGAGGGCGGCTTGCTTCATGGTGCCCACGGAACATGGGCCGCTGAGCGTGGCATCGGCAAAGTCGCTTCGCAGTTCGAGGTTGGAACCGTTGGTCGCAGGGGATAAAGTGGCTGTGAGTTCGCTGAGCGAGTAGTCGCCGTGCGGACCATTGATCATGGCGAAGTCGCGGACGTTAACGTTTCCCGCAGGCTTGCTTCCTTGCAAATTGGTGAGGTCGGCGCTGACGGAACCCTTGTAATCGGCTTGTGCCAGGGCACCTTGCAGTCCGAGAGTGGTGGGGTGGAGATTGGTCACTTGTGCAAGGATTTTCAGACCGTTGATGCGCGAACCTACCATGGTGGCAGTTCCGTTGATATTCAGGTGGGCGGCAGCGTCGCTGCTTTTGACGTGGGCCGAAAGCGATGTGCCGTTGTAGGCTGCGGTGAGGTTGATGGGCGAAAATGTGTGTTCGTTCCACACAAGTCGGCTGACATCAGCTTTTGCGTTGGCTGCCGTGAGTTTCTTGTTTTTCAACGCGACATTGGCGTTGATGTGCGCTGTGACGTCGTTGGGCAGTTTGGCGTTGCCCATTACGAGTGCGGGGTTTGCCTTGCTGAGGGTTATTCCCCCGCTGATGGTGGAGGGCGACCACGAAACGTCGGCACGAAGCGCGCCGGCTTCGGTGTGGAGGTTCAGGCGTGATGTTCCCTCTTTTCCGAAGCGGTAGTTGGCATGGCCTTGCAACTGGATGTCGCCAAGCCGTGCGATGCGGCGGGTCCATGTGGTGTCTTTTAGTAGACAGGGCGCGATGGCTTCCGTGAAATGCTGTTTGATACGCAGTGCTTCTATTTGTGTGGCAATGGCATAGAATCCCTTTTCGTTTTTCAGCAAAGTGGCATTTCCGTTGAGTTGAAGTGCTTGGCCGTTGGCGGAAAGGCGAAAGGTGTTGAACTGTATTTTCCCGGGAACGATGAGGAGGTTTGTGCTGAATTTGCCTTCTAACTTGAGGTTTTTGGGCATTTGCAGAATCCAGGCAAAGTCGCTGGTGGAGAAAACTGCGCCGTCAACGGAGGCTTGAACGCGCAGTGTGGGCCACAGGTCGCTCCACGACTTTCGGGCGTCGTAGGTAGCCGTCAACTCGCTTTGCTCGAAGCGGGTGTCGGGCAGATTGAGACTGAATCCGCTGATGTGTGCGGTGGTACGATTGGCGTTAAGCTTTAGTTGTAAGTTATTGACGGATAGTCCGCTTTGTTCTTTGAGTGAAAGTGAACGTATACGTAGACTGATAGAATCGTTGGTGATGGATTTAAGGCTGATGTTGGCGTTGATGTCGTGTAGGGAAAGGTGCGATGGGTTGAGTTTAGCGGGCGTGTATGGCACGTAACGTTTGTCGTAACGCACGTTTACACGGCGCAGGATGATGGAGTTTATTCTGAGGTCAAGCGTGGAAGTTTTCTTGGGCTCTTTGCTGCTTAGTGCATCAATGAAAAATTGGAAATTGTCGGCACTGTCGGCTTGTGTACGGTAGAGATTGACGTCGGTGTCGAGGAGCGATACGGTGCGCAGTGCAAGTTGGTGGCGGAAGAGCGAACGTAGTTCTATTTTGGCCGTCATTCTTCCTGCGCAGAGCATGGGTGCGTTGTGTTGGTCGTTGATGGTAACGTCGGTGAGTACCACACGGTTGAAGAGCCCAATCTGCAAGTCGCCGACCTCTACTTTTGTGTTGAGTTTCTCGGCGATGGATTCTTGTACAGCGTGGGTAATGGTATGCTTGATGGGGCCGAAGTTGACAGCCAGCAACAGCAGAAGGTAGACAACGAGAATCGTGCCTACAGCAATGCGCAATATGTTTCTGATGAGTTTCGTGGCTGTCCGGGAGATGTGCGGGGTGAATAATAGTTGCAAAATTAACGAAAAACCACCGATTTTTCTTGCTCCGTTATACGCTTTTCGGCCCATATGCGGGTGCAATGCGTTGATTGCTTCCGTGCATATGGGCCGAAGGATGTTTGAAGTGTGCTTTTGTCCGTCCGCTTACCGTCCGCGCTGGAAGGTGATGTCGTAGAAACAGGCGTAGATGTTGGACGACGCATCGCTTTGTCCTTGTGCGCTGGGAATGATGAGTCTTACGTGTGCCAACTTTGCGTCGGCTGCGTTAAGTCGGCCGAGGTTGATGTAGGTGAATGGGGTGAGCCATCCGTTGGGCACTGCCGACGTGCTGTAGGTGGTTTTCATTACGCCGCTGGTGAACGAGGCTGTGAACACGCCGAGCGAGTTGCTGATGGTCATCTCGTCGGGCTGCATTTCGTAGGTGGTGAGGCGGTTGGTGGTGAGTATGCTGTCGGCGGCTATGTTGAACTCAGTGTAACGTGCTATTACTTTCGTGCTTTCGCCGTCGGCCAGTTTCTCTCCGTTACCTTTTTCTACAATTTGCATGTAGATTCCGGAGTTTTTGAAAAGCACGTACTCGTTAGCGTCAACGTTTGTCGTACTGTCGTTGGCGTTGAACGTGTCCTCGGAAATTACTTTGATGTTTCCTGGAATGTTGAGTAAGTATTCACCTGAATCAGTGTCTTTTACCTGGACGCCGTTTTTCAGGAATGATTGAATCTGCTGGTTCTCTCTTTTGCGCTTGTCGGCGTAAGTCTCGTCGTCGTCGCAGGAAGTGAGGAGCGAGGCGAAGGCCACGAGGAGCATGGAGAAGAATAGAATCTTTTGTTTCATTGCGTGGGTGATGGGTGTTGTGAGTGGGCAAAAGTACCTATTTTTTTTGGAAGTAGGCCCACGTGTTGGCTACATTCGCCATAGTCTCTGCGTTAAGAGTTTAAAAACGCCGATGGAATGGCTCGTTCTTGCTGCTGGTGCCGTGGTGGAGTTTGAAACTTTTGTAATATCTGTGCCGTCATCTCTTCGCACAATTGTCTTTTACGGCAAGTCTATACACCAAAGTTTGTGCAAACTATCTTCAGCCTTCAGCCGCAGTTGTATTTCAAGGGCTTTATGCGCATGGCTGAAGGCTGAAGATAGTTTGCACAAACTTTGGTGTATGCGTGCGTACGCGCGCGTGAGAGAGACGATAGGGATATATATGTTTGGTGAGTTTTTGGGCTGCGGGCCCAACGTGTTGGGCCCGTAGATAATTTTGATTTGCTGCGGCTTCGTGTCATCTAGTGCATTCACTTTGCAAGCGTTGCCCTTATGCTGTGTTCACACCATGCCTTGGATTTCTTACACCATGCCTTGCATTTCCAACAACCCTAAGGGATGCTTCCACGAAAACGGTCTTACGCGTTGTTCTTTGTGTTTGCACATTTAGTGCATTGCAATAAAAAAGCCTGCTGCGAGGTGGCGCTCCTTGCAGCAGGCGTATTAATGGTGCGTATGAAGAAAGTTGTGCGCTTTGTGCGCATTGGTCTTAGCAGTCAGGGTCGGGCGTGATGAGCTTGTAGCCTTTGCCGTGGATGTTGATAATCTCTACGTTCTCGTCGGCCTTGAGGTGCTTGCGGAGCTTGGTGATGTAAACGTCCATGCTACGCGCGTTGAAATAGTTGTCGTCTATCCAGATGGTCTTGAGCGCGTAGTCGCGCTGGAGAATCTCGTTGGCGTGTGCGCAAAGGAGTGTGAGTAGTTCGCTCTCTTTGGTGGTGAGCTTGGTCTGCGTTTCGCCGCGTGCGAGAATCTGCTTCTGGGTGTCGAACGAGAAAGAACCGATTTTGTAGTGCGTGCGGTCCTTGTTCTTCTTACCTTTCACACGGCGGAGAATTGCTTCGATACGGAAGGTGAGTTCTTCCATAGAGAAGGGTTTGGTGAGGTAGTCGTCGGCTCCGATGCGGAAACCTTCAAGGATGTCTTCCTTCAAAGTCTTTGCAGTCAGGAAGATGATGGGCATTTCTTCGTTGGTTTCTCTAATGTCGCGTGCGAGGCTGAATCCGTCCTTTTTGGGCATCATAACGTCGAGCACGCAGAGGTCGAACTTGTCGAGCGTGAAGGCTTTGTAGCCGGCCTCGCCGTCGGGGCAGAGTGTGGTGTCGTATCCTTTTGCCTGGAGGTATTCGCGGAGGAGCATACCGAGGTTTTCGTCGTCTTCGCAGAGGAGAATCTTCATTTTTACGTCTGTGTTCATGATTCTTGAGGTTTTATGTTTCTATTGTTATTTACTAGTTGGAGGCGGGTGTCAGGCCATGAGGGGCATGGCGATGACGAAGCGTGTGCCTTTTCCGAAATCGCTTTCGGCATGGATGTTTCCGCCGAGTTGCGTGATGATGTTGTGCACGTAGGCGAGGCCGAGTCCGAAGCCTTTTACGTCGTGACGGTTGCCTGTGTGTACGCGGTAGAACTTTTCGAAGATTTTCTTGAGGTCTTCGCGTTTTATGCCGATGCCGTTGTCTTTGATGCTGATGATGAGTTTTTCGCCGTCGTTGTGTGTCTCTACGCTCAGGTGGAGGTCGCGGTTGTCTGCTTTGTACTTCACAGCATTGTCCATAAGATTGAATATGACGTTTGTGAAGTGCATTTCGTCAACGAAGATTATGGCGTTTTCGGCGTCGAGGTTTGCGTCGATTGTTCCTCCGGCGGCTTCTACTTTAAGACGGAAGGTGTTCACCGTGTCTTGTATGAGGCTGTTGGCGTCTACTTCTTTGCGTTTGAAGGTGGCTGCTTTGCGGTCGAACATTGACATTTGCAGCACCTTTTCCACTTGGAACCGCAGTCGCTTCGTTTCGTCCACGATGATGCCCGAAACGTGGGTGAACATGGTTTCGCTTTTGGCTACCGAGGGGTCCTTGAGCATTTGTGCGGCGAGCGAGATGGTGGAGATAGGCGTCTTGAACTCGTGCGTCATGTTGTTGATGAAGTCGTTCTTTATCTCTGTCAACTTCTTTTGGCGGAAGATGGTGTAAATGGTAAAGATGAAGACAATCAGCAACACAAGGGTGAAGATGATGGCCGGGATGATGAATCGTACGCTGCTGAAGAGGTACTTCTGCATGTCGGGGAAGTGGATGTAGAGTACTCCCGACTGTGCGCTCGGGTCGTTGGGGTAGAGGACTTGTTTGTAGGTGAAGTCTTCGCCTTTTGAGGTGTAGTCGGGGCAGCGGTACACTTCGCGGCCGTCTGAAGTGGTGACGTAGAAGTGGTAGTCGATGTTTATCCCGTTGCTCCTCAACTCTGCGCGTAGGTTGCTGTCGAGTTCGCGGAAGTCTACGCGTTCGCCGATGGGCTTGTCGCAAGCTTTGTAGAGGATGGAGTAGACCACTTCGTTGAGCAGGGCGCGCTGGTAGATGTAGCGTTGGCGTACGGAGTCGCGCATGGCTTCGCTCACGTCGTTGTCGGAGATACCGTCGAGGAACAGACCTTTGGGCACTGTGGAGGGTATGACGGTGTGCGTGCGGCTTTCGAATGCTGTCAGATCGGCCTTCGTGAGGGCTGTGTCGGTGGGCGAAGGGCTGTTCTTTATTTTGAACTGCTCTTCGAGTCCTTGCTTCGTTTCTTTGAGTTCAAGGTTGCGCGCAGTTTGGTAAAGGCTTCTGGTTACCGATTCGTCAAACTGCTCCTTGCGCATGTTGATGACCTCTTCGAAGTATTTCGTTTGCAGAACTAGCAAGGCGATGAACGAGGCTCCCATCACGCAAGCTATGATCCATATCGTTGACTTCTTCATGGGGGCAAAGTTATGTGATGTGTTAATGTAAATCTTCGTGCGTATTGTGTTTTTCTTAAAAGTTCAGTGATGTTTAACGCTAATGCGTGTTTATAATTAACGAAGCGTTAACTAAGCTATTGTTTTGAGCCAATGTGAACTTTGTATAGAAGTCAGTCCCAGGGATGAATGTGGGGTGGGAGGGGGGTATAGTGCATATGGCTTTTAGTTACGGCATAAGCTATGATGCTTACCTTTACGCCTTCTACGGCAAGTGCTTCCTGCGCACAGGAGCGGGTGGTGAAGCCGTACGTAATCACATCGTCAACGAGCAGAATGTGTTTTCCTTTTATAAGTTCGGGGCGTGCCACTTCAAAAACGCCTTTTACGTTCTCTTTTCGTTCTTCTTTGTCGAGTTTGGTCTGCGATTGCTGAAAGGTCTTGCGTATGATGGCGCCGGTGATGATGGGGAGCCTTGTTATTTTGGCAATGCCTCGCGCAAGCATCTCGCTTTGGTTGTAGCCGCGCCAACGCTCTCGTTTGGGGGCAAGGGGAATGGGCACGATGGCGTCTATGGTGTCGAAAAATCCGTGGTTAAGTGCATTGTATGCCATCGTTTGCCCTACGATTTCGGCCATGTCTGGACGGTCGTAGTACTTGAAGAGGATGATGGGCATGCGGTAGGGGCTGTCGGGGAAGTAGTAGACCGATGCAGTGGCTTCCTTGAAATTGGGACCTAATGTGCCGAAGCGCAGGCTTAAGGGATTGTCGTGTTTTCCTTGAAATTCTGTAGTAGGTATTAACCCACTGCAGATGGTACACCAAAAGTTCTCGCCGTGTCCCAAACGCGAGCCGCAGACCAGGCAGTAGCGCGGAAAGAGAGTTTCCGTGATGTCTTCAACTGCAAGTTTGAGGATGTGGCGAAGTCGGCTTTTCATGGTGTAGTAGGTTTGTCGGTAAGGGCAGAATGAAAGTCTGGGGATAAGCAAACTTAGTAGTTCTTCAATTTTTTGAACAACATATTGTCTGTTACTTTCACGAGTTTTCTTCCCACGGCACGGCGAATGGCGTTGCCGCCTACGGTGCGGTAGGTGAATGTGCTGTCGGAGGTTTGCGTGAATTCTATGTTTTGTGAGTCAGATCCGATGTCGTTGCTGAAGCGAAGTGTGGCTTTTTTGCCGTCGGTTTTGTGTGAAATGAGCATCCATGTGCCGTAGATGCCGCCGTTCATGTATCCGTGCATCTTACCTAAGAAAGAGAAACCGGGTGCTGTGAGCGATTCTTCGTAGAGGTTTAGGTAGATGTGTGTGTCTGTGTCCGCGCAATAGAAATGTCCTGCGAATGGACGGTTCGCTGCGGTGCTGTCCATCGTTTGTGCGCACAACGAAAGGTTGAAGCAGACGAAGAGACAAACTATGGTAATTAGTTGTTTCATAGCAAGTAATAGTTTTGTAGTTGCACGCGTGTTGTCTTATTCTTCAGACTCCTCGCTATCAACGCGAAGGATCATGGTGGTGGCTCCTATGGTGATGATGTCGCCGTCGGTAAGGTTCACGCGGTCTTTGGCTGAGAGTATTTCACTTTGGTAGAACGTTCCCGTGTTGGAGTCGGCATCGCGTAGCACAAATTTGGGCTCACCGCTTTTCTTGCGTCCGGCTGTGATGATGCAGTGGGTAGTGTCTACGCTAGGATCTACGGTTTTGATGGCAGCATTGTTTGACGTTCCTTTTACGAGTCGGCCAACAATGTTTTCGCCGGCATAGAGCGGTATTTCTTGTTTGAAATGGAATGCGTTTTCCAATACGACGAGTTTGCCGAGAGGTTGTTGTTCTTCGTTTTCTTCCTGTGGGGCGGACGTTGGTGCTTTGGGTTGGGGAATGCGAATCTTGAATTGTTTGTGGCATTCGGGACACTCAAAGACGAGTATGCGTCCGGCTTCGTACTGTGTTTCGTCGAAGAGTATGGCTTCGTCGCATTTAGGGCAGCGTATGCGTTTCATATGATTACTAAGCTAGTTGCGTGAATTTTGATAGGTGATTGGAAGTACAACGAAAAATTACAGGCTTTATTTTGCCTTCTGTAAAAAACATAAACGCGAACGTAAAGTCCGCGTTTTATAGGGAGAAAAAATGGGTGTTATCTGGTTTCCATAACCCAAGCTTGGGCAAAATTGCTTTTGTCGCTTATCTGTTTGAGTAGGGTTTGCGCTTCGTCTTTCGTAGCATAAGCTCCGTAGACAACTCTCACCATGCGTCCGCGCTTGTAGACTCGAGCCTCTTTCATTCCTTGCTCGTGGAGCTTTGCTGAAAGGGCTTCGGCGTTCGATTGGGGAATGGCGCTAGCAAGCACAATGGTAAATTTGCCTGAAACGGTGACCCCGGATGTGGCATTGGTCTGCGGTTCCACTTGGGAAGTAAGGGACTCAGAGCCCGTTTGCTCATTGGTTGTGGCGTTGGTGGTTTCAGATGCCGTGGGACGGTTGGTCGGTGTATATTGACGTGCAGCGTCTTGCGGCGAAGCTGAGAACAACTGACTGTTCAAGACCGAAGCGGTCTGGGGGGCAGTTGCGTTACTGTCGCTTACGGGAGTGGCCCATATAAAATAGAACACGATGGCTACTACGGCTGCTGCGATGTAGTTGACAAACTCGCGGTTGAGACTGATGGTGTAGGTCTTTTCCGTACGTTTGATAAGCGGTTTGCGTGAAGCCTTTTTCTTTTCAGCGCTGTCGTGAGTGGGAGTGCATGTGGTGGAATCGGTTTCTGTAGTGGCCCATTCGGGCAACACAACGGAGTCCAAACCGTAAAGTTCGGGCGAAATGACACCAGCTTCGCAAGGTTCGAACAAATAGCGACCATTCATGCCAAGCGTAAGGCGTCCAATACCGCTAAGGGAATATTCGCCTTCTTGCGACAATTGAGCTTTGAGGCTGCTTACGGCTTCGTTAATGAGTTTCACACTTTCGGGGAAAGTGGTGTCGTATGCGTGCATGTACGACTGTGCCAGCAGGCCATCGTTGATGGCCAAGTCGGGATTGAACCCTACGCTCCTGAACGGCGGAAGGAACAACTCTTCGTCCGCTATTCTGCGTGCAGGGACGTACTGCGTGACAAATCCGCCGAGTCCGGGGACTATCACGCAATCGTGCTTGAGCAGGAGAGCTTCAATATGTCTGGAGAGTTCAATCATACTGCAAAGTTACCGTTTTAACTCTCATCTGCCAAATGCGTACGAAACGTTTTTTTGCAGTCTCTCGCTTATAAACGACGATGAAACCGCCCGTTTTGCAATTAGCGTGTTGTATATCAATGCGTTTCAGCTCCCTGGATTTTTTTTGTTCGTCTGTCCACGTACATCTTCTTATCTTTGCACGAGAATTCAGCGTTGGACTAGTGAAAAATGTGATTACTATGCCCAACGTACACATTATAAAACCGTAAAGATATGAACGATTGGAAAGACGCACTCAGCGCATTGACAGGTGTTGCCGTACCCGAAACGGAAAGCAGCAAAAAAGAAAAAGAGGTTGGCAAAGTTTCCCGCCGAAAAAGGCAAGGTGTGGTTTATTCTACGGATGTCAATTATGATTATTCCGACGAAACGGAAGACTGCACTGCTACGCTGCCTTCTTCTCAGCAGCGTTTGCGTCTGGCTATGGAGCGTGCAGGACGTGCGGGAAAAACCGTGACAATTGTCAGAGGTTTTGTGGGAACGGAAGACGACTTGAAGGCTCTATGCAAGATGTTAAAGCAGAAATGTGGTGTTGGCGGTAGCGTGAAGGACGGCGAAATTATAATACAAGGCGACCGCCGCGGACAACTCGTAGAGCTGCTCAAGAAGGAGGGTTATACGCAGACTAAGTGAGCCTCTTAAGATAGGTTTTAAACTAATACGGGAAAACGCTTGCGAAGATTGTCTTGCTTTTCCATGTCCCATACGATAGTGCAAGCGCATTCTTCCGTACCTAAGGACGTAAGGCACGTGCCGTTGGCATCGTATGCCGAAGAATTTCCGCTGTAGGTAGCCGAAGGGTCAATCCCTATGCGGTTCACTCCGACACACAATGCTTGATTTTCGATGGCGCGCGCTTGCAGCAGGGCGTTCCATGCGGTAATGCGCTTCTCCGGCCACGAAGCTGCATAAAGCACCACGTCGTAGGGGGCGGCGAGCGTGTTTCGGGACGATTCAGGGAAACGCAGGTCAAAGCACGTTTGAAGAAGAAAACGTACTCCTCTATGCGTTACGATGGTGCGCTCATGTCCGGCTTGGAACACTTTGTCTTCTCCGCCTGGCGCGAAGAGGTGACATTTGTCGTAGTAGTGCATCTCTCCTTCTGGCGTGACGAAGTAGAAACGGTTGCGCCAATCTTCTTTTGTGAAAAGCTCGCTGTTCAATAGGCTTCGGTCTACAGCTAGCGTACCAGCTACGGCACAGTGAAGTCTATGGGACGTTTGTTGCATCCAATGGAGCGCCCGCATTGAAGAATCGTGTGTCTTGGAGCTAGGTCGGGTAGTGAACCCCGTTGCCCACATTTCGGGTAGAACAATCAAGTCTGTTCCTTCCAAGGACGACACCAATGCTTCGGCGCGGGAGATGTTTTCTTCCACATTCATCCATTGAATGTCAAGTTGTAGTAAGGAGATGTTCATGGCAGGGCAATTTTCAGAAAGCATCGGTCGTCAAAGGAAAGATTGCCTTCGGACAGGCATTTAGTCGCAGCATTGTCGTTGATGCAAAGTGGGTCGGTGTGCAGCAGTTGTTGTAACGCCAATTCGCTTTCTTTGACGGTGTCGCAAAGCACGGGGTAGCCGTCCGAGGCAAGAATGAGCGTTGGGGCATCAGCTACGGGTATTTCCCGAACGAGTGTCTCAGGCACAGGCGTACCGTCAAGCACAGCGTATCGATAGGGGTTTCTGGCGTTCGGATCGTTCTGAAAATTGGTCTGTTCGCGCAACGCATCCAAAATAACGGCACGTCCCAAGTCGTGGCGACGAATGTCGTCTGGCGTATACCCGTGGGCGAGCAGGTAATTCACGGCAGCGCAACGTGCATCGGTGAGAATGCTGTCTACCATTTTGGGGTTGGTGTATGTATGGCCGCTCCAACGGGCTTGGCAGTCGCCGACCATCCACACTACACGGCGAAACGCACTGTAGATGACCGCGGAACACGTGAGCCGATATTCGGCATGGGTTTGCGCCTCTGGGATGTTCTTCTCTGCAAGGCAAGCGGTCAGCACGTTCAGCATCTTTCGTTTGTCGGCTTTGGCATCCAAGTGGCGCAAGGCTTCGGTCACGGCAAGCATCGCCACACGGCCACCGTGTCTTCCCGGCACTTTCGAGGTGCTTCCGTCAACCACTGCCGCAAAATGGGGCGTTATCGCAAAACCGTCTTCACACAGATTCTGGTCAGGACGCTTTCCGCAAAGATGGGTTTCGATCATTTCCATGGGTAGGGGTGTGTAGGGGCAAGTGAATGTATTGAAAGGATTGTTTCGTTGGAAACGAAGTCGTTTTCGGACTGTCTTTTGTGTGCTATTCCAATACGCGCTGGAGTAACTCTTCGGGTTTGCTGATGTAGCAATCTGCGCCTTCGAGGGAACGGAGGAAAGGCTCGTCGCGGAATCCCCAAAGCACGAGAGCACAAGGCAAACCTGCGTTTTTAGCAGTTGTGAGGTCTACTTCGCTGTCGCCAACGTAGATTGCCTCTTCGGGCGAAGAGTTCAATTCGCGAAGTGCGGCAAGCACGGCGTCGGGATTAGGCTTGCGACGCACTGTGGCGCTTTCGCCAACGGCTGATGTGACGAGGCCGTCAAAGAACCGATGGCTCAGTTCCTGTACGGCAGGATGGAGTTTGTTGCTTACGATGGCCATCTTTATGCCCTGTTGCTTCAGTTCCTGCAATAGCGGTATGATTCCGGGATAGGGTTGTGTGCGGTCAAGGCAGTGCTTCACATAGTGCGAGCGGAACGACTCAAAGACAGGCGCAAACGCTTCTTCGCTGAGTTCTTCACCGGCTGCATGGCGCATGAGAAAACGTATGCCGTTGCCGAGAAACTGCCGTACTTCGGCCGTTGAACGTTCGGGAAGTCCGTGTTCGCGCAAGGCATGGTTTACGCTGGCAGAAAGGTCGGCTAAAGTGTCGAGCAGCGTGCCGTCCAAATCAAAAACTACTGTTCTTAGCATATCGGTAACATAAATATTCACATAGTGTGACGCAAAAATACGAATAAAATCTATACCTTTGCTGCGTTGATGAACGATTCATCGCCACTCTTACAGATATCACCCCAAATGGAACTTACAGCTGTATTTGACCACTTCAACATCAACGTGCTCGACCTTGGGCGCAGTATGGAGTTTTATAAAAAAGCACTTGGACTTATGCCTTGCGGAGAGATTGAAGGTCCCGAAGGCGCATTTAAGATTGTGTACCTCAAGAACGAAACGTCTTCCTTCAAACTAGAATTGACTTGGTTGCGCGACCGCAAGGAACCTTACAACCTTGGCGACAACGAATTCCATCTTTGTCTGCGCGTGCCTGGCGACTACGAAGCTACTCGTGCCTATCACAAGGAAATGGGCTGCGTTTGTTACGAAAACTTCGATATGGGGCTTTATTTCATTAACGACCCAGACGGATATTGGATAGAGATACTTCCCCTTGACTAATGGGAAGTACGAGAAACAACGAATCATAAACAATTACTTTATTATCCGGTTCGCGCTTCCCTCTTGCACTCTTATGAAGGGAAGTTGCAGAGCCAATCATACAACTTATGGAAAATCAAGAAGCTCTTATTGCTCAGTGTGAAAAGGTCGCCCAGCAGTGGATGACCTCCAGCAACTACGATGCTGAAACGCAGAAAGCCGTAAAGGCACTTGTGGAGAATCCCGACAAGACGGAACTCATCGACTCGTTCTACAGAACGCTCGAATTCGGAACCGGCGGTCTGCGCGGCATCATGGGCCCCGGTACCAACCGCATGAACATCTACACCGTTGGTGCTGCTACCCAAGGACTTTCGAACTACCTCAACCTCAACTTCAAGGATAAGGAGCAGATTAGCGTAGTGGTCGGTCACGACTGCCGCAACAATAGCCGCCTCTTCGCCGAGACTGCTGCCAACATTTTCTCTGCCAACGGCATTAAGGTCTATCTCTTCGAAGACATGCGCCCCACGCCCGAAATGTCCTTCGCTATCCGTCACCTTGGTTGCCAGAGCGGTATTATTCTTACTGCCAGCCACAACCCTAAGGAATACAATGGCTACAAAGCCTATTGGGATGACGGCGCACAGGTGCTCGCTCCTCACGACAAGGGCATTATTGACGAAGTAAATAAGGTGGCTGTAGAAGACATCCGCTTTGAAGGTCGTCCCGAACTCATTGAAATCATCGGTAAGGAGATTGACGACATCTATCTCAACAAGGTGCACACGCTCAGCATTGACCCCGAGTGCATCAAGCGCCAGAAAGACCTCAAGATTGTCTACACTCCGCTTCACGGCACAGGCATGATGCTCATTCCGCAAAGCCTTAAGCTTTGGGGTTTTGAGAATGTACACTGTGTGCCCGAACAGATGGTGAAGGACGGCAATTTCCCCACGGTGAAAAGCCCCAACCCCGAGAATGGCGAAGCGCTCACCATGGCTCTCGACCTTGCCAAGCAGCTCGATGCTGACATTGTGATGGCATCCGATCCCGACGCCGACCGCGTGGGTATGGCTTGCAAGAACGACAAGGGCGAATGGGTGCTCGTTGACGGTAACCAGACTTGTATGATCTTCCTCTACTATATCATCATGAACCGCAAGGCTCAGGGTAAGATGAAGGGCAATGAATTCATCGTGAAGACCATCGTTACCACAGAACTCATCAAGTCCATCGCAGAGAAGAATCACATTAAGATGTACGACTGCTACACGGGCTTCAAGTGGATTGCCCGTCAGATTCGTCTCGACGAGGGCAAACTCCAGTACATCGGTGGTGGCGAAGAGAGCTACGGCTTCTTGGCTGAAGACTTCTGCCGTGACAAGGACGCTGTTTCTGCCTGCTCGCTGCTTGCAGAGATTTGCGCTTGGGCAAAGGACCAGGGCAAGACGCTCTACGATGTGCTCATGGAAATCTATCTCGAATATGGCCTCGCTGTGAATAAGACCATCAATGTGGTGAAACCCGGAAAAACGGGTGCTGATGAAATCAAGGCCATGATGGAGAATTTCCGCAGCAACCGTCCCACGGAGATTGCCGGTTCGCCTGTCGTTTGTACGAAGGATTACGGCACGCTCACCGAATATGATGCCGATGGTTCGTCCAAAGCGCTCGACTTCCCCGAAGCTAGCAATGTGCTCCAGTGGTACACGGAAGACGGCACGAAGGTCAGCGTACGTCCTTCAGGAACGGAGCCCAAGATAAAGTTCTACATTGAAGTCAAAGGCCATATGGACTGTCCGAAGTGCTACAACGGCGCAGTGGCTGATGCTCAGGAGAAGATTGCAGCCGTTCAGAAGAGCCTCGGACTGTAAACTCGCCTAACGTCGTTCTGCTTCCGATGCTTCTTGGCTCGGCCAGAGCAGACGATTCATGCATATTAATAATAAAGATGGGGCTTACATTGCCAAGTGGCAGTGTAAGCCCCGTTTCCGTTTGATGATTACTGTTAATCTATGAATACTTATTTCTTTATATTCTGCAAAGGCGACCTTTTGCTTACGGAGAAAGGTGAAGTGCCGTGTGTGGAAAGTGCGCCCGTTGCGCTAGAGCCTTGGCATACGCTCCATCGCTTGCCGGACTTGAACGGATGCCCTTGCCGCACGGTGAGAATTGATGCTCCAGTTGTGGCTGAGGGCTGGCAGATGGTGCCACTTCGCGAGTCGTTCGACATTCTTCCTGAGGCCGTTTATGCCATGGCTGGGAAAGCGCAGGAAATACTCTACTGGGACCAGCAGACGAAGTTTTGTGGCGTTTGTGGCGGTCCGATGAAGCTTCATACCGACATATCGAAGCGCTGTCCCAACTGCGGAAAGGAAGTATGGCCCGCTTTGGCCACCGCCATTATTGTAGCAGTGACGCGCCATGAAGGACGTGAGATACTTCTGGTGCAGAGCAAAAAGTTCAAGAAAGATTATATGGGACTTGTGGCAGGTTTCGTCGAAACGGGCGAAACGCTTGAGGAATGTTTGCGGCGCGAGGTGATGGAGGAAACGAATGTGCGTGTGAAGAACATACGCTATTTTGCTTCGCAGCCTTGGCCCTATCCCTCAGGACTTATGGTAGGCTTTACTGCCGAATACGATGGTGGCGAACTCGCCATTCAACGTTCGGAACTCAACAAGGGGGGATGGTTCTCACGCGATAACATGCCCGACATTCCTGGCGAGGTAAGTTTGGCCCGTCGCCTTATTGACCATTGGTTGGCGCAATAAAATAAGGAACAGCGCAGCGTGTTTTCAGATTTTTTCCATGGCGGCAATGTGCATAATGCCGCGCGAGTGGGTGACAAGCCGCTCTTGCCGTAGCGTGTCGATGAGACGCGATACGGCGAGGCGGCTTGTGCCGAGTTCGTCGGCCAGTTCTTCCATGCGTATGCGGAGTGTTTTTTCTCCGCGGGGGCTGAGGCTGCGTTGCGAAAGGAACTGGCGGAAACGGTTGCGCAGCGAAGGGGCAAAGGCCGTCCACAACAAGCGGCTTCGTTGTTGTGTTTCGGAACAGATGGTGTTGAGCAAGTTCACTTGGAACGACAGGTGGCGGTGCATTAGCTCAAAAACGCTTTGTTTGGATATGGCCACGCTTTGCACATCGGTGAAGGCTTCTATGGTTCTCGTGTAGCGGTTGTGGAGTCCAAACAGACATTCCGGTTGCACGACGAGGGGGGCGGAGAGCACTTCGGAAAATTCGTAGACATGGCGTGGGTCGGTTTGCCTGCATAGAATCGTTCCGTCGAGAATCATTACGAGCCGACGGCTTTCTTGGTCTTGTTCAAGCAAGGTGGTTCCGGCTTTAAAGGAACGGAACTCGAACGGCACTTTCTCCACGACGTCGAGAAAGTCCAAACGACTGAATCCTTGAAATAAGGGAATCAGCAACAACTTGTCTGAAAAGGAATGGTCCATATATATAGGGGTAGCCGACTATTTTGTGGAAGGATGCTATTGTGTATGAATCCCTATTGCTACATGCCGCGGCGGAACACCTGCAATGCGCCTTTCGCATCTTCGTAGATGAGGTAGACGCGAAGTTCCTTGTGGGCGTCCAGCACTTTGGTAGCACCTTCTATGCCAAGCACCATGAAGGCTGTGGCATAGGCATCGGCGGTTGCACAATCTGGTGCCATCACGGTGGCCGACAAGAGCGAATGCTGCACGGGACGCCCCGTACGTGGGTCTATGGTGTGGGCGTATTTGTGACCGTCGCGAACGTAGAAATTGCGGTAGTTGCCGCTTGTGGCCACGGCGCAATCGTGCAAACTAAGCACAGTCTGGAGTTCCGTTTGCGCGCCGTCTTTGTTGTCTATGGGTTTGCTCACGCCTATTTGCCAATCTTTCCCCTCGGGATTGCGCCCTTTGACAACCACTTCGCCGCCAATCTCTACCATGTAGTTGCGCACGTTGTGCTCGCGTAGTACGCGTGCCACGCGGTCTACGCCGTAGCCTTTGGCAATGGCTCCGCAGTCAATCATTAGGCGTGGGTCGGACTTCTTGATGGTACTGTCCGATGCCAGTTCAAAACGTTTGTAGCCCACGAAGGCGCGGAGTGAGTCTATTTGGTTGTCTGTGGGGAACTCTCCTTTCTTGAAACCGAAACCCCAGGCGTTGACGAGGGGCATGACGGTCACGTCGAAAGCGCCGTCGGTGGCTTCGCTCACTTTCTGTGCTTTGGTTAGCACTTCGTAGAGTAGGGCATCGGTGTGCATGGACGTACCGGCATTAATTGCCGAAAGGGTGCTTTGCTTGTTGAAGACCGACATGCTGGCATCCACTTCGTGTAAGGCTCGGCTTATTTCGTCGTCAAGGGCTTGCGGTGCCTCGTACTTGATGTGGTAATAAGTGCCGAATATTGTGCCTTCAGCTTCGCGGAGGGTCGCTGTGCCGCGATATTTAAGAATCCAAATGCTGCCGGCTACCAGCAACACAAGAAATAGCGCTGAGATAATGCGTTTGGGAGTCATGAAAAGGAGTATTCTGAAGAGATTTTTCTTAAGGGTATTATGGTGATTGTAGTCCTTAAGTTATTGACAGTCAATATGCGTCGGGCTGAATTGTCAAATGTCGAAGATTACGTTGAATGTTCCGCCAAGGGCGTGTGAGTCGCTTTTGCCGTAGCCCGGCACGTACCAAGCTTCGCCTACGGATGCATTCTTGGAGTGAATGCGCATGCGGTAGCGTACGGACCACCCCAAGTGGAGCATGCCCCACACTTTTGCTTCGAGTCCGGCCACCACTTCGCCCCAGCCCGTAGTGCCTTTGAGTCCGGTGAACTGGAAGGGGACAGTCGTGCCGTAAACGGCATCTGTGATGTCGGGGCCGTTGAGGTCGTATTTGTAGGACGACAGTCCGTAGCGTACGCCTACGAATATGCGATTGCCACTTCGCACGTCTTTCGCCACGTTGTAGTCCATTCCCAGGCGGAAATAGGGCGAATGTACTTTATAGTGGATTTCGGTAGTCTCGTTGGTATGGTCGCTTACGCCCATGCCCACTTCAGCAATGGGAAAGAAGCGTCCGTAGAGGTTGAGGCGTGCGGCAGCTTCGTATTGCCCGTAGGGACAGCAAACGGCCATGACGGCTCCCGCAGCATCGACCGATACACTCACACCTGCAAGCAACGGCAACTTCTTCTGCGCCAAGAGTGCGGCAGCGGCTTCCTCGCGAGATGAGTACTGTACGCCGCGTACGCGTTGCTGCGTGGTGCGCACCGTGTCGGCCGCTGTTTGTGCGGAAAGGCTGCCGGGTGCGCTAATGGCTAGAAGTAGAGCGAAGGAAAATGCGGATGTTTTCAATGTCATCGTAGTTTACTGTGGGGCGTACGAGCGATACGCTGTCAATGGTCAGCGGCAGTTGCGAAAGCGCATGCGACGTGGAACTGACAGCCTGTATCGTGTGGAACACGGAGGCGGGGCAGTCGAGGTTTTCGAAGTGGGGTTGCGGTGTGTGGTCCACGAAGAGCGTGTCGGTAGCAGTTTGTCCTGTGGTGTTGGAGAGCACGAGGAGCAGTGTGTCGCGCGTGCCGCTCTCCTTTAACGGAACGAGGAAGGAGGAGATGCCTGTGGCACGGTTTAGCAATACCGTGTCGCGTCCGGCGGGCCGGACGTTGAGTGTGTCGGTGAGAGTGAGTGCGCTGTGGGTCTCTGCCGAGTAGAGGTTGCACTGCATCATCACCACGTTGTCCAGCGGACAGTCGATGTTGGAACACGCGGAGAGCAATGAGGCTACTACAATGGCAGTGGGTGCAAACAGCGCTTTTCGGATTAGCGACATAGCGGAATGTTTAGAGTTCTTTCTCTATCTGGTAGTCGTTTCGGCCGGCGGCGTTGCGGCTGATAAGTTCGCCGAGGAAACCTGCCACAAAGAGCTGCGTGCCGAGAAGCATCATTGTCAAGGCAATGTAGAAATAGGGCGAGTCGGTCACGAGGGGAGCGGGCTCTCCACTATAGAGGTGGAACAGCTTCACGGCGCCTACCACGATGCAAGCTACGAAACCCAGAAAGAACATTACGCTACCGAGGAAGCCGAACACGTGCATGGGCTTCAGTCCGAAGCTGTTCAGGAACCAAAGGGACAGGAGGTCAAGGTATCCGTTGACGAAACGGTTCAGTCCGCCGAACTTCGTCTTGCCGAACTTGCGGGCTTGGTGGTGAACCACCTTTTCGCCAATCTTGGCAAATCCGGCATTCTTGGCGAGGTAGGGGATGTAGCGGTGCATCTCGCCGTACACTTCAATGTTCTTCACCACTTCGTTGCGGTAGGCTTTGAGTCCGCAGTTGAAGTCGTGGAGGTTGTGTATGCCGCTCACCTTGCGCGCCGTAGCGTTGAAGAGTTTGGTGGGGAGCGTCTTCGACAGCGGGTCGTAGCGTTTCTGCTTGTAGCCCGACACGAGGTCGTAGCCGTCTTCCGTAATCATGCGGTAGAGTTCGGGAATCTCGTCGGGCGAATCCTGCAGGTCGGCGTCCATCGTGATGACCACACGGCCTTGTGCAGCACGGAAACCGCAGAAAAGAGCGGGCGACTTGCCGTAGTTTCTGCGGAACTTAATGCCGTGTACGTGTTCGTCTTTTTGGGCAAAAGCCTCGATGACGTTCCAGGAGGAGTCGGTGCTGCCGTCGTTGACGAAGATTATTTCGAACGTGAAATGGTGCTCGTCCATCACGCGCTTAATCCATGCGTAGAGTTCGGGAAGGCTCTCGGCCTCGTTGTAAAGGGGCACGACAACCGTAATGTCGTATTTGTAGTCCATGAATGTGAGAATGTATCGTTGAGTTTCCGACCTTGCCTTAGGGGAAAGAATGTGGCCGGTTGTAGATTTCAGAAGAATATCCCATTATTGTTAGGGCGCTTCATGCATGCCAGACCAATGAATATGGATATGAAAGGGCCTATGATGAGTGCTGTGTAAATGGGCATGGAAGCGTGCGTCACTGCGCCCAAGCTCTGCATGAGTTCGCCTATGCCGTCAATGCCTTTACCGTTTGTGGCTTCGTTGATGGTGGCCTGCAAGGCGGGGTCCTGCATGATTTGCGCCATCTCCGGTCGCGCCATACTTTGGTTCAAATACTCCTGATAAGCGGCGAAGAATGCACCATGGTCAAGCCAGTTGAGGTAGACAAACGTGCCAAGTGCCACCCATAGCGCAGCATAGAAACCCATGAAAAGTGCATGGAGAAAACCTTGGAAGAAGCTGAATCCGTAGATGTCGCCGCCTACAGCTTTGCGGTAGCGAAATGTCAGCAAGCCACCGATTACGGGACTTGCCACAGTCATGAGTATGAAAGTGGTGGACAATACGGGGAAGCTGAGCATAAATCGCAATGCAACGAGGGATAACAACCCCCAAAGTCCGAGCCAGATGCCATTGCGCATGGCAAATATGTTTACTTCGCTTATGGTGTTTTGGGTTTGCATAAAATTTCTTTTGCCGCCGGTGAAGTAGGGTGGGGCACTCTTTATATATAATCAATGGGTAAAACGTGCGCATTGTGGCACGGGTGCGTAACTTAGCACGAAGCAAAGTTAAGAATAAAATCAGCGTGGTGGGTTAAACCTGTCGCCATTCTATGGTGAAGCAACTATTCGGCGTCTCTTGACAAGCCCCAAACGCAGCTTGCGGCAATGTAAAGACCGTTAGTCGTTGTTGTCAGCGTTTCGTATTGCCCAATCCGTGATGTTTCCAATAGAACTGCTGAAGTTAATGCCGACTTCCGTAACGGGAAGTTTGCTTAACGCAAAGCGTTTGCTGTAGTCTTTCTCGTTGATTTGTTGCAGAGCGCTTTGTGCGTTTTGGTTCAGTTTCAGTTCCATCAGAAAGATGCGTGTCGGTGTGGTCAGTACCAAGTCTATACGTCCATGTGCCGTGTGAACTTCTACGTCTACCATATATGGGGTGAGGAGGGAAAATATCACGAAAAGCATTTGTTGGTAATGCCCTTCGTGGTTCGTTACGTTGCAGTAAGGAATGGTGGCGAGAAATTCCTTAAGCAAATGTAGTGCACCGTCTATGTCGCCTTGCCGTATATACTTCGCCATGTAAGCAATCGTGACGTCTCCTTTCTCGTGCATGTGTCCGAGATAATGGGGTAGAAGACTCTCAAAAAGCCCTACACGTATTTCTCGGTTGGGGAGGTCGAGTGTGTAGAGGTGAGTCTCGTCGTCGTATCCTTTTATGGTGATGTATCCACTTTGGTAGAGCAAGGGGGTGATGCTTTCCATGTTTTCCGTGGGGGCATCGAATGCTGATTCCTTGACCTTCGTCTCTCCGATTTCGCTTGGCAAAGTCTTGAACTTTTGCATCATTTCCAAAAGGAATGTCGGTGTGCCGGTGGAGAACCAATAGTTGTTGAGATTGCCGTTAAGGAAAGCGCTGAACAGACTGAAGGGATTGAAAATGTCGGGTGATGGCCATGAAAAGTGGTATCCGTCGTAATGTGCGCGCAGTGCCTGTAGCGTTTGTGCGTAGTTCATGTCCAAACGTTTGCCTAGACGTGCTACATCGTCGTGCATGAGGGTTTCCAGCTCTTCAAGCGTTATGCCACAGATGTCGGAAAACTCTGGCAACAGACTGATGTTGTTGATGTTATTGAGCTCGCTGAAGATGCTCACTTGCGAGAATTTGGTAATTCCAGTGAGAAAGACAAATCGCAGGTAAGGGTCGGCATCCTTTAGTGGACTGTAGAAGTTTCGCATCACTTGGCGTAGTTCTTCAAGTTGCCCGTTTTCATGAACCACGTCAAGCAAAGGTGCATCGTATTCGTCAATGAGCACCACCACTTGTTTGCCAGTTTGCTTATAAGCTGCGCGTATCAGTTGTGCAAGGCGGTCGTTGAGGTCTATGGCTGGATTGTCAATGGCAAATCGGCTCTCTAGTTCTTTAAGCCGTTGCCCCAAATACCTTTCCAAGGCCGCTTTCTCCATGTGTTTCCCGCCAGCCATGCTGAAATGGAGCACGGGATGGGCGTCCCACTTGTTCTCTAGACGTTCTATGGCGAGACCTTTGAACAGTTCGCGACGACCTTCGAAGTAACTCCGTAAAGTTGACACGAGCAACGACTTTCCAAAGCGGCGCGGACGGTTTAGAAACACGTATTTGCCCATGTGTGTCATGCGGTATGCGTGTTCCGTCTTGTCGATGTATAGAAACCCCTTTTCGCGTATTTCCGAAAAGGTTTGTATGCCTACGGGGTAAGGTGCAGAAGCCATCGTGGGTTGATTTTGTCGTGAATGTGCACAAATGTAATTACTTTTTGCGGAAAAGGCAAGCCTGTGTGCGTCCGCATCTCAAAAAAGTCGGTTCAACTCCCTCTTTCGGGGTATTTCGGAGCACTGTATGCGCATTTGCCGCCAGAGTTGACTTGTACATCTATGTCAAATTGTTACCTTTGCACGCAGAAGAACAGATAAAATGTGCCATTCTCCACCTTTCAACGTAGAGCATCGGCATGCTAAAATTCTTCGTGAACCAAGTTGCGGCGGTGATTGCGCCGGTTGGCAACGGTTCTTATTATTAATAAAAGCATCATGTCAAGAAGAAACGTCAGAAACTGGTACGTACCCAAAGGGCAGGAACCTACCGAGTTCGACAAGCGCATTCTCAGTTTTCAGAACAAAGGCGAAATTGTGCCTACGCGCAAACTTATCAAGACTCCCGAACAGATAGAAGGCATACGCCGCTCCGGAGAGGTCAACACCGGTGTGCTTGACCTCGTGGAGAAGGAAATCCATGCCGGAATGAGCACTGCCGACATCGACAAACTCGTTTACGACTTTACCATAGCCCACGGCGCCATACCCGCTCCGCTCAACTATGAGGGCTTCCCCAAGAGCGTGTGCACAAGCATCAACGAAGTAGTGTGCCACGGCATACCCTCTGAATACGAACTGCTCGAAGAGGGCGACATTATCAACGTGGACGTAAGCACCATCCTCGACGGCTATTTCAGCGACGCCTCGCGTATGTTTATCATAGGCAAGACCTCTCCCGAAAAGGAAAAACTCGTGCGCGTCACTAAAGAATGCCTTCAGATTGGCGCCGAAGCCGCTAAGCCTTGGGGGTTTGTGGGCGACATTGGTAAGGCTATAGAAAAGCACGCCAAGCGTAACGGCTACAGTGTGGTGCGCGAACTTTGTGGCCATGGTGTGGGACTTGAATTTCACGAAGATCCCGAAGTAGATCACTACAACACCCACCACCACGGCATGCTCCTCGTGCCCGGCATGGTATTCACCATAGAGCCGATGATCAATATGGGCGACCGCGACGTCTTTATTGACGAAGAAGACGGATGGACCGTGGTCACCGAAGATGAGTTGCCCTCCGCACAGTGGGAACACACGTTCCTCATGACCGAACACGGACTGGAAATCCTTACCCATTAACCCCTCTCCTCAACGCCAAATGATTACCATTCTTGCCATAGAGTCGAGCTGCGACGACACTTCCGCTGCCGTGCTCCGCGACGGCTACTTGCTTAGCAACGTCACCGCAAGTCAGGCTGTACACAAGGCCTACGGTGGTGTAGTGCCCGAACTCGCTTCGCGTGCCCATCAGCAAAACATCGTGCCCGTAGTGGACCAGGCCCTCAAGCAGGCCGGTGTGGAAAAGGAAGAGCTTTCTGCCATCGCCGTTACGCTCGGTCCCGGCCTCATGGGTTCGCTCCTTGTGGGCGTGTCCTTTGCTAAAGGCTTGGCCGTATCGCTCGGCATTCCATTCATAGAAGCTAACCATCTGCAAGGCCACATCCTTGCACACTTCATACAGACTAAGGACGACGAGCATCCCCTTCCGCCCTATCCCTTCCTTTGTCTGCTCGTGAGCGGCGGAAATTCCCAAATCGTGAAGGTTAGCGCCTACAACAAGTTGGAGATTCTCGGGCAGACTATCGACGATGCAGCCGGCGAAGCCATGGACAAATGTTCCAAGGTGATGGGCTTCGGTTATCCCGGTGGTCCAATTATCGACAAACTTGCCCGCCAAGGCAATCCGAAAGCCTATTCCTTCAGCAAGCCCAATATTGCCGGACTCGACTACAGCTTCTCCGGTCTCAAGACCTCCTTCCTCTACTTCCTCCGCGATCAGCTCAAGGCCGACCCCGACTTTATTGAACACCATAAAGAAGACCTTTCCGCCTCCCTTGAACGTACCATCGTGGACATCCTCATGAAGAAACTTGACCTTGCCGTGAAGCAGACGGGCATCACTCATGTGGCACTCTCCGGCGGCGTCTCTGCCAACACCGGACTGCGCAACGCTTTCAAGGAACGTGCCGAGAAGAAAGGTTGGGACATCTACATTCCCCGCTTTAGCTACACCACCGACAATGCGGCCATGATAGCCATCACGGGTTACTTCAAATATCTCGACCACGACTTCTGCTCCATAGACAAACCCGCCTACTCGCGCACTACGCTCTAAAGCAAAGACATTTTATATATAAGAATACAAACAAACTCCATAACCCCATCCAAACAAATGGAATTAGACCTCAAACTCGTAAGTAAAGAAATCAACGAAATCCTTTGGCGCGACTGCAAGACCCTCAGCACGGCCGAAAGCTGTACATCCGGCCGTGTGGCAAGCGTCATCACTGCAGTTCCCGGAAGTTCTAATTACTTCAAAGGTGGCCTCATAGCCTATGCCGACGAAGTGAAAGAAGGACTCCTCGGCGTAGATGCCAGCGTGATAGAAGAAAAAACGGCCGTATGTGAAGAAGTGGCACGTCAGATGGTTATCGGCGCAAACAAACTCTTCGGTACGGACTACTCCGTAGCCATCACCGGCTATGCAGGCCCCGGCGGCCCCGATGGCGGCAAGGCTGGCGTCATTGTAGGCACCATTTGGATTGCCGTAGGTAATGCCGAACGCCTTGAAACGCGTATGCTCGAAGAAGACAACGGGCGCGACAAGAATATTTCTGCCGCTACGAGTGTAGCCATGCACATGCTGCTCGACTATCTCAAGGATGAGGCTCCCGCCGAAAGCGAGACTGAGCAGGCTTGATGTCGCAACGCATGAAATCTCAATCTTTCGTTCTTAATAAACCCTTCGAATGTTAAATTCGGAGGGTTTTTTATTGCTGCATGGAAGGTCCAAATAGAAACGCAAAAGGTCGAAAAACGCTTGTCGTTCGCTTCCTGTAATCACTCCAAGGCGGCCCGAAAAAATTCCAAGGCTTGGATTTTTTTTGAGCTGCCTTGGAATTTTTCCTCCGAGCCTTCCCGTTGAGGCTCGAAATGCACGAAAAAAATGGCTCTCGCTCTGTTTTTATGCAAGCATGCAGTCTTATTCGTGTATATATGCAGATTTCTGCTCTAAAAGCGTATATTTATGCGCGCTGAGAATGGCTTATTTTCGTACGACTGCTTGTTTGGCTGCATCTACGCGATTCTCAGTGTTAAAAAACGAGGCCGTTCTTCTCTATGAAGCAAGTCGGGCTGAAGTTTTTAGCCATATTGCTCATTTTCGATACAGGGAAGGGATAGTTCTGCGCGTTCAGAATTATCTTTTTGCAGAAAAAATCGCGCAAACGTTTGTCGTACAATAAAATATTCCTAACTTTGCACCCCGTAAGTGGAACCCACGCTCTCGGCGGTCAATATTTAAGATACCACCCCAAGATTACGCAACCACAACTTCTGAAACCCGACGGAGAAGCAATAAAGGGACCACCGAATTTTTACTACACACAAGAAACAACGCGCAAGCAATGTCTAAGATTTGTCAAATTACAGGAAAGAAGGCCATGATTGGCAACAACGTTTCTCACTCGAAGCGTCGCACAAAGCGCTCGTTTGACGTAAACTTGTTCACGAAGAAATTCTACTATGTTGAACAGGACTGCTGGATCAGCCTCCGCATCAGCGCTGCTGGCCTGCGACTCATCAACAAGGTCGGCTTGGATGCAGCACTTCAGAGTGCAGTAGCCAAAGGATATTGCGATTGGAAAAATATTAAGGTAATCGGCTAAAACAGTAGAATAAAATGGCTGGAAAGAAAGCTAAAGGCAACCGCGTTCAGGTAATCCTCGAATGCACTGAAATGAAAGAAAGTGGACTTCCCGGAACTTCACGCTACATCACTACGAAGAACCGCAAGAACACCCCCGAGCGTTTGGAGTTGAAGAAGTACAACCCCATCCTCAAGAGAATGACCATTCACAAGGAAATCAAATAATCCACAGTAAACCATGGCAAAGAAAACAGTCGCAACGCTCCAGGAAGGTAAGACCGACGGACGTTCATACACCAAGGTTATCAAGATGGTTAAGAGCCCCAAGACTGGTGCTTACATCTTCGACGAGCAGATGGTGCCCAACGAAGCTGTTAAGGATTTCTTCAAGAACTAATCAAGAATTCCCACACTTCACTTTTTAGATTATCAGCGTGTAAGGCTTATTCCGTAGCCAAGCATCGAAAGATAACAGAGGATTTGCCCTTCGTGGCAGATCCTCTTTTTTCGGTCTTTCGCTGTCTTGTGTAGTCCCATGGATCGCTCATCGCTGGACTAGGTGTAAGCTTCGTCATAAGCGGTCAAGCCTCTCATTCTACCCGTAAAATTCACTTTTGACAACAAAACCCGTGCACGTCTCGCCTATTTTGCGTAAGTTTGCAAAAACAAATTGGGGCATTGTTGCCACAAAGTCAAGCATTTGCTGCGCTTCGCTTGCACAACGCGTACAACAATCGTTTCCCCGCTATCAAAACTACCGCTTAACATGGGCATATTGCTATCAAAACGACCGCTTAACATGGGCATATTTGACATTTTCTCAAAAAAGAAAAAAAAGGAAGTACTCGACGCCGGACTCGAAAAGACAAAAGAAAGCTTTTTCGGCAAACTCACTCGCGCCATTGCCGGAAAGAGCAAAGTGGACGACGATGTGCTTGACCAACTCGAGGAAATTCTCATCTCTTCCGACGTCGGCACCGACACCACAGTCGAGATTATTGAGCGCATAGAAAAGCGCGTGGCCCGTGATAAATATGTCAGCACAAGCGAGCTCCACAACATACTGAAGGAAGAAATTGCCGAACTCCTCACCAAAAGTGGTAACGACGAGTCGGAAGGTTTCAATATCACTGCCGACCGCAAGCCCTACGTCATCATGGTCGTTGGCGTCAATGGAGTGGGGAAGACTACCACCATTGGCAAACTTGCCTATCAGTTCAAGCAAGCTGGACTTAAGGTGGTGCTCGGTGCTGCCGACACGTTCCGCGCAGCAGCCATCGAACAGCTTGACATTTGGGGCAAACGCGTTGATGTACCCGTCATTAAGCAACAGATGGGAAGCGACCCCGCAAGTGTGGCATACGATACAGTCAACTCTGCCAAGGCCAATGGTGCCGATGTGGTTATCATCGATACTGCCGGACGCCTCCACAACAAAGTCGGTCTTATGAACGAATTGACCAAAATCAAGAAGGTCATGCAAAAGGTCGTTGACGGTGCGCCCGACGAAGTGCTCCTCGTGCTCGACGGCAGCACCGGACAGAACGCTTACGAACAAGCCAAACAGTTCATCAAAGCCACCGAAGTCACCGCCCTCGCCATCACCAAACTCGACGGCACAGCAAAGGGCGGAGTGGTCATCGGCATATCCAACCAACTCAAAGTGCCTGTCAAATACATCGGACTGGGCGAGAAAATGACCGATCTTCAGCCCTTCAACAGCAAAGACTTCGTTGATACACTCTTCGAAGGACAGTCCATCTGATTTAGGCTGACCTTTAGTGCTATATCCGGGTTTTCTAACATCGCAATCTTACAAGACTCAACTTTATATAATGCATAACGTAGACATCATCACCATGGGGTGCTCCAAGAATCTTGTCGATTCCGAACGTCTCATGAGCCAGTTCCTAGAGCACGGATTCAATGCTTTCCACAATCCCGACGAAATGCACGGCGACATAGCCGTGGTAAACACTTGCGGGTTCATTGCTTCGGCAAAAGAAGAAAGCATCAACATGATTCTTGAACTCTGCGAACTCAAGCAGGAGGGAAAACTCTCCAGTGTCTATGTAATGGGTTGCCTCTCGGAACGTTACATGCAGGAACTTCAGGACGAAATTCCCGAAGTCGACAAGTTCTACGGAAAGTTCAATTGGAAAGAACTCCTCGAAGACCTGCGTAGCCAGTACGACGAAAGCACCACGGCGCAGCGCGTAATCACTACGCCCTCACACTACGCCTACATCAAAATATCAGAAGGGTGCAACCGCAAGTGCGCCTATTGTGCAATCCCCATCATCACCGGACCGCACAAAAGCCGTCCCATGGAAGAGATTCTCGATGAGGTGCGCGACCTCGTTGCCAAAGGCACAAAAGAATTTCAGATTATTGCGCAGGAACTCACCTACTACGGAGTAGACCTCTATAAGGAGCAACGTCTTCCGGAACTCATTGAGCGCATGGCCGAAATACCCGGTGTGGAATGGATACGCCTCCACTACGCCTATCCCAACCATTTCCCCATGGAGCTCCTTCGTGTGATGCGTGAGCATCCCAATGTCTGCAACTATCTCGACATAGCCCTACAGCACATCTCCGATCACATGCTCAGCCGCATGCAGCGCCACACCACAAAGGCCGAAACGCTGCAACTTCTCAACGCCCTGCGCAAAGAAGTGCCCGGCATAACCATTCGTACCACGTTGATGGTAGGTTTCCCCGGTGAGACCGAAGAAGACTTCGCCGAACTAGTAGACTTCGTACGTGAAGCCCGCTTTGACCGCATGGGAGCCTTCGCTTATAGCGAAGAGGAAGGAACCTATGCCGCAGAACACTATGAAGACGACGTGCCTGAAGATGTCAAGGAAGAACGTCTCGACAAGTTGATGACGCTTCAGGAGTCAATAGCAGCTACGCTCTCGGAAGAAAAGGTGGGAAGCGCGTTCCGTACCATCATTGACCGTAAGGAAGGTGAATACTACATTGGCCGAACAGAGTTCGACTCTCCCGAAGTAGACTGCGAAGTGCTCATCGCCGAAACGGAAGGCGCACCTTTGCAGATTGGAGCGTTCTACCAAGTAAAGATAAACGACTGCGAAGGCTTTGACCTCTTCGGCGAAGTCGTAGAATAAGCGTCTGCTCACAGCCATCGTCTGCATGTCGTAAGGGGACTTCCCCATATAACCCATCCTTTAGATTAATTCGGTGAACAACAAGGACTTTATTGCAAAGTTGGCTGCAGAAGCCAGCGTCAGCCCCAAAGAGGCACAGCGGCTCGTAGCCGCCATGGCCACCTCTATAGCCGATGCGCTCGACGACGAAACGTCGTTCAGCGTTTCGGGTTTTGGCACGTTCGAGGTGAAGAAAAAGCTCGAGCGCGTCATTGTGAACCCGTCCACCAAGCAACGCAAACTCATTCCGCCAAAACTCGTGCTGGCCTTTAAGCAAAGCAACGTGTTCAAGGAAAAAATCAATACGCAAAACGCGTAAAAAACAGTTGCGCGGCAGGGATTACTATTCCCATCGCTTTCTCTAATGCAATCATTCATTGCGCCTTCGCCTCACTCATAGACTGAAACTCCCATCAATGAAAAAGAAGATAACACCTTTTGAACTTGCAGAACGTCTGGCATCGCAAGCGCAGATAGAGAAGTCGCAAGCCGAAAGCTTCGTCAAAAAATTCTTCGAACTTGTCGGAAATGGACTTCTTGAGGACAAGTATGTCAAGATTAAAAGTTTTGGCACGTTCAAATTGGTGTCCGTCGGTGAGCGCGAAAGCATCAATATCAATACGGGTGAACGCTTCCAGATAAGCGGACATACAAAAGTTTCTTTTTCGCCCGATGCCGCTCTCAAGGAACTCGTGAACCAACCCTTTGCCCATTTCGAAGCCGTTGATCTTAACGACGAAACGGATACAGAGGAGCTTAACACAGTAGATTCGGCCGAGCCGCTAGAACCCGACACTGATGTGCTAGACGATGCAGAGGAGGACGAAACGGAAACAACCGATGTGGATGGCATAGAGAATGGTGCCAGCTTTAATACGGAGAACTCTTCCACATCGGATGAAAAGGCTGAAGCATTGAGTGAACAGGAACAGGAAGGCGAACTTGCCGACACGGAGATTATCAACTTGTCCGAACCATCGGCTCCTAGCGCTCTTTCTAACAAAAATAGTGAGTCTGTCGTGCCCGAAGTCGAGTCGGCCAGCGAAATAACGCAACAATCTCAAACTTCAGTAGATTCAACTGACAACAAATTACCGGCTGAAGACATCAAGGCAGAAACCAATCATGTTCATCACGAGGACAACGCAGCGAAAGAAGAAACTTCAAACGATAACGAACATCCTCAGGATACGTCCACGATTGAGTCCGTTGTGAATGAAGAGCAACATTCTTCAAGCACTGTCGCTGTTCCTCTTGAAGAGGAAGAAATAGAAGTGAGCAGCCCTCAACCCGTCACTACACCTTCGGACGAAGTGCCCGCACAAGAGCGCACTTCGAGCAGCATAGCAGGTTATGTCTACGAAGAAGTACCTTCGCCACGCAAGCGCAATGCCTGGAAATATGTGGCACTCGCCTTTTGTGCATTGGTGCTGATGGGTTTGTGCTACTTTGCGGGTTATTTCCGTGTGCTTTGTCCCGAATGTTTGTTTACAGATGTTCCCGAAGCCCCCATAGCACCCGAGGTGCAATCGCAAACCTCATCGAAGTCCGGTAAAGCCTTGCCGCCTGCCAAAGCCGATACGGCAGCAGCTTCTCAAAAGAAGGAAATGCCTCAAACCGCAACCGCCTCACAGTCTTCTCAAACTTCGAATCAGTCAACCTCCAGCGGTTCTACTCCCTCCGCTGCGACAACTTCGCAATCAAATGCACAATCCGAGAAGGCTCCTGTCGCAAAAACAGAACCGCAAGCTACCCCCGAGAAGCCTCAAACGGTGAAGCACACCGTCAAAGCCGGTGAAAACCTTACGCGTATCGTCCGTCGTCATTATGGCTCTGATGCCTACGTCAACAAAGTGGTTAAGCACAACCATCTTAAGAACGCCGACAACGTGGCGGTGGGTACCGTCATTGAACTTCCGCCTTTCAAGTAAACCTTCCGTCCCAGCTAGGGCTAGCAGTTCTTCACACATTTCTATCTGACAAAACGTAATAAGAGCAAAGCACTCGTACAGCGACGAGTGCTTTGCTCTTATTTGGTACGCTCGGCATGAGCATTACTGTACGATTTATTCCCAGGTGCCAATGCAAGAAAAGAAAGG
>CAVALA010000026.1:0-37159 GCA_963589615.1 Prevotellamassilia timonensis
TTTCAGCCCGCTCCGCGCTTGCAAATTCTGCGGAAGTTATTTTTTGAACATTACTAAACAGCAAAAGAAGTGCAACAAAAAAGCCTCCATGAACCTGAAGAGGCTGAAGGCTGAAGGTTGGTTGCACAAACTTTGGTGTAAGCAAGTACCAAAAGTATCCCGATTTAGGAACGGACAATGCCTTGAATGCGTCTGCATCGTCTATTCCTAAATCGGGATACTTTTACTCTTGTTGATTTTCCAACGAGCGGTTGCGGAATATCTGCTCAAAGAGATTCATGCTCTCGGGATGCTCTGCAGCAAAGGTGTCAATGTGGCGCATTCGCTTGTTTTCAAGAATTTCATCGACGGCAATGAAGATTCCAGTCTCCTCTACTTCGCCAAATTCGTGGTTGATGGCAGTACCGAACACGCGCATGGTGGGACTCAGTCCCATGTAAGCATTAACGAGGGGAGGTATGTTGTAACCGAGTTTACGGACAGACGTATTCAGAATGCGATAATCACTCTTGAAGTCGTCGAACGTAAAGAGTTGCTCAAGCTCCGCTTCAGGCGTGTCGATGGATATGGGATTCACAGCAGTGACCATGCCGTCTTTGTCGCCAAAATGTTTGCGAAGGAAGTAGAGTATCATATCGCGTGCCTGACGGTTGAACGAAGGATACATCGTCATCTTGCCAAAGAAATACTTCACGTTAGGCATCACCACGGTGAGCGCACCAAGCCCATCCCACAGGTTGTCCAAAGCGAAGAGTCCTTTGCTCATGGCACGGGTGCTCTGATATTCGAGCGTCACGAAGGAGCGACCGAGTTCCACTGTGTCGGGAAGATAGTTTTTGATAAAATCGTCAGAGAAGTGGAACATATGGCTCGTAGCCAAAATGGGTTGTCCGTCGGCGGCATAACGTATTTCGCCGCCCGGAAGGAAACGATAACCGCCAAGAATGAGTTCAACTTCCGGGTCCCACACGATGAGCTGGTAGTAAGGGTGCTCACACGTGTCGAATTCATCCCAGTCGAGGCTCATGCCGGTGCCTCCGCCGGCTGCACGGAAAGCTATCTCGCGCAAGCGTCCTATTTCGCGCATCACGTTGGGCGCTTGTTGGTAAGTGACCACATAAATCTCGTTGCCGGCTTTGTTCGTTGTGCGCAAACGGCGTTCGGGCGTCAACTCTGCTTTAATGAGCGCTTTGTCAACTGGAGGAATGATAGGTTGCATATTTTATTCAAAGAGGAAGTTCGTAAACAATGTTCTCTACGTATTGCGCCCATTCGGCGGGGCGCTTTGTAGCGTCGAAGGTTTGCCAGGGAATTGGCTTCCCTATCGTCACGCGGAAGGTTTTTCCGCGGTTCAGATACATCTCGTCGGCCAGATAGAGCATGGCAAGGTTGACTTTTAGGTGTAGCCGTTTGCAAAGCCCGGCTATGCGGTAGAAGCGGTCGGAGTTGCATCCGCTAAAATGGATGGGCACCACATCGCGGTGGGTTTCCACACTTTTCGTCACGAAGGTTTTAGCCCACGGCAAGTCGTGAATAATGCCTTTCTCGCGCCGCGAACAAAGTCCGGCAGGAAACATGATGATGTGGTCCGTGCTCGTGAATGCGGCTTCCACGAGGCGCGGAAAGTCGCGGCTTTGCTTTCCCGTTTTGTTGATAGGCACGCAAAGCGGCGCCAAGCCGTGGAGATTCATCAAGAGGTCGTTGACGAGATACTTGATGCGGCCGTCGTAGCGATGTCCAAGAATTTGACCAAGAGCTATGCCGTCGGGGCCGCCAAGCGGATGATTGCTCACAAAGGTGAAGCGCCGTCCGTCCATGTCGTCGGGCAGATTTTCCAGGCCGTCCACTTGAAGTTTCATGTCGAGATAGTCAACGACAGCATCAAGCCAAGGCACACCTTGAAGACTGCCTTTTTGCTCCATAAAGACGTTTATCCAATCCTGATGGACTATGCGCTTGAGCCAAGCACGCACAAAGCGCGGCACATAGCGGGCTTTAGTGCCTGCTTTGTCCGCAAGAACTTTGTCGATGTCTATTCTGAATATCTTGTCGTCGGGTGTGGGGGTTGCCATATCAAATAAATAAAAAAGGGGACCTGCAGAAGTGTCCACAAACAAGCGCTTCGCGACGATTGGAGATGAGAGAAAACGCGGAGCGTGGGGCACTTTTCACGGATTTTGCCACCTTTTTGAAGCACAAAAGTACGAATTATAATTCCTTTCAGCCAATTTGCTCGCAAAAGATTTATACTTTTGCGCGTTTAAACCCCACTCGTTAAGTTATCGTGAAGCTATGCGTACGTTATTGCTCATAACAGTTGAATTTGCCGCGACGGCCCATCTCATGATGAGCCTGGTGATGTTTTACCTGGCACGCCGCAGTGTGCAGTTCTTGTCACAGGCCTGGATTATGTTGCTGATGTGTCTGCTCTATTGCGGCGGACTACTTTTCGTAGCCACCCACGAATCCATCCCCGCCTTGGGCATTCTCCACCCCGTACTGCTCATTTATCTCCTGGCCTGCTCCTACTTGCTCAGCATCTACCCGTTGGGCCTGTGTATGCCGGGCTATCTGCAATGGGGGCGAATGTGGGGATATGCCACGCCTGCGCTCGTACTTATGTTTATCTACACCATAGGAGCTGCTGCGGGAAGCAACTTGGCAAACGTTTACAACAGCAACGACATCATGGAATATTTCCTTTCGGGCGACGTCGTGCTGCGCATCATTGCACTGATACTTTCGGGCTACTACATTGCCAACATCTTCAGACTTCCGCACAAACTGGTGAAGCGCATGGAACTTCCGCGCGACATCATCTTCTACGGGGCTGCGTTGGGACTGACATCGCTTTTCTTTGTGGTCATCACCGTATTCTTCAACCTGACGTTGCTCACGATTTACATTCTTCTTTTCACGCTGGTCAACATGTTTCTCTTCTTCCGTACGCTACGGCCTACGGTAGAGGCCATGCAGTATCCCACGTTCCGTAAGGTGGATAAACGTCCTACCAACGTGGAAATCACGCAGACCGAAACGGAGGACTTCAACGAAGCTAACCTTCACCGCTTTGAGGTGATGGAATATGTGATGCAAAACGAAAAGCCCTACCGCGACGCTACGTTCAACCGCGACCGCCTGTGCCGCTTGGCCGGTTTCAACCGCCACGTGGTGCTTCAGAGTCTGCGTTCGCAAGGTTACAACGATGTGCACGAATACATTTCGCGCTACCGTGTGGCAGAACTCAAGCGGCTCATTACAGAAGGCAAAATCACGGACCTCAGACAAGTGGAAGAAGTCGGTTTCCGTTCGGTGAAAACGGCATCGCTGTGTTTCTCCCGATACGAAAGTGGCGACCTGCAAAGTTTCTTTGAAACCTTCGTACGCTCTGGGATAACGGAAGCCTAAGGCTTTTTCTATTCGTAGAAGTCAAAACGTTCAAACAACCGAGACCCTCGAACGCCAAACGGCGGAACTGTCAACGCTGAATGTTGCAGTTCCGCCGTTTGGCGTATTTTATTTGTATGTGAACAGGCTATGGCCTATTTTGCTTCGTTCTCTTTTTCACGCAAGTCTTCAGAGCCTTCGCTCAGAAGGTCGGTACCCCAGTGGGTTGAGGCAAGACGCTCTTCGCGCTCGCGCACTTCCTTGGCTTTCTTGGCATAAATAATCATGCGAAGCGACTGGGAATAGGACACATAGTTCCAAAGCCAGTTGAAGAGCACAATCATCTTGTTTCGCACGCCAAGAATGGAGCGCAGATGCACCACGAGCCAAAGTACCCAGGCGAGGAAACCGCCGAACTTCATCTTGCTGAATTCGGCAACGGCGCGGTTGCGGCCCACCGTAGCCATGGTACCGAGATTCTTGTAGTGGAAAGGCTTCATTTCCTTGCCAGCCTCAAGGCGGCGGAGGTTCTTGGCCAAAAGGTTGCCTTGCTGAATGGCCACTTGTGCCAGCTGCGGATGGCCACCTTGCCATTTGTCATCGCCTTGAGGCATGATGCACTGGTCGCCTATGGAGAAGACGCCGTCGAGTCCTTCCACGCGGTTGAAAGCGTCCACCACGATGCGACGGCCACGGCCAAGGTGGCTCGGATCGAGGTTACCCACAGGCTGTGCAGCCACACCGCTCACCCAAATGAACGTACGCGTGGCAATGGAACTGCCGTCCTTGAGCATGACGCGGTGGTCCTTGTAGTCGGTCACCATCTTGTTGAGCAGCACGTTCACACCCATCGTACGCAGATACTTCTCCACCTTGGCTGAAGAGTCGGGATTCATGGCGGCAAGGAGTCGCGGACCGGCTTCAATGAGGTAGATGTGCATAAGCGACGTGGGAAGGTCGGGATAGTCCTTGGGAAGCACAAAGTTCTTCATTTCGGAAAGTGCACCTGCTATTTCCACACCGGTGGCACCGCCGCCCACGATGACTACGTTGAGGAGTTCCTGACGTTCCTTGTCGGTGGCGCAGGTAAGCGCGCGTTCAAAATTGTCGAGGAGCGCATTGCGGAGTCCCATGGCCTCGCTCACGTTTTTCATCGGCATAGCTTCTGCTGCGACATTGGCATTTCCGAAGAAATTGGTGGTAGCACCGGCTGCCAACACAAGGTAGTCGTAGTGGACCTTACCGATGGAGGTCTGGATTATTTTGTGTTCGGGGAAGATGGAGCGCACTTCGGCCATGCGGAAGAAGAAGTTCTTGCGCTTTTGGAAGATCTTGCGAAAGGGGAACGAAATGCTGCTGGGCTCAATACCGGCCGAAGCAATCTGATAAATGAGGGGAGGGAACTGGTGGTAGTTGTTGCGGTCAATAAGAACCACCTGGAAATCGCTTTTGCGAAGTTTGTTGGCAAGTTTGAGGCCACCGAAGCCACCGCCTACGATTACCACTCTCTTTTTTTCAGTCTTGGGAAGATTGAAACTCATGCTTTCTCGGAAATTTTTGATTTAGTCAAGGATTCGTGCTTAATGTTTTGCAAAGTTACGTTATTAATAACAAAACTATTGGAGCGCAACCATACCGATTGCGCTCCAATAGTTATTTTTCGTCAGCAAAAAAGCAGTTTGGTAAATACACTTTACAAAGCGTACGGCCAAAAACTCAGCGCATGCGAAACGTTTCGCATAAGCACGTTGTGCGGCAGTCTATCCAATCAGAAAAGCACGACTCCTGCAATGCCGCAAATCACCACCATAAAGGTAGCATTGATGCGGTATATTTTGATGCCCACAAAAGCGCTTGCCGCAAGGAACAGACTAATCCAAAAATGCCAGGGAGAGGTGGAAAGCGAACCAAAGTTTCCTTCCGTCATCATCATCAGCGCGGCAGCAGCAATAAGTCCGGGCACAAGCGGACGGAGCAGCACGAGCACACAGTCGAGCACGTTGCGAGTGAGTTCGTGGTTGTTCAGTCGGCTTACGATGAACGTCCACGTGGCGGCGGCAAGGCACAGCGCAACGACACCCACGGCGCAAAAACCGGCAGTGGGCCAGAAGCCGAGGTTTCCACCGCTGGCCACATATCCGCTCAGAGTGGCTGCATTCACTCCCGTGCCGCCAGGCAATGCGCGACAGAGCGTCATGAGATCGGCAAGCTGTTCGGGCGTAAACCAATGGTGCAGGGTGATGGTCTCGTGCTCTAGGATGGACATGGATGCGGCATTTCCGCCGTAGCCAAAGAAGCCTAACTGATAGAAACTGAGGAAAAGAAATAGCAACGCTAACATCTGTCGGGATTTGGATTGAGAAAAAGAATTTTTGACACGCTGCGGTAAGGCATTTTCAGTGTTCGTGCGACATGACAAGCACGGCATAGAGCACGCCAAGCACGGTAAGTCCTGCCACCACATAGACGGGCGAAACGCCAAGCAGCACGATGGCAATGGCAGCGCCGATGGGAATCCACACGGTGCTGAGCATCAAGTTTGACTTGCGTACAATCTGCAGAAGTGGCAAAAGCAGCAACACGACGATGGCGGGACGCGCTCCCGCAAGGAAGGCTTTCACCACATGGTCGTCGCGCACGTTGTCGAACACGCCGGCAAAGAGCAGGAGCACGGCAAACGCCGGGAGCACCATGCCGAGCAGCGCAGCGGCACAGCCTTTCCACTTGAGCAAGGCATAACCCAGGAACGCTGCGAGGTTCACATTGAAAATGCCTGGCACAGCTTGTACGAGGGCCACCTGACGGTCGAAGTCGTCGCGCGTCATCCATTTCTGCTCGTCGACGATGGACTTCCGCAAAGGTGCCAACACGGCATAGCCATCGCCCAGCGTGAGGCCGCCAGACTTGAAGAAGAGCAAAAAGAGCGTGGACAAACTGATTTCTGACATGTTGCTGACAATAGTTTTTCTAAAAGCGTAAAGTTTAGGTCGGCTCCGCAACGGCCTAGAAGGCTGCGCGGAGCCGTACCTTATATATAAGTGTGTGTGGGGCCTACTGATGCTGCTCGCGGTAAAGGTCGTTGACGGTCTTCACAGGGTTGAACGTTTCGAGGGGTACTTCCACGAAGACGGTACTCCAGTTGCTCATCGCACCATTCCAAAGGCCGGGAAGTTCGAGAGCCTTGAGTTCCTTGCCGTCCTTGCTCTTGTGGGAAATGAAGCCGGTCTGGGGATCGACATACTCGGGAAGGTTGAAAGCTTCGCCCTTATAGTTCTTCACAGCGCACACGAGGTCCACGGGATTGAAGTGGGTGCCTTTCTCAAACATGGCCTTCTTTTCATGGTCGTCCATGTCGATCTGCGAACTTTCGAGAATCTGAAGAGAAACCGTGCCGTCGCTGTTGTAGGCAAGGAACGGACCGCCACCAGGCTCGCCCACGTTGCGCACCATTCCGCACACGCGCATCGGACGATTGAGCTTCTTGCGGAGATAAATGGCAAGTTCGGTATCTTCGAGCAACTTGGTTTCGGGATTCTTCGTGCAGAGACGCTTTTGTACGAACTGGAGCATTTCGCGAAGCTCATCCATCGTGTACTTACCGCTGTCGAGTTTGCGGAGATAGGCAAAGGCCTGTGCCTGAAGCGTCACGAGCACACCGGCAAGGAGCTTTTTGTAACGTACTGTGGCATCCTTGAGACGATCGGGCACAACGTTGTCGATGTTCTTCACAAAAACTACGTCGGCACTGATGTCGTTCAAGTTTTCAATGAGCGCGCCGTGACCGCCGGGGCGGAATAGCAGACTGCCATCGGCGTTGCGGAAAGGCGTATTGTCGGGGTTGGCAGCCACAGTGTCGGTGCTGGGCTTTTGTTCGGAGAAGGAAACGCGATACTTCACGCCATATTTACTTTCATAGGCGGGCACTTTCTCTGCTACGAGCTTCTCAAAGAGCGCGCGGTGTTCGGGCGAAACAGTGAAGTGAACGTTTACCGTTCCGTCGTTTTCGCGTGCATAGAGTGCGCCTTCCACGAGATGTTCCTCAAGGGGAGTGCGCGAACCGTCGGCATATTTGTGGAACTTCAACAAGCCCTTGGGCAGAGCGCCGTAGTTGAGACCGTCGGCACCGAGCATGGCGCGCACAACGTCCTTGTAACGTCCTGCCGCGAGCAGTTCGTCAATGCCTAGCGAGTGGATGCGGCGACAAGCCTCATCGAGGTCGGCAAAGTAAGCGGCATCGTGGATGCGCGCAAAGAATTCCTTTTCGAAGTCGGTGGTGGGCACGTCGTAGGAAGCGTCGGCAAAGGCGAACATATTCTTGAACATGCGGCTGGCAGCTCCCGAAGCGGGAACAAACTTCACCACACGGTGTTCGGCATGGGCGGTATAGTCGGCCCAAGCCTTGAGGAAAGCGTCCGAAGCCTCAGCGTCGGGAACGAGAATGCCTTTTTCCACGCTGGCTGCACCGGCCAACTTAAGGAACGGGAAGCCGGTCTTGAAACACTGGAGCTGCTTTTCGAGCTGCGCTTCGCTGATGCCCTTCTTTTCGAGCAATGCCTTGTCTTGAGCTGTTATCATAATTGTCTGGGTTTTGGTTGTTTCGTTTAGTTCTTGTTTCTTGTCGGGTTTAGAGCAAATGGGCGTAAGCCTCAATGGCGCGCTCTGCCGTTTTCACGGCTTCGGAGAGCGGGAAAGGCAGTTCGCCGCCGGAGGCATTGAGATGTCCTCCGCCGTTGAAGAACTCTTCCGCCATTTTGTTGCACGGGAAATCGTCGACCGAGCGGAGCGAGACGCGCACCACGTCGCGTTCGGTATCTTCGCGCAGAGATATGCTCAAGCGCAGGCCTTTCACTTGGAGCGGCATATTGACCAAGCCTTCCGCATCGCCGCGAATGAAGTTGAAACGCTTCATCTCGTCGCGCGTGAGTGTGAAGAGAGCGGCTTTGTTGTGAGCATAAAACGCAAGTTTCTCGTAGAGGATGTAGCCGGTCAGGCGCATGCGGTCTACGGAATAGACGTTGAATACGTTTCGGTATATTTTGTCCTTGTCGATGCCCTTTGTAAGGAGCATGGAAATGATTTCGTAGATTTCGGGACGGCTGGAATTGTAGGTGAATCCGCCGGTGTCGGTCATCATGCCCGTATAGATGCACGTGGCCCCCATGCGCGTCATGCTTTCGAAGCCGCCGAGCTGCACGATGAGGCGGAACACGAGTTCGCTCGTGGAGCAAGCGTCGGGGAAAGAGATGACTTGTTTGGCGATGGTGCGGTCGGGATTGAGGTGATGGTCTATAATCACCTTGTCGGCCTTCGACCGTTCTACGGCACCCTGCATATCTTGCAGACGCGCCAAGCCGTTGAAGTCGAGACAGAAGATGAGGTCGGCTTCGTTAATGATACGCGTGGCTTCAACCTCGTGACGCGCATAATAGTGGATTGCGTGCGTGTTGGGGAGCCAGCGCAGAAAGTCGGGGAAGGGATTGGGGAGAACGATGTCTACGTTTTTCCCGAGGTTCTGCAGATATTCTGCCCATCCGAGCGATGAACCTACGGCGTCGCCGTCGGGTCCGCGGTGTGCGCAGATGACAATGTGGCGGCTCTGCTGGATGGTTTGCATGAGAGCAAAGAGTTCCGAGTCGGAAATGAGGGGTTGCATTTGTTGGAGTGTTATGCTTTCGGCTAGATGGTTGATAAGTATGAGCTCTTATTCGCCCAATGTTCTGAGTGCGTGTATTTCGGCTTCGGGGTCGGCGGCATTGAACACGGCAGAGCCTGCCACGAGCACGTCGGCGCCGGCAGCAACGAGTTGTGCACCGGTTTGGCGGTTTACACCGCCGTCTATTTCGATGAGCGCCTTTGAACCTGTGCGGTCAATGAGTTCGCGCAAGCGGCGGGTCTTGTCGAGGGAATGTTCTATGAACTTCTGTCCGCCGAAACCGGGGTTGACGGACATGAGCATGACGAGGTCGACATCGCGGATGATTTCTTCGAGCACGCTAACGGGCGTGTGGGGATTGAGGGTTACACCCGCCATCATGCCTTCGGCCTTGATTTGCTGCACAACGCGGTGGAGGTGGTTGCAAGCCTCGTAGTGGACGTTCATCACTTTGGCGCCGAGGGCTTTTACTTCCTTGATGAATTTCTCAGGTTGTACAATCATGAGATGTACATCGAGGGGCTTGGTGGCATGTGCCGCCATGGCTTGCATCACGGGGAAGCCGAAAGAGATGTTGGGCACGAACACGCCATCCATCACGTCGAGGTGATACCAGTCGGCCTCGCTGCGGTTAAGCATTTCGATGTCGCGTTGAAGATTGCCGAAGTCGGCAGAGAGCAATGAAGGGGAAATTAAAGGCATGGCTTTGGTGTTGTAGTTTGTTCGGTTCTTATTGTGTTTTGGTGGCTTGCGCTTTTGCTACAGTTCGGCAAAGGGGTCAGCCTCTTCCGTTTCGGGAGCGTTGGGCTTGTTGTCTTCGTCCTTTTCCTTGCGCAGCTGTTTGATGTGTGCGAGTTCGGTGAGGGCGAAATCGTAATTTGCCGAGCGCATTATCTTCTTGCAAGCCTCTTCGGCCTCATCGAGTTGGTCGAGTTCTACCATGACGTGGATTTGACGTCGGAGGAGAAAGTTGAGGAACTTATGAGCGTTTAAGGGCACTTCTTCGTCGTTTTGACGAAGGGCTTGCATTTGGTTCTTCACGTCGTTGAGGCGGTCGTTTATCCAGGGAAGTGCGCGCCAGTCCTTCATTGCAATGAGGCAATCGACGTAGAGCATGGCGTAGTCTGAACGTGACTTCATCTGGAGCATGTCGATGTAGTAGAACGCCTTTTGGTAAAGACCGAGCTTGTAGAGCGAAGTGCCGATCCACTCGGAAAGGTCGAGGAGGAGCGGATGTTCTGATTTGTCGGGAGCTGTCATGCGGGCGTTGACGCGTTGCCACGCTTGCGTAAGGTAGTAGACGGCGTCGACGTAGCACTTCTCGCGGAAAAAGCGGTTGCCTTTGGCCACGAGATATTCTTCGTCGAACTGTTGGAAACGCAACATGATGTGCTGTTCGGGCGTAAGTTCGTGCTGCTTGCCTTCAGCCATTTTGTCCAGGGCGTCGCCGAGCATGAAACGCAATTCGGCTTGCGTGGTCTGCATGGATGCAAGATTCACGGCAATGAGTTGGCTGCCGGATATTGGGTGGAGGTTTTGGTCGAAATGCGATTCGGGCTGCGGATTGAGCGTGCCGCACTGTGGAACGACGTAGGTCATGCGTACATAGAGCGCATCGAGGGCTTTCGCCACTTTCTCGGCGCGGAAGAAGAGGCGAAGGACGTGAAGGTTGGACAGCCCGGACGGATTTTCGTTGGGGGCGAAGGGTTCGAAGAGCACTTCGAGCGTGGCGTCGTCGCAGCCGGTGATGATTCCGTTGTCATCTCTCCGTATTGTGACGGCATCTTTGAGGCAGAAATGCTCTATGGCACTGAGTTCTTCGGTCTCGAAGACGGTTCCTTGGGGAGAGACAATGCGCAGGCGCTTGATGTCGCACCCGATGAGGTAGTCCATCGTGTCGAGCCAAGAACCAAGGGTGACGGAAGAGGCCTTTCCCAGACGGAAGCGCCCTTCGGGAATGGAGGCTGAGGCCCCGTGCCGCACTTCGCACTCGTCGATGAGCGATTCGAACTGGTCGTCGCGGACTTCCACGTATTCGCGGTCCAGGCTGTTGGCGCGATGGTTATATGATATGGTCTGATCGAGCAACTGTTGCAACGCACGGCAAGTGCTGAAACATTCCTGCAAGAGTCTGGTCATCACAAAAGCCAGTTCTTCGGCTTGCGTCATGCGCGACACGCCACATTCGAGATGAATGCGCACGGCCTTCGTGGTTTGATCAATGTCGTAGAAAGCCGTAACGCCCGCAAAGTTGCGGTTGAAGTCGTTGCAGCAGCTGCGCACCATGTCAATGTCGTCAATTTTCCCTTCATATATATTGGGAAAGAGGATGCGGAGCATGCGTGTGTTTTCCTTTTGTACGATGATAACGAAATTGCCGTCCTGGAAACGGAACGAGTAGTCTAAGAAATCCTCATCGTCGCTTTTGTGCTTGTCGAAATGGACATTCATGCAGCGGAGCGCTTCTTCCACACACACTTCTGTCTCGTTGTCGTTGGGTTCTCTGTAGGGACGACGCAAGATGCGCCTCACGACGATGCGGTCAATGAGCCTTGTTCGCCACGCATAGTTGACGAAGAGGCTCAATGCTCCTATCAGCAGGCAAGACAGCAGAAAATATATAAGGAAAGAAGATTCGTTCATAAACCAAAAAGGGATTTTCCTTTAGTGCATAGGGCTTCTAAAGGGCTCTGAGCTAAAGCAAAGGTAAGAAAAATGCGGTTTTCTGCCAATCGGCAAGCGTTTTTGATAGCCTTATAGGCAAGAAAAGGGGCTTTTTGTGCATTTCGGGCGAGAGCTAAGCGTGCATTTGCATAACTTTACAGCGCATTTTGCACGAAAGGGGCTGCACGAAGGGAGCGTTTTAGAGCGTCCGAGTACATCGCAGCCCCGTTTTAATATCTACAATACTTTTTCCATGAACCATATTCCTCTTGAAGACTTCTTCCGCAATTCGGAACAGACTGCATTCCAACTTTCGCCAGACGGAACATACCTTTCCTATATGGCGCCCTATGCCGACCGCATGAACGTGTTTGTGCGCAAGGTTGCCGACACGTCTACTCCCGCTCTTCGCCTCACGAGCGAGACGGACCGCAGCGTGGCGGGCTACATGTGGGCCGACAACGGCCGCATCCTTTTCATGAAAGACACCGACGGCGACGAGAACTACCAGCTCTACGGTGTGAACACCGACGGCACGGACCTTCGCGCCTACACGGCATTTCCGGGTGTGCGCACCACGCTCATCGACGACCTTGAGGAGCAACCGGACTATGTGCTCATCGGCCTCAACCGCCGCAACCCGGAGGTCTTCGACCCGTACCGGCTAAACCTTGCAACGGGAGAACTGACCTTGCTTGCCGAGAATCCCGGAAATTACCAGGGTTGGATGACCGACCACCAAGGCCGCCTGCGTGCGGCAACAGCCATCGTGGATGGAGTGAACACGCAGGTGCTTTACCGCGACACGGAGGACGAACCATTCCGTGCTGTGCTGACAACGAACTTCCGCGAAGGGGTGAGCTTCATGGAGTTCACGCCGGACGACCGCGAGGTGTATGCGGCCACGAACCTCGGTCGGGACAAGACGGTGCTTGTCCGTATGAATCCCGCCACGTGTGAAGAACTGGAACTGCTCTATGCCGACGAGCGCTACGACATAAGCAGCATCAGCTACTCGCGCCGCCGCAAGAAGTTGCTGAGCGTCTACTGCACCGGCCACAAAGAACCCGTGCGCCACTATTTCGACGAAGCGGAACGAGCCTTCCGCGAACGCATCCAAGCGCATTTTCCGGGCCAGCGCCTTGGCATTGCCGACTCCGACAAGGCTGAGGAGCACTACTTGGTCTATGTGGGCGGCGACCGCACACGTGGTGCTTATTGGTTCTACGATGTGGAGACGGACTCCATGACGCACCTCGCCGACTTGGCTCCTTGGTTGCACAAAGAGGACATGAACGAGATGCTTCCGGTGAACTACACCACGCGCGATGGCCTTGAGATAGAAGCTTACCTCACGCTGCCCAACGGACTGGGCTTGGAAGAAGCACGGAACCTGCCTGTCGTGGTCCATCCGCACGGTGGGCCGTGGGCGCGCGACTGCTGGGGCTATTCGTCGGAAGTTCAGTTTTTGGCGAACCGCGGCTATGCGGTGTTCCAAATGAATTTTCGCGGTTCCACGGGCTACGGCCGTCGCTTCCTTGAGGCGAGCTACAAGCAGTGGGGACTGAAGATGCAGGACGACATTACCGACGGTGTGAACTGGCTCATAGAACGGGGCATTGCAGACGCTCACCGCGTGGCCATCTACGGCGGAAGCTACGGCGGCTATGCTGTTCTGGCGGGTCTTACGCTGACACCCGAACTCTACGCTTGCGGCATTGACTACGTGGGGGTATCGAATCTGTTCACGTTCATGAAAACCATTCCGCCCTATTGGCGTCCGGTGTTAGAGATGATGTACGAGCAGGTGGGCAACCCCGAGACGGACAAAGAACAACTTGCCGCCACATCGCCGGCGCTTCATGCAGACCGCATAGTGGCTCCGCTGTTCATTGCGCAAGGCGCAAAAGACCCGCGCGTGAACAAGGCAGAGAGCGACCAGATGGTGGAAGCCTTGCGCCAGCGCGGCGTGGAGGTGGAATATATGGTGAAGGACAACGAAGGCCACGGCTTCGCCAATCAAGAGAACCGCTTCGATTTCTACCGCGCCATGGAGCGCTTCCTGGCGCAGCATTTGTAGGTGGCTCTTCTTGGCAAAAGCCGCGTAGAGCGCGAGGTTTTGAAAACCTCGCCCCCATAAAAAGAAGCCTCGTCCCATAAACAGTGAGAGCGCCGCGAACAGATTTGTTCGCGGCGCTCTTGCGTTTGTTGTCGGAATGCTTGTGTGCGTTACTTGCGGATTACTTTCTTTCCGCGCTGAATGATGAGGCCCTTGTACTTGGCGGGATCCACGCGACGTCCGTCAATGGAGTAAGCGGGAGCGGTCTCGTCGAGTTCGCCGGAAGCTACAATGGTTTCGATGCCGTCGACCTTGGTGCTCTTGAATGCGAGCGAGAAGTCGTCAAGACTCCACCAAGAGGAAGCGTCGGCCTTTCCGCTCACTTCGATGTCCACTTCTTCGCCGGCATTGACGGCAAGGGGATCGAGGGTGAGCTTGGTCCAACCGTTTTGGTAGCCACTGCCTTCGATGGTCGTGTTGCCCTGACCGGTGTAGTTGGCGCTAACGGTGCGAGCCTCGCCTTCGGCGGGACGTGCGGTGAGCGAAGCCACTGCGTTGAAGTTCGTAGCACCGCGAATGAGCATACTGAGCGTGTATTCACCCTCGGGAAGGTCTGTGAGCGTCTGCTTCATGGAAGAGGTGAAGGCCTTGTTCACGTAGCGGTCCCAGTAGGTATTGTTCTCGTCGCCGTCGGAGGCTTCGCCCTTGTTGGTGTCCATTCCGCTCACGGTCCAACCGTTTGTACCGTCGGAGCAGTCGGGGTTGGTGATGTAGCCCATGTCGAACGAACCGCTCACAACGTCGCCGCCAAAGATGGTGGTGGTGTGTACGCGGTAGCGATCGCTAAAGCGGTCGAAGGAAGCGAGGTCTACGTCGTAGGTGAGTGTGTCGGCATCGAAGGCTGTGCGGTCGTCCCACTTCTGGATTTCCTGCCATGTGCCGGAGGCGTTGTCGTAGTGCTCAAGGGTGAGGGTCTGTGTGTAGTCGCCCATGGGGTTTGCCACGCAGAGGGTCACCACGCCGTCGTCGGCCTTTTCCTTGAAGGCTATGCTTGCACTCTTTGTGGAGGGACGCCACCATTTGGGAGCCACCTGGTACTTGGAGTTGTAGGAGAAGGTGGAACGTGTGCGCTTGTAGATGTCGCCAGCGGGCGTCATCCATCCGTCGTCGTTGATAAAGCGGCGCGAACTGGTGTCCCACTGGTAGTAAGAGTAGCGTTCGACGTAGGGAAGACTCTCCAGCTTGTTGACAATTTCGAAGATGGCGGCACGGTTCTTCTCCAGCTGGTCCTTGTAGGCCGTGGGCCATTCTTCTTTTGTCCATGAAGCGCCGTAAGCCCATTCGGTAATCCAGATGGGGCGCTTCGTGTTGTTGTAGAGGTCCTTGAGGCGGCTTTCCCAAGCCGAAGCGCCGTTGGCTTCGTTGGGGCCCCAGTAGGCGTGGATGACGGAGAAGTCGCAGCGGTAGCCCATGTCGTCGACATGACCGAAGTATTCCTTTGACCAACTGAGGTCGGTGGGGGCAGGCGAACCGATGCGCATGGCCATGTCGTTCATGTCCTTCGTTTTGACGGTGGCGTTCCACGCACTGATGGTACCGCCGCAAGAGCAGTTCTCGTGCTGTTCGGAGTGGTCGGGTTCGTTGAAGAGGAGTGCGTGCGTACTGGTCTCGAGTGCCTTGATGGTGGAGAGGGAGGGCCAGTAGTAGTGCTGGCGGATGGGCACGTACTCGGCGTTGGTGGTAGTTTTTCTATCTGCGCTCCAGGTGTAGAACCACGAAGCGTTAAGTTGGGTCATCTGTGAGGCAATGTTCTCGTCGCTCTTTGTGGAGCACCATCCTTTCTTGGGGGTGTATTGCCAGGGCTTGATGTGGATGGAAGAGATGCGCTGGTCGAGGGCTTCGGGGAGCGTGGCGAGTTCGAGGTCGGCGTGGTCTGCCACGTATACGCGGGTGTAGCCGCCGCTGTTCTCGCCGGTACCGACGAGGGCCATGAAGCCGCGTTTGAGCACGAGGCTACGTATGCGGTTGTTGAACTTAACGTCGCCGGAGTTGAGCGTCGTAGCGTTTTTGCTGGTGAGTTCAATCTTTTCTCCGCCCATGTTCTGCTCGGTGTAGCCTGTGAGCACGGCCTCGGTGGTGCGGGCAAAGGGGATGATGGCTGCGCCGTCGAGGTAGATGGCCACGCGGATGTTCTTGTTGTTCGTCACCTTGCTACCGTTGAGCTTGATGTACTGCAGGTAGTTGAAGGCTTTGGAGGGCGACACGTTGTCGAGGATGATCCATGCTTTGGGATTGGTGATGTTGATCTCGGCGCCCTTGGCAATGGGTTTGGTGGAGGTGAGATGGAGGTCGATGTCGTCAGAGAGTTCCATCTTCTCGCTCACACAGTAGATGTCTTTCTCCTGTCGGCCTTGGTCGTTGGTGAAGACGGAAGTCTTGGCGGCTGCAAGCGAGGCTTCAAGACCGCCTTCCACTACGGGCACCACGGTGAAGCGTGCGGTGGAGTTGTAACTTTTGTTGTAGTAGACGCGGATGAACTGGTCGGTGCTCCAGTCTATGCCGAGCATGGCGCTGGTGTTCTTTTTGGAAACGATGGTACGTCCCATCTGCACGTCGAGTTTCCAGAGATATTCGTTGCCCGTACCCTTGTTGTCTTTCCACACGAGGCTCCAGTTGTTGGCAGTGCTTGCGGTGAGGTATTTTCCCGTGGCCTTGTTGCGAAGGTAGAAGTAGTTGGCAGTGGACGACTGCTCTGCCACGAAGACGTAGGCTCCCTCGGAGGTGACGTATCCGAAGTCGGAGAGTGCGGGAGTGGTGGAGGCATAAGTGGCCACGGAGTCGAGTCCGAGGGCTTTGTCGAAGTAGTCGCTGATGATGTAATATTCACCGCCGTCCACGATGTCGTTGGCCATAGCGGGGAGGGTGAGCGCAGCAAATGCGGCTGCCGTCAGCAGCTTTCGGGTGCTGCGGAAGTAATGTCGTTTCATGTGGGTTTTGTTGATATTAGAGTGTGGAAGATGGTTAGCGCTTCGAACCGGCTTTTAGGTTTTCGGCTTTTTACATGGCATCCGTAACTCGTTAGTATTTGTTTTGTTTGGCAAATGTAGCAAAACCGACATCAAACCGACGCTTTTCGTGCGGGATTTATAGGTGGAGTGGGCAATTTGACGATTTTTTCGTGGTCGTTGCACATTCTTTATACGTTCGTGAGGGTATTTGCGAAGGCTGCTACGCTCTATTTTGGGGACGAAAAGTGAGGACGGAAGGCTTTTTCATGTGATGATTGGAAGACGAGGACGACGAGGAGCGTTGAATGGCTTTTGCCGCATCGTCAGCCTAGTCCGAAACGTAATTCGTATGGGTATTTCCTTTTTCACGACGCTATTTTTTAACACTGAGAATCGCGTAGAATTTTTCAACTGGCAAGTGATTGAAAATACGCCAGTCACAGCGTGTATAATTATGCACTTTCGCGTTGCGATTTGCGGATATATGCAGCGTTTCGTGCATATCGGCGTATAAAAAGCCTTGAGAAAGGAAAAACGAGGGTGTTTGGAAGCAAAATTCCAAGGCAGCGAGGAAAAATTCCAAGGCAGCCCAAAAATTTGAGATGCCTTGGAATTTTAATTTGCTGCCTTGGAGTGAACGGAAGGTGCGTTTGGAGGCGCAAAAAATAGTATTAACCGCTCTATTTCGTAGCTGATTGGCGAAGAAATAAAGGGGCAAAAATTAACAATCGAAAGGTTTGTTTGCGAAGCCTGCGACAAGGTTGGGGGTGCAACGCAAGGAGATGCAACGCATGGGGTGCAACGCATGGGGGTCACGTCTCCGACGTGACGCTCTACACGGCGTGCTGCGGCCTCAAAGACACACTATTCTGCTCGCTTCGCCTTACTTCTTCGCGCTCTACTGTCACGTCAGAGACGTGACCCCCATGCGCTTGCGCTTTCCTAAGCGCGGCCTTCGCCTAAATCCGCGACGCGAGCAAATAATACCCGCCGAACCCGAAAAATGCGCAGGAAGGCTTGGCACATCGTGCGCCAAAAACTAATTTTGTCTGTAAAAGAAAAAGGAGATGGGCTTTCCGCGTCAACCACAACGCGTCGGAAAGCGCGCCCTCCCCCACTCTATTATAATGTACACCATGGAAATAAACGACATCATAGCCCGACGACTCAATTTGCGCCCCAACCAGGTGGCCGCCACCATAAACCTCCTTGCCGGCGGAGCCACCATTCCCTTCATCAGCCGTTACCGTAAGGAAGCGACAGGAGGACTGAACGAGGTGCAAGTGGCACAGGTGAAGGACGAGAACGACAAACTCACCGAACTCACCCACCGCCGCGAATACATCCTACAGACCATCGAAGAGCAGGGCAAACTCACCGACGAACTGCGCCAGCGCATCGAATCGACGTGGGATGCCACCGTGCTCGAGGACATCTATCTTCCTTATAAGCCCAAACGCAAAACGCGCGCCGAAGTGGCTCGCAAGAAAGGCCTTGAACCGCTTGCCGACAAACTCATGAAGGACCCCTACGTGCAACCTGAGCGCGCGGCAGCAGCCTTCGTGAAAGGCGAGGTGAAAGACACTGACGAGGCGCTGCAAGGCGCTCGCGACATCATAGCCGAACGCATCAACGAGGACGAACGCACCCGACAGACCGTGCGCCGCTCGTTTGAACTCACCGGCACCATCCACGCAAAAGTGGTGAAGGCCAAGGAAAGCGAAGCCGGAAAGTTTCGCGACTACTTCGACTGGTCCGAACCCTTGCGCCGCTGCACGTCGCACCGTCTGTTGGCCATGCGCCGCGGCGAGGCCGAAGGCTTGCTCCGTGTGAGCATCACGCCCGCCGACGAGGACGACTGCCTGGCCCGTGTGGAACGTCCCTACGTGAGAAGGGGGAGTGCCGCAGCTCAGCAACTGGAAATGGCGGCTGCCGACGCTTACAAACGACTTCTGCGCCCGACAATCGAAACGGAATTTGCCGCCAGCAGCAAGACGAGCGCCGACGAAGAGGCCATCGGCGTGTTCGCCTCCAACCTCAAGCAACTTCTCCTAGCCGCACCCCTCGGCCAGAAGCGCATCATGGGCATCGACCCTGGTTTTCGCACCGGCTGCAAAGTGGTGTGCCTCGACGCACAGGGCAACTTGCTCCACAACGAGACCATCTATCCCCACGCACCGCAAAACCAGTATGCCCGTGCTTCGTTCAAGGTGAAGACGCTCGTGGAACAGTACCACATCGAAGCCATCGCCATTGGCAACGGCACAGCGGGCCGCGAAACGGACGAGATGGTGCGCGCACTCGGTCTTGAAGGCGTCGACGCATTTCTCGTGAGCGAAGACGGTGCCTCGGTCTACTCCGCTTCGAAGACCGCCCGCGAAGAGTTTCCAGACTACGACGTGACGGTGCGTGGCGCGGTGAGCATTGGTCGCCGCTTGGCCGACCCCCTTGCCGAACTTGTCAAGATAGACCCGAAAGCCATCGGCGTGGGACAGTACCAGCACGACGTGGACCAGGCGCAACTCAAGAAGGCGCTGGACCAGACGGTGGAAAGTTGCGTGAACACGGTGGGCGTGAATCTCAACACGGCCTCTAAACACTTGCTCACCTACGTTTCTGGCCTCGGTCCGGCATTGGCACAAAACATCGTGGATTACCGCACGGAGAACGGCCCGTTCAAGTCGCGCCGCGAACTTCTCAAGGTGCCGCGCCTCGGAGCGAAAGCCTTCGAGCAGTGCGCGGGCTTCCTTCGCATCCCCGATGCCGCCAACCCGTTGGACAACACCGCCGTCCATCCCGAACGCTACGCCCTCGTGGAACGCATGGCGAAAGACGCAGGCTGCAACGTGCCGCAACTCATTGCCTCGGCCGACACACGCGCTGCCATCGACCTCAACCGCTACTGCACCCCCGAAGCGGGACTGCCCACACTGACAGACATCATGGCGGAACTCGCCAAACCCGGACGCGACCCGCGCGGAACGGCTAAGGTGTTCTCCTTCGACGAGCGTCTCCACACGCTCGACGACTTGCGCGAGGGCATGGAAGTGCCGGGCGTGGTGACGAACATCACCAAGTTCGGCTGCTTCGTGGACATGGGCATCAAGGTGAAAGGACTTGTCCACGTGTCGCACATGGCAGACCATTTCGTCAAGGACCCTGCCGAGGAAGTGCACATCCAGCAAAAGGTGGTGGTGAAGGTACTTGACATCGACGAAGAGCGTGGCCGCGTGGCCCTTCAGCTCATCAGCAAAGAAAACTGACATGACAGACGAATACTACATGCAGCGTGCGCTCGAACAGGCACGCATTGCTTACGAAAAGGACGAAGTGCCGGTGGGCGCCGTGGTGGTGTGTCGCGACCGCATCATTGCCCGCACGTATAACCTTACCGAAACGCTCCACGACGTGACGGCCCACGCCGAAATGCAGGCCATCACGGCAGCCGCCGATGCGCTCGGCGGAAAATATCTCGACGTGTGTACGCTCTATGTCACGGTGGAACCGTGCGTGATGTGCGCCGGAGCCATCGGATGGTCGCAGCTCGGCCGCCTCGTCTATGGCGCACCGGATGCGAAACGCGGTTTCAGCGTCTATGCTCCCCATGCGCTCCACCCCAAGACGGAGGTGGTGAGCGGAGTGATGGAAGAAGAGTGTCGCGCACTGATGAAGGACTTTTTCAAAAGCAAGCGATAGCCTATGGCCGAGCACAACGAACTGGGCCGCACGGGCGAAGACGAAGCGTGCTTCTACCTGCTCCATGCGGGCTACGAGATTCTGGCCCGCAACTGGCGCGCAGGTCACCTGGAGATTGACATCGTGGCGAACCTCTTGGGCGAAATCGTGTTCATCGAAGTGAAAAGCCGCCGCGACAACCGCTTCGACCAGGCCCGAAAAGCGGTCACACTGAGCAAGAAGCACAAACTGGTGCTCGCCGCCCATGCCTACATGGCCAAATACCAACTCGACCTCCCTTTCCGCTACGACATCATCACGGTGGTGGGCACGGAACGCCCCTACTGCGTGACGCACATCCCTTTCGCCTACTCCGAAGAGGGCGTGCGCTACCACACGCAGCACCGACGCGAAGAGTTTGAGGTGTGAAACCGTCACGGACGGTTTTGCGTGCTTCGCCTTGTCGGGGCTTTTGCACATAACTAAAAATATCTTACATGGACTTTCCCCTTAATCTGCCCCCCTCGTGGCATCATACCCACGTTCCACGCACTAGCTCTACCATGACGCTCATACGCAACGTCGGCATTCCCGACGAGGAGCTGAACCGCGTGGAACTCATCACTGCCGACATTCAGGAAGCCGGACACGGCCAGCGCGGCACGGTGTGGGAAGCCGACGAGGGCAAGAACTTGCTTTTCAGTTTTGCGTTCCGGCCGAAAGGCATAAGGGCCGACCATCAGTTTTTCCTCTCCGAAGCGCTTGCCCTCGCCGTGTGCGACGCTTTGCAGCCTCTTGTGGGTGACTGCACTGTGAAGTGGCCCAACGACATCTATTGGAACAACTGCAAGATATGCGGCATGCTGCTCGAACACACGCTCTGCGGACAGTTCATCGACAGCACGCGCACCGGAGTGGGCATCAACGTGAACCAACAAGACTTTAAAGGCGATGCTCCAAACCCCGTCAGCATACGCCAAATCATGGGGAAAGACGCGTCGCGCAAAGAATTGATGGAACGAACCGTGGAACGTTTCGTTCACTACTACGGCATGTTGCTCCACAACGAAAGCGACGCACTCCATACTATATATATGGAACACCTCTACCGCCGAACAGGATTCCACCCCTACCGCGACTCTTCGGGCCAAACGTTCGAAGCCACCATTGCCGACATTGCACCCACAGGACTGCTCACCCTGCATACTCGCTCGGGCGAAAAACGCACCTTCGCCTTTAAAGAAATCAGTTTCGTCGTCAGATAATGAACCGTTCCATACTCCACATAGCCGTTCCAAGCATCATCTCCAACATTACCGTGCCACTACTCGCCCTTGTCGACACCACAATTGCCGGCCACTTGGGTGCAGCGTCCTACATCGGCGCCATAGCCGTGGGAGGCATGATTTTCAACATGGCTTACTGGCTCTTCGGATTTCTACGCATGGGGACGGGCGGACTCACCGCACAAGCCTACGGACGGGGAGCGGACACAGAAACGCAACGCGTGTTGTTCCGTTCGCTCACATTGGCGATGGGCGTGGGCTTAGCGCTCATCGTGCTGCAGCGCCCCATCGTCAACACGGTGTTTCGCTTCGTGGAAGCCACACCAGAGGTGGAAAGTATGGCCCGGACATATTTCGCCATACTCATCTGGGGCGCACCAGCGGTGCTCGGGCTTTACAGCTTCACGGGATGGTTTCTCGGCATGCAGAACGCACGCATACCGATGTGGACCGCCATTGTGCAAAACGTGGTAAACATCGGCGTGAGCCTCAGCCTCGTGGCCGGACTGTACTGGAAGGTGAAAGGCGTGGCTACTGGCACGCTCGTGGCTCAATATGCCGGACTCGCCATGGCCGTTGCGCTGTGGCGTCGGCGCTTCAAGCCCTGCCGATGGGCCGAAGTGCGACGCGGACTCTTCCGCAAAGCAGACTTGAAGAAGTTCTTCAGCGTGAACCGCGACATCTTCCTTCGCACGCTCTGCCTCATTGCCGTCACCACCTACTTCACCTCGGCAGGCTCGGCACAGGGCGAACTGGCGTTGGCAGCGAACACGCTGCTGATGCAGTTTTTCGTGTTTTTCTCGTACGTTATGGACGGTTTTGCCTACGCGGGCGAGGCCATCGGCGGTCGCTACTGCGGTGCACACGAAAGCACTTCGTTCCGCCGCCTCACTCGCGGCCTTTTCCTTTGGGGCACGGTGCTCGTGGTGCTCTACACCGCCGTCTACGCCGCTTTCGGCACGCACATCGTGGGCCTTCTGACGGACGAAGCGGACGTAGTACGCACGGCGTGTGCGTTTCTCCCCTTCGCCGTGGCAGTTCCCATCGCCAGTTTTGCCGCTTTCCTCTTCGACGGACTCTTCATCGGCACGACCGCCACACGCGAAATGCTCGTGAGCATGTTCTTCGCCATGGTCCTTTTCTTCGTCATCATCGGTCTTTTCCCCTCCAGCAACACTACGCTTTGGAGTGCCTTCCTCGTCTACCTCTTCAGCCGCGGCGCAGTGCAAGCCAGCCTTTTCCCGCGAATTCTACACAAAGTGGGAAAGAAAAGTGCGTAACTCCGCGCATTTTGCTTGCTGCCTACCCCAAAAGTAAGCTTTTTGCTACATATTAAAGGCTATTAGCATTCGTTTTGCTATCTTTGTGCCACAAAACTAAACACAAAGAACAAAACACCTTGAACCTATTTGTAAAAAAGACAGCCGAAGAACTCCTGCACGAAGCGGAGAACGAAGGCGGAAAAGGTCTGCGACGCGTCATCGGACCATTGGGCTTGGTGGCCCTCGGTGTGGGCGTGATTATCGGTGCCGGCCTGTTCAGCATCACGGGCATCGTGGCAGGCGAACACACCGGCCCGGCCATCATCATCAGTTTTGCCATAGCCGCCGTGGCCTGCGCATTCTCCGGTTTGTGCTACGCCGAATTTGCCTCCATGCTCCCCATCTCGGGAAGTGCCTACACGTACAGCTATTTCACCATGGGCGAACTCGTGGCATGGATCATTGGCTGGGACCTCGTACTGGAATATACCGTGGCAGCCGTGGCGGTGAGCATTTCGTGGAGCCGCTATTTCTGCACCATGATGGACGGACTCGGCTTTCCCCTCCCCGCAGCGCTCACAGCGTGTCCGTCGGAAGGAGGCGTGATGAACGTGCCCGCCATGGTGCTCGTAGTGGTGCTTTCGCTCATCCTCATGCGCGGCACAAAGGGAAGTTCGCGCTTCAACGACTTCATGGTGGTTCTGAAGATTGCCGTGGTGCTCTCCTTCATTGGCATCGGTCTGAAATATGTGCACACCGAAAATCTCACGCCGTTCATTCCTGAAAACACGGGCACGTTCGGTGAGTACGGATGGTCGGGCATTCTTCGCGGCGCAGCCATCGTGTTTTTTGCCTACATCGGTTTCGACGCAGTAAGCACTGCCGCACAAGAAGCGCGCAACCCGCGCCGAAATATGCCCATTGGCATTCTCGGTTCGTTGCTCGTCTGCACGGTGCTCTACATGCTTTTTGCTTTCGTCATGACGGGTGTGGTAGATTACCATGCTTACAAGGGCGCCGACAGCATAGCCCCCGCCGCCACGGCCGTAGCCCACATGGGCCCGACACTTGCCGACGGCACAGTGGTGCCAGCTTTTCCGTGGCTGAACCGCGCCATCATCTTCGCCATCCTTTTGGGCTACGCCAGCGTGGTGTTGGTGATGCTCCTCGGACAGAGCCGCGTGTTCTTCAGCATGAGCCGCGACGGACTCCTTCCGCCCGTCTTCTCCCACCTCCACAAGCGTTTCCACACACCAGCGCGCAGCAACCTGCTCTTCATGGTGGTCATCAGTTTAATGAGCGGCCTCGTCCCTGCCGGCATTGCGGGTGAGATGACGAGCATCGGCACGCTGTTCGCCTTTGCGCTCGTTTGCTTGGGCGTCATCGTGGTGCGACGCACACAACCCAATGCGCCTCGCGGTTTCAAAGTGCCTTGGACGCCTTGCGTACCCGCACTTGGCTTCATCTGCTGCGTGGGCATGATGCTTTTCCTTCCGGCCGAAACGTGGATACGTCTTGTCATCTGGATGGTCATCGGCATTGACATCTACTCCTTTTACGGCATTACCCACAGCAAGGCAGGCGGCGGCAGCGTACGTCGCCACGGACAGACGATACTGAGTGCCGTGGGCGCTTTCGTGTCGTTCCTCTGCATCATCACGGGTTTCTGGCATCAGCAAACGGTGGGCTGGCAAGAAGACCGCACACTGCTTTACGTGGCCGTAATATTCGGCGCAGTGCACATCTTCTTCTTCCTCGTACGCGGTTTCAAGGACCACACAGCTGAAAGGAACGAATAAGTTAAGCCATACAACACAATCAACAAAGCGAATGCCGCGCCAAGAGAACAGTTCTCTCGGCGCGGCATTCGCTTTGTTGTTGGAGTTTAAATTTATTCTTCGTCAAGCCTTGGTTGTTGCGGCGGCATTGGCACGGGCACGCTTGGCGGCAAGACGTTGCTTGGTGGCATAATAGGCTTCGACCACACGCTGACGCGAGCGGATGATGGCAGCGCGATAGACCATGCAAGTGGTAAAGAAGTAGACGATGGCCTGAACCCACAGCAAATTCCAGTCGTGACGCACGTCAACGAGTTCTGCACCCATGTTGTTCATCGCCACAAAGCCATGAATGCCAAACGAGGAGGGGAAAACGTAAGAGATGGCTTTCCACACCGGAGGCACTGCGCTTCCCGGCCACGAGATGCCGCTGATGAAGAGGAGGGGCACGGAAGAAAAGACGATGAGCATGATGCACATTTCGCGGTTACGCACAAAGGCGCTGACGGTCATGGCGAAGAAGATGCAGGCAAGAAGGAAGGGCAGAACGAAGAGCGCCATGTCCACGGGGTTGCCTATCTGGTTCAGCGAGAAAAGCCTTGGCACGACTCCGAGCACATAGACCGACACGGGGATGTAGACCAAGAGATAAGCCAACGCCTTGCTCTGTACAATTCGAAGGAGTCCCGTGTGGTGTCGCTCTATAGGGAGAAGCGTGTGGAAGCGGTTTTGTTCGCGCGCCGTACCGGCAGCCATGCCCACTCCGAGCAAGAGGGTCTGCTGGATGATGAGGATGAGCACGGCGGGTATGAGGAAGGTGGCAAAACCGTTCTGCGGATTGAAAAGGCTTACTTCTTCGTAGGCTATCGGATGCTCCGTGACGCGCTCGTCTTGCTTGGTAGCTCCGCCGGCACGCGTCACTTTTATCTTTGCATTGAGGGCGAGGCTCACGTTGGTATTGGCGGTGAGCACACTCTTGTAGTAGAGCATTCCGCTCATGTCGGCATAGGCGCTGACGTGGGCTTGTTCGCCGCTCATGATGCGACGGGAGAAGTCTTCGGGTATGCGCACCACGCCGTAGGCCTCACGCTTGCGCACAAGTCGCTTGGCTTCGGTCATATTGGCGCAGTGGGAGATGACTTTCACGTCGGGCGAAGCGTCCATGTGGCGGACATATTCGCGGCTGAGGGCTGAGCGGCAGTCGTCGACCACTGCCACGGGTACCTCGCGCACCACTTCTTGGTTGTAGATGAAGGTGTAGAGCAAAGGATAGCCGAGGGGGACGATGAAGAAGAAGATGAGCACGCCCTGGTCTTTGACAATGGTGCGCAGTTCTTCGCGGAAGATGTAGTTCCAGTCGGAAAGGGCCTGACGCCAATAGTCTTTTATTCGTTTGAAGTTCATTGCGTAAGAATAGTAAGGAGGAAAACTATGCGCAGCCGACTCTCAAGTTAGGGTTCATACTTGCAGTGGAGCATGACGTGCTTGAGGCGCCACATGCAGGGCCAGGGAAGAATGGCGAAACCGATGAGTGCGGCGACATAAGGCCAGGCATTGGCAAGGGCATAGCCGTCGAGGGCACAATTGACGTAGAGCAGGAAGTAGTGGCGCAACGGGAAGAGGAGCGACAGGCCCTGCAGCACGGGGTGCATGGCCATAACGGGGAACGACATGCCGGAAATGCTGAACGAGATGACACCCCAAAGCGAGGCGAAGGAGAGTCCGAGACGCACGGTGGGGAACATGGCGAACATAAACACGCCAAGACCTTGGCAAGCGAGCACAAAGAGGGCCATGAGTGCCCACATGCGGGGGATGCCGCAGTGGCACGGGAAGTGGAGATAGCCGTAGAGGAGCAGCACGTAGACAGTGCCCATAAGGATAAACACGAGTGCTTGCGGGATGAGCTTGCTAGTGATGGCCACGATGATGCTACCGCCAGAGCGCTGCATGAGGTCGTCGGCCGTACCAAACTTGAGTTCCGTTCCGAGGCTGTAGACGGTGATCATGAAGATGAATATGCCGAGGCAACCGGGTATGAGCACGTTAGAGAGGTACACGTTGTAGTTCAGCCACGGGTTGTTGACGGCGTGCATGTCGATGACAACGGGTTGGAGGAAGGCCATGGCCTGCTTCTCTGTCGCTCCCTTTGCGTAGAGCACGGTTCGCGTGGCGGCACCCGAAGCGAGTTCAGACATGGTACGCATGTCGCGATAGAGTAGCGAACCTGCCACGAGGTAGGAGTAGTTCGTGTAGAACGAAACGGTGGGGATGCGCTGGAGTTGTGCTTGGCGTGTTGTTCCTTTGGGGATGAGATAGAAACCATACACTTCGCCGCGCTGCACGGCCTTGCGGGCTTCGGTGACGGAAGCGAAAGTGTATTTTATGTCAGTACCCTGAAAAGCATCGAGATTGCGGGCAAGATTGCGCGAAGTGGTGGTGTGGTCTTCGTCCACGAGTCCAAGGGGCAGACTTGAGGGCAAGCCTTTCGCCATGAGCGTGGTGAAGAAGATGTAGCAGAAGAGCGGAGCAATGACCATGCAGAAGGCATAGATGGGTTGCCTTGCCATTCGCTTAAGTTCCCTCCACAGCAGTCCTTTGCGCTTCCGCGCTTCAGCGGGCACGGACGGAGTGGGTTGTTTGTCCATAGATTATTTTGACGGAGTAGACGAATAGATTGCGCTCATGCCGGCACGGAGTCCTTCTACCTTGCCTGTGGGGCGGGCTTTGACTTCGAATGTCTTCATGTCGTACTGACCAGTGGTCTTTGTGGCTTTCCAAGCGGCGTAGGAACCGAGATCCTTCATGTAGAACACCTTGAGGGTCACTTCCTTGTTGCCGAGGGCGGGGATGGTGGCCTTGAACGTCTGATTCATCTTGAAGAGGTTGAGGTGGTCCTCACGAACGTTGAAGGTGATCCACATGTCGTCCATCAAGGCTACGTTCATGACGGGAGAACCTGTGCCGACAAGTTCGCCAATCTGCGGGAAGATTTCTGTCACTTCGCCGTCCTGCGAAGCGGTGAGGACGGTTTCGTTGATGTAGGAGTTGACTTCTTTCACAGCGCCCTTTGCACGGTTCACGAGGGCTGCGGCAGCGTCCTTGTCTTCCTGTTCTGCGCCGTTGCGCGCCATGTCGTACTGCGACTTGGCGGCTTTCTCCGTGGCGATGGCAGCATCGCGCTGTGCGGTGACCTCATCGAGTTTCTGAGCGGTCATAACGCCTTCGTCGTGGAGGCGTTTTACACGGGCATAGCTCTTTTCGGCAATGTCGACGCCGGCCTTGGCTTTCTGCCACATCTCGTAGGCGGCTGTGATTTGTTCCTGACGTGCCCCCTTCTGTGCCTTGCGGTCCTGAGCAGCAGCGGCGGCTTCGGCGGCTTCGGCCTGGGAGAGTTTTGCACTTACGTCGGGGGCTTCAAGGATGGCGAGGGTGTCGCCAGCATGAACGAAGTCGCCTTCTTTCACGCGGAATTCGCGGATGCGGCCGGGCACTTTGCTGGACACACGGTACTCCGTGACGTCGGCTTCGCCCTGTATGGTATCGGTTTCGTCGCTGAAGGCATACATACTGCCTACGATAACCAAAATGATGACGCCGGCCAGAATGAAGATGGCGGGCAGGAGGTTTGCTTTTTGTCTTGACATAGTTCGGTGGATGGTTCTATGATTTGTCTTTAAGGGCGGAAGCGTTGCGAAATGGCAATATCGCCCGTGGTTGTGTTCGCTTACGGTTTATTTTCCCAAAGCCTTGTCGTAGGAGGCACGGCTGAGGCAGATGTCTATCTGAGAGTCTATCTTGTCGCTGTGTGCCTGGAGCCAGGCGGTCTGTGCGGCGAGGAGGTCGCTCGTGGTCACTACGCCTTCCTTAAAGCCGACTTGCGCGGTACGGAGGTTTTCTTCGGCTTTGCTGAGGTTCTTCTCGCTGAGGGTGAGTTTGCGGTTGGCTTCGTTCACTCGGAAAGCTTGCTGGTTGACTTGGAGTTCAATCTTCTCGCGGGCTTCTTGTTGCTGAAGGTTGGCTATCTGTGCGTCGACCTTGGCGGCGCGCACTTTGTAGCGTCCCTCTCCCCAGTTCCACACGGGCACTTTGAGCATGACGCCCACAGCCCATGTGCCGCGGAATTTCTTTTCAAAACTGTTGAACACGCTGGGATTGGAAATGCCGTAACCTCCAGTCAAAGCGAGCTGGGGAAGGAAGGCGGCGCGTTCTATTTTCACCTTTTCGGTGTACATGGCTTCGGCCTCGCCGAGTTGGCAGAGTTCGGAGCGGTTGTTCCAGGCCGTTTGCACGTCGGGGGTAACGTCGGTACGTACGGTTTGGATGTCGTCGCGCATCTCGTCGGCGAGCGTGGGGTTGGAGTCGAGGGGGAGTCCGCAAAGCTGACAGAGGAGCATACGGGAAAGGGCTAGACCGTCGTCCACTTTAGTGAGGGTCATCTCTGCCTCGTTGAGTTTCACGCTCACGGTAAGTCCGTTGCTCTTGGTGGCTACACCTTCGCTAATCATCTTCTGCACGTCCTCGTCGAGGTGCTGGAGCATGTCGCGGTAGCTGACGGCGAGTTTGCGTTTATTGGCGAGGGAGACGACTTGCCAGTAGGCTTTGTCCACGTCAAGGATCACATCGAGTTCTTTAGCGCGATTTTGCTCAGCGGCGAGGGCTTCGGCGTGTTTGGTAATGTTGTAATAAGCCTTTATCTTACCACCCATATAGAGGGGCTGGGTGAGGAGAATGACGCCAGCGGTCATGTTGCGCGTATCGGTGCGGAATGCATCGGTGAGACTTTTGCCGAGGGCGTTTCCATTCTGGGCGAAAGTTGGTAGATAACCTTGCAGACTCTGCACGAGGGGTGCGAGGTCGGGATATTGGGTTACAATCTGCTGAGCCGCCTGGGCAAAGGAACTTACGCCGCTTGTCCCGAGGGAGTTGAGGGCATTTTTCTGGTCTTTGCTGAGAAGGGAAATCTCGTCGCCGGTACGCATATAGCCTGCGGTGACGGACACTTTGGGAAGATAATTGGTGTAGGCGGCCTTGCGGTTCCACTGTGCCTGTTCGGCTTTGGCCTGCCCGATGGCAAGTTCTTTATTGCCACGAAGTGCTAGCGCACGGCAACTGTCGAGCGATAGGATGCTTTGGGCGTGAAGGGTGAGCCCGAAAGCCAAACCGAGACTTAAAGCGGCTATGCGGACTTTCGTGCGATGGTTTTTATGTTTCATTACTTAGTCTGTTTCTGTGAGTAAGCGCCGGGCGCAAGGGGCACGGCGTAAGCGGCTTCTTTTCGGATATATTTCCCTAGAAGTCAGTGCAAAGTTATTGAAAATCAAAAGCAGACGAATCTACGCATAGCCAAAATCGGAAAAAGGGAACAATTGTAGCGTAATATATAATGCATAAGATTGTGGCATTGGGTGTTTTTCGGTTAGATTTGCAGTGTTGAGAAGGCTTATTTTGTACGCAAGAAAAAGAAAAACCGCCCTTCATCTGCGACTAAGCACTAGAGGAAGGGCGGTTTGGGGATAATGGGATTTTAGTCTATGCGTATCTTTGCGACAGCCTTGCGAAGTTTGCCTTCACCTATTATGGGAGCATGGGCGTCTTCGGGAAACATAACGTAGAAATGGCCGGGAGCTACCGTGAAATAGGTACTGGCAGCTTGGCGGTAGAAGCGAAAGTCGCGTTCGGCATTGTAGGCTTCGGCTTTCTCTTCGCAGAGTTCGCTGAGCGGCGACCAACCTACAATTTCGTTTCCGTCAATGGGAAAATGCACGTCGATGTAACGGCGGTGCACTTCGAGCTGTTGGTCTTCGCGCTTGCGGAGCGTGGCATCCTCCACATTAATGTAGAGGGCATCGCCGTCAATCACGATGCGCCCTGCTGGCGCTTCGGCAAGATTGTGCGTACGCAGGTATTCAAAGAGTTGGCGGAAGCGTTCACCGAGCATTTCCGTGCTTTCACTGTGGGAAATGGCGTCGAGTATCATGGGCCATTATGCGTGAACGTAGGTACCGATGGGCTCGCCTTCAAGCACCTTCTTGAGGTTGCCTACAACGTCCATGTTGAAGACATAGATGGGCATCTTGTTCTCGCGACACATGGCGGTGGCGGTGACGTCCATCACTTTGAGGCCGCGACTGAGCACTTCGTCGTAGGAAATTTCGTTGAACTTCGTTGCGGTAGGATCTTTTTCGGGGTCGGCTGTGTAGACGCCGTCCACACGTGTACCCTTGAGCATCACGTCGGCTTCGACTTCTATGCCACGAAGCGAAGAACCGGTGTCGGTGGTGAAATAGGGATTGCCGGTGCCGCAACTGATGATGGCCACTTCGCCGCGTTCCATGGCATCGATGGCTTTCCACTTGCTGTAGAGTTCACCGATAGGCTCCATGCGGATTGCGGTGAGCACATGACTCTTCACGCCGATGGCACCAAGGGCGGAACTGAGGGCGAGGGAATTGATGACGGTGGCACACATGCCCATCTGGTCGCCTTTGACGCGGTCAAAGCCTTTGCCCGCACCGCTCAAGCCACGGAAAATGTTGCCGCCGCCGATAACGATGCTTATCTGAACGCCCATTGCGAGCGCTTCTTTGATTTGTACTGCATATTCGTTGAGACGTTTCACGTCAATGCCGTAACCTTGTTCGCCCATAAGACTTTCGCCACTGAGCTTGAGGAGAATGCGTTTGAATTTTGCCATTGTTGTGTGGAATTGTATCGTTAGCCCACACGCTTTGTAGAGATAAATTAATAGCGTGCCGGCAATTTGCTATATTTCTTCTTTGCTTGCAAATTTAAGAAGATTTCTTCAATGAACACACGGCACATTATGATTCGCTTCAGCCGACAATCAAACTCCAAGAGTGCTTTTGCTAGGAGCAAACGGGCATTATGCAACATTTTTTGAGTAAGTTTGCGCTATGAAGTACTCCTTTATCATCCCCGTGTACAACCGGCCCGACGAAGTGGACGAGCTTTTGGAGAGCCTCACGCACCAGAGCGTGAAGGACTTTGAAGTGGTCGTTGTAGAAGACGGCTCTAACGTGCCGTGCGAAAAAGTGGTGGCAAAATATGCCGACCGCCTCGACGTGCACTATTTCGCCAAAACCAATTCCGGCCCCGGACAAACACGCAACTACGGCGTGGAACGCGCACAAGGCGACTATGTGCTCATCCTCGATTCCGACGTGGTTCTTCCTGAAGGCTATCTCGCCGCTGTGGATGCCGAACTTACACAAAATCCGTGCGAAGCTTTCGGCGGTCCGGACCGCGCACACGCCTCGTTCACACCTATGCAAAAGGCCATCAACTACGCCATGACGTCGTTCTTTACCACGGGCGGCATACGCGGAGGAAAAAAGAAGATGGACAAATTCTACCCCCGCTCGTTCAACATGGGGGTGGAGCACGATACGTACCTCCGCCTCGGTGGATTCAGCAAAATGCGCTTTGGTGAGGACATTGACTTCTCCACACGCATCTTCAAAGACGGATGCCGATGCCGACTCTTTCCCGAAGCTTGGGTGTGGCACAAAAGACGCACGGACTTGAAGAAGTTCTTCAAACAAGTGCACTGCTCGGGCATTGCGCGCATCAACCTGATGAAGCGTCACCCCGGCACGCTGAAACTCGTGCATCTCCTGCCCGCAGTCTTCACCCTCGGCTGCGCACTCCTCGTGGTACTTGCCGTTTTGGCACTTGCGCTGGGATGTCCACATTGGTGGGCGATGCTTCTGCCTTTCGTTCTCTTCGCTGCCATCATCTTTGTCGATGCTTCAGCACACGAGAAGAGCGCCGGCGTGGGACTTCGCGCGGTGGCTGCGTCGTACATCCAACTTTGGGGCTACGGTTCGGGCTTCGTCCGCTCCTGGTGGCAGCGTTGCGTGCTAGGCCGCGGAGAGTTTGAAGCTTTCAAAAAGAATTTCTACAAATAGCCCCGCGCCGTAACACCTCTCAACATGAGCAAACTGACCATCCAAGAACTCGGCAGCGAAGACCGTCCGCGCGAGAAGTTCGAGGCGAACGGCGGAGCGAGTCTGAGCAAAGCGGAACTGCTAGCCATTCTCATCGGGTCGGGCAACGTGGACGAAAATGCCGTGCAACTCATGCAGCGACTCATGAACGACTGCGACGGAAATCTCGGCCAACTGGGACGGATGACCGTCAGCGACCTCTGCCAATATAAAGGCATTGGTCCGGCAAAGGCCATCACCATTCTCGCGGCCTGCGAACTCACCAACCGCCGCATGGGCGAGAGCTCAGAACGCAAGCAGGTGACCTCATCGGCCGACATCTATGCCCTCTTCCGTGGCAAAATGCGCGACCTCGCCCACGAAGAGAGCCACGTGTTGCTTCTCAACCACAGCCTGCGGGTGCTCGGCACGAAGGTCATTAGCCGCGGCGGCATGACCGGCACGGTTGTTGACATTCGCATGGTGCTGAAAGAGGCTTTGCAGAGCAACGCCACGCACATTGCGCTCTGCCACAACCACCCCTCGGGCACGCTACGCCCCAGCCGCGACGACGACCGGTTGACGGAAAGGCTCCACACTGCTGCAAAGACGGTGGACATCACGCTCATAGACCACGTCATCGTGACGGACCGCGGCTATTACAGCTACCAAGACGAAGGACGGTTATAACTTCTTTCTACTCACACATATCACAACAGACACAACGAACATAAAAATGACTCCTGAAGAAAAATTCAACATAGAAGCAAAGGTTGTAGAAGTGCTCAAGACGGTCTACGACCCCGAAATACCAGTGGACATCTACAACCTCGGTCTCATTTACCGCATAGATCTTCACGACGACGGCACACTCGACGTGGACATGACGCTCACAGCGCCGAACTGCCCCGCGGCAGACTTCATTGTGGAAGACGTGCGCATAAAGCTCGACGGCATTGAGGGCGTGAAAGATGCCCAAGTGCACCTCGTCTTTGAACCGGAATGGGACAAGGACATGATGAGCGAAGAAGCCAAACTTGAATTGGGCTTCATGTAATGTAATACGCATTCTACTGAGACAAAGCACTCCCGCCCATGAACACTTCTCCCCTACCCCAAAACGTTGCGACGACTTCTGCCGCAGAATGTGCAGAAAAGGAAACGACGAGGCAGAACATCTATTTTCTTTCCGACGCTCACCTCGGCAGCCTTGCCATAGACCATCCACGCATGCAGGAACGCCGCCTCGTGAACTTCCTCGATGGCATCAAACACAAGGCTAAGGCTGTTTATCTGCTCGGCGACATTTTCGACTTTTGGCACGAATACAAAACTGTGGTGCCGAAAGGCTACACGCGTCTGCTCGGCAAAATCAGCGAGTTGACGGATATGGGCGTGGAGGTACACTTCTTCTTCGGCAACCACGACCTTTGGCAGGGCGACTACTTCGAAAAGGAATGCGGCATGACGCTTCATTCTCATAACGAGGTGGTGGAGATTGGCGACAAAACTTTCTTCCTCGCCCACGGTGACGGACTGGACGCCGACGACAAGCAATTCAAAGTGCTTCGCGCCATCTTCCACAACCGGTTTTGCCAAAAGCTCTTTGCCGCCATACACCCGCGTTGGGGCATGGCCTTCGGACTTGACTGGGCGCGCCACTCGCGCCTGAAACGTGAGAACGGCATGGAACCGCCCTACCAAGGGGAGGACAAGGAGGTGCTCGTGAAGTTTGCCAAAGAATACTTGAAGACGCATCCCGACATCAACTTCTTCGTGTTCGGTCATCGCCACATCGAACTGGACTTGATGATTACGCGCGAAAGTCGCGTGCTGATTCTCGGCGACTGGATTACGCAGTTTTCCTACGCCGTGTTCGACGGCGTGCATATGTACATGGAAAACTTCATTGAAGGCGAAAGCGTGCTCTAAAGCATCTCGGGGCCACACCATACATTCCCCAAACCCACTTGAAACATTTATGCAAGACACTTTCCTTGAAGCTTCGCACATTGTGAAACGCTTCACCGCCCACACTGCGCTCAACGATGTGAGCATCAGCGTGCCGCGCGGTAAAGTGTTCGGGCTGTTAGGCCCAAACGGTGCTGGCAAGACCACGCTCATACGCATCATCAACCACATCACCGCGCCCGACAGCGGCACGGTGACCTTCGACGGGCACCCGCTCTGCGAAGAGGACATGCTCCACATCGGCTACCTACCGGAAGAACGCGGACTCTACAAAAAGATGGAAGTGGGCGAACAGGCCATTTACCTGGCACGCCTCAAAGGGCTCAGCAAAAGCGAGGCAAAAAAGCGCCTCACGTATTGGTTTGAAAAACTTGAGATAATGCCCTGGTGGAACAAAAAACTCGAAGAACTGTCCAAGGGCATGCAGCAGAAGGTGCAGTTCGTCATCACCGTGCTCCACGAGCCGCCACTCCTCATCTTCGACGAGCCTTTCTCTGGCTTCGACCCCGTCAACGCGGAGATTCTGAAAAAGGAGATGCTCGCCCTCAGCGAAAAGGGGCACACCATTGTTTTCTCCACCCACAACATGGCGTCTGTTGAAGAAGTGTGCGACGAGATTGCGCTCATAGACCGCGCACAGGTGGTGCTCACGGGAGCGGTAACCGAGGTGAAGAAGCGTTTCGCCACATCGACCTTTGAAGCGGTGACGCTTTCGCCTCGTCCGCTCACCGACATGGAAGGTGCTTACAGCGTACTCTCCTGCGAGGAGAAAGGCGACACACGGGTCTACCAACTCAAGAAAGCCGACGGACTGACGAACTCTGAATTTATCGGTGTACTCGCCCAGCACGCCGAACTGCAGTCGGTCTGCGAAAAACTGCCGACGATGCAGGAAATATTCATCAACCAAGTGAAGAAAGGAGGCAAACAATGAGAAAGTTCTGGCTCATCGTAGCCCGCGAATACACAACAAGGGTAAAGAAGAAGTCGTTCATCATACTCAGTCTGCTCATGCCCTTCCTCTTCGTCCTGATAGGAGCCATGCCATTTATCCTCGGCGCAATGGGCGGCGACTCACAGAAGACCGTAGCGGTACACGATGCCACAGGCCACTACGTTGCGCTCTTCAGCTCAGACGAGCACTACCAGTTTGTTCCCATTGCTGACAACGAAATCACGGACAGCCTTTACTCGGAGGCTTCGCCTTACGAGGCGGTCATAGAGATTAAAGACGACCTTGCAGACAATCCGAAGGCCGTGAGCATAACTTCGCGCAAAGACATTCCGTCCGACCTACGCTCGTACGTAGAGGACGTGCTCAACGAGCAAACAAGAAAGGACAAACTCGCACGCTCGGGCATAGACGGATTGGAAAAAATCATTGAAGACGTGCAGAGTAGCGTTGACGTGACTACGCTGAAACGCGATGAGGCGGGCGACGTAAGTTTTTCGTTTGCAGAAATATCCATTGCCGCTGGTTTCCTCTTCACGTTTCTCATCTATATGTTTGTGATGTGCTATGGTGCCATGGTGCTGCAAAGCGTCACGGAAGAGAAGACTAACCGCATTGTGGAACTGATGGTTTCGAGCGTGAAGCCGTTCCAGTTGATGATGGGAAAGATTGTGGGCATGGCCTTCGTGGGCTTTACGCAACTTGCTCTTTGGGGCATTCTCCTCACTGTCATCCTAACCGTAGTAGGCGCCATAACGGGCATCTCATTTTTAGCGGGTGGAGAACTTGATGCGGCAGCTGGCATAACAAACATGGCACAACAGGGAGCGACGACCTACCATATGGACGAAGGCACCATGGCCATCCTGAGTTCGCTTAGCAGCCTTCCTTTGGGAGAGATGTTGCTGATGTTCATCATCTACTTCATTGGCGGTTACTTGCTCTACGCATCGTTCTTCGCCGCCGTGGGGGCTTCGGTAAACGAGCAGCAAGACGCTTCGCAGTTCATGCTTCCCGTCACGCTCATTATGCTCTTTGGACTTTATGCCGCTATGGGGTCGGCCGAAAACACGAACGGACCGTTGGCCGTGTGGACTTCCATCATACCGCTCACCTCCCCCATCGTGATGATGATTCGCATTCCGTTCGGAGTGCCACTTTGGCAGGAACTTCTTTCCATCGTGCTGCTCTACGGCTCTGCGACATTTGTCATTTGGCTGAGCGGCCGCATCTACCGCGTGGGCATTCTCATGTACGGCAAGAAGCCGTCGTTTAAAGAGTTGGCCAAGTGGATTACGTACAAATAAAAGCACCGCATACCTAACGCAGCAAAGGCGGCAATCTCCCATTGGAAGGTTGCCGCCTTTGCTGCGTCTTGACGAATGACGAACATTTAAGTAATGTGTAAAAAATAAGTTCCGCTTGTTTGATAATAAATCAAGCTAGCGAAAAACGGGCTGAAAGCCCAGCAAGCCTATAGCCCAGGGCAAGCGAAGCGACACCCTGGGTTAACAT
>CAVALA010000027.1:0-36430 GCA_963589615.1 Prevotellamassilia timonensis
CATATCCAAGCAAAATGTCGAGACAACAGCTTGCGTTCCAGTCTTCTTTCTTTCTGATATAGTCTTTGCCCATGCTTCGGCTTGCGCTTGTAGCATGGTAAGTGTGATTTCAACAGGCATTGGATTGTTCGCAGACTCTTTTGCTGCATTCTCGACAGAGTTGGCGTATTGCATCCATTTCTTTAGTTGTCATAATCAATTGAATTAGATTTGTTTTCGTGTAGAGCGCGTGGTTTAGAAAACCTCGCCTCCCTCGATGGCGCATGCTGCGCAGAACCGTCCGTGACGGTGTTAGGGCTGTGTTTTTTGTGGCGGGTAGCCCACTTTGTCTTTTTCGGTGATGGTGCGCAACACGCGGCAGGGGTTTCCCACGGCCACCACGCCGGAGGGGATGTCGTGTGTGACGACGCTTCCGGCGCCAATCACCGTGTCGTCGCCGATGGTCACGTTGGGGAGGATGATGCTCCCGCCGCCAATCCACACGCGGTTGCCTATGGTAATGTGGCCGGGGATGAGCGCACCGTCCATGCGTTCCTGTGCGTCGATGGCGTGGTTGGCGTTGTAGAGCCCCACGTTCGGCCCGATGAGCACTTGGTTGCCAATGTTTACGGGGCCGCAGTCGAGGATGACGCAGCCGAAGTTGACGTACACGTCGTTGCCGATAGAGATGTTTCGGCCGAATTCGCAGCGGAAGTCGGGTTCTATCCACACTTTCTGGCCCACGCTCTTGAAGAGCTGTTTCATGATGGCTTCGCGTATCCGTTTTTCGTTGTCGCTGGTGCGGTTGTAGGCGCGGAAGAGTTTTTTGGCATCCACGCGTCGGTCGAAGAGGTAGGAGTCAAAATCGTTGTAGACTTCTCCTGCTTGCATTTTTTCCCATTCTGTCATGTGTGCGGAGTGTATTTGGTGGTGAGGTTGTTTGGACAAAAGTAATCAATTGTTTGCGGATGTACAAAAATCCCCTTGTTCTTCGTAGGGATGAAGAACAAGGGGATTTGAATGTGTGTATGGGTAGGCCGTGTAGAGCGTCACGTCGGAGACGTGACCTCCATGCGCTGCGCCCTCAGAGCATTATGCATTTGCACATCTGCACATCTGCACATTTGCACATTGCAGCGCGAAGCCTCATTTGCACATCTGCACATTTGCATATTTGCACATTGCAGCGCGAAAGCGCTGCATTACTGCACCACCACTTTCTTTCCGCCCACCACGTAGACGCCCGGTTCGAGGCCGTCGACGGTGGTCTGGCCGGCGGTGGCGCTGACGGAGCGTACGAGTGTGCCGGAGAGCGAGTATACGTTCAGGTGCTGAGCCTTGCCGCTGTTGATGACGAGTTGGCGGTAGCCGCCGTCTACGGCGAGGTAGTCCTCAGCCACGGCGTCGTTCACGGCGTCGATGATCGGGTCGTAACCATACTTGGAGTCGAGCGCTTCGAGGCGGCCCTTAATCCAACTTTCGCAGTACGTCACGGCCGAGGGAATGTTCGAGTGCTTCGTCTTCGAACCCCAACGGTTCGTTTCGCGCTTGTCTGCGCGGCTCTTGCTGAAGAGGTCGCCGTAGGTAGCGAAGCGTTCCGCCAGCACTTCCGGTTGCCAGTACGTGCGGCGCAGTTCCTTGTAGCGGTCGGTGAGTTGCTGTTTCCAGTTCAGCGTTGTGGAGTTGCGGAGTTTGTAGAAGAGTCCGTATTCGCCGTGCTCGTAGGAATTGAGGAAATTCTCGAAGTCCTGCGTGTAGTCCTTCGTGTAGGTTGTCGAACCATCCCAGCGTGCGCCCAGCGTGCCGTCAAGGTCCCAGGGAGCGAGGGAGAGTCGGTCGCCCTCCGTGCCCTGTCGGTCGTAAACGAAGTAGAGCATATTCTTGCCGTGGTTGTCCGTGGCGAGGAGCAAGTCGAGGAAGAGGTAGTAGTCGTTCACCACGGGGAGGTCGAAGTGCGAAGCCACGCCGCTCTCGAAGGCGCTCTGTGAGGACGTTACGGCAAAGTTGATGCCGTTCCACAGCGGTTCCCAGTCCACAGCCTCTTCTTCGTAGTCGGGATATTTCAGTTCGAAGCTAGCCCACGTCTCCTGTCCGAGCGTGTTCGAGTAACTGCGCGGAGCCGTGCCGGGGTAGTACGACGAACCGCTCTCGTGACCTACGAACACCTCGTAGCACCACTGGTCGGCCTTGTAGAGCACGCCGTGCACTTCGTCTTCGCCGCTCTTTGAGTCGGCGGCGCTCTTGAACTTTTTGAGCTTCAGCTGTTTGCGGTCCATCTTTTCCGTCATGCAGTAGATGCCGTGGTAGTGTCCGTTGAGGAACACCTCCACGAAGTGGCCGCGTGTGCCCGTGAGCGCTTTCTTCTCGCGGTCGGCGTAGTAAGGTTTGGTGGCAAACTCGTTCCAGATGTCCGTAGCCACGCGGTTGCGCATGCAGGCAGGGTCAACCGCCATGGCGTCGAGAATCCAGTTGTTGTCCTCGCGCAGGCCGAAGAACTGGCGGTCCACCGACTCGCCGGCGGCGTCGCAAATCTTCACGTTGTAAGCCTTCTTCTCGAAACCGCTCGCTGTGGCACCACGGTAGCGGAACTTCGCGTAGTTCGTAGAGTCGTAGCCCGCCACGTCGGCATCCGTCAGGCGCAGCGTACCCAGGGTGTAAGTCGTCTTGTTGCACGAAGCCACGCGCATCTCCACGATGGGGAGGAACGTAAACTGCAACTGTGCTGAGGCTTTCACCTCGCCCGCTTTGTTGACGAGGCAGATGGGGTAGGTGCGTTCGCACGTCACGTCCTTCAGCGTCACCGTGCCGTCGGCCGCGAGGCTGAGGCTGTCAATCTGTAGCGAGAGCGTGTCGTAGTCAGTCTTCAGAATGCAGTCCACGGCCGCCGTGTAGTCGCCTCCGTCGAGGAGGCGAGAGGGTAGGGGAGCGTAGTAGAGTTTCGACGTGGAGTCGTAGATGAGGTCCTTGCCGTCGAAGCGAATGGAGTCGACAGCAGCGTGGATGTTCGTCGTCTGCGTCTGCGTGTCGGCGTTGAAGGTGATGCCCGCTGTGTTGAGGTAGCTGATGTGGCGCTTGTCGGAAGAGGTGAACACGAAGGTGCCGCCGCCGTCGAGCGAGTAAAGGCCAATGAAGGAATTGTTGTAGTCGTTCCAGTAGGCGTAGTCAATGTCGCCCCATCCCCCGGGACCGCCGCCAGGACCGCCCCATCCGCCTTGGTTGCCGCCGGTGGACGTTTTGTTGTCCGTCTTCGTAATGCCGTAGCCGTTGGGCGAGTAGCTGGAGGTCCATTCTGCTTTCCAGAGGTTACCGCTGGGCGTACCGCTCTCCACGCTCACACATTCGTTGGTGCTGTGGTCGTAGACGGTGGATATGTACTGTCCGCTCTCGGTGAAGATCTGTGCCGAACCGTCGCTCTGTTCCACAAAGTAGAAATGCGTACGGCTCTCGGGGTCGGCCGTCTGAAGGAGCAAGCTGCCGTCGGTGTAGACGTATTGTGAGGAACGCAGGTTGACGATGGAGTAGAGCACCGGGTTGGTTGTGTCGGTGGTGTAGACCACCGGCTGCGAGAGTCCTTTCAGTTCCCAGTACTCGCCGTAGGGCGTGATACCCTTCTTGGCGTTGAAGTCCTCGCGCACGTCGCTCTCGCCTGTGTTGCCGCTGTCCTCGGTGAGTTGGTTGCCGTTGGCGTCGTAGATGGCGAAGAGTTCGTTTTCGCTCCCCGAGTTGTAGGTGTAAGTGCCCACGAGGTAGGAACCGTTGGTGCGCACGTTGAACCACTGCGTGTTGTCGTCCACGTTGGCAATGGTGTAGTAGCCGTCGCCGGCATCGTTGAAGTTCCACTGGCTGGTGGTGCCCTGCGAGGCGGTGGAGAGCACGAGACCTTTTGCCACGTTCTCAATGCGTTCGGAACTGTAGGTGATGTAGTAGTTGTTCGTCGCGTTGCGAAGGGTGTAGCCGTTGCCCTCTGCGGTGACGTACCACCAGGCGTCGTCGTCTTCGTCGCTGGTGGTGTTGTAGTAGATGTAGGCCGACGAGTTGTGCGCGCTGCCGAGCATCATGGCGCCTGTGCCGTAGTACTTGCAGACGAAGCGGTATTTCTCGCCCGTCTTGAAGGCCGGTGTGGCCTGCAGTCCTGTTGCGGCGAACAGGCTAAGTAACAATAGAAGTAGAGAGTTCTTCATGTGTCGGGTTTATGTGTTTGTTTTTCGTTCAGAGAGAGGACTTTGAATGTCAAAGCGCCCAAAGTTACGGATTATTTTCGGATTGTTACACCGAAGTGTATATATGTTGCCTTTTTCGAGGTATGAATGATGGGGGATTGGATACGAACCGTCACGCATGGGGTGCAACGCATGGGGGTCACGTCTCTGACGTGACAGATGAGCGAAGGGGTTAAAGCGCTTGCACATGTTTTCTCAATTTTCTCGCGCACGCGCGCGTATACACCAAAGTTTGTGCAAGCTGCTGTCACCCGTCACCGCTTGCTTCGCAAATGGGCAAATGTGCAGATGTGTAAATGGGCAAATAGGGGAATGAGAAATACGCTTTTCTGACGGTGACGGCATTAATATGCAGTCACAACACTTTTGCTTTATTAAACCTTTGCCGTCGCCCGAGGCCGTGACCGATTTTTATAGGGATTGACGAGAATTTACTCCCCCGCGAGAATTTGCTGTCACCTGGGTGTGAAGAGGAAAGTATCAGATTGTCAGAAGAATAAGTCTTTCAGGAGAGGGCGAGGGTGACGGGTGACAGCAACATGTATAAACATTGGTGGAAAGCGCGCGTGCGCGCACGCGCGAGGCAGTCGGTAGTACCGAAATGTTCAATGAAGAGGATTTGTGAAGGAGTGTAAATATTTGGGCCGCAGGCCCAACGTGTTGGGCTGGGAGCAAATTTTGATTTGCTGGCCTCGCGGAGGCATTTGTGCGGCTTTGCATTCTTGTGGTGATGTGAACTTTTGCAAACAACTTTCTCCTAGCTCAACGTGTTGAGTAAGGCGGAAGTTTTGATTGGCAGCCTTGCCGTCACGGCTTTTGCGCGTGCCAGCACATGCGTTAGCACTCCATGCGTTGCATTCCCATGCCCCTCCACGCACAAATTCACACTATATCCGTCCGAATTAGAAAAAAAAGAAAGCCAAACGTGAACTTTTTATGCACAAACCTTGTGAAATTACGAAAACCACCCTAACTTTGCACACGAAAGAGCAGATGATATGGTACGCGCGTGTAAATCCGAGTAGCATTCAGTAACGATAAACTACCTAAAATATACATAGCTGATGCGAATGGAATCATGCATAGCCCACTTGTATGCCCATCCAAATTAAGGGGGGGGGTGACAAGAATAAATCTGCAAAGACAAGAACAAATACAATTGCGAACGGAATACGAACATAGTGACCCATCAGTAAGAACAGAAATAGAGAAGAGATGGATATTGCTTAGTCAGTACCGAAGATAGACACGTGAGATGAAGCCAAAACGGACTTCCCTCCTTCGCAACGCTTGTCAAAACTCGCTGCACGTGTGCTGCCCCATTTGTTGCCGCACAGCGTGATTCCTCCTCGCAGACGTCTCGCCGCAGAAACGAAAAAGTGCGGAAAGAGCTACGCCGACTGCACCGCGGAGTGTGCACCACTAGAACCCATTATAGTAAACTTGACCATTCTTCTTTCAGCCATGGCCGTTCCGCGCGAAAAAAAATCGTATGGAATAGACAAGTGTAGGCAAGAAAGCAAGATTGTATGGATTACAAATTGAGAACTATATCTTGACTTATGAAATATAAGCATCATCACACCGCCGGAAGCCTTGCCGCTTCGCTTTGCGCCGGAAGCCTTCGCCGCTTCCTGCTGGGAGCGCTCGCCTTCTTTGCAATGGGTGCCGCCGTGGCTGCGCCTGCTGAAGGCGACGGGGAAACCGCCGGCAGCGAAAAAGTTGTCTTCGTCGAGTCTGCGGCAAAGGCCGCCGAGGTGAAACCCGCCAATGCCGTTGCCCCCACGCCCGGTGTGCAGCGCCTCGCCGAAGCCAAAGGTCCTTGGCTCGCCGTCAAAACGAACCTTCTTTATTGGGGTGTGGCACTCCCCGTCACGCCCAACATCGGAGCCGAGGTGAAACTCGCCCGCCACTTCACCCTCGAATGTGAAGTGGGACTCAATCCCTTCAAGCATAAAAACGACGACGGTTCCTACGGCCGCTCCTTCCGCCACCTCCGTGTGCATCCCGAAGTGCGCTACTGGTTCTGCGAAGCTTTCTATAAGCACTTCGTCGGACTTCACGTGCCCTTCGTCGACTACAACTTGTCCAACATCCACGTGTTCTCTAGCGGCAGCATCATCGATGCCCGCGACAAACGCCTGCAAGGGTGGGGCGCCGGACTCGGTCTGAGCTACGGTTACGACTGGGCCTTCGCCAAGCACTGGAACCTTGAAGGCACCATCGGCGGCGGCTGGCTCCGCCTCAACCACAAAGAATATCCCTGCGCCGAATGCGGCACCGAGATTGCCCACGTCAAGAAAAACTACTGGGGACTCACCCAGGCAGGCATCACCCTCAGCTATCTGTTCTGATCATGACACATAAACTCACACTTCTGGCACTCGCTGCAGCGCTCCCCCTCGTGGCCGGCGCACAGTGTAAGGACGGCGGAACGGCAATGACCACACCCGTCGGCCTCACCAAAAAGACAGCCGAAAAGGTCGGCTCCGACCTCGTGCTCAAGATGAACATGGACCTCAGCAAGCTCCGCGTAAGCAAGAGTCAGAGCGTGGTGCTCACCCCCGTGGTGGCGAAAGGCGACAGCATCAGCGCCTTCCCCTCCCTCGTGGTCAACGGACGTCAACGCCACGTGCTCTATCAGCGCCTCAAGCGTCCCGTGACGGAACGCGAGATGACCGTTGCGGAAGCCACCGCCACTCCCGTCTCCTACGTGGCAAGCACCCCCTACGCCGCTTGGATGAAAGGCGCCCGCGTGATGCTCGTCAGCGACAGCTGCGGCTGCGGATGGAGCAACCTCGGACCTTCGGCTTACCAGAACGTCACGCTCCTCGACCCCGAATATCCCCTCTGCTTCGTCACCCCGCGCGCTGAGGTGAAGCAATACACGCTCGACGGCAGCGCCTTCCTCGACTTCCCCGTGAACCGTACGGAAATCCACCCCGAGTATCGCAAGAACCCCCGCGAGTTGGCGAAGATCATCGAGACCATCAACGCCGTGAAGGTCGACCCCAACGCCACCATCACGCACATCTCCATCCACGGTTACGCCTCGCCCGAGAGTCCCCTCTCCAACAATACGCGTCTGGCCAACGGACGTGCCGCCGCACTCCGCGACTACGTTTGCCAACTCATGGCGCTGCCCCAAAACATCTTCGACGTGAAAGCCACGCCCGAGGACTGGGACGGACTCCGCCGCTACGTGGCCGACTCCACGGGCATCACGCACCGCAGCGAGATTCTCGCCCTCATCGACGAGGACATGGACCTCGACAAGAAGGAGGCGCAGATCAAGAAGCAGTATCCTGAGGACTACAAATACATGCTTCAGAACTGGTATCCCGCCCTCCGCCACTCGGACTACACGGTGAACTACACCGTGCGTTCCTTCAACGCCGAGGAGGCCCGCGAACTCCTCAAGACGAAGCCGCAGCAACTCTCGCTCAACGAGGTCTACCTCGTGGCAAACCTCTACCAGCCGGGTACGGCAGAGTACAACGAGGTGTTCCAGACCGCCGTCCGTCTCTTCCCCGACTCTCCCGAGGCCAACCTCAACTCCGCCAATGTGGCGCTCCGCGAGAACCGTCTCGACGAGGCTGAGAAATACCTCGCCAAAGCCGGCACCTCTGCCGCCGCCACCCATGCCCGCGGCGTCCTCGCCGCCAAGCGCAACGACTACGCCACCGCCCGCACCCTCTTCCAAGAAGCCGCAGCCGCTGGCGTGAAGGAGAGCACGGAGGCGCTTGGACTAATCGGCGCAGCCGAATAGTCAATGTGCAAATATGCAAATGTGCGAATATGCAAATGTGCGAATGTGCAAATGTATATAGCTCAATACGCTTTAAAAAGCAATAAAAGTACTAACGCATGGGGTGCTAACGCACGCATAACGCTAACACATAAGCAACGCACGCATAAGCAACGCACATAACGCTCAATGCATCCCACATTTGCACATCTGCACATTTGCACATTTGCACATTGGCGAAGCCACGCATTCGCACATCAATTGGGGGGGGTACCCGCTCCTCTATCGAAACAAACAACAATATTCATAACTAACTCTTCCTCCAAAATGAAGAAAAAACTGATTCCAATGGCCCTTATGGCACTCGCCATGGGCTTCACCGCTTGTTCAAGCGATGACACCACTGCCAACGGCAGCAATGGAAAGCCTTCCTACGCTGAAGGCGGCTACGTGAAGATGGCCATCAATCTTCCCTCCACTTCTGGCACACGTGCTGCCAACGACAACTTCGACGACGGTCTCGCTGCTGAGTACCAGGTGAAGAACGCCACCCTCGTGCTCTTCTCCGGTGCCGACGAAGCCAGCGCCAAGTTCCACAGCGCCTACGCCCTCAACGTGTCCATGAACAAGGACAGCGAAGCACAGATCACTTCCACTACGAAGATCGTCAGCAAGATTGAGGACGGTGCTACCAGCGCCTCCAAACTCTACGCTTACGTAGTGCTCAACGACAACGGCCTCCTCACGCTCGATGCCAACGACGCTACCAAGCTCACAGTGAACAGAGAAGACATGGCCAACCAGACCATCGCAAAGCTCCAGGAACTCGTTGTAGAAGGTGGTGCTTCTAAGTTCACTACTGCCGGCTTCCTCATGGACAACGCTCCCCTCGCTTCTATCGGTGGTGGCACTGCCGATCCCTCCGCTGCCAAGGTGACTACCCTCGTAGACTTCACCAACGCCGTGAAGAGCACCCAGGCAGAGGCTGAAGCCAGCCCCGCTACCGAAGTCAACGTAGAACGCGCCGTAGCTAAGGTTACCTTCGACAAGGGTAATGGTGGTACGCTCTCTGGCGCCGACGTTAACCTCAACGGTTATACTGAAGGTCAGACAAAGACTTACGAAATTGTAGGTTGGGATCTCGACATCACCAACAAGAGCAGCTTCTTCGCTCGCAACTACGACACCGACTGGAACGGCCTTAAGACGGGCTCTACTTCCGTAGCTGCTCCCTACCGCTTCATCGGTTCCTCTCCCATCCGCACCGGTCAGAGCCTCTTCCGCACCTACTGGGCTAAGGACCCCAACTACACTCACGTAACTCCTTCCGTCACTGCTCCCGAGTTCTACTACCTCGCTGCAAACAAGACGGACTTCACCGAAAAGTTCGGTACTGACAATCCCCAGTACTGCATGGAGAACACCTTCGACGTAGCCAACCAGAACCAGAACCAGACCACCCGTGCCATCGTCAAGGTGAAGCTCTTCGGCGGCTCTGACTTCTACACCTTCAACAACGACAAGTCCCAGCTCTACACCGAGACCGAGATGCTGAAGCGCGTGAAGGCTGCCATCATCGCTAAGCCTGAAGTAGTAGCTTGGTTTAAGGGCCTTTCTACCACCGAACAGCTCAACGCAGACAAGATTACCGTCACCTTCGACACTCGCAATGCTTCAACTGGTGCTGTAAACATCCAGAGTTATGAGGTTAATATTGATGGTAAAAAATATGAAGGTACTAAATCTGCTGACGAAGCCGCTGACTACCTCAACAAAGATCTCGGCGTTCAGACCATCACTTGCTATGCAGGCGGCGTTGCTTACTACCCCATCCGCATCAAGCACTTCGGTGACGACCTCACTCCTTGGAACAACGGCGAGTCTACTACCGACCTTCCCTCTGCCGGCAACATCTACCCGGGCAACAACGCAGGCAACTACCTCGGCCGTTACGGCGTAGTCCGCAACAACTGGTACGACCTCTCTGTAGCTGGCATCAGCGGCATCGGTTCTGCAACAGTTCCCACGCTCGATCCTTCAACGAACCCCGACCCTGTAACGCCCGACGACGAACTCTACAACTACATCGCCGTTCGCATCAACATCCTCTCTTGGGCTAAGCGTACACAGAGCGAGAATCTCTAAGCGCTGTTTTAGCGTAAAGAGCGATCTATAAAGGCGCAAGCGCATGGAGGCGAACTCTCCGAGTTCGTGCTCTACACGACGTGTGAAGACTGAGTCTTCGCCTCCATACGCTGCGCTATTTTAAAACAAACTCTTTGCTCTACGCTATAATAATATATACGTGTAGAGCTGTCACGTCAGAGACGTGACCCCCATGCGCTACGCCTTTAAAGCGCAGCACGCAAAAGCCACAATGTGGCCACATTCACACATTATTTTTTCTCAAAAAAAATGAAGTCCCACCTGTTCACATCGCTCCTGCTCAGTGCAGCCCTTGGCCTCGCCGCTTGTTCAAGCGACCAGGAAGCCATCAGCGACGGCAGCAAATCGCCCTTGGCCCAAGGAGGCTATCTCAAGTTGGCGGTCAACCTGCCCGCACAGCGCACCATGCGTGCCGCCAACGATTCCCTCGACGACGGTAAAGACAGTGAATACAAGGTGAACACCGCAAAACTCTTCCTCTTTACCGGAAACACCGAACAAGAAGCCGTCTTCCACTCGGCTTACGACATCAACACCGACGCAACAGTCTACAACGACTCGCCCAACCAGATCACCTGCGTCATTCCCGTAGAAAAAAACGTCCCCGAAAACATTCAGGGCTCTAAAATATATGCCGCCGTCGTGCTCAACGACAATGGCAACATCCGCATCTCCGCCGATAACCTCACCGCCGTACTCTACCTCAAAGCCGGCGACGAGTTCAACTTCAAAGGACATACCTTGAAGGACTTCCAAAGTCTTTCGTTCTATACCTCCATCGAACAAGCCACCACCCAAGGCATCGTCATGGTGAATGCCCCCCTCGCCACCGTGCAGGGAGGCACCAACAAACCCGCCAACGTCGCCTACATCACCTTCCCCGACGCCACCCAGACGTTCTACTCCACCATCGACGAAGCCAAAGTGAAACCCGCCACGGAAATCTTCGTGGAACGCCTCGTGGCGAAAGTCACCGTGCAAGGCAACTCCGGCACCGTGGCCAACAACAACATTGTGCAGACCGGCGCCGACGGCACATCGACCGTTTCCACCGACCCCGTCAAGTGGAAAGTGCTCGGATGGCACCTCGACATCACCAACCGCAAGTCCCACTTCATCCGCAACACACTCGACCACGCCACGTGGGATGCCCTCTGCACCAACGACGCCTCTGTCACCGCCCCCTACCGCTTCATCGGTAGCGCCACCGTGAAGAGCGGCCTGGACACACCCCTCTACCGCACCTATTGGGCCAAGGACCCCAACTACGACACCTACACGTACGACGACTTCATCCGCCTCAAGACCGGCGACGTCATTGCCGACGGTTCACTCGGCGACGACAATCCGCAGTACTGCTTCGACAACACCTTCAACGTTTCGAACATGAACCAGGACCGCACCACGCGTGCCGTTCTCAAGGTGCAGATAGGCAACGGCGAGACCCTCTACACCATCCACTCCGACAACAACCACGTCTACAACGAAGCCGCCCTCAAGGCACACGTGAAGTTGCACATTGCCCAATACGCGCCCATCGTCAATAAGTGGACGGCCCACTACGCCGGCAAGACCGCTCCCCACGCCACACCTACCGTCAACGACGTCGACTACACCTTCTACTACGCCCCCGAAGGCGAAGAGCACGCCGGTTACGTCACCGCCCTCATCCTCAAATACACCGACGACGGCACGGTGACGACCGATACCATCGCCAACACCACCACCGACATACTCTACCTCAATAACCAGCTCGGCATTGGCAACGTGCTCCGCTACGCCAACGGCGTTGCCTACTACGGCGTACGCATCAAGCACTTCGGTGACGAACTCACCCCGTGGCGCGCCGCCGAAACGCCCGCCGTCACCCCCGGCACCATCTATCCCACCGAAAACGCCGACGCCAACTACCTCGGACGCTACTCCGTGCTCCGCAACAACTGGTACGACATCAAGGTGACGGGCATCCGCGAGATGGGTTCCACCATCATCCCCCCGCCTTCGCCCAACATCCCCGACGACGAATACTACGAATACGTCGAAGTCACCTCCAAAGTGCGCAACTGGATTCGTCGCGACCAGGGAGCGGATTTGTAACCCCTTCGGCTAAGTGAGAAATCAAAAGCGCATGAGTGCGTAGCATAAACCTCTCTTAATGCGCACAACAAACTTTCGCACATAACATACACTCACCATATGAACCTCTGGAAATCAATCAACCGCATCGCCGCTTGCCTCGCTTTAGGCTCGCTCATGGCATCCTGCTCCCTCATCGAGGACGACCTGCCCGAGTGCGGACTTGACCTCTACTTCCGCTACGACTATAACCTCGAGCGTGCCAATATGTTCCCCGACCACGTCGGAGGACTCCGCGCCTACATCTACGACGAGAACGGCAAGTTCCTCACCTCGCAGACCCAAGCACGCACCGCTGCCGCCAATCCCTTCAAGCAGGACGGTTACCACATGCACTTCTCCCTGCCCAAAGGAAAGTATCGCGTAGTGGCTGTGGCTTTCCAAAAGGACTATAGCGAAGCCCTCGCCACCATAGGCGCCAAGTTCCGCTATGCCGAACCCGCCGTGGGCGACGACATCACCAACCTCCGCTTCGACCTCGACCACAGCGCCACCGCCGATGCCGACGGACGCTTCTCTGTCGATGCCACCGCTCCCCTCGACACCCTCTGGATTGGCATGAGCGGAAACGAACTCACCGCCAACACCTACCACGCTGCCCCCCAGGCACAGCTCATCGATGTGAGTGGCGACAAAGGCGCCTCGCGCGACACCATCTCCCTCGTGCGCGACACGAAGCAGATCAACGTTACCCTCCGCGACATTGATCAGCCCGCAAATATGGATGTCAACAACTTCGACTTCCGCATCGTCGACCGCAACCCCTCGCTCCTTTGGAACAACGTGGTGGACGAGAGCGCCACGCTCCTCTACACCCCCTACAACACGTGGAACACCGACGACCGCACCGTCAGCACCTCAAGCGCCGCAAGCGTTTCGCCCCTTGCTGACGCTGCCACAGGCATAGGCCGCATTGCCCATGCCGACTTCATGACCTCGCGCATTCTCTACCACGACACGGATGCCGCCAACGATGCTATCCTCAGCGTGACGAACCGCACCACCGGCGCCGAAGTAATCCGCGTGGACCTCGCCGACCTCCTCAGCCGTCTCCGCACCTCCGCCGACATCTACCGCTACACCCCCCAACAGTTCCTCGACCGAGGCTACGACTACCGCCTCACCTTCTTCCTCAAGGGCGACACCTGGAACTACGTCAACATAGAAATCTCCGTCCTCAGCTGGAGCAAACGCATTCAGAGAGAACAATTATAAGCAACGCATGTAAGTGCTAGCGCATGGGGGTGCAACGCATGGGGGTCACGTCTCCGACGTGACGCTCTACACGGCTTAAAAGTCGCCCAACCCCTAAAAAACTTCCATCATCCCGCGACTGACAGTAACGCGTGTATGAGAGAAGAGATGTAGATATAGAAAGAAAAATACAGCAACCTGAAGAGGCGATGCATTCCAGCATCGCTCTCCCCGTTGCAGCCTTTCCGAAAACAACAATTTGATAACAGAACACTTGATATGAAGCGTTTTACACTGTTTCGACTTTCGCTTTTTGCACTGCTCTGCTGCGCGCTCTCCTTTGCCGCATGCAGCGAGGCCGACCTGCCCGACAATGGCACGGACGACGACGGCAGCGCTGCCGGAAAGTACATCAGCATTAGCGTTTCGGCAGGACAGTCGGTTTCGACCCGCGGCACCACGACTCAGCGCGACGGCACGCAATATCCGCCCAACGGCGGTGAGAACGGCGACGGCAACGAGGAAGGCAATGCCAACGAAAACACCGTGACCAAAATATCCATCCTCCTCTACAAAGCCCCCGACGACCTCACCACCATCCCCGACGAAGGCGTGGTCAACGTGGCAGAGGACGTGGCAGAGAAAATCCCCGTCCACGTGTTCTGCTGGAACACCTACCTAAAAGCATTAAACTCCAACGAAACCTCCAAAATATTCACCACCGGTTCGCGTGCCATCAATTCCGACATTGCCCTCGGCACCTACCGCATCCTCGTCGTGGCCAACACCGACCTTAGCGGACTCAACGGACGTTCCCTCGCCTACATCCGCAACTACATCATAGAGAAAGAACCCTTCGACCGCGGCAACTCCGACTTCACCACCGACAACTTCAGTCCATCCTCCTGCAAGGACTTCATCATGTCGTCCTTCAAGGAACAGACCCTCATCATCGGCAGCGCCACCGGCCATAAAGGTTCGGGCACCGAGAGCGACCCCTACCTCGTGACCACCGGCGCCATCGAACTCGAGCGCCTCGCCGCCCGCATAGACTATGCCACCACCGTCAACGACGACGCCCGCTGCGTATGGAACGAAGCCGACCAGACCTACGACTACGCCGTGTGGGGCAAGACCACCGTTACGGAAAACGGTGTTTCCGTTGAAAAAACCGTGCGCGTGGCCACCTTCAAACTCAAATACGTCGTTCCCTTCAACCTCACGCAGAACGCTTACCTCTTCAAGCATACCACCACAGGCACCGACCTCACCACCTGCAACTACATGGGACGCGAGACCGACGAGACGAAAACCTCCGGCTCGTGGAACGTTCACTACAACACCAACTACGTGCTCGACCCCTTCACGCTCGTCAAGGGCAACATCAAGGCAAACTTCTCCAACTTCTTCATTTCCGAACTTTACCACACCTCCCTCACCGACCATGCCGAAGCTTTGATGAAGACGTTCAAGGTGAAGCCCGTCTCGGACATGAGCTACGATGCCGCCAACGGTCGCAACTACTACACCCTCGGCTACTCTGCCGAAAACACCCTCACCGCAGCGGCCCAGCGGAGCGTCAATCCCCCCGTTGCTTATTATGTGGCAGGTATCCGCTTCTTCGGACGTTACGTGCGCGGTTCTTACGATTCTGACGGGAATTTCGTCAACAGCGATGACCCCAGCGATGACACGTGGGAAGGCTTCGACTACTACATCCGTCACTCCTCCCCCGAGGAGAAGGTGGACCTCACCAAGCCCATGACCTACGGACTCGTCCGCAACAACATCTACCGCGTATACATCAACAGCGTTTCCCAAATAGCCGGCAAACTCCAACTCGACCTCAAACTCCGCTGCCTCCCATGGCAAAAGTATGAGCACGAGGAAATAGTCATGTAGCGCAGAGCGCTACATGAATGTGCAAATATGCAAATGAGCAAATGTGCAAATGTGGTTTGCTAGTGCTTCTTTTAAGAAGTATTTGTTTTTGAACGACGATGGCGGGCTGAAAGCCCAATAAGCCTATAGCCCAGGGCAAGCGAAGCGACACCCTGGGTTCCCCGCCGAACCGACAACGCCGCCCTGAAAGGGCAAAAGCTTACAACCCAGGGCAAGCGAAGCGACACCCTGGGATAGCACAAAAGTGTAGATGCCCCCCCTCAAACCCTCCCAAACATGAAACACCTCCTCTTCGCAACCATCCTCCTCCTCGGCTCGCTCCTCACCGCAAGCTGCACCGACGACGCTGCCGACGGCGGACGCGGCACGGATACTCCTAAGCCCATACAAATCAATCTCGCCCTCTTCGCCAACAACCCCGCGCAGCTCCGCAACTCGCGTTCGTGGAACTACGACTACACGGCTGCCGAAGGCGAGCTAATACAGTCTGGCTTCGTCGTTATGCTCAACGAAAAACGCGTCGTGGAGCAAATCTTATACACCCTCCCGAGCGAAGAGAAGCAAGACAAGCAAGACCTCTCCCTCCAAGACTCCATCAACAGCACCAAGATCAACACTACCACCGGCATCAAGACCTTCATATCCTTTGCCAACGTAACGATCGACCAAATCAACCAAATCATCGCCGACCGCGTCGACGACCAGCGTTTTAAAATAGTCATAGGCAAGGATATGCCCACGGCTGCCGACTCCATCATCATCATGAACCTCGGTTTTCCCGTTCGTGCCGGTAAGTTCAACACCAACAAGCCTTCCACGACCAACGGCATCCCCATGGCGGGTATGCACAGCGTGGTGCTCCGTGAACAGGACAACGGCAAAACCCGTTACCTCTATGTGGAACGCATGGTGGCGAAGCTACAGTTCGACTTCACCAACCAACTCGGTTCCACCGTCACCATCGACTCCATCGACATAGACCGCCTCACCGACGATGCCGCCGACGATACCGAAACAACGCGCGCGCCCGGCAACCTCAAGGCATTCCCCTATCCCGAAACTCCAACGGCTGCTACAAAAATCACCGTCACCCCCAACCTCACCGAGGCTGCCACGCAGAGCGTCCACTCCTACGACGTGAACAAAACCCTTGCCAACGGCGCAAAGGAGAGCTTCTCCATCTACGTCAACGAGACCGATGTGCCGGCTAACGAGTTTCACCAGTTCGGCATCAACGTGCATCTCACCCTTGCCGACGGCACCACCACGCAGCAGCGCTACGCCCTCATCACCAACGACAACGGCGAGTGGGACTACATAGCCCGCAACGACTGGCGCATCATCCCCATCACCCTTCAGGACTACCGCCTCCAGCTCGTGCCGCGCGACTATCCCCCCATCGGTGTGCTCCCCTCGTCCGTCAAAGAAGAGGACGGCCGCTACGTTTGCACCTTCTACGCCGACGGCGATTTCCACCTCATGCCCCAGCTTGTGCGTTACAACGACGGCTCCGTGGTGGAAAACTGGACGGGCAGCAACGCTACGTGGGAAACGACCGACGACAACACCTCTCTCTACGAAGAGCGTCCCGACTGGTACACCACCGGCGGTTACGTTCACGGCACCTTCGCCAAAGGCGCCACCGGCCAGTCCATCCATCACCTCAAGCTCACCTGCAAGCCCCAGGACGGCGTGGCACGCCGCTACGTGGCGCCGGTGATCATCATGAAAAAGTAATGTGCAACGCATGGGGGTGCACGTCTCATCCTCTCTACCCAAACCAGCAACGAAAAAACCACACAATATGACAATGCGTTTTTCCCTTCAGCCTCACTCTCTGCGCTTCGCCCTTGCGAAGCTTTTGTTGTGTGTAGCCTGCGTGGCAGGAGGCGTCCTCAGCGCTCAAGCCGACGACTTCAAAGTGACGGAGAGAGTGCCCGGAGGTGGAACGGTACAAGCCAACCTCACCACCTCTGGTTCCACTGTCACCCTGCCCCTCACCCAAGTAAGCGCCCTCTCCGGTCCGTGCTACATGCGCATTGTTCTCATGGACATCAATACCTTAGAGCCGCTCTACGAAGCTTCAAAGACTTGCTTCTCCTACGACAACAGCAAAGCCCAGTTGTTCCAGCAGACCGACTACGGACTAATACAGTTCCCTCGTTTTGGCAAAACACGCAGTCAACAAAACGTCACCCTCACCCTGCCCAGCGGCAAGGCGTGGACCGACCTCATGGTGGCTGTGCTCTACTACAACGTGGACATCACCACCCAAACGGGCGACAACAATTACATTAAAGAACAAAAAGCCGCCAACCAACTCGGCATTCAAGGAACGACTTATACCGCAGCGGCCGACGGCGTCACGTTCTCGTCGTCCGACATGAACATCAAGTCCGACCCCACCCACTTCGGCCACGTCATTTACTACACCATCAATCAGACCACCACTCCTACAAAATACTACACCCCCTACGAGGGCATCGTTTCCGAGCCCGGCGACTTCGAAACCAACGCCGCCGGTCTTAAGCGCCAGAAAGCCCACAAATGGGAATATACCCTCTACGTGGAAAAGAAGGCGGGCAACAAAGTCACGCTGAAGTGCCCCGTAGTGAGCGGCGATGCACTGGAATACGGCATCTACTGGCGCTGGTACGACAACAACACGTTCCGCTTGAACGCTCAGTTGTCCGCTGCTTCAAGCAGTTCGCTGTTGCACAAGAATCTGCGCTACGATGAGAAAAATAGATCCATAGGTCTGATGTGTTGCAACACCTCGACGACCAACCCGACCTTCGACAACTCCGCTTCGACCATCTACACCCTCCCCGACGACGTAGACGACTGGACCGGAGCCGACATCGCCGTGGACTGCGGACGCTATTCCGATTGGGGCGAGACGTTCTACACCTGGCACGAGCCGACACTCTCCATGCGCTACATTTTCCACATCCGTCCCGCAGAGGAGATTGCCGAAAACATCAAGGCAGCCATCAAGAAAGGTACGCTCTACGAGGACAACCGCACCATCACCGTGCCACTCTTGCAGACGGGCACCGACGCCAGCGGCAATGCCCAGTACAGCAGCTCGACCTACACCACGCTGCGCCTCGACGTGCGCGACATCAACAACTACTGGTTCTATCCCTTTAAGAGAGACAGCATCTTCTCGTCGTCCATTACCGACGCCGACTTCCTTTCCACGATAGACAAGTGCCAGAGCGTTTCGTGGGTGGTGATGACCCGCGTGGGCGGCGAACTCTACTACAAATACATCGCCAAATGCGAAAACCGCGAAGGCGATGTGAAGTACGCCTTCCACAACCTCTATCAGAACGAAGTGCTCGGCACGTACACCTGCGTGAGCAACGAAACGAAGACCTATAACGTCTCTACACTCGAAACTGGACGCGACTACACCATTGTGGTCTATGCCAACGGTTACAACAGTTCGAACTACGACAGTTATCACAACACCACCTACAACGAACAGCAGACCGTAAAGCACACGTCGCCGATAGCCCGCTTCGACGTCTATTTCGTCTCCGCCTCCGAGCCACAGACCGACGCAACGATTTCGGAGCATCGCACGCTGCAGCACCTCGAAGACAACTACACCCGCGTGGGTAGAATTTCCTTCGACGACTACACGGGCATGACGTTCGACGCACCGACCACGGCCTATCAGTTCGGAAACGCCACCAACAACTCCTACAGCGGACACCTCACGTGGGACAATACGTACTACGGCCTCGTCTCGCCCGAACTCTACCGCTTGGGCTACAACCACTGCAATTGGGGCAATATGGGTATGGCGCCGCTTCACGGCGACTACATCCTCGTGAAGAGCGCGAACGTGGCAAACGTTTCCACGACCTCTCTTAATGGTGATGGTAACACCTATCGCTGGTACTATGGCAGCAGTCCTGAAGTGCGCGACCGCACTTACATCAACTCCAACGGCAAGCGCAGCGGTTACTTCCTCTACATCGACGCTTCCGACGAAGCACGACCCATCGCCTCCCTCGACTTCGAAGCCAATCTCTGCGCCGGTGCCACGCTGATGTTCACCGCCAACGTGGTGGACCTCACCTCTGCCGCCGAAGCGCCGCAGCTGATGTTCAAACTCTACGGCCTTAAGACCGACGCCCACGGCAACGTCATCTCCCGCAACCTCGTGCAGACCTTTGCTTCGGGCGACTTCAATAGTTTTGGCGCAAGTACGCGTGGCGTGTGGTACCAGATTTTCGCCAAGACTTTCGTGCAGCCCGGCATTCAGGCCGACGAGTACCAGAAGTTCAGCGTGAGCGTAGTGAACGCTTGTAAGAATACTTCCGGTGCCGACTACGCCATCGACGACGTGCGCTTCTACGTGGCCAACGACCAGGTGGAAGTGCTGCAGACCTCCAACCAGACCGACGTCTGCGACAAGAAGGACAACGGTGCCTACCTCAAGTTCCGCATGGACTACAACATGGTGAAGACCTTCATGAACGTCAACGACCGCGGTAAACCCCTCTTCTTCCGCATCTGCGACGAGAGCGGAAAACCCGTGGAGACGAATTATCCCGAGGACGACCGCCACACCGTCTACACCGACACCGACGGCAACAAATACTGCTCCTTCTTCCTCTCTTCCACCGACGCCGAGAACGCGGCCTACATCGACAACGACGTCTACGGCTACCGCCGACTCATCCTCGCCGACATGTTCTTCGAACTCGATCCGCAGAAGAACTACTACGTCAGCGTGGCTCTCCCCGACGAACACTTCGTTGACTCCACCTACTCCTACACCCCCGACACGTGGGGCGAACCCTCCAACACGTGCTCCATCTACTCCCAGATTGTGAGCATCTCCTACGAGGACTACGCCATCACCTCCACCAACGGTTCCGCCACGGGTACTTACTTCGCAGAGTGCGGCGAAACGGATCTCACGCTCAACCTCACCGCAAAACTTTCCATCCCCGATGCCGTCTACGGCGGACGTAAGACCATCGACTGGAAGTTCGACTGGTTCTTCGCGTCGGAGGAGGTCTTCAGTGAATGCAAGACAGAACTGCTCCCTATGATAGAGCATTTCCGCGCAGCCTATCCCAACGCCACAAGTTTCGACGCGAGCTTCACATTTGATGAAGACGATAACATGATTTTTGGCGCAGGAACACCACCGATGAAGACCGACGGCACAAAGGTTACGAGCAGTGCGGACGTACAGGAAACCGATACTTGGATTTTCTCTCCGGACGAATGGACGCAGTTAAGTCTTTGGGTTAATAGTGGAGATGTAACCGTAGGAAATGGTAGCCTATTCCTCATAAACTCCTCCACCTTCAACCAAGTGCTCCAAGTGCCCGCAGAAGGCAGCATGAAGATCAATCTCTACTACATCCCCGTCAAGGGCGTGTACACCGACCCGAAGACCGGCATGAAGTACCACATCTGTACTGACGCCTTGCCCTCTACCGTCACCCTCGCCCACAACAGTCCACAACTCGACCTCGGTTTCCCCGAAGTGGCTTACCCCGACGAGTGGGACGGACAAGGAAAGAACGTGCGACTCGGACTTCACCACCTCAACGCCTTCAAGAAAGGCACGCTCCTCCGTCTCCCCGTTCACGGTTACCGCGACGGTAAGAAGAACGAGTCCGCCTCGCGCAACAACATCTCCTTCGAAGAAGACAACGGCAACAACGAAGCCCTCGCTTCCTGCATCCGCCTCGTTGCCACAACCGACCCCACGGTGGACCTCACAGCGCTCAAAGGCAATTACAACATTGACGGTCCCAAGGTGGGCGAGGTGGTCAACACCATCGGCTCTAAACCCGAACTCTCCGCTAAGGACAGTTACGTGGTGCTCGACTTCAGCAAAAACACCGAGAAGCGCAAAGTGACCACTAAAGTCGACAGCACCACCACCACGACAACCTACGAGGACGTCACCACCGACATCACCTTCCACGAAGGTTACGAATATACCTTCCGCCTCACCTACCACGACGCCACCGACGTCATTGGCAGTGGCGATGCCATCTGCTACGGTAAGACCGACCTTACCTTTAAGGTCATCCCCGAGTACGTCACGTGGACCGACGCCGTATCCTACAACACCAACTGGAACAACGACGGTAACTGGCGACGCTCCTCCAAAGCCGAACTCAACAAAGACACTGAAGGTCAGAACTCCGACAACTACCAGGACTACGGCACCGACGTCCCCGGCGTGCAGCAAGCTCCCGGCAATGACGCCTCCAAAACGCCGCAGAACTTCGTGCCGATGAAGTTTACCAAGGTGACCATCGTTCCCGGAACCTCCGCTCCGCTGCTCGGTAGCTTCACCTACGACCAGCACGAGGGTATCATCACCTCCGAAAGTCTGCTCAACCCCAACCTTGAAAAGGCAACGGACAACATCAACTACGACCTCATGGTCGCCGAAGACTTCACCACCGAGGGCGGCAAGCAGTACTACGACGTGGAACGCTTCTACGCCAATACCTGCAAGGACGTCTACTTCCGCAACAATGCCGAGAGCACCACGAGCACCGAAGGCGAACTCCACAACCAGCACTACCTCGCCTACCAAAAGGCTTGGGTGGACTTCTCCCTCCCCGCTGACCGCTGGAGCATCTTCTCCGCACCGCTCCACAACGTCTACGCCGGCGACTTCTACGCACCCCACGCCACCGCCAAGCAGCAGACCGAAGCTTTCCAGCCCATCACCTTCGGCGACGGCACAGGAGCGTACAACCGCGTGAAGCTTCCAGTTTACCAGCGCACTTGGTACGACGCCGATGCCCGCGTGGTCACCGCCGACGGCAACGACTACACCGCCAACGTGCCTTACTCACCCGACTCCACACGCGTGGACTATGTGCTCTCCGAGTGGAGCCACGCCTACAACGACGTGGAACAACTCTACGGCACAGCCGAGGGTTACTCCGTACGTCCCATCCCTGCCGACGACGAACAGACCTGGACGCTCTTCCGCCTGCCCAAGGACGACACGTCCTTCGACTACTACGACCGCAACGGCGTGAAGAAGGACGGCAAGACGGGTACGCCTGCCGACCGCTCGCTCAACGGAAAACTCATCACAACGCAATCCGCCGCCGACAATCCCCTGCAGCTCAACGGCGTGATTGAGGTTGCTCCCACCGAAGCACAGCGCACGCAGAACTACTACCTCATTGGTAACCCCTACATGGCTTCGCTCGACATGCAGCGTTTCCTCAACGACAACGTGCAGCTCCTGCCCAAGTACTGGACCATTGAGGACGGCGAACTCAAAGCCCACGCTTCTGACGACCTCGGAACGATTGCTCCGCTTCAGGCTTTCTTCGTGGAAGCTTCCACAGGAACGCTCCTCGCCAACGTGACGTTCATGCCGAGCCAGTGCGCCACGTCGTTCTCCACGTCAAGCACTACAGCTCTCACCACAACGTCCGTCACGCTCAACGTGAAGAGTAAGCACGGCAAATCCACCGCACGCATCGTCCTAGACACTTCCGCCTCCGACGACTACAACGACCGCGAGGACGTGGAGTCCATCTTCGACTCTAACCTCTCCGATGCTCCGCAGGTCTACACCGTGAGTGGCTCACGTGCCGCCGCCGTCAACCGCCGCGCCTCGCTCCGCAACGTGCCCTTCGGTGTGGAAGCGGAGAACGACGACGAAGTGACGCTCTCACTCGGCGGCCTCTCCGGCCTCACCGCCCCGGTCTATCTCTACGATGCGAAGACCGACCGCAGCCAACTCCTTACGGACTCCACAGCCGTGACGATAAGCACCAACGCCGCCGGCCGCTACTTCCTCACCTCTTCCCTCAAAGAGAAGGAAGCCGATGCAACCGCGCTCCGCTGCTACTCCGTAACGCCGGGCCACGTGGTGGCTGCCACTTCGGCCGACGACCGCCTCACGTCCATCGACATCTACGACATGACGGGCCGCTTCCTCTACTCACGCGAGGCAAACACCGCAGTTCAGGAGTTCCTCCTTTCGCGCGGCATCTACCTCATCACGCTCACTTCCGAGCAAGTGCCCGAAGGACGCACCTTCAAACTCATCGTGAAGTAGCCACGCAGTGGCTCTTGCGTGCTGCGCCTTTTACACAACAAAAAAGACTGCAACGAACATCAAGTTCGTTGCAGTCTTTTTTGTTGTTGCTCACTCTTATTTCATTCGCAAAAAGTTTCCAAAGCTTCAAACCCTTCCTTTTCTGGCACAAACCGTACGGCCTTGTTGCTTGCCGGGAAGAGTACGCTCTCGCCGGCTTTGAGGCTCACACTGCCTTCGTCGTAGAAGAGCGTGGCGCTGCCACGGAAAGCCACGACGGCGACGAACGAGTCAATGCCGGCGTAGTCCACATCTAAAGGCTTCGTAAGCTGGAAGAGACGCGTGGTGAACTGCGGACACGACACGAGCGTGACGACACTCTCGGGACAGGGCGTGTAGTGCGTGCGGTAGTCGGACGAAGCTTTGTAGCAGAGTGCTTCGCGGGCTTGCGAGACGTGGAGTTCGCGTTTGTGGCCGGCAGCATCGGTGCGGTCGAAGTCGTAGACGCGGAACGTGTCGTTGCTCGACTGCTGAATCTCTACAAGAAAGTTGCCCGCTCCAATGCTGTGTATGCGTCCAGCGGGGATGAAGAAGCAGTCGCCGGGGTGCGTCGCATGCTCAGCGAGGTGTTTCATGAGCGAACCGTCGGCGAGCGAGCGCGTGTAGCCGTCGGCCGAGAAGTCGGCATTGAAACCCGAACAAAGGCTGGCGCCAGGCTCGCTGCCTACGATGTACCACATCTCCGTCTTGCCGAAGGGATGCCCCATGCGGTTAGCCATGGCATCGTCGGGGTGGACCTGGATGCTGAGGTCTTCACGGGCAGAGATAAACTTGATGAGCAGTGGGAAGGTAGTGCCGTAGCGTGCAAGGTTTTTCTCGCCTACGAGTGCTGCGCCGTGGGCGGTGATAAGTTCGGCGAGCGTTTTGCCTTTCTCTTCGCCTTCGCTTACGGGCGTTTCGTTGCCGGGCACACCGGATATTTCCCAACTTTCGCCCACCGAGGCGGGAGCATCGCTGAGGCCTTTGAGGCGCGTCACTTCTTCGCCGCCCCAAAGGGTGGACTTGAGAAGGGGGGAAAACTTAAGAGCTTTCATGATAGGGGAGGGTATAAGGGGGTTAATGGTGGGTAAGGTGGGCATAGTGGGCAGCTTGGGCCTATTAAGCCCATCTTGCCCATAATGCCCAAAATAAGCCCAAAAGTCGCCGCTAAGCTTCTCTCAGCGCCTTTTCCACAAAGCGTACAAAAGGTTGCATGGTGCGGAAATAGCCGATGAGCAAGTATTGCCAACCGGCAACGGAGAATTCTTCATCGTTGATGTAGGTGCGCACGGTGAAGTCGCGGGCATAAAGGAAGGAGGCGTAGGGCGCCGTCTTGTCGTAGCCCGAGGGGAAGCGTTCCAGTTCTTCGCTGCCCAGATTGGGATAGAGTTTATTGAATTTGCGGTTGCGGACGATGTGGGCAAACTCGTCCGTATGGGTGGTGATGTAGCGGCGTACGGCTTCGCGCGGCTTGCCGTCCTTTATGAGGAGCGTGCCGCCGAAGATGTAGCAGTTGCCGGGTTCCATGTGTATGCCGTAGGCGGCATGGTCGGTGGCTTTGCCGAAGGGGGCGATGATGGCGGTGAATCCCTCCTTATACGGATTTTCGCGGTTTTTCCGGAAACGGTGGTCGCGGCTGAAACGCACGATGCAGTCTTTCACGGGAAGATTGGCCACCTTAGGTTCGAAAGCCGTCATGCCTTTCATCACGGCACTCACGTCGACGGCAAATGCGCTCTTCATAAGTGCAAATTCCTTGCGGTGCTCGTCTAACCATTCGAGGTTGTTGTTTTTCGCTACGAGACTGAGAAATTTGATAATCTTGTGCATAGGGGAATGTGTAGTGACTTCGTGGGATGGCTTATCGTTCGAGTTCGGTGAGCAAAGCGTCGCCGAGGCGTTCTTCGCGGCCACCGAGGTCCATGAATTTGAACAGTGCTTTTTGGGCAGCGCGGCGCACGCTGATGGTGGAGGCTGCAGAGAGTGCCGTGCGGATGTGGTCCAGCAGTTCCATCTCGTCGCGCTCCGTGAGGCGTGCGCCTTGGCTCAGCAGACGGCCCAAGAGCAGATAACCGCACACTTGCTTCATGTCCGCTTCGGCGGCCATCCATTCGAAGGCTTTGTCTGATGCGTCAGAGAGATGGACAAAGAGGTGCATGACGGTGCATTCGGCTTCTTCCGTAAACTGCATCTGCTCAATCCACACCTCGGCGAGCTGCGAGTCGAAGGCGCTGTGGGGCATGATCATGCCCGCCAGCAGACGGCACTCGCGGATGGACTCTTTCCAGAGCGCGGCGGCGAGTTCGTAGGTATGGGGCAGTTCGGCGGCGAAGGCCTGGAGTCGAGGCAGCTCCACGCCGAAGTTTACTTTATAGGTAAGTCCCATTTGTCGCATGGAGTTGCTCACGGGACCGTTCATCATGCCGTGCAGACTGCGCTTGATGAGGCGCAGCTGGGCGTTCAAGTCGTTTTCGGGAAAATCCAACATTGGGGGATAATGGTTTGTTTCACCTACAAAGTTAAAGGCAAAAGGCGGAACTTCTCGCTCAAACGCAGCGAATTTCGTATTTTCGCTTCGTTTATCAACCGCACGCTATGTCTGAAAGCCCCAACACCTGTCAAACTGCCGCTGCTGCCGAGGTGAAGAGCCTCGCCGTGGTCATACCCGCCTACAAACCCGACTTCCTAGCCCGTGCCCTCGCTTCGCTTGAGGCACAGACCGTGGACGACTTCCGCATCTACATAGGCATCGATGCGAGTCCGTACGACCTCGAAACCGTCGTAGCTCCCTTTGCCGAGCGCCTCCCTATCGTTTGTCGGCGCTTCGGTGAAAACCTTGGCGGGAGCGACCTCGTGGCGCAGTGGAACCGCTGCCTCGCCCTCACCGAAGGCGAGCCGTGGATTATGCTTTTCTCCGACGACGACGAACTGGAGCCGCAGTGTGTGGAGCAGTTTCTCAGTAGCGTGCGTGCCGACTGCAGTTGTCGCGGAGAGGCTTACGACCTTTACCATTTCAACGTGGACGTAATAGGCGAGAGCAGCGAACTTCTCCGCCAGACTACGTCTTACCCCGAAGTTTACGATGCCTGCCGCTTTTTGAAGGACAAATGTGCGGCACGCATTGAGAGCTTCGTTGTAGAGTATATTTTTCGGCGCGAAGCCTTTGAGGGCGTTGGCGGTTTTGAACGCTTCGACCTCGCTTGGGGCAGCGACACCGCCACTTGGGCCAAACTCGCCCGCCGCTGCGGCATTCGCACCGTGCCTTCAGCCCGTGTGCGTTGGCGCCAGAGCAGCGTGAACATCACTCCGCAGACCGACGGAGCAAAACTCTGTCGCAAGCTTCGGGCCGATGCGCAGTTCCTCCTTTGGTGCCACACGAACTTCAGCGGCATCACGTGGACAGACACGCATTATTATATGTTCCGCCTCCTTTTCCACTACGCGCCCCATCTCCACCGCGCCGACCTCGCCTCTTGCGTGAAGGCTTTCTACTGCCAGTCGGCGGGTGGACGCTGCGTCTATTTTCTCCTCTCAACTTTCTTCCCGCTCCTCCGCCTAAGCCACTCCATGCGCCGGCTTTTTCGACGTAAACTGTAAGCGCTTGAATTTCAGTGATGTGCAGTTTCAAAATCAATACCCCGCTTTGAAACAAAAATTCCAAGGCATGGAATTTAAATTCCGTGCCTTGGAATTTTAATTCCATGCCTTGGAATTTTCAGCCCATGCCTATGAAATGGGAAGGATATGGGCTGGAGTTGCCTATGAAATAAGGAAAAACAAATGGAAGTTGCCTATGAAATGGGAAGAAAACGGGCGAAAGTTGCCTATGAAATAGGAAAATGCGTAACTTTGTGCTGTAGCTAAAGAATAGACAGTCAATGACATACCGACAAATTCTCTTAAATACAGACGAAATGAACGATATCGGATTGACCGACAATGAACAGCAAAGGTTGTGTCAACTTTTTTCAAAGATGCCGAGAGTTGAGAAAGCTGTGGTGTACGGGTCGCGAGCCAAGGGCTGCAACCGGCGTTTCTCGGATGTGGATTTGACACTGATGGGCAACGAGTTGACGCGTCAGGACCTTCGCAACGTGGTCAATGAAATAGACGACTTATTGCTGCCTTATGAGTTTGACCTTTCGCTGTTTTCACAACTTACTAACGATGCACTCATTGACCACATAAAAAGAGTGGGCAAGACAATTTACGAGAAATCATGACAGATACAAGAGACATACGTTGGCATCAGCGCTTTGAGAACTACAAAAAAGCGCTTGGCAAACAGTAAGTCCCCCAAAAACATAGAACCCAAAATCCCCGTTGCAGAATGTGCGTTCCGCAACGGGGATTTTGGGGAATAGAGGAAAGGCCCCAATGTTTCTATTGCCACTCCTGTTTGTGTCGTTTGGGGTAGCCGAAGACGTAGCCGAACTTTTTCCAGTAGCGGTTGTGGCTCTTGAGAAAGATGCGAGCGTACTTTCCGTTTTGGCGGGCGCGGCGCGTGCCTTTGTAGGTGATGAGCGCACGGGGATAGTAGACCACTTCGAGGCCCTGCTGACGTATGCGTGTGCACCAGTCGAGGTCTTCGGCATACATGAAGAAGTCGTCGTCCAGCCCGCCGGTAAGTTCGTAGGCGCGGCGTGTGACCATGATGAAAGCACCGATAATCCAATCGACAGTCTGTACGCGGGTGTAGTCCATGCGTGGGTTGAGCACGCTCTCGCGGTGGAAAAGCACACGCTTCATCTGACGCCAGGCAAAGCGGGGCAACGAAACGTAGGGACGTGCCGTGTCCTGAATGTTTCCTTCGCCATCGCGTATCTGCGGTGCTATGGCACCGACGTGGGGATTGGCTTCGAGAAACTTTACAAGCATGCCGAGGTCCGACTCTATGGTGCAGTCGGAATTCATGATGACTAGGTAGTCGCCCTGCGCTACGTTGAGACCTTGGTTCATGGCGTAAGCAAAGCCACCGTTGCGTGCATTGAAAATCCAACGGACGTTGTTGTCGGCGGCATATTCGTTCACCGTGCGCTGCTGCTCTTCGGGGGAGTAGCACGAGTTGGACGAGACAATGACTTCATAAGGTACGTGCACCTGTTCGGCTATGGATGCCGTGCAGTGGCGTATGTCGTCGGGGGAATGGTATTCTACTATTACTATGGAAAGGAGCATGGGCGGTTTTAATGTGCAAATGTGCAAATGTGTGAATGTGGGATGCTTTTGTGCGGTATAGGCATTATGCATTTGCACATTTGCACATTTGCACATTCGCACATTTACAGTTATATTCTTGTAAAAGTTTTGCGGCAATTGTTTGCCACGACTTTTCGCCTCCGCGTTGGTAGGCGGCGGCAATGTTTTCGCTGTAGGTGCGGAGCGCTTCGGTGTTGCTGCCCATCTCTACGATGGCTTCGGCAAGTGCGTTGGTGTTCTTCTCGGGAATGATGCGGCCAAAGCGGCCGTCGTCCACCATCTCGGGCAGTCCGCCCACGTTTGTGGCAAGTACCGGCTTGTTGAAGGCAAAGGCCGACATGATCACGCCGCTCTGCGTGGCATCGGTGTAGGGACACACCACGAACATCGCTCCGCGGATGAGGCTGACGAGTTCTTCGTCGGGGATGAAGCGGTTGCGCAGTTCGATGAAGGGCAGACCCTCGTAGGGCGAAGTGTCGAAGGGATATTTTCCGCTTCCCGCCACAATGAGTTTCAGATTGGGTAAGTGCTTGTGTGCTTCGACCATGGCGGGGAGGAGGTAGTCGATGCCCTTGTAGGGCGATATCTTTCCGAACGAAAGCACGTAAGGCGAACTTTCGGTGAGCGCTGTCGTCGACACGCTCTGTAAGTAGTCGTAGCAACTCAGCGCACTGACCGTCACTCGCTTAGGGCTGATTTTATAGAACGAGCAGAAGTCCGATTTCTGCGCATGGTTGAGGAGAATGAACTTCGGGATGAACTTAAAGGCAAACTTTCGGCGCAGTCGTACGATGAACGTGTCGAGTCCCGTGTGGGGGAATGGGTCGTGGACGGTGAGCAGCATGCGGCGGCGCAGAAAGTAGAGCACAAACTCATAGATGTTGGGTGGCCACGTGACGTGTATCACGCTGAAGCCTCCGCGTAGGAGGAAGAGCAGCAACAGGAAGTTCGTCCAGAAAGCCTTGAGTTGCCAGAAGCGTCCTGAGGTGTTCGCCACGTAGAAGCGGTCGAGATCTATGCACGAGGCGTAGCGCTGAAACTCGGGATAGAGTTCCGTGGCCTTGAAAATGCCCGTGCGCGGAGCTACGCGGGGCAGGCAGAACGCTGGGCCGCGGCTGAAACGCGGTGTGATCTCCAGGATGTAGGTGACATCGGAGAGCCGCTGCGCTTCGCGGAGGTAGGAGAGGTCTACGTCCGAGAGCTGTATTTTTCCTAAATAGGCTGTTTTCATGCTTCCTTCTCCTTTAGAGTGAAAGAGCCGTCCATGAGTTGTGCGGAGAGCGCTTCGAGGTCGGCATACTGTTTTCGTTTCACCTTGTCGTACTGTGCCTTGCTGCGTGCCGAAAGCGTTTCGCGTGGCATGGCGACGAAGCGTTCGAGCGCACGATACATGTCCGTTTCGTAGACGGGCGAGAAATAGATCGGTGCGTCTTCCAGTATGGCGGGCATGGAGCACACGTTGGAGCAGACCACGGGACAACCATACTTCATGGCCTCTAGCGGCGGGTAGCCGAAGCCTTCGAAGAGCGAGGGGTAGAGGAGGGCGTGGGCGTGGGCATAGGCGTGCTCCAGGTCGCTGGCCGAAAGGCGCGGCAAGGCCACATGTGAAGCGAAGGAGCTCGGCATGCGTCCCACCGTGGCCAGCACATAGCCCGGATGCGTATCCATGAAGCGACGGCAGGCGCGCACCATGGTGTCGGCATTTTTCAGCAGACGGTCTGCCGAGACCACTAGGAAATATTTCTTTCCGCTTTCAATGAGTTGTGCCAGTTCGGGACAGTCTATGCGTTCCTTGCGTTCGGGCACAGCCTTTTCCGGAGCGTAGAAGACGTGTACGGCGTTGGAGAGTTGCGGATAGTTGTAGCGTATGGATGCCCGTGTGTAGTCCGACACGGTCACGATGTCGGCATCGTTCTCTTGCAGAAACTCCAGCATGCGCCGTTTGCGCTGCAGGCTACCCGAGAGAACGCGTGCTTTGGCTTGCGAGAGCCAGTAACGCACGAGGCGCACGGGATGGCCGAGATATTTCAGCTGACGAATGCGTGAGGTGCCGAGTTCCTCGTCCGTAAGGTCGTGAATCACACACACCACCTTGCACGGCAGGTGGCGAAGATCGCCGAGGGGAAGGTCGCAGAAGGCTTGCAGGCAGGTGACGAAAAGCACGTCGATGTGGTTCTCCTTCACGATGCGGCGCAGTGTGCTTCGGCTGTAGTCAACACACGTCACGCCCTGTGCCTCCAACTTGTCGCAAGAGAGCGCTTCGTAGCTGAAGCGGCGGGCGGAGGAGTAGAGGCTGAAGAGACGGGCTTGGGGAAAGTCCGCTTTACGCTCGAGCATATGGAGAAAGAGTGCCTGGGCATATTCGGCAGCCCCGTTGATGAAGAGTGCCTGCGCCTCGGTTTGGTCAAAGAGTATGTTCATGGCTTTTCTATTCGTCTTCTTCGTACGTACGGTGTAGTATGGTCTGTCGCTCCTGCATGCTCTTGGCGCCGAAGAGCAGATTGTCGTACTCTTGTGCCGGTGTGCTGATGGTGCGCACAAGGATGAAGGCACAGTAGAGATAGAGTACGGTGGAGAGCAGTATGCGGTTGTTCTTTAAGTAGAGCAGATGGATGAAGTCTATCCAGAGAATCCAGAAGGAGTAGCTGAAGAGCATGGCGAAGCGGTCGCTCATGGTCTTGAACTCAGCAAGGACGTAGTACATGAAGAGGTACATGAGCAGGCTGTTCACGATGGCGGCGTGGCCGCGGTGCTTGGCGAGAATTTCGTCGTAGTAGAGCATGACCATGGTGAGCAGTCCTACGTTTTCGAGCGTGTCGGTGAGCGATATGCCGCGCGATGAGGTGAGGTTTTCGGTGTAGGCCTCCACTTTGTCGCCTTCAATGCCGATGAGCTGCAGCGCTGTGCCGACGAGGGAAATCTTGCTGAGGAAAAACAGCATCAGTGCGCCTGCTATGCCGAGATACACCCATCGGTTGAGCTTTCGGTCAAGGAAGAAATAGAGCGGGAAGAACACGGCCGACGACATATGGAACATGAGTGCCGCCACGCAGAGGGCAAAGTAGGGTAGGGGCTTGCGTCTCTCTATATATTGTATGGCGTTCATGAAAAGGAACATGCTGATGGCGTTGCGCAGGAGGTTGAACATGATGGTCAGTCCCTGGAACGTGATGAAGAACATGAAAGCCAATGCAAGGTTTTCGATGTGGCGTTGGCGGAGAAAACGCAGAAAGAGCGCCGTGTTGATGAGCATGCACACGCAGACGAGGAGCGGGTAGCTTTCGTGGATGGATTTGCAAACCATGCAGAGCGCCACGAAGCCCGGTTCCACCATTTCTTTGCTGTCGGAGTCGAAGAGGCAGAAGAGGTAGCTCCACTCCACGCGTCCGAGCAGCGACTCGTAGTTCTGCCAGTCGGTGTAGACGTATCCGCGGAAGGCGAAGAACACGAAAAATACCGCAAGTGCGCCCATGTTGATGCGCTTGCGTGTGGTCTCGTCTTCCATGTGGTCGTAGAGCACGGCCAGCAAGGCAAAGAACGTGAGGAGCAGAAGATAGGGGAAGGAGTAGGTCATTGAGGTGTGCTAAGAGGGAGGGGCGAAAAGAAGTTAGTGCCGATAGGGCATGCTGCTAATCTTCTTTTTCTTTTCCGGCCTCGTCAGTAGAAGAGTCGTCTGTAGAAGGTTCGTCGGCCGCAGGACCTTTAGCTTCGGCTGGAGCGTCGGCCTTGCTCGTTTTTATTTCTTTGTAGAGCATCCAGCCGAAGTAGCCACCGCAACCCAGGATGATGAAGAGCAGCACAATGAATTTGCGCGGCATGCTCGACGACTTGTAGGGCATTTTCGGTTCGGAAACGATGGTGAAGGCCGGAGTGCGTTCCTGCACCTTTGCTTCGGCGGCTTGGAGCTGCGTCTTGAACTGGCTCATGGTGTTGAACGCCAGTTGCAGTTCGTTCTCCAGTTCGTCGGTGTGCACCTTTACGCTTTCAAGCACCACGTTTTGGTTGGCGTCGCAGAAGGTGGCATATTCCTTTTGTACCTTTTTGTATTTTGCTTGCGACTCCTCGTAAAGCTTCTGATAGTAGGCGCAGTCCTGGCGCGACTTCTTGGTTCGGTAGTCCGTCACGTAGGCTTGCAGGCGGCGCTGGAGCGTGTCGGCAAGGATGGCGGCCACGAGGGGGTCGCTGTCGGTGGTGGTGATGGTGATGACGCTCGTCTTTTTGTCGACGAGACACTTTATGTTGTTCGTGATGTTGTCGCAGAGTTCGTAGTCGTCCTGCGAGAGGCGGAAGGGGTCGGCTTTGCCTGCCGCAGCCTTGCTCTTGGCGCGTTCGCCCGCTTCGAGTTTGGCTATGAGCCAAGCTTTGGGGTAGTCCCAAAAGGGAATCTTCGTGTCCTTGATGAGGTGGTCAAGGTAAGTCTTCTCTTTGTTGTCCTCCTTCGTGCGTACGGGCACGGTGAAGAGGCTGCGGATGAAGTCGTAGGAAGTGAAGAGCTCTGGGTAGATTTCAGGGTAGATGGCATCGAGTCCTTTGCTGGCGGACCCGAGGTCAATGCCGAAGTTGGATGCCATGTCGGAGATGCTGCTGCTGAGGCCCATGCCGCCGCTTGACATTTCAGGGGCGAGCACAACGGAGGCCGTATATTGCTTCTGCGTGTTGAGCGCCACCACCACGCCCACGGCTGCGGAGATGACGGCCACGAGAGCTAACTGCTTCGGCTTGCGGACCATTCGTTTCACGAAGGCCATTATGTCTATTTCTTTGGAAGGTTTCATATCTATTATATAGTAACGGAGATTTTACGTAAAAAGTATGTTCCACTCGCAGCGGTAGTCGAGTTCGCTGGTGCGTTGACCTATGGGGCGTGCCGGTGTGCCGGCCACGATGGTGAACGGTTCCACGTCGTGCGTCACCACGGCTCCCGCGCAGACCACGGCTCCGCGGCCTATGTGAACGCCTTGCAGCACGGTGGCGCCAATGCCTATCCACACGTAGTCGTCCACCACGATGGGGCGGTAGCGGCCTCGGAAGTCAGGCGTGTTCACCTCGTGGCTCCCAGTGACGAGGTTCACGCGGTGGGAGAGACACACGTTGTTGCCTATGGTGAGGTGGCCGCGGGCATCTAGCAAGCACTGGCGGTTTATGCAACACCCCGTGCCGATGGTCAGGCAGCGTGGCGTCATGAAGTACGTGTCCTTCGAAACGAAGGTGTCGCGGCCAATCTTCAGTCCCAGACGGCGCATGGCGAAGCGGCGCGTCTTCCACGATGGGCAATGGGGGAGAATGTCGTTGAGGAAATATTCAAAAATGAAGTCGCGCAGGTAGCGGAAGGCTTTGCTCTGCGCCACTTTCGTTTTCAGTCGGTGCTTTTGGAAGTAGCTCCATTTGCGCAGCGAAGCGCCGTACTGTGTGGTGATGCGGTAGTTGTAGAGCAAACTCTTTGCCGCATTCTGCGAAACGCCTTCCACCTCGTATCGCTCAATGTCGACCGCCACTTTGGCGAAGCGGCATCCGTCGTGGTGCATGCGGTAAATCACGTCGAAGTCGAGGGCGAAGCCGAACTCTGCCTTGCGCTCCGTGGCGAAGGGGTAACGGCGGTGGGTGGCGGTGCGCACGAGCGAACTGCCGTGGCGATAGGTGGCGCGGTAGGCAAGCAACGAAGTGTCGGCTTCTGCCTCTACGTGCATTTCTTCTCCTTGCGAAACGGCTACCGAGTTGCCGAAGATTACGTCGGCTGTGTCTTTCTCGGCACACGTTGTGATGGCGCGTTCCAACGAACGGGGCGAGCAGTAACTGTCGCCAGAGTTGAGTATGTTCACCCACTCGCCCGTGGCGTGGGCGAGTCCTTTGTTCATGGCATCGTAGATGCCGCCGTCGGGTTCGGAGCACCAGAAGGCAAGGCGGTCGGCATATTCGCGTACCACCTCGGCGGTTCCGTCGGTGCTTCCGCCGTCAATGACGATATACTCCTTCTCTTCCCACGTCTGTGCGAAGAAACTTTCCATCGTTTGCCGTATGTGTGCTGCGTCGTTGAAGACCACGGTGATGACGCTTATCTTGTGTGCCATAATATAATCTATTATTTGTTCCAGATGCCGTGGGCTTTGCCCCCTATGATGAGGCGGCACTGGTAGAAGTGTACGGCCGCCATGGCTCCGTAGCAAACGGCCATGGAGCAGACGATGCCCGTCATGCCCATCTCTTTGCCGAAGAGGCAAACGGCGGCAATGTAGAGTGCGGTGCCGATGAAGGAGGTAAGAATCTGAACGCGTATTTTGTTCAAACCGTTGAGCAAGGCGGTCACGCAGTTGTTGAGGTTGAACATGCAGATGTAGGCCCACACGCTGGCGCTTACTGCCGTGGGCACTTCAACGGAAGCTCCCACCCAAAGGCCGTAGAACCAGCCGCAGAACGCAAGCATCAGGGCGCCTCCTGCCACGGTGAGCGCCCAAAGGCGCATGGCTTTGCGGAACGTGCCGTCTATCCACGTGAGGTCGCCTTTGACGTAGGCGTCGGTGTAGGCATTCCACATGGGGGAGACCACGATGGTGTAGCCCACGGCGAGGAGGTTGAAAAACTTGTAGGCTATGTTGTAGACCGTGACGCTTGCCGGTCCGCACATCTGCGTGATGAAGAGGTTCGACGCGCCGTAGACAACAAGGCAACTCGTTATCTGTATGAAGAAAAATCCCAGGCCTTTCCCCACAATCTGCCGGGCGAGCGAAAAGTCTACGTCGCGGAACGATGGGCGCAGTTCGCTGTAGTGGACAAAAACGGGTATGGCGGCAAGGCCCATCACGACGGCGGGCGTGGCGGTGAAGGCCAGCACCACGTAGAGTAGGTTGGCTTCGGTGAAACGGGTAAGCAAGAAGACGATGAGGAGCGAAACGACGCTTCCAAGAGTGAGGAGGAAGTCGTTCATGGCATATTTCTGGAGCGCCACAAAGACGAGTCCGATGTTTTTCACCACAAACATCACCATGGTGAAGGCAATGGCAACGAGGAGCGTTTCGTGGAGCGCTGTGGCTCCGATGGCCTGCGTGTTGAAGAGCGCATTGGGGTCAATGGCCAACGAAATGCCAATGGCTACGAGGCCGATGACGGTGGCGATGCCCGTTACGAGCAGCAGCGTGGTGCTGAGGTAACCGCGTGCTTTGACGAAGTCTTTGCGCGAGATGGCTTCCGTGAGGTAGTTGCGCATGCCGTTGCCAAGGCCAATGTCGAAAAAGGAGAACCAGTAGAGGATGGAGGTAAGCGTCATCCATATGCCGTACACCTCGTTGTTCAGATAGCCGAGTGTGAGGGGCACGATGACAAAAGAACATCCCAGCCCCACGGCTTTGAGCAGGGCTGAGAAGATGATGTTGGTGTGCAGCATACGGCTGCGCGAGTCGTTACTGGAGAAAATTTTGTGGAACAGTGACAAAGCGTTGTGTTTGCGTGGTGTGCGGTGCGGAGGGGAAATGTGGCGTCCGCAACGTTGCTGTTAGAAGGACGGCAGGCGAAAACTTTGCCTGCGAATGATTGGACAAAGGCCCTGTTGCGCTTTGGGGCGGTTGCCAAGTTATGCAAATTTGTGAAACTTTTCTGGAACGGCAAACTTACTCCTTACTAAAATATATGGGGAGGGCGTATGTGCTACTTAAATTGGGGTGAGGTCGTGTAGAACAGCGACGACGGAGTCGTCGCCTCCCATGCACTTCTCTCTATGTTGGCTGAAAAATGTACTAGAATTTAGACCAGAATTGAGAAGAGTTTGTAATATGCTGATACACTGCTTGATAGTAC
>CAVALA010000028.1:0-36132 GCA_963589615.1 Prevotellamassilia timonensis
TTTCAGCCCGTTTTTCGCTGGCTTGATTTATTATCAAACAAGCGGAACTTATTTTTTACACATTACTTAGTTCGCTACGTTTTGTAAACGTTTTCCCCCTCAAGCGAAGCCAAGCAAAACCGTCTGCGACGGTGACGGCAAAAATGAACGCTCACAAATGTTTTGCTTTATTAAACCTTTTCCGTCGAAAAAATCGGTACATGCGCATGACCGAAATTTCTTTGTGCTGACGAATTTTTACTCCTTGTCGAAAATTTTCTGTCACCCTGTGGATTTTTTGCAAGTGCTTGTTCCTTAATACGATAAGTCTTTTTGCAGCACAAGAGATGAAGGATGACAGTAGAATGTATAAACTTCGGTGAAGCGCGCGCGTACGTACGCGCGCGGAAGCGAGATTTTGTACCGAAATATCTGCACTCGGAATTTGCTAATGAATGCAAACAACTTACTCCTAGCTCAACACGTTGAGTTAGGAGCAAATTTGAATTTGCTGCCTTGGATTTTGAATTTGCTGCCTTGGAATTTGAATTTGCTGCCTTGGAATTTGAACGACCTACGGGGGTGAGGTTTTCAAAACCTCATGCTCTACGCGGCCTTACGCTGACTTTTGCGTATTCGCGTATTCCCCCATTGTTCTAACATCGTGCCTTGCTGTAAAAAATGCCCTACTTCCTGTTCGAAATCAATGTTTGCAAATTCGTCGTGCCGCACATTTTGCAGCGAAAGCTCATAATGTTCTTTAAAATTGTGGCACACAACGGATTTTCTTCGTAATTTTGCAGTCCAAAATCAAGACGAGACTTTGTATAATAGTTACATTCAAGGGTTATGATCACACGTAAGTCCTTGCAGGCATGATGTTTGCAGGGGCAAAGTTGTGAAACGACGCGTGCTGCAGCAGCACCCGGCGAATGTAGAAAAAGGTATCCATGCGACAACTAAAAATCAACAAAAGCATCACCAATCGCCAAAGTGCGGCATTGGACAAGTATTTGGTGGAAATTGGCCGTGAAGAACTCATCACCACAGATGAGGAGGTGGAACTCGCCCAGCGAATCCACAAAGGCGACCAACAGGCACTCGACCGCTTGACGCGCGCAAACTTGCGCTTCGTTGTCAGTGTGGCAAAGCAATACCAAAACCAAGGTCTTGCTCTCAACGACCTCATCAACGAAGGTAACCTCGGTCTTATCAAAGCAGCGCAGAAGTTTGACGAAACGCGCGGTTTTAAATTCATCTCCTATGCAGTGTGGTGGATTCGTCAGAGCATCCTTCAGGCCATTTCTGAGCAAAGCCGCATTGTGCGTATGCCGCTCAACCAAGTTGGCTTCCAGAGTAAGCTCACGAAGGCCATCGTCTCTTTTGAGCAGGAAAACGAACGCCGTCCGTCCGTCAACGAGCTTGCCGAACTTCTCGACACAGATGTAGCCAAAGTGCAGGAAGCTCTTGGAACCAACGGTAAGAAGGTCAGTGTGGACGCTCCCTTCCAGGACGACGACTCCAACTGCCTCATCGACATCATGAGCGACGACTCTGCTCCCGGTACCGACAACCAGATGGAGAAGGAATCGCTGTCGTCCGATCTCGATGCAGCCCTTTCCATGCTTTCCGAACGTGAACGCCAAGTGCTCAAGATGCTCTTTGGCATTGGTCGCAACGAAATGACCGCCGAAGAAGTGGCCAACTCGCTTAGCCTCACACGTGAACGCGTGCGCCAAATCAAAGAGCGTGCGCTCCGTCGCCTTCGTGAGTCGGACAACATCAACATCCTCATGAAATATTTGGGCTAAAGCACTTTCGTGCTTTGCTTTTTACGCCAATTGTGCGCTATGCAAGAATATGCCGTTCTGCGATTCTTGCATAGCGCATTTTTCTTGAGGCTTACGCTCAAGGGCTGAAAGTCAATCAAAAAGGAAATGAATAATTTGGTTCTTACGGCCGTTTAACGTAACTTTGCGCCGTCAAAAAAAGCAATAGAAATAACAAGCTATACACATCCATGATCAAATCACAAGACATCAAGAAGGGTACTTGCATCCGTCTCGACGGCAAGCTCTACTTCTGCATTGACTTCCTTCATGTAAAGCCCGGTAAGGGTAACACCATCATGCGTACTACGCTCAAGGACGTGGTAAACGGCCGTGTGCTCGAGCGTCGTTTCAACATCGGTGAAGCACTCGAAGACGTACGCGTAGAGCGTCGTCCGTTCCAGTACTCTTACGCTGAAGGCGACCAGTATCACTTCCTCAACCAGGAAACTTGGGACGACGTTGTCATCGAACGCGAGCTCATCACAGGTGTGGACTACATGAAAGAAGGCGACGTTTGCGAAGTGGTTAGCGATGCTTCTACCGAAACCATCCTCTTCGCCGAAATGCCCGTGAAGACCCACTTGAAGATTGTTTATACCGAACCCGGACTCAAGGGCGACACTGCAACCAACGCAACCAAGCCTGCAAAGCTCGAAACTGGCGTTGAAGTTCGTGTGCCTCTCTTCATCAACGAAGGCGAAATCATCGAAGTTGACACTCGCGATGGTTCTTACCTCAACCGCGTGAAGGCATAACTTTCATTTTCATCATAAAAATCCCTCCGTGTGCTGCCCAAGGCAATGCATATGGAGGGATTTTTTGGTTATTCTGATGTAGCGTGTTTTAGTACTCTCTTTCTCCGAAAATGGCCGTGCCGATGCGCACTAGCGTGGCGCCTTCTTGCATGGCTATGGGATAGTCGTGCGACATGCCCCAGGAACGCTCGCAGAATGTAGGCTCAGAAGCGAAGAAACGAGCTTTTGTTTCGTGGAAGTATTCGAGCGCTGTGTGGAACTCGTTTCTCACTTGCTCCATATTGTCTGTGTTGGATGCCATGCACATGATGCCGCACAGTTGTACGTGTTTCATCGTGCGCCACTCGCCGTCTTCAAGGAGCGCGGTGCAGGCGGCTGGGGTGAGTCCGGTTTTCGTCTCCTCTTGCGCAATGTGGAGTTCCAGCAGGCAACGGACCACGCGGTTGTGCTTTGCCGCTTGTTTTTCTATCTCGCGAAGGAGTTTTAGAGAGTCGACCGTGTGGATGAGCGAAACGTAAGGTACAATGTATTTCACCTTGTTCACCTGAAGATGTCCGATGAAATGCCACTCAATGTCGGTCGGTAGTGTTTTCCGCTTTTCTTCCAATTCCTGAACGCGGCTCTCTCCGAAAATGCGTTGCCCTTCGTTGTAGGCTTCTTGGATGAGCGCAGCGGGGTGGAACTTCGAAACGGCCACAAGGCGAACACCCGGCGCAATGGTGGACTTTACTTCTTCAAGATGTAACATAAACACTTTCTTGTTGGTGAACTCTTGTTCTTTCAGAAAAAAGGATTGGCTTTCGGGGTTTCCGTTGTGGAATACACCAAAGGCCAATCCTTTAGAAAAAAAGGTTTACTGCTCAAACTCCGGTTTGTCTTCTCCGGGCTTTGTCTGAACGTAGTGGAATACGTCCATGAGTGCAGTTTCCGTGACGGAAGCAATGGTGTAGTCCATCATCGAACCCTTCATGCCCTCGTCGAGGCGCTTGATGGAATCGCGAAGGTCGCTGGCCTGGATGAGCACATTCTGCGACGTCTTCTTTTCCTTTCCGCTCTTCTCGTCGAGTGTGATGAACACGAGTTTTGCACGGAAAAAGCGGTCGGCGCTGTCGTCGCCTGGAGCTTCGAAGAGTTCAGCGTAGCGTGCGCGCTTGATGTCGCTCACTTCAAACTCGCCAGTCATGAACGGCGTGATCTCTTCAATGATGCGGCGTTCGGCCTCGGTGAAGTTCAGCGCATCCACAAGGTACGGCTCGTTCACTTTTTTCTGAAGACCGTTCTCCATGGTCTTCTCGTATCGTACTTTACATTCAAACCAGTTGTTGTTCATTTTTGATGTTCTTTTGAGGATTTATAATGGCGGGGCGGTGCTACCCGCCTTTGCGGCCGACAAAGGTACGCATTTCGTGTAAAAAATGTACCCGGCAATGGGTGTAATGTTTCGCGGAAAGAATGGTATTCCCTCTTTTGTGCTGGGCGTGAGGGCCAATTTATTCCTAATGTCTCAGAATCGGTTTTCTATAATGCGTACTTGGCCCTTTCCTTGCGTGAACCGTCCGTGCGCAATGGCATGACGCGGACAGATGTGGTAGCACGCCATGCAGAACGTACAATGTTCGCCCCATTTCGGAGTGCCGCTTTTCGTAACGCTCATGTTCTCCAAAGGACACACCCGTTTGCAGCGTTCGCACCTTTTGCAAATAGCGCTATTCACGCGGAAGTCACGCGGTGAGGTGAGAAATCGGTGGAAGAATTTGCCTATTACGTAAGTCTTCAACCAAGGGAAAGCTCCGTGGTGAACATCGTTCGGAGCGGACTTTTCTTTGCGGCTGACTGTTTCAACAATGTGCGTTTCGACTCTACGTTGGGCTGAAGTTTGTTTTTCCTTTTCGACCTCAGCAGAGTCGATGTCGAAGCCGGGCAATCCTACATACGTGTTGCGCATCGTAACGGAAAACGCAGCATTCAGCGTCCATCCACGTTCTTTCAGCGCCTTGGCAAGTTCGCGGTCGGCGCGTCCCGTGTCGTCGCCGCAGGTCAACACTGCATACACGTACGGCTTTTTTCCTTCTTCGGGAAATGGCAACCGGGCGATGAAATCCCGCACCACAGACGGCATGTTCCATCCGTAAATGGGGAATATAAATCCAACACGCTCGCATTCAGTGCAGAACTCAAGCTCCTCGTCGGCTCTGTCGTCCGTCATCATGCAGATTTCGTCGTCAGTCTTTTTCGAGAGCCAATAGGCTGCCCAAAGCGAGTTGCCCGTTCCGCTAAAGCAGAAAATCATAACACAAGATTTTTTGTGAAGACAAAGCAATCCTTGAACACCTTCTCTGCCTCAGGCACGGGACGGTCAAAAATGCCGTACAGCGTGCTGCCGCTTCCGCTCATTGAGGCATAAAGCGCCCCCATGTCGTAGAGCGTTTGCTTGATGGCCGGCAGCTCAGGATGGTTCGGGAATACCGATTCCTCAAAGTCGTTGAACACCGTGTGGCGCCAAGTTTCGATAGGTTGCTTGAGCGAGACGGTCAAATCAAACTGTGGAGCGTGGGGATGAACGTTGGCATAAGCCTCTTTTGTGCTGATAAACACGTCGGGCTTTACCAACACAATAAATTTGCCTTTGAGAGAAAGCGGGTAGGGGGTAAGCACATCACCGATGCCAGTGGCATAAGCTGCCTTGTTGCGAACGAAAAAGGCGCAGTCTGCACCGAATTGTGCCACGCGGCGCTCCATCTCGTCGTCCGAAAGGCCAAGTTCGAAATACTCGTTCAGTCCCTTCAGCATGAAGGCTGCGTCGCTGCTTCCGCCGCCAAGGCCAGCCCCCGTGGGGATATGCTTATAGAGGTGGACATCCATAGGAGGAAGCTTGAACTCATCTCTAAGGCTGTTGTAGACTTTCGTTATGATATTGTCTGCCGGCTCTCCTTCAATTTTCTTCCCGCCAACGGCAAGATTGAATGGGGTGTCGTCGGTGTCCGCCAGTGAGATTTCAAGATTGTCGCGGAGTGGAATAGGGTAGAAGAGAGTCTCCAAATCGTGGTAACCGTCCTCCCGGCGGCGCACAATGTGGAGGCCTATGTTGATCTTGCAGTTCGGATGTAAAAGTAAGGAAGATTTCATACGGATAGGGTGTAGGTGTGACCACAAAGGTACGAAAAGCCCTTCTAAAGCAGAATTTTGTGCTCAGCGAAATATATAAAACCCAAGCAAAGGGTAAAAATGCAACGTTTTTCTTGCTAAATAAAGTGCCAAGTGGTATCTTTGCTTTCAAATATTTCACATATGGGACTCTTATCCAAGCTATTCAATCATAAAAAGTCACAGCAAGAAGCAGGATGGCGCGTGGGCGGCATGGAAGATTTCATGATGCTCATACGTGTTTACTACCAAGCTGTGATGGCAGCCAATCTCGGCATAAGCAATCTTGCAGCACTTCCCGACCTCCGCGTGTTCAAGCAGACGCTCCACGTGCAGACGGTAAACAACCGCCTCGGTATAGGCGAGAAAAACCGTTGCAAAAAGATGCTTATGGAAATTTACGCCATCGACGATAATTTCTTCCGCGAAATCGACGCCAGCATCAAGCGTCACTGCCGTTCTGTCAACGACGTGCGCAACTATCTGTTCCTCTTCCAGGGCTTCTCGCAAGAACTCATGATGCTTATGGGCAACCTGATGAAGTGGAAATTCCGTCTGCCCGGATTCTTCCGCAAGGCACTCTACGACTTGACCGCAAAGCAGGTGAACCAAGTGCTCACTAAAGACAATTGGAAAGACGATGGCGTGCGTAAGGCATGCGCATCAGTTCGTCGTTACCAACAGCAACTCGGTTACAGCGCAGAGTGGATGACCACTTACGTCTACAACGTGGTAATCCTAGCTAAGAAAGAACCCAAACCCGACGACAAGGAATAGCCTTTCAACAGCAGACGACTCCATCTTTTTACTTAACCCTTATTCCGCGCTCCCTTGAAGGAACGCCGCAAAGAAATTCTTCATGACAAAAGAAGAAGAAAAATCACTCCACGAATTTGAGGCTCTCGTGCGTCGGCTCATGTCGGCGTACAAAATGTTGCGCGCCGAAAACGCACAACTGAAAGAGGACTTGGAGCAGTGTCGACAACAACTTGCCGATGCCGAAAGTCGTGTGGAGAAAGCGCGGGATGAATACCAAACGCTCAAGACGGCGCGCATGATAGAAGTAAGCGGCGGCGACATCAAAGAGTCGCGCGCTCGTTTGTCTAAGCTCATTCGCGAAGTGGACAAATGCATCGCACTGCTCGATGTCTAAGCGTAGGTCAACAAGTAGAAACGTCCTAAAGATTATCCATTATGGCACAAGATAACGGCAAAATGGTCATCCAACTCCTTATCGGTAAACAGATGTACCCCATCACCGTAAAGCGGGAGCAGGAAGAAATTTTCCGAAAGGCCGCCCGGCTCATCAATGAAAAACTGAGCCGCTACGAACAGGCCTACCCCAGCCAGGGTTACGAGAAATACACCTCCGTAGCACTGCTGGACTTTGCCGTGCGTGCACTCCAACTGGAAAACGAAAAGGACCAGTCACCTTACGCCGACACCGTCAATAGACTTTCTGACGAAATCGGCGAGCTGTTCGAAGGAAAAGAGTAAATCCAATAGAACAAGCAAATCTTTTATCATTTCACACACCCAACTCCTACATGAATTACATATATCTCATCATTGGACTTCTTGTCGGTGCAGCAGCAGGGTATAGCTTCTTCCGCTATGTGCTTAAGAAGAAGTACAACCGCATGATCGACAACGCCAACAAGGAAGCCAACGTCATCAAAGAAAAGAAACTCCTTGAAGTAAAGGAAAAATTCCTCAACAAAAAGTCCGAACTCGAAAAAGAAGTGCAGCAGCGCAACCAACGCATCGCACAAGTAGAGAACAAACTCAAACAACGCGAAATCGGACTCAACCAACGTCAGGAAGACCTTGGCCGACGCAAGCAGGAACTCGACAATACGCAGAACCGTCTGGCCAATCAGCAGCAGAACCTCGCACGAAAGGAAGAGGAACTTGCCAAAATTCAGCAGAAGGAACGCGAAAAGCTCGAAGAACTTTCCGGTCTTTCCGCAGAGGAAGCAAAAAAACGACTCGTCGACTCGCTCAAGGACGAAGCACGCACCGATGCGGCAAGCTACATCAACGAAATCATGGACGATGCAAAAATGACCGCCAACAAGGAGGCCAAACGCATTGTCATCCAAACCATCCAGCGCGTAGCAACCGAAACTGCCATAGAAAACAGTGTAACGGTTTTCCACATCGACAACGACGAAGTGAAGGGTCGCATCATCGGTCGCGAAGGTCGAAACATCCGCGCACTCGAAGCTGCCACCGGCGTTGAAATCGTTGTTGACGATACGCCCGAAGCAATCGTCATTAGCGCCTTCGACCCCGTGCGCCGCGAAATCTGCCGTCTCGCTCTCCATCAGCTAATCTCCGATGGCCGCATCCATCCGGCACGCATTGAGGAAGTCGTGGCAAAGGTGAAGAAGCAAGTGGAAGAAGAAGTCATCGAAACAGGTAAACGTACCGCCATCGACCTCGGCATCCACGGTCTCCATCCCGAACTCATCCGCATAGTCGGAAAGATGAAGTATCGTTCTTCCTATGGTCAGAACCTCCTTCAGCACGCACGCGAAACCGCTAACCTCTGTTCCGTTATGGCAGCCGAACTTGGACTCAATCCGAAAAAGGCAAAGCGCGCTGGCCTTCTCCACGACATCGGTAAGGTGCCCGACGAAGAGAGCGAACTCCCGCACGCACTCTACGGCGCAAAACTCGCTGAGAAGTATAAGGAAAAGCCCGAAATTGTCAATGCCATCGGTGCCCACCACGACGAGATGGAAATGACCACGCTACTTGCTCCCATTGTGCAGGTGTGCGACGCCATCAGCGGCGCACGTCCCGGAGCACGCCGCGAAATCGTCGAAGCCTACATCAAACGTCTCAACGATTTGGAGAACATCGCTTCAAGCTACGAGGGCGTTACGAAGACCTATGCCATTCAAGCTGGTCGCGAGCTTCGTGTAATTGTCGGTGCCGACAAGATTGACGACAAACAAATTGAAAAACTCAGTGCCGACATCGCGCGCCGCATTCAGGACGAAATGACTTATCCCGGACAGGTGAAAATCACCGTCATCCGTGAAACTCGTTCGGTAAGCTACGCTAAGTAACAGACCTTTTAGAGAAGGCAACCTTACGGACAGAATGACTGCTTCTGACGTTCCAAAGAATCCAAGTCCCTTAGGATTCGAAGGGCAAGGCGGTCATTCTGTCCGTTATAGTACTCCTCGCTTCCATATTTTTAAACAGCCTCAATTTATGAGCGAAACATCGAAAAGAAAACTTACACCATGGACCTGGGTGCCTACCCTATATATGGCAGAGGGACTTCCTTATGTGATAGTAATGTCTGTGGCTTTAGTGATGTATCAGCGTCTTGGACTTAGCAACGAAGACATAGCTCTTTATACCTCATGGCTCTATCTGCCTTGGGTCATCAAACCTTTCTGGAGCCCTGTTGTAGACTTGTTGCGTACGAAGCGCTGGTGGATAGTCGTGATGCAGTTCCTCATCAGCGGCTCGCTTGGTGGTCTCGCCTTTACACTCAATGCGCCCCACTTCGTGCAGTGCTCGCTTGCCATGCTTTGGGTGATGGCTTTCAGCAGTGCTACGCACGACATTTCAGCCGACGGCTTTTACATGTTGGCGCTCAATACACGCGAACAAGCCTTCTTCGTTGGCATACGTTCCACCTTCTACCGTGTGGCAAGCATTTTGGGGCAAGGACTTCTGTGCATGATTGCAGGACGTGTGGAAACGCTTATGAAGCCCTCGCAAGCCTGGGCATTGACGTTTGCCTTCACCGCCGCACTTTTCTTATGTTTCAGCATGTATCATGCCGTGGTGTTGCCGCGTCCAGCGTCGGACCACCCGCAGCCTAATATAAAATGGAGCAACGTATTCGTGAAGTTCTTGTCTACGTTCGTCACCTTCTTCCAAAAGAAGCACATCGTGGTGGCTATGTTGTTCATCCTTCTCTATCGCCTTCCCGAAGCACTTTTGGTAAAGATCTGTCCATTGTTCCTCTTGGGAAGCACAGAGTCTGGTGGACTCGGACTTACTACGGGCGACTATGGCATGGTACAGGGTACGCTCGGTGTGATTGGTCTCATGTTAGGCGGCATTTTGGGAGGTATTATGGCCGATCACGGCGGACTCAAACGCTGGCTTTGGCCTATGGTGCTGAGCATCACGTTGCCCGATGCGGTCTACATAGCCCTAGCCTATTTCCAGCCCGCAGGTCTTTTCTGGGTGAGTCTTTGTGTTTTCGTAGAACAGTTCGGCTACGGATTTGGCTTTACGGCCTATATGCTTTACCTCATCTACTTTTCGCGAGGCGAACTCTCCACGGCACATTATGCATTCTGCACGGGTTTAATGGCACTAGGCATGATGTTGCCCGGCCTTGTGTCCGGCTATCTCCAAGTTCATATGGGTTATCTGAATTTCTTCATCTTCACCACGGCGCTTTGTGTGCTCACGTTTATAGTGGCTGCAATGATTAAGATTGATGATGATCCAGAAGATTCCGACGCAGCGAGCTGCAGTAAAGAAGAAGCTGAGGTTGACTGCTATAAAGTGACGGACAGCTATAAAGAAAAAGACTAACAAAAACATATCGAAACAAACTCTCATTTTCCCCATCCCATGAAACACAATCATCTGTTTGCGGGACTCCTCCTCGCTGCACTTTCTACAGGCCAAGCCAGTGCGCAGTTTTCACTTGTGAATCCTGTGCCTCAACAAATTTCGCTTTCGCAAGGTACCTGTTTTGACGTACCCTCGGCTTGGAACATAAAAACCGATGCTTCGCGCGCTTCATCGTTCGCAGTAGCTGCACTTAAAGCCCAAACTTCTCAAATTGCGGTCAATGCGAAAGCAAAGTTCTCCGTAACGCTCGGCGTGAAGGGCGATAAGGCTGTTGCCAAGTACGCTTCTAAAGTGCCCTCTAAAGCCGAAGGCTATTGGATGAGCGTTACGCAGAAAGGAGCAGTAGTCGTCGGCAACGACGAGGAAGGACTCTTCTATGGCGTAGAGACGCTTCTCGCTTCCATGAAGGAAGGTAAACTCCAGGAAGGTACCGTTCAAGACTGGCCCGACGTTCCTTTCCGTGGCACAGTAGAAGGATTCTATGGTACGCCTTGGAGTCATCAGGCACGCTTGAGCCAGATTGAATTCTACGGACGCAACAAGATGAATGTCTACATCTATGGTCCAAAGGACGATCCTTACCACCGTGCTGAATGGCGCAAACCCTATCCCGAAGCTGAGGCACAGCGTATCAAGGAACTTAACGAACATGCCAAAGCTAACGGCGTGAAGTTCTATTGGGCTATCCATCCGGGGGTTGATATCAAGTGGACCACGGAGGACCGTGACGCTTTGGTTGCCAAACTGGAAAAGATGTACAAGCTCGGCATACGTTCCTACGCAGTCTTCTTCGACGATATTTGGGGCGAAGGAGCAAAGGCCGACAAACAGGCAGAACTGCTCAACTATGTGGATGAAAACTTCATTCACAAATACAAGGACGTTTCGCCTCTTATTATGTGTCCTACGGAATATAACCGTGCTTGGGCCAACGACGAGAAGGGCTATTTGCGCACTTTGGGTACGAAGATGAACAAAGACGTGCAGATAATGTGGACGGGCAATAGCGTTGTTCATTGCATTGACAAGGAATCCATGGAATGGATTAACCAGCGCATCGATCGCAAGGCTTACATTTGGTGGAACTTCCCAGTGAGCGACTTCGTTCGCGACCACATCCTTCTCGGACCGGCTTACGGCAACGGACTCGACATTGCCGACGACGTGTCTGGCTTTGTTTCCAATCCGATGGAGCATGCCGAAGCGTCAAAGATTTCGCTCTACGGCATTGCTGACTATACGTGGAACATGAAGAACTACGACTATCAGCGCGACTGGGAGCGTGGTCTTCAAGCTGTGCTTCCTTCCAATACCGCAGCCCTTCGCACCTTCGCGCTTTACAGCAAGGATCTTGGTCAGAACGGTCATGGCTTCCGTCGCGAAGAGGGCGATGAGCTCAAGTCTGTGGCAGAAGCCGCTCTCAAAGGCGACCAGCAATCGCTTGGCATGCTTCTTCAGAAGAGCATGGAACTCAAATTGGCCTGCGATGTGCTGCTCGGCGACAAGACGAATCCCGAGTTGATTCGCGAACTCCGTCCGTGGCTACTTCAGGGTCGCAATTTGGCAGACTATGGTGTGAGCGTTTGTTCCCTCGTGCTTGCCGGCAATCCGCCTGCAGGACAGCAGAGTTATCCTTCGTTTACAGACTTCTATGCGCAAGCGCGTTCCATTCAGGAACAAATGTATGCTTTGGAGAATTCTTCCGTACGCCATGCCCTTCAGCCGGGTATTAAGGTGGGCACAACGGTGATGCTTCCTACGCTCAACAAACTCTTCACGCAAGCCGTTGATGCCTACAATGCGAAGAACGGAACGGCTCTTGTCAACTCCGCTGAGTACAATCCGTATAAGCTTTCAAGTGATGTGGCGCAGCTCAATTTGCTTCCCGTCACGGTTCGTGGCAACAAGGTTAGTGTAGCTCCTTCCAACGAGGTCATCAATTGGCAGAAGGACGGTGCGTTGCTCATAGAGGCAGACCGCGACATTACCTTTGCAGGCATGGACTTCAATCTCGGTGTTGAAGGCGTGGCGAAGAATTTCAAACTCGAATTGTTCACCAATGGCGAATGGAAAACGGTTTCACTCCTTCATTATGCCGACAACGATCCCGTCATCCATACCGGCAATGAACTGGGCGGTATGAGTGCTTCGAAACTCCGTCTGACCAACATTTCAGGACATGAAATGAAAGTCTATTTCAGAAGCTTCAACTTCGTGAAGCAATAGTGCGCTGATTGTTTTTCCGCGAATAAAAAATGCCACCGTATAATAGTCGTATTCGGCAATGTCTGAATACTTCTATTATACGGTGGTATTGTTGTTTGTTTGCTATTGCTATTCTCCTTCCACTTTGCATCCCGAAAAATGCATATCGGTACGCGCTTTTTCTGGCGAGAATGTAAAATAAGTGCAGATGGCACTTGTGCATACATGTCCATTTTCGTCCGTAAGCGTGGCTTCAATGGTTATGATGTTGCGCATACGGCTAGTAATGTGGGCGCGAAGCGTGACGGGGCCGCCATCTGTGCGTACGGGGCGTAGATAGCGCGTTTCCATTTTGGAAGTGACGCCTCCCGTTTGAAGTTTACGCATGACAACCCATCCACATATCTCGTCGAGCAGTACGCTTTGGATACCACCATGAAGCGTGCAAAACCATCCTTGATAGGGGGAAGTAGGCTGCCAGTGGGACACGACGTCATCACCATCCTCGAAGAATTCAAGTTTTACGCCGAGGGGATTTTGCGGTGCACATCCAAAGCAATTGTAGCCTTCAAGATGAAGGAAGGGGTTGATGATGCGTTTCATAGGAGAGGTATGAAGTACTTTATTGGGTGCTTAATAAACTTCCACGTAGTTTGCCAAACGTTTCGCCTTGTCGCGCAGTGCGTTGAGGTCGGCGTTGAGCGGGCCATTGCAGACTACCACGCCCATGCGGCGTTTTACACGCGTTGTAGGCTTGCCGAAAATGCGAATGTCGGCATCCTCTTCGCAAGTTCGTTCAAGTCCTCTATAGTTCGGCTGCTCTTCGCTAGCAATAGGGGAAAGAATTACGGCTGCAGCTCCCGTACGCATTTGTTTGACGCAAGGGATGGGCAGACCGAGTACAGCGCGTGCGTGCAATTCAAATTCGTTGAAGTTCTGCGTTCCGGCAAGCGTCACCATACCTGTGTCGTGCGGACGCGGAGACAGTTCGCTGAAGTATACGCCGTTTTCGTGGCTGAGGAAGAACTCTACGCCCCATATGCCGGCGCCTGTAAGCGCCTTCGTTACCTTGTCGGCCATGCGTTGTGCCTCGGCTAGATGTTCCGGAGCAATGTGAGCGGGTTGGAAACTCTCCTGGAAGTCGCCACCTTTCTGTACGTGTCCGATGGGAGGGCAGAAGAGCGTGGGACCATCCTTCTGAGTGACTGTGAGTAGCGTAATCTCACTGTCGAAACGGATGAATTCTTCTATAATTACTTCTTCAATGTCGCCACGGCTACCGCCCATCGCATATTCCCAAGCGTGCTGGAGTTCGTCCTCGCTTTTCACGAGCGACTGGCCTTTGCCCGACGACGACATCAAAGGTTTCACTACGCAGGGGAAACCTATCAGTTCTGCGTGCGATTTGAGTTCTTCAAAACTCTTGGCGTAGAAATATTTTGCTGTCTTCAAGCCCAACTCTTTTGCGGCAAGGTCGCGGATGGCTTTGCGGTTCATCGTGTAGTTGACAGCGCGTGCCGACGGAACCACTTGTATACCCTCTTTCTCGAAGTCGTAGAGGCGTTCGGTGCGGATGGCTTCAATTTCGGGAACGATGAGGTCTGGCTTATGCTTTTCTACCACACGTTCGAGTGCTTCGCCATCGAGCATAGAAAACACTTCGCATTCGTCTGCTACTTGCATGGCGGGTGCACCAGCGTAGCTGTCGCAGGCTATCACATGCTGGCCAAGTCGTTGCACCGCGATGGTAAATTCCTTTCCGAGTTCGCCTGAACCCAAAAGCAAAATTTTCTTCATTGTATAAGGATGTTAGGATAATTCTTTTGTGCTTTTGCGCACTTGTAGTCGTTTGTTGCGTTCTTGTAGCTATGCGCTTCATGAACAAAAAACGGACAAAGCCCGAAACAAACAAAAGAACACTTTTGCTTGTTTCAGACTTTGCAAAGTTACGTATTTTCTTTAGAGCTTTGTATCGTAATGTATCGAAAGGTTCGAATAACCCACTAATCGGACGGAGCAAGGTTTCTTGTCGCCTTTTTCAGCAATCGGCTTCAGCGTTGCTACAAAGCGTAGCGGCCATTTTGCGTGCTTCGGTTTCGTTGTTCTTTTCAGGTAAGTAGCAACGGGCAAACATTCTTATGAAGAGTATGCTCTTTTCGTTGGGGTGGGGAAGGGAAGGGGTAGAATTTATCATTGGCTTTTGGTTTTGGCTATAATTGTTTCGCACAACTGTATGCTTGTGCTTTACATACTTATAACGATTCCTCGGCCATTTTATTGTTGATGCATCAGCTTTTCTGATGTTTAATCCAATGACAAATTCATGTGATACTCTTCGGCCATCTTTTTCATGTTGCTGATGCCGTAACGTACGCGTCCCAGCGCTGTGTTGATGCTCACGTTAGTGGCCTCTGCAATTTCCTTAAAACTCATATCCTGATAGAATCGCATATATATAACTTGACGCTGAGCTTCAGGTAGATGGGCTACTAATCGACGTATGTCCGTCAGTACTTGTTCATTGGAAATTTCGTTTTCGCGGTACGTGTCGAAAAGTTGCAAGGAGTAGTCTTCGCTTTTTTCGGTGTCGGTTTCGCGAACCAGAATGTCATTTCTTTCGATGCGAAACTGATCAATTAGTAAGTTGTGGGCAATGCGCGTTAGCCAGGCGTAGAATTTTCCATTGCTTGTGTAGCGTCCCTGGCGTAGGTTTACGATGGCTTTGACGAACGTCTCTTGAAAGAGGTCGTCTGCCATGTCCTCGTTGTGGACAATAAATAGAATATAAGAGTAGAGCTTGTCTTGGTGACGTTTCAATAAAACATCAAAAGCAGCTTCGTTACCGGACATAAATTCTTCTACCAACTTGTCGTCGGCAGTATTGAATAACTGTTCCATTACTTTTCGGTTTGTTGGTTTGAAGTAATGTATGTCCTATAGGCTTCTTGCTTTTGAGTTGTAAAATTATGATTCGGCAGTTTTGACTACCATGGTTTTTTTTGCTTCGTGCTTGTGTCTGTTGCGTGTTCCAACAGGTGAATGTTCCGAAGTCATTGACATTGCAAATATATGCTTTTTGCCTAGACTGTCCAAGTAGAACGCTTATATTTTACATACGACGCTTTGGAAACTCAGTCCTGATGTCAGAATCTTACCTCTGGAGAATCGATTATTTCCCAACGAGTGGCAAGGTAAAAATCTCTGCGTGAATTACAAGGGGTTATTTTGTCTTGATTTTAGCTGAAATATCCTTGTAAAACCGCGCCAATGTGCTGATAGCAAGATAGAAAGAAAATTTCTTACGGGTAAAATAAATAGACAAACGAGCTTTGCGAGTTAGAATTGAATACCCTGTGTATTAACATAACTATACAAATCAGCGTGTCGCAAGATAAATGGAGCGTGGATGTTTTCTCAACCTAAAGTAATGTTTTCTTTGAGCGTCGGTTTAGCTTCATTGTCCCTCCTTAGTCTCTTTTTCTTTGGTTTTTCTTCTTGGGGCGTAGTAGCGACCTTGTGTTTGCGCTCTTATCTCTATCTTTGCAGTCTCATATGCTATTTTTCGTATGTCTGACGCAAATATATATAAACCTTATAGTGCATTTTTGTCTGCTTTCTTTCAAGGTCGAAAGGTACAAAAGTTGCCTGTAGAAGCGGGTTTTACTTGCCCCGTTCGTGACGGGAATATCTCTCATTTGGGGTGCTCTTTCTGTAACGGAAAGAGTTTTATTCCTACTTATTGCACTGCTGTAGACTCCGTATCAGTACAACTAGAGAAGGGGAAATCGTTCTTTTCTCGTAAGTATAAGTCTTCCAATACCCCCGTTTATCTTGCTTATTTTCAGTCTGCCACAAATACTTACGCGCCAATTGATGAACTACGTAATAAGTATGAAGCCGCTTTGTCGGTTCCGGAAATAGGCGGACTTGTTTTGTCTACTCGTCCTGATTGTATAAACAATGCAGTAGTTTCACTTCTTAAGGAGTTCTCGCGTAGAACCTTTGTAATGGTCGAATTGGGTTGCGAGTCTTTCGACGACGACGTGCTTTGTCAAGTGGGTCGCGGGCATAATGTTTCTCAGATTATTAGTGCTATAGAGCTTTTGAAAAAAGCTTCTATTCCCGTCTCTGTCCATTTGATATTTGGCCTGCCTGGTGAGAAAACTTGTTACATAGAGCATTCGGCGGAGATGTTGAATAGCTTATCTATTGATGCGGTTAAACTTCATCAACTTCAAATTGTTCGAGGTTCTCGTTATGCCAAAGAATTTGCCTCTTTCCCCGAACACTTCAATCTTTATACCGTGGAGAGGTATGTAACAGATGTTTGTTCTTTCTTGGAACGGCTTTCGTCGGATATAGCCATCGATCGCTTGGTTTCTGAAATGCCCTCGGCTGATTTGATTGTTCCAAAATGGGGTCTCAAACCCGATACTGTTGCTTTGATGGTTCGACGGGAAATGCTGAATCGACATTCGTTTCAAGGTCGATATGTGCAAGTAGAATGATGTGGCCTCTTGGCTGCGAACAATAGATGGTCTGGCAACTCGTTTGCTAAGTCTTTATAGCATATGCATGGGTTTGACCCATTATGTCGTGTGTGTTCTTTTACGTTTCCTTACCCTAAAAGCCACTTTCCCGCTAGTCAGCCCTGTCTTTCGCTATTACAACCATTTTTGCTTTTGACAAAAGCGTTGTAAGCTGCAATTTGCAAGAAACGCTATTTTGTCCGGCTTTGTATTAAATATCTGTCATAACGAAATCAGAATCAGTAGCTTCGTGTGATTGTGAGCGTTTACACGCCTTAAGCTTGTGACGGATATGTTTATTAATAATTCTTAATGGCTCCGAAAGAGCTATGCAGGACATGTTCTTCCGCACAAAAAAAAGACTAAATTTGCATCACTGCTTATAGTCTATCGGCAGGTCTAACCATTACGAATTGATATCTCAACTTTCCAAAGCAATAAATTAAAACAAAATAATTAATCGAATTAATGCGTATGAAAAACCGTTTTTGCAGAATGGGAAAATCACTGCTTGGCGCAGCGTGTTTGCTCTCTGTATGCGGCGTAACGTATTCTTGTTCGGACGACTATGATCTTCCTGACACGAAGCCAAGTTTCCTCGGCAAGAGTATTTACGACGAATTAAAAGGGCGGACTGATCGTAAGTTTACAACTGTGATCAGATTGATTGACGACCTCGGTCAGAAAGACGTGTTGTCGAAGACTGGCAGTAAGACTATCTTCGTTGCTGACGACGATGCTTATGCCAAATTCTTTGCCAACAATAACTGGACTGACGGCAACGGCAATCCCGTAGACAGCTATGAAAAGCTATCTATGAACCAAAAACGTTTGCTCCTTAATGGTTCCATGATCAACAATGCTTATGTGCTTGAAAAGTTGACCAACATTCAGGGTCCCGTTAAGAACAAATGTCTACGTCAGATCTCTGCCAGCTCGGCAACCGACTCAATCCCCTACTGGCGTTGGGATATGCTTCCCGATAACCAGAACCAGGGACAGGTTGACGAAAACGGCAAGGTGACAAACAAGGATATGCGATTCTGGGATAAGTATCGTCAGCAGTCTGTAGGTGGTATCTACATGGCTCTCGATGGAACGGACCCTATGATGACTCACTTCCTTGAAGCTCAGCTCAATGAAAAGAGCATTACTCACTCTGACATCTCCTTCATTCTCAACTACGACGGTACGTCAAAGGAATGGACAGATGCCAATACCGAAAACCGCAGCTATATCTATAATAGCCAGATCGTAGAGCAGGACGTAACTTGCTTGAACGGTTATTATAATGTACTTGACACGGTGCTTGTTACGCCTTCCAACATGGCTGAAGTAATTCGCTCCAATGGCGATACGAAGTATTTCAGCGCTATGCTTGATCGTTTCAGCGCACCTTTCTATGACAGAACTCTTACACAGAACTATAAGCTGTTGAACAACATCACAGCCGACTCTGTGTTCAAGAAGCTTTACATCTCGCAGCGTTCTTCTGCTGGCGTGATTTCTACAGGCCCCAACAACGAGTCTTTGGGCGACTTCCCCTCACTTAGTTACGATCCGGGATGGAACGCATACTACGTTTCTTCCAACATCACCAAGGAACAGGATATGGCAGCAATGTTCGTACCCTGCGACGAAGCTATGCGTAACTACTTCGTGAATGGTGGTGGTAAGGTGCTCATCGAACGTTATGGCGACCAGGCGAATACCGAAGCCAACTTGCTCCACAACCTCTACCAGATTCCTCTCAACGTAATCAAGCCGCTCATTGCCAACTTGATGAAGGAATCGTTCAACGAAAGTGTGCCTAGCAAGTATCTCACCATAATGAACGATGCTCAGGACCCCATGTTCGACGCTTCGCAGTATCCTGGTGTGAGCGACTATAAGGCTGCCTTCAAGAAAGTGCTCCTCGCCAACAATGGTGTGGTTTACGTCATGAAGTCTGTGATTGGTCCTGCTACCTATTCTTCCGTAATGGCTCCGGTACTTTACGACAAGAGCACACAGGTGATGAACACCGTTATCCATGCTGACGATGCCTTCACCGCAACCAACTACACCAACGCTCCGCTTCGTAAGTTCTACAGCACTTACCTCCTTGCCATGCAGTCTTCGTTCTCGCTCTTCGTTCCGACCGACGACGCATTCGCAAACTACGGATATATCGACCCCATTGGTATGGCAAACACCAATACGAAGAACCAGTATCGTTATTGGACTTTCGAACCTCAGGACATTACCACTTCTGGTAATATGTGCGTAGCCATTAAGGCCCAGGGTTATAGCTATGATCCCGACAAACCGCTCAGTCCTGCAACGGACGCCAAGAAAGCTGGTTTCCTTTCTATCGCCAACCAAAGCGTATCGTCTGGTTATGGTCTTACCAAGAAGAATCTCCTTTGTGAGATGGTTGACCACCATATCATCGTTCATGACAACGACGACGACCTCGGCGTTCGCGGTGCTTGCAACTACTACCTCTCACGTAATGGTGCTCCCGTTTACATTGCCAAGCGCGGTGATGCCAGCGGTCTGAACATGGAAGTAGATGGTGGTCTTCAACTTCAGCTCAACAGTGATGAGGTTGCCGAAAACGACATACACCCCACTGTAACAAAGGTTTACGACATGAGTCGTGCTACCAATGATTATGGTAACGGTATGACCTACTATATCGACCGCCCCATCCAGGCCACGAGCAATACCGTATTCGGTGTATTGAAGAATACTGAAAGTTTCTCCAAGTTCTATGACCTCTGCAACAGCATCAGCACCAACAGCGGTGTAGCTCTTCTCGAAGAAGTTCTCCGTGACAGCACGATGAAGGATAATTCTACTTGGAACCAGGAACTCCTCAAGTACTACATCTTCGCTACCAATGCAGACCCCAGCAAGACAACGGGCGCTCGTCTCACTGGTAAGGACATGAAGTTGGTTCGTTTCTTCAACGCTTACCGCTATTCTGTATATGTTCCCAACAATGCCGCCATCGAGCGTGCCATCGCTAACGGACTTCCCACGATGGAAAGCATTGAGGAATATGTAAATGCCAACAAGGACGAGAACGAAGAAATCAGCGATGAAGCTAAGGTCAAAGCAAAAGCTATGATCACCACGCTTGTGAACTTCCTCAAGTATCACTTCACTGACCAGTCCCTCTTCGTAGACAACTGCACCGAGACAACATCTTGTCAGTCAGCTTGCTCTGAAGACAATGGTGGTTTCTTGAAAGTTACGGCTAACCAGACGCCCAATGCGCTTACACTCACCGATGTTACCGGTTCTAAGCATAGTGTGGATGTCAGCGGAGCTCACAACATATTCGCCCGCGAATACGAGCTCGATGGAACTCCGACACAGGCTCGAAGCATCACCAACTCTTCCTATGTTGTAGTTCATTCTCTCGGTGACGACTATATGCTCTTCTCCAACGATTTGAAAGGATCATTCACTAACGCTTGGAGTACGACTGCGAAAGCAAAAGCCTTTACTAAGAAGTACAGAATCAAGTATTAAAACCCGACATTATGAATAACATCAAGTTTCTATTGACGCTTGCTTTGTGCTTCTGCTGCTCTCTCTCTTATGCACAAAAGCGCATATCCGGTCGCGTCTGGAGTAAACAAGACGGCGGAATCGTGATGGCAGTCGTAGTTGAGCAAGATAAGAATAACCGTAACGTTACTGCTGCGCAGACCGATGCCAACGGTAACTTCTCCATGGTTATCAAGAATCCTGCTAACCACTTGCGCGTGTCGTACATTGGTTATCAGACTAAGATTGTACAGATTGGACAAAACTCCAAATTCAATATTGAACTTATTGACAAGAACACCTTCAGCGAAGCTACAGTATCTGTAACGCGTAAGCAGAAGAACAACGGTCTCGTCATTCCCGAACGCGAAATCTCAACCGCTCAGCAGTCCCTTGATATGGACCGCATGGCAGGTCTTTCCTTCGAAACTGCAGCCGACGCTCTTCAAGGCGAAATTGCAGGTCTCGACATCGTTGCCAACTCTGGTAACCTTGGTTCTGGATCCAGCATGCGTCTGCGTGGTGTATCCTCTATCAATGGTAGCCAGGAGCCCCTTATCGTAGTTGATGGTAACATCTTGGAGGACTACAGCTCTGACCAGCTCGACCTCAACGATATGGAAAATCAGGAGCAGTTCGCTACCCTTCTTCAGGTGTCTCCCGAAGATATCCAGACCATTAAGGTCCTCAAGGATGCTGCCGCAACGGCTATTTGGGGTGCCCGTGGTTCCAATGGTGTAATTGAAATTACCACTCGTCGTGGTGCACGCGGTAAAACGCACGTCAACTTCAGCTACCGTTTCACCGGTTCCTGGCAGCCCGAAGGCATGAAAATGCTCGACGGTGACGGCTACACCATGATGTTGAAGGAAGCTTACTCCAATCCTCAGGCCATCTCTGACGAACAAGCCAGCATTGTTGAAATTATGTACAAAGAGGACACTCACCCCTCTTATTATGCAAACTTCAACAAGAACACCGACTGGGTGAAAGAAGTTACTCAGTTTGGTCAGCGCCACAACTACGGTGTTTCTATCTCCGGTGGTGGTGAAAAGGCAACGTTCCGTGTGTCAGGTACTTACGACCACGAAACAGGTACCATCATCAAGCAGGCCCTTGACCGTTTGACCACTCGTCTCGCCCTTGACTATTGGGTGTCTGACCGCATCAAGTTCTCTTCAAACTTCGCTTTGACTTACACGAAGAACCAGAAGAACTACGACGACGGTCTCCTCGGTTATGCCTATAAGGCTATGCCTAATATGTCAGTGTATCGTTACGAACGTCGTAATTACGACGATGGTACGCATGACTATTATAACACGGGTGAATATTTCATCATGCCTCCTATTGCTTCAGCAGCAGGTCTCGTAGGTCCTTCAAGTGGCTACAGTTCATACTACTTGAGCGATATGGTAAACAATGGTAACCCCGTTGCTATTGCAAACCAGGCATGGCGTAACCAGTCTACCTATACTATCCAGCCTCAGTTCCAGTTGACTTACAAACTCCTTGGTAAGAACGACGATGAAACGAAGTTGGACTATCGTGGTGAAGTCTTCCTCAATGCCTACACCGAGTCGCTCGACTCCTACTATCCCGGTTCACTTACTTCAAAGTCATGGGATGGTGGCATCTATACCACTTCTAACTACGAAAACAAGAACCTCTCGTTCACTACTCGTCACGAGTTTACGTTCCAACCTCACTTCGCCAACGATAATCATGCCCTTCAGGCCCTTGTTCGTTGGGAAATGTCTACGAACAACAACACGCAGCAGTACCTCTCTTCATCAGGTATCGCCGGTGGAATCAGCGACCCGACCGTTCCCGGTTATCTTACCGGTTCTACCACTTCAACGGGTAAAGGCCACTCCATGGCAGCTCTTGCTTCTGTTCACTACTCATTCGGTTCTCGCTACAACATCGACCTTACCCTTCGTGCCGATGGTAGCACCAAGTTCGGTAGTGGTAACAAGTGGGGCTTCTTCCCTGGTATCTCAGGTCGTTGGAACATCAGTGACGAAAAGTTCTTCAAGCCCCTTCGCAAGTATATCAACATGCTCGGCTTTGCTCCGGGTTGGGGTATCACCGGTAACACGCCTGGTAGCGAAGGTTTGATGTACAATAAGTACGACCGCAGCGGTGTCAGCTACAATGGTACTCAGGTAATCGTTCCGACAAATCTCCGTCTCGACCAGATTCGTTGGGAAAAGACCAAGTCTTGGAATATCGGTGTTTATTTGAACATCTTTGAAGACTTGATCCAGATGAACCTCAACGTCTACAACCGTAAGACTTCTGACCTCTTGAACTCTGGTGTTCGTATTCCTTCAACCACTGGTTTCTCTTCACTGAGTTGGGCCAACGTGGGTGACATGAAGAACCAGGGTTGGGAACTTTATGCCAATACTCGTCCTATCCTCAAGTTTGGTAAGTTCCACGTTGTACTCCGCGGTAACATTGCGCAGAACATCAACACCATCACCAAAATGGATGCTTCTGTGCTTTCTTCAAACAATGCCGACTACAACTATTCAAGTGGTAACCTTTCTTACATGAAGCGTGTACAGATTGGTAACGCACTTGGTGGTATCTATGGTTTCAAGTACAAAGGCGTTTACGCTTACGACTACGACCACAGCGGTTACTTCACCAATGCTGAGAAGAACAAGTGGACCAATCCCGATGGTACCAGCAACACTGCAGCTTACGGAACCAATGAGCGTCTCCGTAAGTCAACACCTGTTGTCTTCGACGCCGAAGGAAACGTAGTTTACGACAAGAGCGGTAACCCCCTCCACATGGTATATAACTATGGTGGTGTAAATTATGAATTCGATGGTGGTGACGCTATTTACGAAGATATCAACCACGATGGTCAGATTGATGAACTCGATATCGTGTACCTCGGTACCTCCAATCCTAAGGTAAATGGTGGTTTCGGTATAGACTTTGTTTATGGCCAGTGGCAGTTGAAGACCTCCTTCAACTTCCGTATTGGTAACAAGATTATCAATATGGCTCGTATGCGTGCCGAAGCTATGCGTGGCAACAACAACCAGAGCGCTGCTGTAAACCACCGTTGGCGCAAGAATGGTCAGGAAACTACCATTCCCCGTGCCATGAACTCTTCAGTAGTTAACACTTACAACTCACTGATGAGCGACCGCTTCGTTGAACCCGGTGACTTCCTTCGTTTCCAGTACTTCCAGCTCTCATACAACGTGAAGCCCGAAAAACTGAAGAAGATCGGTCTTAGCTCTCTCCGCATTTCCGCATCAGGTAACAACCTTATCTTCTGGACCAAGTATTCAGGCGTTGACCCCGAACACTCACAGTCCGGACTCAATCCTTGTGTGGATGACTCTCAGACCCCGCGTTCTCGTTCATTCACCTTTAGCTTGAACTTCGGTTTCTGATGAATTGATACATTGAAACGGAGCAACGACAATTGCTCCAATCCAGTAAACGTTGCTCCGTTTCCAATTGTCACTCATTCAATTTCTTATCTCATGAAGAATAAAAAATTATATACAAAACTTCTGCTCGCCGGCAGCATGGTATTGATGGGAGCAGGAATGACTTCTTGCGAAGACTTCCTCACCGTGCTTCCTACCAACCAGATGCCTGAGCAGTCCTATTGGCAGGACAAATCTGACCTTGAGGGCGTACGAGCTGCTGCTTATGCTCAGCTTAGTGACGCAAGTGTAACTTCACGTATCCTTTATTGGGGTGAACTTCGTTCCGACGACTTTGAACAGAACGACATGGCTCAGACCAACATCGGTTACGTAATGGATGGTATCCTCCAGCCTACTAATGGCATGTTTGATTGGGCATCATTCTATACGGGCATCAACTATTGCAACCTCGTTCTTGAACAAGGCGAAGCAATGACTACTCCCGGAAAGGAAGTTGATCCTAGTTTCTCTCGTGCAGACTGGAATCCCTATAAGGCCGAGATGACCGCCCTTCGCGCACTCTTCTATTTCTACCTCGTTCGTAGTTATCGCGATGTTCCTTACATCACTAACGCTGTTCGTAACGACCAAACTGCTCGTGAGGAACTTCCCGCTCAGGAGGCTGGTGTTGCCATTTTGGGTCAGCTCATTTCAGATGTTGATTCTATAAAGGGACAGGCTGCTACTAACTTCGGTACAACTGCCGACAACTGTGGACGTTTCACTAAGCGTGGTGTACGCGCTCTCTTGGCTGACATGTATCTCTGGCGTGGTTGCATGCTCAAAAACTTTATGAGCAAGACCAATCACGGTAAGGTAAACATGACCGACGTCGTTGACGAAACAGCTTCCACTGAGACTGAGACCGTCTACAAGACCGCTGATGGTACCACCATCAACACTGCTTATACTGATGCTTTGGCAAAGGAATGTTTCCAGAAGGCTAAGGAGAATGCCGATTGGGTCATTTCAGATATGAAGCGTGAATACGATGAAGATCTCGAGAACAGCTATGGCGTTTCTTCAGAAATGAAGAACCAGCAATATCCGCTCCTTCTTAATTCTAAGTCGTTTGGTACTTTCCAGTCTGACAATGTATATGGAAAGATTTTCGGTAGTGGTAATTCAAGTGAAAGCATCTTCGAAATTCAGTACGACGCTTCCACTAAGTACAATAGCACTTTAACGACGTATTTAAGCAACTACTCTAGCAGTACCCTTAGTCCTAAATATCTTACCATTGCTCCTATCCTCTATCAAGGCAAGGAAGAAGTAGATCCTTCAGTAGGTTATGGTAAGACAGACTACCGTCTCGCTGAAGCTGCAAACATCAATTCTTCTGAAGGCCGCAAGCCTATCACCAAGTTCCTTGCCTCAAGCGTATTTGTGGCAAGTCAGGAGAATGTGCTTACTGATGAAACAAGTTCCAACAGTACCATTGAGTTGTCGAATATGTACAGTTTGCGTACATTGAACGATAGCCATTGGGCCGTTTATCGTCTTACCGACGTGATGCTCATCAAGGCCGAGGCAATTGCGCGTCTTGCACCTGAAAAGGGATCAGATGATGTGGCTGAAGGCTTCCAGCTCTGCAACCAAATCTTCAAGCGTAACAACCCGAAGTTGGTAGGTCCTGACGATAGCAACTATTCTTCAACCGAAGATACTTATAAGAGCAATCGTGTTGCTGACCTTCGCAAATATTCTTCCAACGACGATGTGAAGAGCTATCGTAGCGGTTTGACAGCTGCAGCTCTTCTTACTCTCGTTTATCACGAACGTCAGCGTGAATTCTTCGCAGAAGGTAAGCGTTGGTTCGACATCGTACGCCAGGTTGAAGCTTCCAACGACCCGAAGAATACGATGACGGACTACATCACCGTTAAAAACTCAGTGAAGCAGCGTCTCACGCAGTTGTATGCCTTCTACAATCCTATCTACAGTGAGGAACTCAAGGTCAACGGACCCGATGTAGGCGGTAAACTCGTTCAGAACCCTGTTTGGGACCGTTACACTAAAAAATGATGTAAAGCTATGAACAAGAATATATTCAAAATCGGACGCATAGCTGGCGTCTTGGGAGGTGTCCTCTTGTTGGCTGCCCCTCTCACTTTCACTAGCTGTAAAGAAGACATCAGTTCTGATGCCTATGCCATCAAGACGGAGAGTACAATGATGGACTATGTTTCGTCAGATTCAACCCTGTCGGACATCAAGGAACTCTTCGGAATGGTAAAGCTCGGAAACTCTTCCAACGCTTCTACACTTGCTAGCGTGCTCTCTGCTCGTGGTAACTATACCGTATTTGCACCTACAAACAGCGCAGTACGCGCCTATGTACAGCAACTTACAGGAACCACAGATCTCAATAGTCTTACCGAAGAGCAGAAGAAGCAGATTGCGCTGAACTGTATCATCGACAATGGTTCATCTTCGGCCTACGAAACAGCCGATTTCCCCACCGGTGGTAACACCTTCTCCACCTCGAACCTTCGTGACCGTCGCCTTTCATGTACTCAGGATTCCACCGATATGACCTATGTCATCAACGGTGACTCCCGTTGTATCACGACGAACATCGAAGTTTCCAACGGTTATCTTCACGTAGTAGACCATGTAATTTCTCCGTCTACCAATTCTGTTGCCGAACTTCTTCAGTCTGCAGACAATATGCAGATCATCGGCTTGCTGTTGAACGAAACCGCATGGGCCGATTCTCTTTCTCTGAAGACTTCAGAAGAAGAAGAGTACGAAAATGCACACCTTGACAACGCTGGTACAACGTGGGGTGCAGGTAAGGCAACTTACATGGCTACACGTTCAATTTCCTACACCGCATTCTTTGAGCCCGATAATGTGCTTGAAAGCGAGTGGGGTATTCCTGCACCTGTCATATCTCCCGATAAGGAAATCACAAACAAGGAAGAAATCTTGGCAAAGGTTGTCGAAATGTGTAAGAAGCATTTCCCCACAGTCGACGAACGTGGCGAATCGGCTGCAGATACAGACTACAAGAATCCCGCAAATGTTGTCAACCGTTTCATCTCTTACCACATTCTCCGTGGTGGTATGTCAGTAGACCAGTTCGTTCACCACTTCAACGAATATGGCTATGACTATGTAACGATTACCTCTCCTGTAAAGAAGGGATATTCCGTTGACGTCTGGGACTACTACCAGACAATGGGTAAGAATGGTGGTCTTCTCAAAATTACCCAGCTTCCCGATGGCGACTACGACTACTACCTCAATCGTATCTCCAAATACAACGACGGAATCAAGGGCGACTATAAGGAATCCTCCACCAAAGCCAACGAACCTGGCGAGAACGGTATCAACATTCGCATTCACGCCCTCAACGACGTAGATCCTAGCGGTACGACTTTCGACAACAACGCACTTAATGGTTTCTACTATCCCATTGATCACGTGCTTGTTTACAACGATGCTACTCGTAAGGCCCTCGGTGGTGAACGTATGCGTATCGATGCCACCACCATCTTCCACGAATTCATTTCGCAAGACGTACGTGGTAAGAAATGTGCTTACTTCCCCAACGACTATTTCTCTGGCATTACCAACGTAAGTTCCAGCACTACTATCGCTTATCTTCAGGACGGTTTTTGGACCAACTCAGGTTGGAAAGACTTCCAGGGTGACGAGATCTTCATTAAGGGACGTTACGACTTCGTGTTGAAGCTTCCCCCCGTACCTTATGCCGATACTTATGAAATTCGTATGGGTGCTTCTTTGAACAATATGCGTGGTATGTTCCAGGTATATTTCGGCGATTCTCCCGACCGCACGCAACCTATCGGTCTTCCTATCGACCAGCGTGAGTCTGTAGATATGATTCCCGGTAGTCCTTGGGTAGCCGATGGTAGTCTCGACGAGGCCACAATCCGTGAGAACGACCGCAACCTCCGTAACCAAGGCTACATGAAGTCTCCGAACTACTTCTGTGTAAGCGGTTCAGGCGGTAAGACCACTACGCGTAACGCTACGCCTAGCCAACCCGCACTTCGCCGTATCCTTACCACAAAGTATATGGAGCCGGGTAAGTCTTATTATCTCCGTTTCAAGGCAACGATTGACTCTGAAGACCGTGAGTTCATGCTCGACTACTTTGAGTTTGTTCCTACTTCTATCGTCAATGCGGTTGAACCTGAAGACATTTGGTAAGCCACGAACAAGAAACTAAAATCCATCATGACAATGAAATCTTTCAATAAGGTCGCTGGTGGTATCCTGGGAGCATCATTGCTCCTGGGAGCTACCGCCTGCTCTGACGACCACTACGATATCCGCGAAGCCCAGGCTTCTGCTGCCAATACCATTTGGCAGAATATCGAAGGCAATCAGCAGCTTGACTCTTTGGCCATGATTCTGAAGCGCACCAACGTTTACCGTAAGGAAACTGACAAAAGTGCAGGTCAGACTTATGCCGAACTCCTGAATCAGCCGCAAACTTTTACCTTCTGGGCTCCCGTCAATGGAAGTTACAATGCTAAGAGCATCCTCGACCAACTGGACGAGGCTGATGCCCTTATCGCAGAAGGTAAAATTGCCGAAGGCCACAAGATGAACTACGTCGTAGGTCAGCAGTTCGTACAGAACCACTTGGCACGTTTCAATTTTGAATCAAACCATGCCAATCAGGAAGTACGTCTGCTCAACTCTAAGTTGACCTACTACAATGCAGCAGCTGCTACGTTCAACTCTGTGCCTCTCTATACGGCATATGCCAACGTGCCTTCTTCCAACGGTAACCTTCATGTTCTCAACGGCCGTTCACCGTTTGCCTACAACATCTTCGACTACATGAAGTCCTACACCGACTATTCGAAGATTTATGCAGCACTCAGTGACTCCTTGGTTGATACCGACACATTCAGCCCCGAATCAAGTATCCAAGGTGCAATGAATGAGCAGGGACAGATGGTATACGTTGACTCCGTTTACATCAACTCCAACACCATCCTCACCGCATCCCATGCCTCTATCAAGAATGAGGACAGTTTGTACATCTCAGTCATTCCTACCGACAAAGCTTGGGACGAAGGTTTCGAGAAGGTTGGAAAGCTCTACAATTATGCCAAGAAGTACAAGACAGGTTACAACAAAGAGTCTGCTGATATCTTTACGCAGAACTACACGTTGAACGCCGACAGTTTGAAGCAGCTCAACACGAACTCTTCGTTGATCTCCAACATGTTCTTCTCTCCGGGTTACTTCACAGAAGAGATTAGCCGTACAGACTCTGCAGCGCTTATCAACTATTTCTTGAATGCCGACTCTGTTCAGTCTACCACTGGCATCTATCTTTACAATCCTAACCCCGGCCAGCCCAACTCCATGTTTGCAGGCATCACTCCGGTAAAAGCTTCCAACGGTTACATTTTCCCGCTAGAGAGCTATACCATTGATCCTACTTACTTCCAGCAGCAAAAAATCACCTACGATTTGACTTACACCAGCAACGTAGGTTACTCAAGCAACATCGCAGAATCGGGTGGTTCGCAAATCACTTTGGTTGAAAACAGCAACTGGGACCAGACTATTGTTGGCGGCGACGCGCTCGAAAATCAGACTTATCGTTTCTTCCAGGCCAACGGCCAGATGAAGGTCTACATTCCCTTGCGCAACGTGTTGAGCGGTACTTATCGCGTCAAGATGCAGATTATCCCGAACCGTATCAATTACGAGTACAAACTCTACGATGAGAACGGTGAAGAGTTGGTTGACCGCGAAAACTACAACTTCCGTGTTTCCATCCATGCTGACGAGTACAACGAAACTTTAGGTAAGAACACCACCATCAACATCAACCAAGACAGTGTGCAAACCGTAACACTGTTTGATGAGGTTACGTTCACCAAATGTTACGCAAGTCTTCCCTCCGACTTGGAGAGTTTCCCCGTCCTGGTTATAGAATTCCCGAGAACCTTGACCAACAAGTATACTTACAAGGACATGGTAGTTGGTCTCAGTGCCCGCAAGGTGATTCTTGAACCTGTACACGAATAAGCATCTTGTTAACTCCAAAATTGATTACAATGAACAACAATAAACGAATCCACTTGATGCAAGGAGCTCTCCGTGCCGGCGTGTGTCTGTTTATGCTCTCAGGTGCTTGTGTACTTTCTGCACAGACTACAGAAGGCGCAGCCCCTGCGAAGGAGGCTTCTGCCCCCAAGAAACAGAGTGCACCTAAATATCAGATGAAGGAGGTTTCAGGTCAGGTGATAGACGGAGCTACCAAAAAGCCTTTGGCTGGTGTTACCGTTCAAGCACTCAACAACCGACTTTACTCCTCAACAACCGACGACGAGGGCAAGTATACACTTAAGGTTCCTGAGTTCGTTGATGTCCTCTACCTCTATATGGCCAACAGTAGCTACAACCCCGCTCAGCTTTCGCTGAAGGGCGATGTAGCCCAGACGGTGGTCATGACATCAGGCATGAACAGCAACTTCTTCTTCGACGGCACCGCGCTCAATAACAATAAGAGCATGGACGTAAATGCTCCTAGCGGCCTCACCATTGAAGACGAAATTGAAAAGGGCCTTCACGGCAATGTTCGCACCATTGGCCGTGGCGGTATGCCCGCACAGGGTGCAGCCATGTTCATCAATGGTTTGAACTCACTCAATTCCAGCGCCATGCCGCTCGTCGTTGTCGACGGCGTTATGATAGACATGCAGTACGACCGCACGTCGCTCCATCAGGGTTTCATCAACAATGTCCTCAACATTATTGACCCCGACGACATCGCAACTGTTAATGTCATTCAGAACGGAACCTCACTCTACGGAGCCAAGGGCGCCAATGGCGTCATTGAGATTACCACGCACCGCGGTTCTAGCCTTGTGACGAAGATTAACTTCCGTGCCTACGGCGGTTTCCAGATGACCCCGAGCACTACGAGCATGATGAACGCATCGCAGTATCGCAGCTATCTGACCGAAGTGCTTGGAACACTCCCCGACACAAAGACCATCAGCAGCTCTACGCAGATCCCCTTCTTGAACGAAGATCCCAGCTACTTCTATTATCCCCTTTACCACAACGATACCGACTGGCAGAAAGATCTCTATCACGAGACTTTTGTACAGAACTACAAGGTGTCCGTTGAAGGTGGTGACGATGTGGCTATGTACAACCTTTCGCTCGGTTACGCCAAGAGCGATGCTACCGCTAAGCAGAACGACTTCAACCGTCTGAACATCCGTTTCAACACAGATGTGAACCTCTTCAAGAACTTCACGACGGCCATCGACATTGCTTACGCCCGCAACGCCTACAACCTCCGCGACAATGGTTGGGCAGAGGATTATACCAACAGCAACATTTCCTCTCCTAACGTCCTTGGTCTTATCCAGACTCCGTTCATAAGCCCCTACGCTTATTACGTGAAGTACAACCAGGATACGCAAAGTCTCGCACTCCAGCACACCGACAAGGTCTATGCTGGTAAGGACTATTCCGACTCCAACAACCCCTTCACCTTCGCAACGGCTTACGGCTACGACGGTTTGGTAAACCCCTATTGGATTCTTCAGAATGGTCAGGGCGACAACAAGAACTATCAGGAACAGACCCAGTTCAACCTGAACATCGCTCCCAAGTATAAGATTAACCGTTATCTTACGCTTAGCGACCGCTTCAGCTACATCATGAACCGTAACAACGAGAAGTACTACCTTCCCCAGTACGGTACGGCTCCCAAGGATGTAGAAGGACTCGGATCCGTAACCAGTGTAGTTCGTACCCAGTTCGGAAAAGAAACCACCCTCTACAACGACTTCAAGGTTGACTGGCACCGCGCCTTTGGCGGCCACGACGTCAATGTATTTGGCGGATTCCGTTTCTCTTCCTACTCTTACAACGCTTCCAATATTACCGGTTACAACAACGACCAGGATAAGATGCCTAACATGGCATACTCCCTCCAGTACAAGTCATATGGTGGTGCCAACGATACTTGGAAGAACCTTTCCTACTATCTCAACGCAGCCTACAACTACCGCAACCGCTACTTCCTCACAGCCGGAGCCACTATGGAAACCTCTTCCCGCTTCGGTAAGGAAGCCGATGCAGGTCTGAAGCTCGCCGGAGTCGTTTGGGGACTCTTCCCCTCCGTTCAGGCAGGATGGGTAGTAAGCAATGAAAAGTGGTTCCGTGCCCCCGGCATCGACTACTTGAAGATTACTGCAGGTTACGAAGAAGCAGGAAACGACAACATCGACTACTACGCAACGCGTACCTACTTTGCCAACACTAAGTTCCTCGACCGCGCCACGGCTCTCGTTCTGACCAACATCCAGAACCCCAAGTTGCAGTGGGAAACTGTTCATCGTTTCAACGTAGGTCTTCAGGCTAGCATGATTCACAACCGTTTGAACGTAGGTGTTGAATTCTTCAAGAGCAAGACGACAGACCTCCTTACCCGTAAGGCAGTGAGCGACATCACCGGTGTTTCCTACATGTGGAGCAACGACGGTGAACTCAAGAACCAAGGTTTGAACGTCAACGTGAACGCTATGCTCCTTCAGCGTGGCGACTGGCGTTGGCAGGCCGGCTTCTCCGTTGGTCACTACACCAACGAGATTTCCGAACTTCCTTCCAACGACCTCAACAAGATCAAGACCTACCAGCTCGACGAGAACGGTAAGAAGATTGCTTCTTCCGAAACTTTAATCAACGGCTACACCAGCTCCATCTATGGCACGAACAACATCCTTACGGCTGTTGGCCATGCAGCAGGCGTATTCTACGGATACAAGACCAAGGGCGTATTCGCTAGCGATGCCGAAGCTTCACAGGCCGGTAAGTATGGTTACCTCCGTTATCCGACCGGTGTTGCCCAGAACCCCTACCGCAACTTCCAGGCTGGCGATATGCATTTCGTAGACCAGAATGGTGACGGATGGATCAACGAGGCCGATATGGTTGTCATCGGTGATCCTAACCCCGACATCTACGGAACGTTCTACACCTCCCTCTCTTGGAAAGGTCTGAAGCTTGATGTCAACTTCAAGTATTCGCTTGGCAACGACGTCTACAACTACCAGCGTATGCAGCTCGAGTCTTCCAACTCCAACTGGAACCAGACCACAGCTGTTGTGAACCGTTGGCGTTACGACGGTCAGGTGACCGACATGCCCCGCGCATGCGATCCCACCAGCGACTCTTGGGTAAACAACGAGCGCTTCTCCGACCGTTGGATTGAAGACGGTTCTTACCTCAAGTTGAAGAACATCCGTCTCACCTACAAGATTCCCGTAAACCTCAGCTGGCTCCAGGGACTCTCTGTATGGGGCGAGGCCAACAATGTCTTCACCGTAACGAAGTATACGGGCAACGATCCCGAATTCTCTTGCGGAAACAGCGTACTTTATCAGGGCATTGACGCAGGTTACCTGCCCTCAAGCCGCAACTTCAATCTCGGTGTAACCATCAACTTGTAAGTCTTGGCGTAGACACTTGGAAATGCGAAGGGCGGTAAAGCCCATCAAACGGAATCAGCCCTAAGCTTTCCAAGTGTACGCTTCCTAAAAGAATTCAACAATGAAACATCATTCTATTTTAAGTCTCTTTGTCTTCCTCTTGGGATTTGGTTGCCTCACCACGTCCTGCGAAGATATGTTGACTCCTGATTTGAAACGCTACACCACAGACTTCAGCGGAAACGACACCGTTTACTTCTATCATGGTATTTTGCGCAACATTCAGGACATGGTAGAGCAGAACCAACTCCTTGGAGATATTCGTAGCGACTTGGCCGATACGACGCAGTACTCTAGCGACTCAATCGTTGCCATTGCCACCTACGACTTTGCCAACTCCAAAAATGGTGAAAACTCTCTCCTCAACCGTGCTGCTTACTACAAGGTGATCAACCAGTGCAACTTCTATCTTGCAAAGGTTGACTCCATGGCCAAGAAGAACAATATCTATTATATGCGTAAGGAACTCGCACAGGTGCAGAGCATCCGCGCATGGACTTATCTTCAGCTTGTCCAGACTTATGGTAAGGTGCCTTTCATCACCAAACCTGTTGACAATGCCAACACGGGATGGGAATCCAATCCCGAAGCTTGGGCTACTGCCGACAACCTCGTAGACCTCCTTCTTCCCTCGCTTCGTCAGGCACAGGCTTACGAACATTCCGAAGGCTATCCCGACTACAGTAACTACAACACAGGTGCAAGCACCATTCCTAGTTCTAAGTGCCGCTTCTACAGCGATGTGGTTTTGGCTGACCTCTATCTTCTTCGTGGTGCCAGCAAGAGCGACTACATCAACGCTGCAAAGAACTATTATTACTTCCTTGACCAGCGTGCACAGAAGGGTAGTGCCTACCAAACCGGTTCTGGTAAGGCTACTTTCTCTGAAATAAACAGCTTCGTTTCTGGCAAGAAGCAGTATATGACGAGCGTTTCCTCTTGGACTTCCGATGTATGCGCTTCAACTCCTGCCACTCAGAACATTACGGTCATTCCTTCAGCTTCCAATAGCAGTTTCGGTCGCGTGTTGACTACTTTGACTGGTATCTATGGTTATACCGCTCACTCAACCAACACCACTTCTACTTCGACAACTACCGACGGAAGCACCGAAACTACGGAAACGACTACGACGGGTACCATAAGCCTTACGCCCGATGCCAAGAAGCGTCAGATTGGTCCTTCACAGGCTTACCTCAACCTCAATGCTGCCCAAACCTACACTCATTCCACTACGGATGGTAATGGCCAATTGACCATGGTTGACTATTTCGACGGCGTAGGTGATGCCCGTGTGAACGGTACAACTCCTATTGTGAGAACTTCTGATGGAACAACCGCTCGCTTCGTTGTGAAAGACAGCCGTGCCGGTTCTTCAAGCAGCGTATTCGGTTCGTACAGCGTAAGTTCTGTAGGCTTCAAGTACTACAAAGGAATCTATCGTATGCGCCAAATCTATTTGCGCTATGCAGAAGCCATCAACCGTGCCGGTTATCCCCGTTTGGCTTTCGCCGTTCTCCGCAATGGTCTCGATGCCGACAAGATGCCTACCCTTGGCGACTCCATCTATTACAACCGCGAGAACAAGACGAAGCAAACCGTTTACTACGTGGACAGCGTGACGGACAACAATTCCATCAACTGGATTGGTACCGACGAACTTCGTCGCATCCAAGACGACGCTCAGGCCGCTCAGTATCTTGACTTCTCCAAGTCTTATTGGTCAGCTGAGGGTATCCACGAATTCGGTTGTGGTACCATCACCAATCTTGACTCACTTTACTCCTACGATAAGGTTATTCCTCAGCGTATTGCTGAAGAGCAACTTCGTTCAGGTGTAGTCATTGCTCCCGTAAATAGCACTTCAGCTACTCGTCATCGTGTAGCTGCAGAAGAAGGTGAAGAAGCCACTGATGGTGATGAGATTGATCCTTCTGAATACACTCAGATCGATCCCGTTCCTGCCCTCAAGGCCGAAGACGATGAAATCAATGCCGTTGAAAGCATCATCGCTGACGAGTGTGCCCTTGAAACCGCTTTCGAAGGTTCTCGTATGGCAGACCTCATCCGTTTCGCCCGCCACAAGAACAACGATCCTGCTCTTGGCGCCGACTACGGAACGCAGTGGTTGGCTTGGAAGATTGCCCGTCGTTCTCTCAACCTCGCTCCTTATCAGAACGTGACCGAGAAGGACAGCCGTCTCTACAACATCCTCCTCACTCCGAGCAACTGGTACATTCAGAATCCTGAATATTAATCTCTACCGCAAGAGATTTCATTCATAACCCACGCAAGATGCGCTCCGCCTTTCGAGGTAGGAGCGCTTCTTGTTTTTCAGCAGAAGGTGTCATATGCGAATGACCGTGTAGAGCGCGTGCTATAAGACGTAGTATGCGGTGTAGAGCGTCACGTCGGAGACGTGCCCCCATTCGTAGTACCCCCATGCGTAGCACGCGCTCTTCATGGTTGTTTAATGCGAAGCACGAAGATCCGTCTGCGACGGCTTCTTCCTCACAAGGTAGAGCGTGCCGCGCTTGGTGTGGCGGCGTGCAACGCCC
>CAVALA010000029.1:0-36105 GCA_963589615.1 Prevotellamassilia timonensis
GGCATAAAATCAAAATAGTGGTCAAAACATTTGGATATTAACATAGAAAGCAGATTGCCACACATGGGTTCTACTACATGCCAAGCAATGCCGCAAAGGTGGAATACCTGAAGGGCTATACGGATGCTATGTCGCTCTCGGGACTTGTCATGTAGGGAGGCAATGCCGCTTGGTTAGGAAAGTCATTGCCCAAAGGAGTGCTTGGTGGAATTCTTACGGCCAACGACATTGCGCGTCTCGACTTGAGCAATACCGACATGGTGGTGCTCTCGGCTTGTAAGTCTGGCCAAGGAAAACCCACATCGGAGGGACTGTACGGTCTGCAGCGCGCCTTCAAAAAGGCCGGCGTCGGAACGCTCGTCATGTCGCTTTGGAATGTGGACGACAAAGTGACGTCGGAATTCATGACCGCTTTTTACGAGCAGTTGGTACAAAAGGCAAATGCATGGAACAAGCGGAAAGCTTTCGAAAAGCCAAGGACGTTATACGCAAGAACCATCCTGAACCATTCTATTGGGCTGCCTTTGTCATGCTTGACTGATTGTTCTTTCAATCCTTTAGCGTTTAACGAAAGAAAAGCCCCTTATGCACTTTACGTACATAAGGGGCTTTCCGATTATGAGAATTTGGCGATGTCTTTATTAGAACAAGAAATTCCTGAAGTCGTTGAATATGGCCAATGCCATGAGCAAAAGCAATAAGACCATACCTACGGTCTGCGCCCGCTCCATAAATTTGTCGCTAGGTTTACGGCCGGTGATTACTTCAATGAGGAGGAAGAACACGTGGCCGCCATCAAGGGCGGGAATGGGGAGTATGTTCATGAAGGCAAGCATAAGCGAGATAAAAGCTGTGAGTTCCCAGAAGCGGCACCAATCCCAGGAGGTGGGGAAAAGGCTGCCAATGGCGCCAAACGAGCCTACACTCTTTACACCGTCGGATGTGAACACATATTTCAAGTCGTCTACATAGCCCGAAAGTACGTTCCAACCATGGGTAATGCCTGCGGGAATACTTTCAAACAGACTGAATTTGATGGTTTCGGTCTTGTATGTGCCGTCTGTCATGGGGTTGGCCCATTCTACGCCCATCTTGTAGTTTGCATCGAGTTGGAAGTTAAGTGTGTCCGTACGGTTGGTCCCTTTGCGGAGCACTACGACGGTGGCGGACTTCAAACGCACGCTGTCGGCATGGTTGCCAGCTTTCAATACGTCGTCTTGTGTGGCGAGAGCCAGGCTATATTCGTTGATTGTAGAGAACGCCTTTCCGTTGTAACCGACCAATTGGTCTCCAGCATGGATGCCAGCTTTGGCGGCAGGACTGCCTTCTACAACCGATTTTACTTTAGAGGGAAGCAAAGGCTCTATGAAGCGCGGCTCCGACTTGATCATCTCAATCATGTTGAGATTGCCCGGCAAACTCAATGTTACTTCCTTGCTGTTGCGAAGCACAGTTGCCGTGTGGGCTTCAGAGAGGTCGCGGTAGATGTCGGCACTGAACTTCGTATATGTCTTTCCGTCTGTTCCCAAAAGGATGTCGCCGTCGCGGAATCCGAACTTTTGGGCTTCTGTGTTGAACTTAAAGCCATGGCTCATATTGCGGATGGGAACGAAAGTTTCGCCCCATGTGAAGAGTATGGCAGAATAGAGTATAAAGGCAAGCACAAAGTTGACAAACACGCCGCCAATCATGACCAAGAGACGTTGCCATGCTGGTTTTGCACGAAATTCCCATGGTTTCACGGGTTGCTTCATTTGCTCCGTGTCCATAGATTCGTCTATCATGCCCGAAATCTTGACGTAACCGCCGAGGGGCAGCCACCCGATGCAGTAGGTCGTGTCGCTCCATTTCGGTTTGAACTTAAGCGGTGTGAACCAAGGGTCGAAGAAAAGGCAGAACTTCTCCACGCGTATCTTGAAGAGTTTGGCGAAGAAGAAGTGACCTCCTTCGTGAAGAAGAATGAGCAGCGAGAAGCATGCTATGAGCTGTATTGCTCTGATGAAGAATGTTTCCACGTTTTGGGGTAGATGTGTGAATGTTTTGGGGATAGGCGGCAGCGTGAAAGCGCCGTCAGAATGTTAGCTTTTGTGTAAAGGCAATACGTTCAGATGAACTTGCCGGCTTGCAAAAGTTTCCTTATTCTTTAGTGTAAAGATACACTTAAATCGTTAGCCAAGCGGCGTGCTTCACAGTCGGTACGGAAAAGGTCTTCAAGTGAAGGTTGGGCAACGAATGGGGAGAGCTCCATCACTCCTTGAATGATGTGTGGTATGTCCTTGAAACCGATGTGGTGTGAGCGGAAGAGAGCGTTGGTTACTTCGCCGGCAGCATTGAGCACGCATGGCATGTTTCCGCCTTTCTTTATAGCTTCGTAGGCAAGCGCGAGGCAAGGAAAACGTTCCATGTCGGCAGGCTCAAAGGTAAGACGGCCTAACTTGAAGAGGTCAAGGCGTTCGCCGTTGAGAGGCAGGCGTTCAGGGTAACTGAAGGCGTATTGTATGGGAAGACGCATGTCGGGTACACCGAGTTGGGCGATGACGGCTCCGTCTTCAAACTCTATGGCGGAGTGGATTACGCTTTCGGGATGAACCACCACCTGGATGTTTTCAGGTGCCACATCGTAGAGCCAGTGGGCTTCAATCATCTCAAAGCCTTTGTTCATCATTGTGGCAGAGTCGATGGTTATTTTTGCTCCCATCTTCCAGTTGGGATGCTTGAGTGCCTGTTCGGCCGTCACGTTGCGCAACTGTTCGCTCGTGAATTTACGGAACGGGCCGCCCGATGCGGTGAGGAGAATGCGGTTTATGCGGTTGTGGGCTTCTCCGTTGAGGCATTGAAATATGGCGGAGTGTTCGCTGTCGACGGGAAGGATGGCTGTATGGTATTCGTTGCAGAGTGCGCGGATGAGGCTTCCGGCAACGACAAGTGTTTCCTTGTTGGCCAAGGCGATGGCTTTCTTTGCCTTGATGGCGCTGATTGTGGGACGGAGTCCTGCAAAACCAACCATAGCAGTGAGCACCATGTCCACTCCGTCTGATTCAACCACTTGGCAAATGGCGTCGGCCCCTGCGTAGACTTTGGTAGGAGTTGCTTTCAACGCTTCGCGCACTTCTTCGTAGCGCGCTTCGTCGGCAATAACAACGGCATCGGGTTTAAACTCTAGCGCTTGGGCAATGAGCAGTTCTGCATTGCATCCGGCGGTAAGTATGGTGGCTTCAAACCGGTCGGGGTGCTGACGGATAACGTCAAGTGCTTGTGTGCCGATAGAACCTGTGGAACCTAATATGGCGATATGTCTCATGAGGATATTTTTTGTTCTGATGGTGCCTGTAGGTAGACTTTTCGTTAACTGTTCAGGTCAAGAAGACCTTCTGGTAACTGTAGCACGAGTCTGCGCTCGCGGATGTCGTAGTCTACGAGGAAATCGTCGTGGTAGGGCACCATGAAGTCTTCTCCTTTCTCGTTCTCTATAGTCAACAATGTGTTGGCAGAAGAGTCATCAACGTGCACGATTGTGCCGAGTGCGAGTCCTTCTGCGTCTTCTACGTTGAATCCGGTAAGGGCTTTGTAGGACGACAATCCATCCGACTCGTTTTCGTCCGCCACACATGCTTTGGGGTAGTAGACGGAATGTCCCACGAGAGTGCGTGCTTTTGCTTCGTTGTTGATGTCCTCAAATTTTAGAATCAGCGTATCGTCGTTCTTAAAACGGTATTCTTCCCAAAAGAAAGGGACGAGAATGCCGTCCATGTCAAGCACGAGATAGTCTGCAGAACCGCTGTCGAAGCAGTCGTCTGTGAACGAGAGCTCCACTTCGCCGCGTAGTCCGCGGTGTTTGGTGATGTAACCTATTTTGAAGACAGTTTCCTGACGGATCATGTTACTTGTTGAAGTTATGGTGTGGAGAAGTTTTCTCAGTCTATGCGCTTGATGTGCGCTCCGAGGGCGGTTAGGCGAGCTTCGATGTTTTCGTATCCGCGGTCTATCTGCTCCACGTTGTCTATTTGACTGGTGCCTTCGGCGCTAAGTGCCGCAATGAGCATGGCTATACCTGCACGGATGTCTGGCGAAACCATTCGGTGTCCGCGAAGGTGTATTTGGTTGTTGTGGCCTACTACTACGGCGCGGTGTGGGTCGCAGAGAATAATCTGTGCCCCCATTTCAATGAGTTTGTCCACGAAGAAAAGTCTGCTTTCAAACATTTTCTGGTGGAAGAGCACGGAACCGTGGGCTTGAGTGGCTACAACGATAAGCACACTGATGAGGTCTGGTGTAAGCCCTGGCCAAGGGGCATCGGCAAGCGTCATGAACGAACCGTCTACGAACGACTCAATCATATAGTGGTCCTGACGGGGAATGAAGATGTCGTCGCCTTCTATGCTGAATTGAACGCCAAGTCGGCGAAAAGCTTCGGGTATGATGCCAAGGTGCTTTATCCCCGCATTGCGGATGGTAAGTCCGTCGCCAACCATAGCTGCCATGCCGATGAACGAACCTATTTCTATCATGTCCGGCAGAATGGTGTGGGTGCAATCGTGCAGGCTTTCAACTCCCACGATGGTCAGCAAGTTTGAGGCTATGCCCGAGATGCGTGCACCCATACTGTTGAGCATGTGACAGAGCTGTTGGATATAGGGCTCACACGCGGCATTGTAGATGGTGGTGGTTCCTTTTGCCATGACGGCCGCCATTATGATGTTGGCCGTACCGGTGATGGAGGCTTCGTCTAGGAGCATGTAGGTACCTTCAAGTTTGTCTGCCACGATGTGGAACGTGCCGTTCTGTTCGTTGATGTGGAAGTGGGCACCCAACTTCTTCATACCGTAGAAATGCGTGTCAAGTCGGCGCCGTCCTATTTTGTCACCACCGGGTTTTGCTATGACGGCCTTGCCGAAGCGCGCTGTGAGCGGACCTATGAGCAATACCGAACCGCGGAGTTTGGCGCAGTGTGCTACGAACTCTGGGCTATAAATGAACTCGAGGTTGATGTGAGCGGCGCAAAAGGTGCAGTCGCCTGGGGCATTCCATTTTGTGCTTACTCCCATCTTCTCCAAGAGGCCGATGAGGTTGTTTACGTCAAGAATGTCCGGTATGTTCTTTATGCGTACTTCACTTTGGGTGAGTAGCGTGGCACAGATAACTTGGAGCGCCTCGTTCTTGGCTCCTTGGGGAACAATTTCTCCCTTGAGGCGGTGACCGCCCTCTATGATGAATGAGGCCATATGTTCGTGTTGTTTGTCAAACCGTCTGTATAATGGCGGCCAGGTTGATTTGAGGTCTTGCTATTAAAGGGCTTGTATTCCTTGTCGTTTTTGAAGGGAAAAATCGTTTTGTGCCCCCTCTCGTTAAGCGAGTCCCTTGTTCTTTCGTGTGCGGAACTTGTTGTCGGTGATGCGGATGAGCGGTGCGCTTTCAAAGTCGGGCTGCACCGAACCGTCGGTGTAGTAAGTAATGTCGCGTGCCACTTTAGAATCTTCTACGCCGTCACCTTTCCAGTCTGCGAGATTGCGTTTCATGCGGTTGGCAATAAGACGCGTCAGTTCGTCACGTTGGGGACCTTCCGGTGTATGCTCCAGTTCGCCCATAGCACGTTCAATGAGTCGTCCGTAGTGGCGGAAACGGATAAAGCCTTTAGGGTAGGAGAGTTGCTTGGGCTTGATGGGAGTTGTAGCCTTTTCTACGGGGTAGGGATAGTTGATGTTCAACTTGTAGTCGGAGAGATAAGCTAAGTGGTCCCAAATCTTATGTTGAAAGTCTGGTACGTCCTTCATTTTGGGATTGAGTCCCATCATTACCGAAACAATAGCTTCGGCATAGTTCTGTCGCTCGGCATCGTTTTCAATGGTCATGGCATATTCTACCATGTCCTGCACGAGTCGTCCGTATTCCGGCATTTTCAATGCTTCGCGGGTGGAGTTGTATTCGAGTTTCTGCTGCTTGTCTGCAGCGTGTATCCAAGGGTTTTCGGGTATGTCGTTGCGCATGCTTGCGTGAAAGTGTCGTTGTTTATTAAGAAAAAGGCTCTACGTAGTACAAGAACTATTCAAATCTGTTGTTGAATGTCTGCCTATAAAAGCTTTTTGGACTTAGTGGCCACAAATTCTTTAAGATAGAACGGCTCGAAATAAGCCACGTCTTCATATTCTTCGCGGGCGAGAGCCATTTCGGCAAGTGGAACCATGTGCTTTGCCAATGGCTTTGCACCGGCAATGAAGTGGGCGTTGGGGTGGGTTATTACGTCCGTGCACTTGTCTGCACCGTTTCCCATGAAATAAATGGGGTGCTTCTCAAGGAGTTCTGCAAAGGAGTTCTCGTCCACTACTACAGCCTGGGTGGGCATTACCTCCCGTAGCGCACGGTCGTAAACGGCACAATAGACCTCCATGCGTCGGGCATCAATCATTGGGCATAACAACGCATCTTCAGGGAGTTCTTTGTGGAGTAGGGTAGGCACGGTGATAAGTTTCAAGGTTGGTACGCTAAGCAGATGAGCGTTACGGCCATAGGCCACTCCTTTGGCGGTGCTTACTCCTATTCGGAGACCGGTGTAGGAACCAGGACCTTTGCTTACGCAAACAGCGTCGATGGGGATGGCGTGGCTGTCGGCAAACGAAACGGCGCTTTCAACAAAAGGTGCGAGCACTTTGGCGTGGGAAGGTCCGTTCTCGTCCATTTCGTCGTAGATGCAGACTCCGTCTTGTGAGAGAGCTACGGAGCAAACTGAAGTGGACGTTTCAATGTGGAGTATGCAGGACATGCTTGTAAAAAATCAAATGTGTGGTTTAAGAAGAACGTGTGAGTGTCGGTGAGGCAATCGTTCTTAATATTTTTATGGGCGATTCTTTGATGGAAAAGTAAAACGTTGGAATCGCTCCAATTTGTTTGCAAACTTACGGAAAATAGCCGAAATGGGCGAATGTGCTTATTGGAAAGTTATCATTGGTGCAACTGAGAAGTCCGCTATTTATTGCAGTGCCTTGTGATGATGCCTTTTTCGCTTATGTTGAGGGTGGGTTGCGGAAAGTCGGAAGCGGTGAGTGTGCGTATTTCTTTTGCGGCAAGATTGTTGCGGTCGGTGCGCGGTCCGCGACCATATTGCTGAATGAACGAATGAATGCGTCCGTAGAGGAATGTGCCGTCCGTGGTATTAATATGGAGTTCCAAAACGGGAGCATAACCTGATATTCCGCTGATGTTTATGCCGTAAGGCGTACAGAAATTGCCCAGACTGTAAGCGATGAAATGTCCGTTGTAGAGTTCTACGGCACGAACCACGTGCGGACCGTGACCATAGACTACATCGGCACCGTTGTCAATGCAAAAATGAGCGAACTGGCGCAAGTTTCCGCGTTTTTCTTCAAGAAAAATCTCTTCGTCGTATGGCAGATGTTTGTGTTTTGTTCCCTCTGCTCCGCCGTGAAACGAAACAATTACGATGTCGACTTTCCTTCGAAGGTTGCTGATGATGCGTTTTGCTGTTTCAAGGTCGTCATGACGGAAAGTATACGGGTTGTGCCCGAAGGCGCAGAAGCCGAATCTAATGCCGTTGCGTAGAACAATGGCACTTTCAGTCCCTCCTGCAATCCCAGAAAAGGCAATGCCGTAGTTGCTGAGTGTAGCTTCGGTGGATGCTATGCCAGCAGATCCGAAGTCGAAAGCATGGTTGTTAGCCATGCTCAAGAAGTCAATCCCGGCTTCCTTGAGCCAGCGGCCGTAGCGGGTAGGTATGCGGAAGGCATAGCTGTATTGCCCGTCCTCTTTTGTAGTCCGCCCAGTGTCGGCTAGCGCACCTTCCAAATTTCCCGCAGCCGCGTCGGCTCGTGAAAGTATGGCTTTTACATCGCGGAAGAGAAGGGCGCCATCCTTTTCCGGCAACCGCTCTTTGGGATAGGTCGTACCCGGCATAATGTCGCCTACAAATGCCAGCGTTACGGTGTCTTTTGATAAGGTCTCAGTCAAGCTGTCTGATGTGGTGACACCAGACGGTGTTCCATTGTTGTGCTTGCAACCTTCTTTTGAGGAGGTGGAAGTGCAGGCTATAGATATGGCGGCAAAGGCGAAGAGCGTTATGAGCAGTTTCATTTTGAAGATGTTGTTCACTTTGATGCAGAAGCTTTTTCTACGAACTAATGCTTCGTCAATAAATTGCAAATTAAGCACTTTCCTTTTAGAAATGCCATTTCTGAAAGGAGAAAAAAGTTCGATGGATTGGTGCATACGAAGATTCTTGTTACTTTTGCATCAACATTTGCGGCAGTAGCTCAGTTGGTAGAGCATTGGCTTCCCAAGCCAAGGGTCGCGGGTTCGAGCCCCGTTTGCCGCTCATGCTTTATAGTATGCAGATACACGCCTCGGGCGGAGTCTTCAAGTAGGCTGCCCTTAATTCCTTAGCAGTATGGCATATGTGTTAGTAACCATTATCGCGCTGGCTCTTATTCTTATAGCGACCGACAAATTGATTCGTATCAACAAGGCGGCCGTTGCTATGTTTGCCGGTGTAGCTTGCTGGTTGCTTTATATCATTGAAGGCACATCTTTCGTTCAAGATGTCCATCCTGAAGAGTATTCCTCGTTCCTTGCATCCCATGGTGAGCTTGGCCGTGCTGCGGTCAAGCAGTTCATTGCGTCGCATGTGTTTATGAAATATGTGGCTCGATGTGCCGATATCGTTCTCTTCCTTATGGCCACCACGACCATTGTGGAAGTGTTGAACCATAACGGATGTCTTGACTTTATTGGTCACAGGCTCCGCAACTGCTCGCCGCAGAAGTTTCTTTGGCTATCTACGCTTATTACGTTTGTTCTTTCGGCAAACGTGGACAATCTCGTCATCACCATTCTTCTTCTCAGCATAGTCCATCCCCTCTTGCAAGAAGGGAAAGCCAAGCGCTTGCTTATGGCCAACACCGTGGCGGCAGCCTGCATGGGTGGTGCCGTAACAGTGATTGGCGACATGACGAGTCTAAAGTTGTGGTGCGACGGGTTGGTTACGCCTACTAATTATTTTGCTACACTGATTCTTCCCGTGTTGGCTTGTCAAGGCGTTTTCACCTGGCTGATTAGCCGTGAACTTCCCGACCGCCTGAAATATTCGGAGCAAATGCCTGCTTTCCGCGGCGATGACAACTTGTTGCCAGCTTGGCAAAAGACGCTTTTGCTCCTTTTTGGTATAGGAGGCTTGTGGTTTATACCCACGTTCCACCGCATCACGTTGCTTCCTCCTTTTGTAGGTGCACTTTGTGTGTTGGCCTTTCTGTGGATTATCAATGAAGTGCTGAACCGCAAGCTTATGGGTAGTGACCAAATGGTGCGCAAGCGTATGCCTATGGCTCTTCAGTATGCCAACATGCAAAGCATGCTATTCTTCATAGGACTTATGTTGATGTTCGGTGCTTTTGTAGAGTCGGGGCTTGCACACGATTTGCTTTCGTGGACATTTGGCCATCATGTCAATCTGTTTGTAGTGAACATCTGCATGGGAGTTGTTTCGGCATTGGTAGGCAACCTTCCTACGTTGATTGCAGGTGTTGATGTCTTTGGCATGTCTACGTCTGACGTTGTGTCTCAGGTAGCTCTTGCGTCGGAAGGCTATTTTTGGCCCATGCTGAACTACTGTGCTACTGTCGGCGGACTGCTTCTGTCCACCTCAAGCATAGCCGGTCTTGTGGTGATGCGAATGGAACGCATCACTTTCGGTTGGTATTTCCGCCATGTAACGCCTAAAATTCTTTTGGGTTTTCTCATCGGATTTGCCGTACTCTCGGGCGTGGTCTTTCTCTTTTATTGATTAATCGAACTATTCTGCCAGCTTCGTTGCGAAGTCTGGTAATCTTTCAAAAATACGAACTTTCAAACAATTTGTTCCACAATGGGAAAAATAAGATGTGTCGGCGTGCTGACCTCCGGTGGCGATGCTCCTGGAATGAATGCAGCCATCCGCTCGGTAACGCGTAGCGGCATTTGCAATGGTTTCAAGATCAAAGGCATCTATCGTGGATATGACGGCCTTATCAACGACGAGGTGAAACTTTTCACCACTGAAGATGTGAGCAACATCATTCAGACGGGCGGTACCATTCTGCGTACGGCCCGCTCAAAGGAATTCCAAACGGCTTCGGGGCGCAAGAAGGCTTACGAAACGCTTCGTAAGGAAGCTATAGACGCCCTTATCGTCATTGGCGGTAACGGTTCGTTGACTGGCGCTATGAAGCTTGCCGAGGAATATGATTTCCCTTGCATCGGTTTGCCCGGAACCATCGACAACGACCTTTACGGTACGGACAGTACCATCGGTTACGACACTACGCTCAACACCATTACGGATTGCGTGGACAAGATTCGCGACACTGCCACTTCCCACGAACGCATTTTCTTCGTCGAAGTGATGGGACGTGATGCCGGATTCCTTGCACAGAACAGTGCCATCGCTGCGGGTGCGGAAGCCGCCATCATTCCTGAGGACTCCACCGGTTCTGACCAACTCATACAGTTCATGGAGCGCGGTATCCGCAAGAGTAAGAAGAGCTGCATCGTCATTGTGAGCGAAAGCCCGAAGTGTGGTGCTATGTACTATGCCGACCGCGTACATCAGGAATATCCTAACTTTGATGTGCGTGTTTCTATCCTTGGTCACCTCCAGCGTGGTGGACGTCCTTCAGCCCGCGACCGCATACTTGCTTCGCAGGTAGGTGTGGGAGCTATCGAAGCCCTTGTGCAAGGCCAGCGCAACGTGATGGTCGGCGTGCGCAACAACGAGGTGGTTTACGTACCTTTTGTTGATGCCGTTGGTAAGCGAAAGGCAATGGACAAGAAACTCATAAAGGTTCTTGACGAACTTTCCATCTGATGCTGAAACAGCTTACGTAGCAATGCGCAAGCTATACGCTTAAATAAATGCCTGACCGCCAACATACTTTCTAAGTATGCCGGCGGTCAGGTTGTTTCTATTGGAAAACTATAATCACATGATACGACTCACAATGCTCGGAACGGGCTATGCGCTTGCCACCCGTTGCTACAACACTTGTTTTCTTCTCCGCTCTGAGGACACTCTGCTCATGGTCGATGCTGGTGGTGGAAACCAGATATTCAGCCAACTCGAAAGGGCCGATTGTTCTGTGACATCCATTCATCATCTTTTTCTGACCCATGCCCATACGGACCATGTGCTCGGTGCCGTTTGGGTGGTGCGTGCCGTGATGCAGGCTGTGCGACAAGGCCGGTATGAAGGCGTGCTAAATGTCTATGGCAATGCGAAGGTCGTGGGCGTTCTTGAGTGGATGTGCCGCAATATGCTTCCATCCAAACTTCACTCGCTTCTTGGTGATCGCGTTGTTCTTCATGTGTTGACGGACGGCGATGCATTCACTGTGGGAGATTGGGAACTAAATGCATTTGACATACGTTCTACGAAGGAATCGCAGTATGGTTTTAAGGTTACTTTCCCTAGCGGTAAAACGCTCGTTTGCTTGGGCGACGAACCCTACAACGAGGCTAACCGGGAGTGGGCCGCTGGCGCCGACTGGCTTTTGAGCGAAGCTTTTTGTCTTGCAGCCGATGCCGACCGCTTTCATCCTTACGAGAAGCACCATAGCACCGCGCTCGATGCAGCACGACTCGCCACCGCTCTAGGTGTTGCCAACCTCGTGCTTTATCACACAGAGGATAAAACTGCCAACCGAAAAGAAACGTATACGGCAGAGGCTCAAAGTGAATTTGCAGGTCGTGTTTTTGTGCCGGATGATTTGGACACGTTGACGATTGGGAAATAAGGTTACTGAAGTTTTTGATTTAGGTATAGACCGTGCTTAGAATGCGCAAGCGCATGGAGCAAGTTTCTGACTTGACCTCTATGCGCTTGCGCTTTAAATTGCCGTGTAGAGCGCGACGTTTTGAAAACGTCGCCTCCATGCGCTATTCTTTTAGCAGCGATTTGTAAAGTTCCGAGTATTGCTGAGCCACCTTTATAAAGTCGTGGTGTTTGCGGATGTAATCGATGCTTTCCTGTTGCATATGCGGAATGAGCTCGTCGCGGTGGTCCACGAGGTGCAGAAGTTTGCGGTAGACGTCTTCTTCGTTTGGTTCTACGTTGATGATGGGTCGGAGCTTGTTCTCGTGGATAATTGCATAATTTTCAGGTTCTGCCCCGCCCACGTTGATGAGTCCGCGAGCCATACCCTCCAACGCATTCATGGCGGGAGTGTAGGAGTAGAGTTGGTCAAGGATTACTTCGCTGTTCTCCACAAGCTTTACGTATTCTTCAAACGGGACGGAAACGGCCTTGTTGATAATGCATGCTTCGGGCCGGTCCGCTTTGACACGTTCAAGTGCCCGCCACATGATGTCGGTGCCTTTATAAACAGAGCGCTGCTTCTGTATCCCGATAAAGAAGCGTACGGGAGCACCTTTTTCTCTTTCAGGTAAGGACGATGTGGACGTTTGAACAACGGGGAATGGGATGAAGTGCAATTTGTCGGCAGGAGAAAAATGAGCCGAATAGCTTGCGTAGTACTCATAGAGTCCTGCCACGATGGCATCGGCGTCTTTTGCAATGTAGCGGTTGAGCTTCCCTTTCGCACCGAAAAGCCAGTCGCGTTTGAAGGCTGCGTTTTCGTCGGAAATGCGTTCCTCGTTGCCGAAGTTGAAGTCGCTGTAGCGGAACGTCTTCATGTCCAGACAAGCCTTTGCATAGTAGTAGTCCATGCCCATAGCTCCCATTACAATGCGACCATTGTGCCGGCGGAGATATTTGTAGAACGGGAGAATGCGCTCTGCTTTTAGGGGAATGAACACGGGATTGATAATCTGCACGATGTCGTAGCCCTTGAATTTGCGAAAGTTGCGCAGCAAGTGTGCTACGAATCTCAGCGAATCGGCCTTTGAGGGCACGTTACGCCGAAAGTCGATGTCGCGCGGATAGTTTTTCCAACCGTCACCGTCTGAAGCCACTACCACTTCGTGTCCCAAGTGCCGAAGGCCTTGGGAGAGCGTGTGGTGCACGTTGCTATATTCGCCGAGCAGGAGAATCTTCATTTCGTTTGAGGCTTTTGTGAAAGGTAGCGTGCAAAGAGTTCTGCACCGGTGCGTACCATTTCTGCGCAGGGGCGTTTCTTGTAGTAAGCCTCTGTGCGCGGTTCTGCTTCGGGTGATATGGCGGGCTTTCTGAGTCCGAGGAGTTCTGCGCAGATGAGTGAACCGTTGATGCGTTTGAACTTGGCTGCCAACTCTTGTACTACGGCATAGTTGTGGCTCTTACCTTCGCGGTCTGCGCCGTTTGTAGCTCCGCAGTCGAGACCGCAAAGAAGGAACATGCCGCAGGCTGCGCCGCAGGTTTCGCGCATACGTCCTATGCCTCCACCGAAGGAGGCCGCCATACGCAAGGCTTGTTCTTCGGTAAAGTCGTAGAGGTCGGCAAAGGCGGCCACAACACTCTGTGAGCAGTTGAATCCTTCGGCGAAGAGTTGTACGGCCCTTTCAACGCGTGCGGCGAAGTCGGGGCTGAGGGGGGATTGCTGTATGTTGTCGGGATTTTGTTCCACGTTATGGGCTGATTTTTATAAATTTGTACGCAATGAAGCCGATGTCCTTGCAAAGCGTTCTTGTGCGCTTGCCGTTTCGCGCTTCGTAGGCGGACTCTGTAGATTCTTGCCGAAACCCTTTACTTAATAATAAAGCTTTATATGTTGCGACAGAACTTTCTCCTTCCTGCCGTTGCGCTCTTGCTGTGCGTGATGGGATGTCAGGAAAACTTTGACAAGCGCCTTGAACGTGAGGCGCGCGAATATACGGCGAAACATTGTCCGGAACAGGCCGAGCCGGGCACTACGCTCGACAGCCTTTCGTACGACGTTTCGCAGCGGGTGTATAGTATGTATTATACGCTGAGCGGACAGAACGAGGCTGTGTTCGTTTCGAGTCTTGCCTACGTGCGCGATGGTCTTGTGGAACGCCTTGTTATGGACGAAAAGACGAAGGCTATCAAGGAACACGATGTGGCTTTCCGCTTTGTCTACCGCTCAATGCAAAGTAAAAAGGTCATTTACGAAACTACACTTCGGCCTTCAGACTATCGCGACTGATTTCCTTTACGTTGGCTATGGCTTCAAGAGCTTGTGCCAGTTGGTCGGGGCAAGAAGTGGCTTTGCTGCCGCAAGTGATGCCTTTAAGGCGTTCTACGACTTCTTCGGGGCGCATGCCACGCACGAGTGAAGCGATGCCTTTGAGGTTTCCGTTGCAGCCGCCTTCGAAACTTACGGATGCGATGCGTCCGTTGTCGAGCGTGAGTTGTATGCAGCGGCTGCATACTCCGTGGGTGGGTATGTTGTATGATTCCATGTATGGACGCGTATATCGCGAAGAATAAGCGAGCTATGGAACAGCGGGCATTCCGCCGGTTCTATAGCTCGCTTGTTTTTGGTGAAAATGTAGACGCCTTTAGTAGGTGTCCTGCTATTTTGAGGAATTATTAGTCCTCGGCGGGTTTCATGTTGGTGTAGACGGTCTGTACGTCGTCGAAGTCTTCGAGGCGTTCAACCATCTTGTCGATGCTTTCGCGCTCTTCGGGAGTTACCTCTTTGAGGTCGTTGGGGATGTAGGTGAACTCTGCGCCAACTACTTCAAATCCGTTCTCTTCGAGGTGGTTCTGGATTTGGCTGAAGCACTTCGGGTCGCCGTAGATGGTCACGCTGCCTTCTTCTTCGTCTTCGTCGTACTCGTCTTCTACTCCGTAGTCGATGAGGTCGAGGATGAGTTCGTCCATGTCAAGTCCGTCCTTCTTCTTGAAGGAGAACACGCACTTGTGGTCGAAGAGGTATGCGAGCGAACCCATTGTGCCGAGGTTGCCGTTGAACTTATTGAATACCGAGCGGACGTCGCCTACGGTGCGTGTGGGGTTGTCGGTGAGCGTGTCTACGAAGATGGCCACACCGTGAGGGCCGTAGCCTTCGTAGGTCATGGTCTTGTATTCGCTCTGGTCTTTACCCATAGCGTTTTTGATGGCGCGTTCAATGTTGTCCTTGGGCATGTTTTCGCGTTTGCAAGTGGCGATGAGTGCACGCAGGGTGGGGTTGTTTTCGGGTTCGGGACCACCAGCCTTTACTGCCACTGCAATTTGCTTGCCCAGTTTCGTGAATGTGCGGGCCATGTGACCCCAACGCTTCATTTTCGTTGCTTTTCTGTATTCAAAAGCTCTTCCCATAGGATGTGTTATGTTGTTTTGTTGTGATTTCTTTTGTTTCTGAGTAGTTGGCTCAGGGCTTAGCGAAGCGAAGCACCGAGTTGCTTTTCGAGGTTCTGAACGATTTTCTTCATTACGGCCTCGGTCTGCTTGTCGTTCATCGTTTTGCTCTCGTCTTGGAGCGTGAAGTTGACGGCGTAGCTCTTTTTGCCCGGAGCGAGATTCTTGCCTTCATAGACGTCAAAGAGTTCCACGTTCTTGAGCAACTTCTTTTCAGAGGCGTAGGCAATCTTCTCAATTTGTGCAAACTCTACGTTTTGGTCCACGAGCAGGGCGAGGTCGCGGCGAACGGCGGGATATTTTGCAATTTCCTTGAAGCTTACGGGCTTCTTAGGAAGTTTCTTCATGAGAAGCGTCCAGTTGAGCTGTGCGTAGTATACCTCCTGGTCGATGCCTTGTGCAGCGCAGAGTTCCTTCTTTACGAGACCGAATTCTACGTACGTCTTACCGTTGCGGTCGTTGATGGCGAGGCTCTTGCTGAAGATGTCGTTCTTGCCAGCTTCTTCTACGAAAGCGCCGAGAGCGATGCCTGCGCGACGGAGAATGTTGTAGACCGAAGCCTTGAGCTGGTACACGCTGGAATCTTCAGTGGGGTGAGCCCAAGAACTTTCTACGCGTTTGCCGGTGAGCCAGAGGCCGAGGAAGTTATATTCGTTGTAAGCGGCGAGCACACGTTCGGCATCGCGCTTTGACTCGTCGAAGTAGTAGCAGTTGCCCACTTCGAAGAAGCGCAAGTTTCCGTTTTTGCGGTTTACGTTGTGTGCTATGCTTTCAAGTCCGCCGAAGAGGAGCGTTTGGCGCAATACGTTGAGGTCGGAACTCAGCGGATTGATTACGCGCACGAGGTGTTCGGCGGTGTAAGTTTGGAGCTTTGTGTAGTAGGCTTCTTTGGTGAGCGAGTTGTTGAGTATTTCGCGGTAGCCTTCACCTACGAGTTGCTCGCTTACGGTGTTTTGGAGTTTGTAGCCTTTGTCGATGTCGCCTTTGAGCGTAAGGCTCGACTTGACCTGAGTGGGGAGTTCCACGTTGTTGTATCCGTAGATGCGGAGCACGTCCTCTACTACGTCGCACGGACGCTGTACGTCTACGCGGTAAGCGGGCACCTTGAGTTCAAGTCCTTCTGCCGTTTCGTTAGCAATGGTCATCTCAAGTGAGGTGACAATTTCTTTGATGATGTCGGCGGGTATGGTCTTTCCTACGAGGTCGTGAACGTATTTGTAGTCGAGCTTCACGTCGAAAGCCTTGGTGAGTCCGGGAGCTTCTACGTCTTTGATTTCCATAGCTATTTCGCCTCCGGCGAGTTCTTTGGCCATGAGTGCAGCCACCTTAAGGGCATAAATCTGTCCGTCGGGATCGATGCCGCGTTCAAAGCGGAATGAAGCATCGGTGCTCATGCCGTGGCGACGTGCGCTTTTGCGAATCCATGTGGGATTGAAATAGGCGCTTTCGAAGAGTACGTCTTTTGTGGTTTCGTATGTGCCGGAACCTTTTCCGCCCATCACACCGGCAATGCACATGGCATCTTTTGTGTTGCAGATGGCGAGGTCGCGGTCCGTAAGGGTGTGTTCCACGCCGTCGAGGGTGGTGAACTTTGTGCCGTTGGGCATGGCTTTTACAACCACTTTGTTGCCTTCAATCATGTCGGCATCAAAGCAGTGGAGGGGCTGTCCGTAGGCCATCATCACGTAGTTCGTGATGTCCACAATGTTGTTGATGGGGCGGAGACCGATGGTTTCGAGCTTTTCCTGCAGCCATTTGGGGCTTTCCTTCACTTCGCAGTTCTTTACCGTCACTGCGCAGTAGCGCGGACAAGCTTCGGTGTTCTGCACATCGATGTCGATGTCGAGGTCGTGGGAGTCTACTTTGAATGCGCTGACGTCCTTGCGGTGGAGCGCGGTCTTATGGCCGTTGCGCACGAGCCATGCGTAGAAGTCGCGTGCCACACCATAGTGAGAACAAGCATCGGCACGGTTGGCAGTGATGTCCACTTCAATGACGTAGTCGCTTTCAAGGCCGTAGTAGTCGGCTGCTTTCATGCCCACGGGTGTGTCGGCAGGGAGCACGATGATGCCGTCGTGGCTTGTTCCCACGCCGATTTCGTCTTCGGCGCAAATCATGCCGAGACTTTCCACTCCACGGAGTTTGGAGCGCTTGATGGTGAAGCACTGGTCGCCGTCGTAGAGCTTTGTACCAAGTGTGGCAACGATGACCTTCTGGCCTGCTGCCACATTGGCGGCACCGCAAACAATCTGCGAGGGTTCTCCCGTACCGAGGTCCACGGAGCATATGTGCATGTGGTCGCTGTTGGGGTGGGGTTCGCAAGAGAGCACGTGGCCTACCACGAGGCCTTCGAGTCCGCCTTTGATGGCTTGTACTTCTTCCACTCCGTCCACTTCAAGTCCTTCGCTAGTGAGGGCATCGGCTACTTCTTGAGCCGTCATGTCGAAGTCGACATATTCTTTCAACCACTTGTAGGATATATTCATGATGTGTGATTTTTTGTCTCAATAGTTTCTAAGTGCGTAAATGGTCGAGGAAACGGCGCTCTATGCTTTGTTGTTCCATCCGCACTTTTATGAACGCGTGCAAAGTTACAAGTTTTTTGCGAAATTATGCATGTTTTCTTTTGCTACGTTTATAGGCTTGTGGGGGAGTTGACTCTATAATTATGGAACGGATAATGTTCTTGGTATCCAAGGCACGGTGTAAAAAATCCAAGGCATGGTGTAAAAATTCTAAGGCAGCAAATTTAAATTAGCTACGGGCTCAACGCGTTGAGCTCGTAGCTCAAAATCTCTTATACGCGTATACACAGAAGTTTGTGCAATCAACCTTCAGCCTTCAGCCTTATTGCTTAGCCCTTCGTTAGAAGTCTGAAAATCAATGATTAGTGAATTTTTGCCTTCAAAACGAGGATAACTCTCTCCGCCAAAAAATCGTCAAATACCATAAATTTCGGTCATGGCTTTCTGCCTCATGGCTGAAGGCTGAAGGTTGGTTGCACAAACTTCTATGTACGCGCGCGCGTGCGCGTAATACGTGTGCGAAATACATGAATGTGTGTCCAATGTTGCCTACAAAACGTGCGGTGGGGGTATATAAAAAGCGAGGCGTTTCTCAACGTCTCGCTATTTCGTTTTTGATAGGTATTAGTCCTTAAGGTAAAAAGATTGTTTCTAGGATAACGGTGCAAATGTAGGCCGTTTTCCCGAAACTGCCAAGTTTATTGCAGTTTTTCTTTACTTTTTCTTTGAAATATTTTTTACCGTAAGGGCTATACCTGCAAAATGGGGATTACAATCGTTGCAGTACGGCGGTGATGAGTGAGTCTATGGACTGCTTGTAGTTTGTGTTGGCACGGCCGGCCACGCGGTTGGCGATGACCATGCATACCGTGGTGGCTTTATGTCCCATGAGGCGGGCCAGTCCGGCTACAGCGCTGCTTTCCATTTCGAAGTTCGTCACTTTGTGGCCTTCGTATTCGAATGACTCGATTTTTGCATTGGCTTCGGGGTCGGCCAACGATAGGCGCAGCTTGCGGCCTTGCGGTCCGTAGAATCCGCCGCAGGCGATGGTTACGCCGCGAACCATGTCGTCGGCGGCGATGCGTTCGAGGAGTTCGTCGTTGCACTTGATGACGTAGGGGTGTGCTATGCACTGCGTGCCGTGCCAGTTCATGTGGGCAAGGAAGGCTTCCTCGAAGCGAAGGTCGCACACTTCGTTGCGTCCATCGTAGAAGTTGAGCAGACCGTCGAATCCTATGCTATATTCGCTGGCCACGAATGTTCCTTCGGGGGTGAAGGGTTGCAGGCCGCCGCATGTGCCGACGCGCACAATTTCGAGTTGTCGAAGTTGGGGCTTGATGGTGCGTGTGTCGAAATCTATGTTGGCGAGTGCATCGAGTTCGTTGAGTACGATGTCGATGTTGTCACAACCTATTCCGGTAGAGAGCACGGTGATGCGTTTGCCTTCAAATGTGCCGGTGATGGTGTGGAATTCGCGGCTTTCTACGTCGCATTCCGTTGTGTCGAAGTGTGCTGCCACCATAGGCACGCGGCCAGGGTCGCCCACAAGGATTACTTTGTCGGCGAGTTGCTCGGGTTTGAGGTGCAGGTGGAAAATGGTGCCATCGTTGTTGATGATGAGTTCAGAGGAGGGAATGGGTGTTGTCATGGTTTGTGGTTTGGTTTTGATATTAAAGGGTAACTGCGAGATGGCCGCAGAGGGATAATAATGGTATTATCCCTGAAACAAATGGTGTCAAGCGGTACGTCTACTATTGGGCCGTTTCGCTGATTCTCATGTTTTTACAAAGTTTTTTGTAGGTTTCGCGAAGGGACGGTATGGACTTGTTGAGTTCCTGTAATTCGGCTCTCGTACTTGCGGTGCTACCGCTTTGTGCCGTTTGGAGTTCAAGTTCGTCGCGTCGGGCAAGTTTGGCGTTGAGCTCGTCGATCGTTTCGTTGGCTTGCTCAGCAATGCGGCGTGCTGCTTCGCTCTTGAATTGCGAGAGGGTGGTGTAGACAGTTTGGTCGTTTATTACGTAGCGGCGAGCTTTTCCTCGGTTGGAAGAAGTTCCGGCTTTTGCGGCATTCCATTTGGCTAGCGCTTCCTTTACAGCGGCTTTGTCCGTCTGCGTGTCGGCAATGGATGCTATGCGCGCTGCGCATATTACTTCTGCTTCGTTGGTGCTCGTCAGTTCGTAGACATCGCGAGTGGTACTGGGTATAAACACGTAGACGCACACTTTGTCGGCCGGTTGGTTGCGGTCTGTGACGAACCATCCGATGCTGTTCTGCTCGTCAATGCCCATGAGGTAGTCGTTGGCAGGAGAGTTGAACGGCATGCCTACGTTCTCGGCTTTGAGGAACTCTCGTGTGTCGGTATTGTAGCGAGTGACGAAGATGTCGTATCCGCCCAAACTTTCGTCGCCTTGTGCCGCAAAGTAGAGCGTAAGGCCGTCGGGCATGACAAATGGGTAGTCACGGTCGGCTTCGTCGTTGTCAAGTCCGTTGAGCGGTGTGGCCGTGCCCCATTTCTTGCCGTTGCGATATGCTGTCCATAGTCCCTTGGCTTGGCCAATGGTGTCGGTGGCGGCAAAGTAGATGTGGTCGGCTAGTTCGTTGATGAATGCCGTTTGGCCAAGATAGGCGGGGAACTCTGAGTACGATGCTTTTAGACTCTCCATGTTGACAACACTTCCGGCTTGCGGGTTAAACTTGAGAACTTCAAGCACGTGGTCGCGATCCACGACGAAGCTGTCTATGAAGACAACCTTTTCAGTGCCGCGCAGCATATCCTGCCCCATGTTGGCGCGGGCAAGGTCTGCTTCAAGTCGTTCCGTGCTTTTGCCGGCCCGACTGGCTGCAGTAATCTCACGTTGGATGGCTTGGGCGGCTTTGCCGAATTCGTAGCGTTGCATATACTCCTCGGCGGTGATAGTAGCTTCCTTGCTACTTGCACTTTTTGTCGTTGCCGATTTGCGTTTGCTCTGCGCATAAGAGGGTAGGGCGAGTAGCATAGCAATGCAAAACAACAGTAAGGATGGTATGGAGAAACGGATGCGTGTCATGGTTTTGTTTGTTGAAAAAATGTGGCGGAGAATATTTGCGTTCCATAGAAGCGCTTCCAAAAGTACGCTTTTTCTTTTAAATGCCGTGTGGAGTATAGTGGATTTTGCGTACTTTTGCCGAATATTGGCGGTATGCCGGCGTGTATTGCCGCCCTCATAAAGTAAGTATTTCTCTAGAATTAGAATGTTCTCAAGGTGGCCTTTTAGGGTAACCTTCCAAGCACTATCGCTGTAATGAAACAACATATCTTATTGCGGAGCTTATTGCTCTTTGTATTCCTTGTATCCTTCCTTTCGGTGCCATGTGTCAATGCGCAGACTGTGACGCATAAAGTTGTGTCGGGCGAAACGCTCTACAAAATAGCCCGCGACTATGGAGTGAGCGTGCAACAGATTATTGATGCCAACAAGGGACTCTCGGCCGATGCCATTAAGAGTGGGCAAACGCTGACGATACCCACGGCAGCGTTTCCCAAAGCGCAGCCTGTAGCTCCGCAGCAAATTGTTCAAGTGAAATATAAAGAATATAAGGTAAAGAAAAAAGACACGCCTTATAGTCTGGCCAAGGCGAACGGCATCACGGTGGACGAGTTGATGGCCGCAAATCCAGAACTGAAAGCAGACGGCTATAAGTTGAAGAAGGGGACGGTCATTAAAATCCCCGTTAAAGTACAGTCCGCAAAGCCGCATTACAGCGGACTTAGTTCCGTGCGCGTAGCTGTGTTGCTCCCCATGTTGGGCGAGAAGGTGGAAAACGTACGCAGTTTGGAGTTCTATCGTGGTTTCCTTATGGGCGTTGAGCAACTTAAGAATCGCGGTCTCAACGTGGCGGTGTCTGCCTACAACGAACCGGGTCCCGATGGTAGTGTGGCGCAACTTATGAACAGTGTGGCAGCAAGTTCGCCCGACCTCGTGGTAGGACCTGTCTATCCGCAACATTTTGCCGATGTGGCATCCCACTCTTCAGAACGCTTGCGTGTGGTAGTACCCTTCTCTTCGAAAGTTCAACAGGTAAACTTCCGTCCCAATGTGTTTGTGGTGAATACACCTGCGGAATATGAAAATACACTTTGCGCCGACCTCTTTATGTCGTCTTTTAAGAAGTCTGACCACTTCGTCTTTCTTCATGCCGTTGGCGGCGACAAGGCCGACTTGTGTCAACAACTCACAAAGCGCATGAATGCTGCGGGCTATAGTGTGTCTTCTGTGCCCTTGCATGGAACGGCGGAAGAACTGAAAGCGCAACTGAAAAGCAAGGGTAACGGCCATTTTGTGTTCATGTCCGACAATTCGTCTGAAGCTACGTTATCCGAAATCCTGCCTTTGTTGAAGAATCTGCGGTCGCTGATGAAAGGCAGTACGTTTAGTTTGGTCGGTTATGAGTCTTGGCTGAAGGCGGCAAGCGGGAATCGTGCTGCAGAAATGCGTGAGGCGGACAGCTATCTGTTTGTGACATCTTATTTCTACCCGTCTACGGCCGACGCACTTCGCTTTACGCAGGAATACAACCGATGGTTTGGTGCACAATTGCTCGACTGTACGCCCCGAATGGCCCCGTTGGGCTATGATGTGGCGGTGGCCATGTTGGGCGGACTCGCTACGTATGGTTACAGCTATGCAACGCAAACGCCCGTGGCTGGTACTATGGCCGATACGCCTCGCTTGCAATCCGACTTGCGCTTCATCACAGCTGCAAGCGGTGGCGGCTACGTAAGTCGCAGCATGTGGCTTGTAAGGTTTAGTCCTGATGGAATGATTTACAAGTACTCCGCCAAATAGTCGCGAAACAAGTGCTTGTATAGGCGCATGATTGTTTTACCTCAGATATTCCAAATATGTTTTCCTCATACATAAAAAGCATGCTTGCTTCCATCCTGCTGCTCTTTGCAGTTCCTGCACAGGCGCAAGTTGGAGAAGCCCGTAACAGTCTGGCTGTGGGCTTTACTGGCGGCGTGATGATGAACACCATTGGTTTTGACCCAACTATCAAGCAAAACCAACATATAGGTCCGACGTTTGGCGTGGTGGCACGCTATACGAGTGAACGCTATTTCAAGGCTTATTGCGCACTCCAAGTGGAGCTTAACTACAGTGTGCTCGGTTGGCGCGAGAATATCCTTAATTCCAATAGCGAACCTTTGCCCGATACTTATGAGCGGAACATTCACTACATTCAGCTACCGATGTTGGCACGCTTGGCGTGGGGCAAGGAGCGTAGGGGAGCGATGGGTTATTTCCTTGCCGGACCTCAGATAGGTTATTGCCTTTCTGAAAAGTCAAAACAAAGCGCGTTTACGCTCAACGACGAGGGCAATCCAGACCGTCCCAACGGACTTTACAGTCAGTACGCTATGTCGATAGATCGGAAGTTTGACTATGGCATAACAGCAGGGGCTGGTTTGGAACTCAATACATCTCTAGGTCATTTCCTCATAGAGGGTAGATATTACTACGGACTCTCAGACATTTTCAACAATTCAAAGAAAGATGTGTTCGGTCGCTCCAATAATTCCACTATTGTGGCAAAGGTGACCTATCTCTTTGATTTGAAAAAGTAAGTTTTTAGTTTGTAAAACATCAGATATGACTACTCTAGATAGCATATTGAGGTAATCGTAGTAAATTAATCTAAACAACGCGGATTTTATCGGTGTGTTACTTGCGTGTAGTTGCAGAACCCCGTACATTTGCAATGTTTTTCATGGTATTAGATTTAAGGTTAGTAAAGATTGGTTGTCGGGAGACAATCAATTTTTTTTGTTTGTAGCCCTAATGACGCTAGTAGCTTATGAGAAAAGGCTGTTGAAATCACGTCCAAAGTTTAATGCTTCGTTCTCTATATAAAAATAGGAGATAAGCACTTCTGTGCAGAAGTGTTTATCTCCTATTTCCGTCTTTTGGCGTTTGTTTCTTGGGACTACTTCTCTTCTTCTTTGCCTTTTCCCAAATTCTCTTTGGCAGCAAGGTAAGCTTTCTGCCAATCGGTGTCGAGGCTGAAGGGAGTAAGTTCTCCTCCGTCATTGACAAAAGCCATGGTTGTTTCTTTGTCTTCGTCGTTGTAGAGCGGGTTCATGGCAGAAGCGTTCATGAAAATCAGAATCTTTTCTTTGCGCACGCTAGCGTCAGACTTCTTGTCTTTGAGGATTACATTGAAGAAAAGGCTTAGAAATTCCGACATATAGTAAGCTTGTGTGTTGAGAAACACAGCGGGTACAGAGTCCGTTCGTTCAAAAGCTTTGCTTTTCATGTAAATCAAAGCCGTTCGCTTGAATTGGGCAATCTGTGTCTGCGCGAATCCGCTTGTTGGTGAGTTGACGACTTTAGTGGCGTTTTCGAGTACCAGGTTATATACCTCTTGGCTGTGTGCCGTGGTCGTAAGCGTGAATAAGGTGAAGAGGATGACAAATATTCTCATTGTAAGTTCAATGTTTGCGGTATATATAATAATGGGTGTAAGGTTACTTTGAAAGTGACTCAGCGAGGATTTATTTTCTAACGCGTTCGGCATTCTTTTTTACGAAGTCGGCCCACGACTTGCAGCCTCCAGTTTGGAACTGTTGTGGACGTGACGTTTGCAGGTAGTGGCAGTAAGCTGCAGCAAGGGCATCCGTGGCATCAAGGTGGGGCAACATGGTTTCTGGCTTGATGTGGAGCATACGTTGCATCATGGCTGCGACCTGTTCTTTGCTTGCCTGGCCGTTTCCGGTGATGGCTTGCTTGATGGATTTTGGCGCATATTCGTGGATGGGGACGTCGCGGCTGATGGCTGCAGCGATGGCAACGCCTTGTGCGCGTCCGAGCTTCAGCATACTCTGTACGTTCTTCCCGAAGAACGGGGCTTCTATAGCCAATTCGTCTGGCTTGAACGAGTCGATAATGCCCATAGTACGCTCGTAGATGCGTCCCAGTTTGAGGTATACGTCGCTTACTTTGCGCATATCAATCACTCCCATGGCTTCCATCTTGACCTCACGGCCCAATATGTGGATTATGCCATAGCCTAAAAGGTTGGTGCCAGGGTCTATGCCGAGAATTACTCTGTCTGTAGTTGGTGTCATGGACTGTGATTGTGCGCTTTTTCAATGCAAAATTACGGAATGTGTTCGAATGCCCGCATTTGCATACCCGAAATTTTAGTATTCAAATATTAAACTGTACATTTGCACTGCATGGTATTGTCTGTGGCAATGGAAGTACTGTGCGTCATTCAAGTAGAAACTTAATAACTTGACTTATGTTGAAACGACTGTTTATGCTGACCGTGGTGGCTGTACTTTTTGTTTGCGGCGCCGTGGCTAAGCCTGTCATCAAATTTGACAAGAGCTCTCACAATTTCGGAAATTTCAAGGAGTCGCAGGTAATGCAGTACAACTTTGTCTTCACCAACACCGGCGATGAGGACTTGGTAATTCAGCAGGCATTTTCATCATGCGGCTGTACAATAGCCAATTTTACGAAGGAGCCCATAGCTCCCGGAGAAAAAGGTAAAATTTCCGTCACTTACAACGGTAAAGGTAAATTCCCTGGCCATTTCAAAAAGCCTGTCACCATACGCTCTAATGCAGCCAATACCTTGGTTCGCGTTTATATAGAGGGCAACATGACGACCGACGATTGACAAGTGGTGAATTCTAAGTATTAAAAAGTTTATCGCTGGACAACTCGTGAAGGGTGTCTGGACTATTTACACATTACTTTTATGAATGAAAATAACTACCTGGTAATTATGGCAGGTGGGGTGGGGAGCCGCTTTTGGCCCGTCAGTACAGATGTATGCCCCAAACAATTCCTCGATATCCTCGGTTGCGGCCGTACACTCATACAGCTTACGCTTGACCGCTTCAAGCGTGTTGTGCCCATGGAGCATGTGTTCGTGGTGACTTCAAAAGACTATCGCGACAAGGTGCTTGAACAACTTCCTGAAATGAATCCTGAACACGTGCTTTGCGAGCCATGTCGTCGCAATACGGCTCCTTGCATTTGCTACGTAAGTTGGCATATCAAAAAAGAAAATCCGCGCGCTAACATAGTGGTTACGCCTTCGGATCATATCGTTACCGATACACGTGCATTTGAAGAAGCTGTAAGCGATTCTCTCACTTTTGCTGCAGAGACGGATGCCATCGTGACGTTGGGGCTTAAACCCACGCGTCCGGAGACTGGTTATGGCTACATTAAGGCCGATATGAGCTATTCTTCTTCTCGCAAGAACAATATTTTTCGCGTTGACGCTTTCACTGAAAAGCCCAATCTTGAGGTGGCAAAGCAATATGTGGCACAGCCCAATTACTTGTGGAACTCCGGAATATTCATTTGGAGCGTAAGCACCGTGGTCAATGCATTCCGCGTTTATCAGCCTGCCATGTCGAAAATATTCGAGAGTCTTCTTCCCGTTTACGGAACTCCTGAGGAACAAGAGGCTATTGACCGCGAGTTTCCGGAATGTGAAAGCATTTCCGTAGACTACGCCATTCTTGAAAAGGCCGAAGAAATATTCGTTTATCCTGCAAATTTCCCCTGGAGCGACCTCGGTTCGTGGACTTCTCTTCGTGAGCAGAAGGAAAAGGACCGTTACGGAAACGTTACTATAGGTGATAATATTAGTCTTTTCGATTCTTTCAACTGTGTGGTGCATACTGCCGGAAAGAAAAAAGTCGTTGTGCAAGGACTTGACGGCTACGTCGTAGCAGAAAACAACGATGAACTTCTTATCTGCAAACTCTCTGAAGAGCAACGCATAAAACTGTTTCATTGAACCCCCATCGCATGTCGGCCAAACATCTCCCTGTAGCGGAATGGCAGCAGACGTTGATGGCCTGGTATGAGGCAAACAAACGGGAGTTGCCCTGGCGCAATACGTCCAATCCTTACCATATTTGGGTGTCGGAAGTAATCCTTCAGCAAACCCGCGTGGTGCAAGGGTTGGATTATTACAATCGTTTCATTGCAGCTTTCCCGACACCACAAGCGTTGGCGCAAGCTGATGAGCAGGACGTGCTTCGATTGTGGCAAGGTTTGGGCTACTATAGCCGTGCTCGGAATATGCATCGTGCGGCCCAGCAAATATGCGAAAGTGGTGCTTTCCCCGAAGACTACAAAGGTGTACGTGCACTTAAAGGTGTGGGCGACTACACGGCTGCTGCAATTTGCAGCATGGCGTACGGTTTGCCCGTGGCGGTAGTGGACGGAAATGTCTATCGCGTCCTTTCTCGCTATTTTGCTGACGATACACCGATTGACACTACGCAAGGTAAGAGACATTTTGCGGAATTGGCACAAACGCTCTTGCCTCAACTCACTCCCGGTACGTACAATCAGGCTATCATGGATTTCGGAGCGATACAATGCGTTCCGAAATCGCCCGATTGCAAAAGATGCCCTTTGGCAAGCGGCTGCATGGCGGCAGCACGCAAAAGCGTAGAGTCGTATCCCGTAAAAAGCAGAAAGACAAAAGTCGAAACGCGTTATCTCGTATATCTCATTGTGCGCGATTCTGCTAATGGCACATGGATTCGCCAACGTCCGCAAGGAGGCATATGGCAAGGTTTGTACGAATTTCCGCTTTTAGAATTCAATCAGCCTTCCACACTCGCCGATGTGAAAAGCCATCCATTTTGCAAAAACTTTATTCCATCTGAGGCTGTTTTTCGTGAAGTCGTCACAGACTTTACCCATCAGCTCACGCATCGCACGCTCAAGGTTGACTGCTATGAGATAACCTTGCCTGAAGATACGCCTGTGCCGGAGACTTTCCGCTACATAAAATGGAAAGATTTAGACGCTTATCCTCTGTCCCAACTTATTGTGCATTTAGCAAATCTCGCAAAACAATAGCATACAATATATTCTAGCGCGACTGTCGGAGACGATAGATGGCGTAAGATTAACCCAAATACCATTCTTAACTCGTGGCAAGAAAAAAGAAACCCCTTCCCTTACTTGAAAATATTACCATTACGGATGTGGCAGCTGAAGGCAAAGCCATAGCCAAGGTCGACAATCTCGTTGTGTTTGTGCCTTATGCCGTACCCGGCGACGTAGTGGACCTGCAGGTGCGTCGTAAGAAACATTCTTATGCCGAGGCCGAAGTGGTAAAACTCCATAAACCATCGCCTCTGCGCACTGAGCCTTTCTGTCAGCACTTTGGCGTGTGTGGCGGCTGCAAGTGGCAATGTCTGCCCTATGAGGAACAACTCCGTTTCAAGCAAAAGCAGATTGTAGACAACCTTACGCGGATAGGCAAGGTGGAACTTCCCGAAGTAAGCCCCATCCTCGGAAGCAAACATACGCGGGAGTATCGCAATAAGTTGGAATTCGGATTTTCCAACAAAAAATGGCTGACTAGAGAACAAGTGGAGTCGGGCGAAACGTTCAGCGTGATGAACGGCGTGGGTTTTCACATACCTGGAGCCTTCGACAAGATACTCGACATAGAGTGCTGTCATCTTATGGACGACCTCAACAATCGTCTGCGCAACTCCATTCGTGCTTATGCTTTGGAAAACGGACTCACGTTCTTCGACCTCCGAGCACAACATGGATTGCTCCGCAACATGATGATACGCAATTCGGCCACGGGCGAGGTGATGCTCCTCATGCAGTTCTGTTGGCGCACAGAGGAAGAGCACGCTCAGGCCATGGAACTTCTGCGCTACATTCACGACACATTCCCTGAGGTAAGCTCCCTCCTCTATGTGAACAACCTCAAGTGCAACGATACGATTGGCGACCTCGACGTGAAAGTCTATAGTGGTACCGACCATATCTTTGAAACAATGGAGGGGCTGCGCTTTAAGGTTGGCCCAAAGAGCTTCTATCAGACCAATACCGAACAAGCCTACGAACTTTACAAAGTGGCGCGCAACTTTGCCGGACTTACCGGAAAGGAACTTGTTTACGACCTTTATACGGGAACTGGCACCATTGCCAACTTCGTGGCTCGTCAGGCCCGCCAGGTTATTGGTATAGAATACGTGCCCGAGGCCATAGAAGATGCGAAAGTCAATGCAAAGATTAACGGACTTGACAATACTCTCTTCTACGCAGGCGACATGAAAGACATTCTCGACCGTGCATTTATTGAGCGCCATGGACGACCCGATGTCATCATCACCGATCCTCCCCGTGCCGGTATGCATTCCGACGTAATCAACACCATACTCTTTGCAGCACCGCAACGCATCGTCTATGTAAGCTGCAACCCGGCCACACAAGCGCGCGACCTTCAGGCTCTCGATGCAGACTATCGTGTAGTGGCCGTACAACCGGTTGACATGTTCCCCCAGACTCATCATGTGGAGAATGTCGTGCTTCTAGAGCGCCGCTAACTCCTACTCCGACTATTTCTAAACCAAAACAAATGACCCAACTCGCAGACCGCCTTTACACTATGGCAAAAGCCCGGAATGCTTCAGGCTTGTTGCTGATGATGCGCTCGATGAGCCACTCCGCTTTCAGGGCGTGTGGCAAAGAGTTGGGAGAGCGCGTATTGCCCGAATTGCCCGACAGTCAGACCTTTTGGACTTTGTTCGTCGCCATGGTGCCCACGCAGCCTAGAGCCTATCTAGGTACATTCCTAAAGGCCGCAGTTGCGCGTTACACGAAAGGAACGTTGGATTTGCTTCGCAATGCGCCTTTGATAGAAGAGTTTGCCGCATCGGCATCTGCCATAGACAAGCGCAAGATGCTAGATGCGCTACTTCCTATAGTTAAAGACACGGACGAAATAGAATTGCTTCTCCGCCTCTTCGCACCTCAGGAGAGCGCCGCGCGCATAGACCTTTTGCTTGCGCAGCCCGACCGCCCAGCCATATGTTATGTGCTGTTTGGTGAACTGCGTCAGCACGATGCCGACCATGTCCTGCTTCGGCGCACCGCTTTGCGGCTTATGCAAAAGACGTCGCCTAATGCTTTCAAAATGGCAAGAATTGTGCAGAGTTATTTCGGATTGGAAGAACTTCCTGGAACGCTTTCGTTACGGCTCGAGCCCTACGAACTCAGTTCGCTCGAACAAGGTGAAGAGGCGTTTTACCGCATACTACGCAAATAATCGTCAAATCAGAAACCTGAATAAATACATATCGCAATGAAACATAACCTCCATAAAATTTTTGGACTCGCTCTCGTGGCTTTGCTGCTTTCTGCACCAGCTTCGTCTTATGCGCGTAAGAAGGAAAAGATAAAGATTGGCCCCCTTAAAGAGAATACTTCTAAAGTTTCTCAGAATCCGTCGCAAGTTTCTCAGAATTCGTCGCAAGACGGCAGTTTGAGCAAGGGCCTCTTTGGCGTAAGCAAAAAAGGTTCTGACTGGATGTTCGACGTGCCCGATTCCCTCATAGGGCGTGAAATCCTCGTTACCGTACGCTTTACGTCCACCCCTGCAGGAACCGGAAAATACGGAGGTGAACTTGCCAACCAACAGACCGTCTATTGGGAAAAAGCTCCCAATGGAAATCTTCAACTTCGTTCGCGCCTGCTTGTCAGTATGGCCGACAGCACTGACGCTATAAATCGTGCTGTGATCGCAGCCAATGCCGACCCTATTATCGGTTCTTTCAAGGTGGAAAGCCGTCAGGGCAATGCTAGCCGCATCAAGGTGACTCAATTCTTTATGGACGACAATCAGGCCCTTTCCGTTCCGTCGTATACGAAGACGTCTATGGGGCTTCAGGCACTTTTGCCTAATCTGTCCTATATAGAAAGCATCCATACGTTCCCCATGAACACCGAAGTACGTACCACCAAAACGTGGATGTCTTCGGGACGCAACACATATGCTTCGGCATTTACGGGAAGGGTAACGTTGGGACTGAATGTAAGCTTTGTTCTCCTTCCCAAGCAGCCTATGATGCCGCGACTCTTTGATCCTCGCGTGGGCTATTTCACTGAGGACTTTACGCAGTATTCCGACAATCAGCAGCGAGTGAGCGAAAAGCGTTACATCTCCCGTTGGCGTTTGGAACCCAAGGATAGCGTCGACATGGAGAAAATGAAGCGCGGAGAACTTGTAGAGCCAAAGAAACCCATTGTTTATTATATAGACCCTGCTACCCCCAAGCAGTGGCGTCCTTATCTTATAGCCGGTGTGAACGATTGGCAGAAAGCGTTTGAAAAGGCTGGATTCAAGAATGCCATCATGGCAAAAGAGTGGCCTGATTCCGATTCTACCATGTCGATGGAAGACGCTCGCTATTCCGTGATTCGCTATTTGGCTTCCGATATAGAGAACGCTTATGGTCCGCACATAAGCGACCCGCGTTCGGGTGAGATTATTGAAAGCCACATCTGCTGGTACCACAACGTGATGAGTCTTGTACACGATTGGTACATGGTACAAGCTTCGTCTATTGATGAAGCTGCACGCTGCATGAAATACGACACAGACTTGATGGGACAACTCATTCGTTTTGTGTCGTCCCATGAAGTAGGCCACACCCTTGGCCTTCGTCATAACTTTGGTTCTTCAAGCACTGTTCCAGTAGACTCACTCCGTTCCAAAGCCTTCGTAGAGGCCAATGGCCACACACCTAGCATTATGGATTATGCCCGCTTCAACTACGTGGCGCAGCCGGAAGACAGCATTGGTCATGCAGGCATCTTCCCCCGTATTGGCGACTATGACAAGTGGGCCATCCAGTGGGGCTATACACCGATGTGGAATGCTTACGATGATGCTTCAGACCATTGGGAACTCGAGAAGATGACTTCCGCAGCATTGAAGAATAATCCCCGCCTATGGTTCGGCGACGGCGAGACCAACCGCACGAACGATCCTCGCTGCCAGACAGAAGACTTGGGTGACGATGCCGTTAAAGCTAGTGAATATGGCATTCTTAACCTCAAGCGCCTGATGAAGAACCTTCCGGAATGGACCTACGAAAGCAACGACATTGACGGCGACAATATCAAGGGCATGTACGAAAACGTGCTTGGCCAATATCTGCGCTATGCCGGACATGTCCAGCGCAACATCGGTGGTGTTTGCCATGATTACAAAACCATCGATCAGAATGGTCCGGTGTACTTCGATACTCCGAAAGAAAAGCAGTTGGCTGCGCTTGACTATCTCGACCGAAACATATTCCATGAACCTACATGGCTCATCTCCGAAACTTTTGTGAGTCGTTTGAATCCCAATCCAGAGAAAGTGGCTGCGAGTGTAGGCAAAAGCGTTGTCGCACCGCTTTTCAGTTCTTCACTCTTGGAACGTCTAACTGCAACCTATCCTGCGAGCGAATATCTCCCCACTGTGACGAAACGCCTGTTCCGTTCGCTCTATGCCGGCAGTACTTCCGAGCCTACGTCCTATGAGCGTACCCTTCAGCGTATAGCAGTAGACCAACTCATCACCACGTTCCAACGTGGCAATAAATCTGACGTATATGGCACAGTGCTCCTGCAATTGCGTCAGCTTCAGAAGAAATGCAGTGCAGTGCCTTCGTCTGCACACTATGCAGCTTTGGCCGATATGATAGCACGTGCACTCGTAGTAAAATAAGAGTATTTGATAAGTTTCTGATTTACGCTTTGGTACAAACGTAACGCAAAGCGTAAATCAGAATTTTTCAGAAATATATTGGTAATGTCACAGTTGAAGAACAGCTCACGCGTAACGCAACGTTCCACCTCCTGCATTGTACGTTTTTTGAAAAATTGGACACTTCCCGTGGCCATTGTGACGGGTTTCATAGCTTACGAAGTGTATTCCCATGTGTCCATTTTCGACCCTACGCGTCCTTATGCGCTTCGTGTAGTCGGTGTGGTACAGCCCATCTTGATCTTTACCATGCTATTCCTCTCCTTTTGTAAGGTAGACGCTCGCACATTGCGTCCCCGCCTTCACCACTTGTGGCTCTTGCTCATCCAGGGTGGCGCATTTGTAGCCGGAGCTTTGACGCTGCGCTATTGCCCTGCGTTGCATGGCAGTGCCGTGATTCAAAGTTGCATGCTTTGTATGATTTGCCCCACTGCCACCTCAGCTTGTGTGGTGACGATGAAGTTGAAAGGAAATGCATCAGACATAACGGCCTATACTGTGCTTGTTAATCTTATGGTGGCAGTGGTCGTTCCATCTTTCGTACCACTTTTCAGTGATGTACACGGCATGAGTTTCCTTCCCGCTTTCACAGCCATTATAGGTCGTGTGTTTCCCATGCTCATCATGCCCCTCGTGGCTGCACAACTCTGTCGTTGGCTTTTGCCGCGTGTGACGCAGAAACTTATTTCCGTTCCCAATTTGCCGTTTTATATTTGGGCAGTTTCGTTGAGCATCGCAATCGCCGTTACGGCACGCTCTTTAGCGCATACCCACGAGCCTGTCACAGAAATCATAGGCATAGCAGTTGGTTCGCTCGTTTGCTGCGCGCTGCAGTTTGGCTTGGGAACCCTCATAGGCCGATGCTGCGGCGAACGAATAAGTGCCGCACAGTCGCTTGGACAGAAAAACACCGTGTTTGCCATATGGGTCGGTTATACATTCTTGAATCCTGTCACTTCTATTGCTGGCGGTTTCTACAGTGTTTGGCACAATGTCTACAACACGTGGCAACTTCGTCGCGAAGCTCGTAAGCAAATGGCTTAAGCCTTCTTCCGTAAAACTCTAATGTTAGTCCCACTATAAATATGATGTGTCCCAATATTCGCTCAACGCGTAGCTTGCTGCTAGCCGTTCTCCTCCTTGGCTTTTTACGTGCAAGCGCTCAGAGCATCGACAGCCTTTTTGCTGCCACTCCGCGTGAGGTGCTCTCTGTAGTTGACCGTTCCGGTCGGCTCGATTTGTTGGACCTCTACAATTCTGGACTAACGGCACGCGTGGAGAATGTGTTTGGCGGTCAAACCGAGATGACGGCAAAGGACAGCACGTCTCTTACGTTGAAAACCTCCGAAACGAGTGTGTGGAAACTGACGGTAGTGCGTTCCAAGAGCGCCCCTCTTTTGCTTACGCTTTATACTGTACGGGCAGGTGGCGAAAGTACACTCGCAAGACTTTACGATGTTCATTGGAAACCATTCGAGCAATCTATTGCCGTTCCAGCTTTCAAAGAATTTTGGTGCCCAACGGTCGGACTCGATCCCAATATGGAACGCCTCTATCGTGTAACCGCCAGTCAAGCTCCAGTACGTATAGATTGGGATGCGGCTACCCAATCCTTAATCTACACTGTCAGTGTTGACGCTATTGCAGAAGAGCAACGGACTGCTATCGAAAAGTGTCTTTGTCCCGTCAAGCAACCGTTGTTCCCAAAGGTAAAACAATAGGATTCCTTCCTACTCATTTTATAATTAGTATCACATGCCCGTACTACCCACCGCGCAATATCTTCGCGACCCCGCGACACGCCATGAAGCCTTCGCCATGCTGGTGAAGGAAACCGCGCCGCGCTTGTATTCCGTGGTTCGAAAAATGGTGCGCTGGCACGACGATGCTGACGATGTGCTGCAAAACACCTACCTGAAAGCCTGGCAGGCACTCGACAATTATCGCGGCGATGCACAACCCGCCACTTGGCTTTATCGCATAGCCATGAACGAAAGCATCACCTTCTTGGAAAGGCAGAAGGAAACCAAACGGATTGAGGACGACGACTTGGTGCGGGCTTTGGAAGCCGACCCCTATTTCGACGGCGACGAAACAGAACGTCAGCTTCAGCAAGCCATTGACACCCTACCAGAGAAGCAACGAATCGTTTTCAACTTGAAGTATTACGAGCAGATGAAATACGAAGAGATGAGCCAACTCCTTTCAACGAGTGTAGGCGCTCTCAAAGCCTCTTACCATTTGGCAGTGAAAAAGATAGAAGCCTTTTTCGCTCAACTCGATTAAACCATCCAACACTTCTTTAGTCATACCTTTTGAAATGAGATGCAAAGGTTGAATGCCTAAGTGCTTTCGCTTTGACATCATCATTACTTTTTTAGAAACAAGAATACAAATCCGCTTGCGATGATAAACCTCAATATACCTCCCACACATAATCCATTTGTCGTTCCCGAACATTATTTGGCAACGCTTTCAGAGCGTGTGTTGGCGCAGTGCAAGACGATGTCCCGTCCGCAGCGTCCAGTTCGTTTGGTACCCGCTTGGCTGCCTTACGCAGGAGTGGCTTGTGTAGCCGCATTGGTAGCTATATTCTCTAGTGTGCTGAACGTGAGCCTTCCCGATGGTGAAGTAGCAGGAACGAATGTTCCTTCCCATTCGCAACAGGTGGAACCTAGCCAGCACGATGCGGCAGATTATGCCTACGAATATTTCGCCGCAAACAATTCCCTTGGCTATTTTGCCGAAGAATAACCTTCCCGTTTTCGGTAGCTTTTGCTTATTTCGTAGAACCCTCATTAAATCCTTTTCTGAAAATCATGTACCGAATATATTTCCTCGTCGCATTTCTTTTTGCAAGCATTACAACCGATGCAGCTTTCGTGGCCCAAAAACCTCTAGACGATGCTCCCGAACCTCCCCAATGCCAGCGCGACCGACGCAAACCGCACTTCGATCGCGAGCAAATGCGTCGTGAGCAGCGCGAGTTTATCCAGCGCGAAGCCCAGCTTTCGCAGAGCGAGGCCGATGCATTCTTTCCCCTGTTCTTTGAACTTCGCGACAAGACGTTCGACATGCAGCGACGTGCCGACCGTATGGTAGAGAACGCCAGCCGCAAAGGTTCGAACGATTCCGACTGCCGCCGTGCTTTGAAAGCCTTTGTGGAACTCCGTGAGCAGATAGCCGAAACGGAAGAACAATACTACAAGCGCTTCTATCGCGTCATATCCCCCTCGAAGGTAATCCGCGTGCTGCGTGCCGATCAAAAGTTCGGAAGAGAACATTTCCGTAAGATGTTCGAAGGCAAGAAATAACACTCCATTTATATATGACAACGTTTTGCGCCGCGTAAGGGACGACATCAGTCTTCTCTTGCGCGGCGCAAAACGTAAGAATAGAACACGAATTAAAGGTGTATGGCCACAAAAATAAGGTCAAAACTTTGCGCACTTGCAAGACATATTGTACTTTTGCTTCCGAAAAAGATATGCATCTAGCACATTCGCTGCCATCTCCTGCGGTGAACCTGTTGTTGGGGCAGCAAGAAAGTGCATGAACGTAATCTACTTTTGGAAAGAATCAAGAGAACAATCCCCAAAATATACTCACAAGTATTATGGTAAACTACAAAGAATTAGGCTTGGTCAACACCCGCGAGATGTTCAAGCGCGCCATCAACGGCGGTTATGCAATCCCTGCATTCAACTTCAACAACCTTGAGCAGCTTCAGGCTATCATCAAGGCCTCTTCCGAACTCAAGTC